>JAJDXM010000083.1 GCA_022823225.1 Gemmatimonadota bacterium
CCGCCTTCGTGGACCGCGCGGTGATGGAAGGGACAGAGCAGCACCAGGTTGTCCATCGCCGTCTCTCCGCCGTGGGCCCAGTGGGCGATGTGGTGGGCGTGGGTGCGCAGGCGCGAACCGCAGCCGGGGAAGCGGCATCCGCCGTCGCGGGCCTCGAGCGCCTTGCGCAGCCGCCAGCCGACGGTTCTGCTGCGGCGCCCCGACATCGAGCACCGAGCCGTTCTTTCCGCGCGCGATGGGCACGACCTCCGCATCGCAGCAGAGCCGCGAAGACGTTTCAGCTGAAACGCGGGATCCGTCTTCCGTGACGAGCGTGGGCGCCGCGATGGCCGGATGGGACGTTTCAGCTGAAACGTGCGCGTTGTCCGTCGCGGTATCGGGCGCCCCCTCGAAGGAGTGCACGACGAGCTGGACCCGGGGCTGGAGGCGATCTTCCAGCCAGAGTCCGAAGGCGTCGGCGCGGCGCTGTGCAGGCGTGGTCTCCTGCTCGGTTCCGGCGGCGCGCTGCTCGCGGTAGAGCTTGTCCTCCGCTCCCTCGAGGGCCTTGAGCAGCAGGGCGCCCACCTCGGGGCTGAGCAGGCCGCGGATCTCGTAGTTGCCGTCGTCGGCGAGGTGCAGCGAGAGGCTGCGGTGCTCGGAGGGGTCGGCCTGGCCGGGCCAGCCGTCCGGGCAGGCGTCGCTCCGGTCGAGCCGGCGCCACTCCCGGACCATGCGCTCGACGTGGGCGGCGGTGCCGTGGCGGGCGAAGTCGAGGAGTTCGGCCTCGTTGCCGGCGGTGGCCACGCGGGTCAGGGCCCGCACCTTGGAATAGGAGAGCTCGCCCTTCGCGAAGGCGGCCGAGATGAGCGGCACCGATGGCAGGCAACGCGCGACGCGGACCTTTTCGCGGGCGGGCCCGAGCGAGATCCCGGTGCGCCAGGAGAGCCAGTGGGCGCAGGAGCGGCACCCCTGCCAAAGGCCCTCCTCGTCGTAGACCCGGAGCAGGGTGAGGAGGCGGCAGGTGGCGGCGCTGATGTGGGCGCAGAGGGCGGCGATCTCGTCGCCGAGCGGATCGTCGCCGAGGCGGGGATCGTGGGTTGGGGGCTCCGCGGCGGGGTGCAGGGCGGCGGCGGGGGCGGTCGAGCCGGGGTCGTCGACGGTGAGGTCGGTCGCGCCGGGGTCGTCGCCGCGGTGCAGGGTGGTGGGGTGGTGGGGGTGGGCCAAGGCGATGGCGACACTTTCGGCGGACATGGTGCTGAATCCCTGGTCTGTGGGTTGGTCGGTTGGTCCCTCTCCCCTCTTATACCCCCCAATTCGGGAAATGTTCGGTCATCTTCGGATTCGTGCGAAGCGCCAAATTGGGGACGGCGTGCCGGCCGGCCGCCGGCAAAGTCGCGGACACGGGGCCGGGGCTGTGGTGGGGCCGGGTCCGGCGGGCCGGGTCCGGCGGGTCGGGTCTGGCGGGTCGGGTCCGCCAAGTCGGGGCTGGCGGGCCACGGCGGCAGCCGTCTACCGGTCGCCGGACGCTACACCACCGCGTCCTCGCCCCGATCCCGCGCGACCTCCCGCGCGCTGGGGTTCACCGACGGCCGGAAGGGGACCTCGCACACCCGTGCCCGGTCGGGCTTGCCCGGCTTGCTCGCGTACTCGTCCGGCAGCCAGACCGTCAGCTCCGTTCCGACGCCGCTCATTCCCACCGGCACATAGCCCAGCGAGATGTTGCACCCGAGCTCCGGCGCATGCCACGGCGAGGTCAGATACCCGATCGGGTCGCCTCCGTCCGCCCCCGACACCAGCCAGAAGTCGGGCGCGTAGTCGTCGATCGGCCTTCCGCCCATCTTCATCCCCACGATCACCATGGCAAACGGCGGCCGCCCGGCCTCGATCTCCGTCCGCATCCGCTCGAGCGCGGCGCGGCCGATGTAGTCCCCCTCCTTCTCGCGGGGCACCTGGTACCCGAGGTTGCACTGGAACGGCACGGTCTCGTGGTCCATGTCCTGTCCCCAGGAGAGAATCCCCGCCTGGATCCGGCGCTGATGACCGGGTGCGATCACCATCAGCTGGTGCGCCTCGCCCGCCTTCAGCACCGCCTCCCACAGCCGCTCGGCGTGCAGGGTGGCGTCGCGCAGGTAGATCTCGTAGCCCTTTTCGCCCGAAAAGCCCGACTGCGAGATCACCACCGGGCAGCCCGCGATCTCGGCCACCATAAGCCCGTAGTACGGAATGTCGCAGATCGTATTGCCCACCAGGTCTGCCATCAGCGCCAGCGACTTCGGCCCCTGGATCTGCAGCGGGCACACGTCGATCTCGTCAATCTCGACATCCATCCCCATGCCGACGTTCACCCCCTGCAGCCAGTAGAGCAGGTCGGAGTCGGCCAGCGAGAACCAGAATTCGTGCTGCGACAGGCGAAGCAGCACCGGGTCGTTCAGGATCCCGCCCCGCTCGTTGCAGAGGATGACGTACTTCCCGTGCATCGGCTCGATGCGGGTGGCGTCGCGGGTGATGACGTAGTCGGTGAACCGCTCGGCGTCCGGGCCCCGCACGCGGATCTGGCGCTCCACGGCGACGTTCCAGACCGTGACGTGGTGGGTCAGCGCCTCGTGTTCGGCCGACGCCCCGCCGTCCTCGGGCCGCACGTAGCCGCGCGGGTGGTAGATGCGGTTGTAGATCGTGGCGCGCCAGCAGCCGGCCGCGTGGGAGAGGTGCCAGTAGGGGGACTTCCGCACGCGGGTGGAGATCAGCAACTCGACCGGGGTCCGACCGGTCTGGCGGAGGTTGATGGGGACGATTCGGTCCGATTGGTCGACGGTGTGGGGTTGTTGGGACATGGGACTCCGGGATTGTGGGCGCTGTTTCCGCTATGGGCCGGGCCAGCGGGACGGTCGCATGGTCGCGCATCCCGCCGACTGAGAATACGGCTCCGCGGGATGATGCGCTTGCCGGCCCTGTTCCCGCCGCGCTGCCGGCTTATCCTTCCCCCATGGCCATCCTCGAACTCAGGGACCTCTCGCTCCGCTTCGGGGGCGTCACCGCGCTCTCCCGGCTCACCATGGAGGTGCGGCGCGGCGAGCTCCTCGCGCTGATCGGGCCGAACGGGGCGGGGAAGACCAGCGTGCTGAACTGCGTGTCGGGGCTGTACCGGCCGCAGGAGGGGACGATCACGCTGGTGGGCGGGGATGGGGAGCGCCACCTGCTGAACCGCCTGCCCCCGCACCGGATCGCGGGGCTGGGCGTGGCGCGCACCTTCCAGAACATCGAGCTGTTCAAGCACATGACCGTGCTGGAGAACCTCATGCTGGGGCGTCACGTGCACATGACGGGCGGGGTTCTGAGCGGCGGACTCTACCTGGGCCGGCAGCGCCGGGTCGAGATCGCGCACCGGCGGCGGGTCGAGGAGATCATCGACTTCATGAACCTGGAGCCGCTGCGCGGCCGGGAGGTGGGGAACCTGGCCTACGGGAACCAGCGGCTCGTGGAGGTGGCCCGGGCGCTGGCGCTCGAGCCTTCGATCCTGCTGCTCGACGAGCCGACCGCGGGGATGAACGCGGAGGAGAAGGAGTCGATGGCGCGCTTCATCCTCGATGTGAACGAGGAGTGGGGCGTCACGGTGGTGGTGGTCGACCACGACATCGACGTGATTCTGGACATCTCGGACCGGGTGGTGGTCCTCGACTTCGGGCGGCGGATCGCGCAGGGGACGCCGGACGAGGTGCGCCGGGATCCGACCGTGATCGACGCGTACCTGGGGCATGCGCGGGGGGATGTCGCATGAGCGCCACCCTTCCGGGCCTGCTCGCCCAACGCGCCGCCGAACATCCGGACGAAGTCGCGCTCCGCGAAAAGGAGTTCGGGATCTGGCAGGAGATCACCTGGGCGGGGTTCCTGGCCCGGGTCCGGTCGTTCGCGCTGGGGCTCGTGGAACTGGGGGTGGAGAAGGGGGACCGGATCGCGATCATCGGGGACAACCGCCCCGAGTGGGTGATCGCGGAGCTGGGGGCGCAGGCGATCGGGGCGCTGCCGCTCGGCCTCTACCAGGACTCGATCTCCGCGGAGCTGGCCCGGATGCTTGAGGCCGCCGACGCCCGGGTCATCGTCGCCGAGGACCAGGAGCAGGTGGACAAGGTGCTCGAAGTGCGGGACCGCGTGCCGGGGCTGGAGCGCATCGTCTACTACGATCCCCGGGGGATGTACGGGTACGAAGCGGCCGGTTTGATGGCCTTCGAGGAGGTTGAGGCGCTCGGTTACAGATTGTTTGACAGATTTCCCATGGAATTTGTCAATCGACTCGCCGCAATCCGGTCCGGGGACACCGCACTTCTCTGCACGACCTCCGGGACGACGAGCGTGCCGAAGCTGGCGATGCTGTCCCACGCAAACCTCCTCGCCATGGCGGCGCAGCTCGTCGAGGTCGACCCGATGCGGCCCGGCGACGAATTCGTCTCCTTCCTGCCCCTGGCCTGGATCGGCGAACAGATGGTCGGGGTGGCGAGCGCGCTGCTGGCGGGCTTCACGGTGAACTTCCCCGAGGAGACGGCTACGGTGCGGAACGACATCCGCGAGATCGGCCCCGCCTTCATGATGTCGCCGCCGCGCATCTGGGAGAACATGGTTTCGGACGTCCAGGTCATGGCCGAGGACACGAGCCGGCTGAAGCGCTGGATGTACCGGTGGGCGATGAAGGAGGGGATGCGGGCGGCCGAGGCGGGTGCAGGCCTGCCCGCCCGCATGCGCCACCGCCTCGCCGACTGCACCGTCTTCCAGCCGATCCGCGACCAGCTCGGCCTGAGCCGGGTGCGGCGCGCCTACACCGGGGGGGCGGCGCTGGGGCCGGACGTCTTCCGCTTCTTTCACGCGATCGGGGTCAACCTGAAGCAGCTCTACGGCCAGACCGAGGTGTCGGGCATCTCCGTGGTCCACCGGGACGGCGACATCCGTTTCCACACGGTGGGGCGGCCGTTCCCGCAGACCGAGATCCGGATCTCCGACGACGGCGAGATCCTCTGCCGCAGCCCCGCGGTCTTTCAGGGGTACTTCCGCAACCCGGACGCCACCGCCGAGGCGCTCGCGGACGGCTGGCTGCACTCCGGCGACGCCGGTTACTTCGAGGACGGCGGGCACCTGGTCGTCATCGACCGCCTGGCCGACGTGATGAAGCTCGCCGACGGGACGAGCTTTTCGCCCCAGTTCGTCGAGAACAAGCTCAAGTTCAGCCCCTACGTGCGCGAGGCGGTGGTCTTTGGCGGGGGTGGCGCGCCCTTCGTCACCTCGATGATCGCCATCGACATGGAGAACGCGGGGCAGTGGGCGGAGCGCCACCGAATCCCCTACACGACCTTCACCGACCTGGCCCGCCGCGAGGAGGTCTACGGCCTCGTCCATGACCACGTCGCCACCATCAACCGCGACCTGCCCCCCGCCGCCCGCATCCGCCGCTTCCTGCTGCTGCACAAGGAGCTGCACGCCGACGATGCCGAGCTCACACGGACGCGCAAGGTGCGCCGCCGCCACATCGGGGAGCGCTTCGGCGACATCATCGCGGCGCTGGCCGGGGAGGGCGATTCGGTCACGGTCGCCACCGAGATCACCTACCAGGACGGGCGCACCGCCGAGGTCGCGCACGAACTCCGCATCGAGACGATGGAGCGGGCGCGATGACCGGGACGCGCGCCGGAGCCGTCCGCGAGCCCCGCCGGCCCGGGAGCCGCTGACCCATGGCCGACTTCCTCCAGCTAACAGTCTCCGGGCTGAGCACCGGGATGATCTACGCCCTGGCCGCCGCGGGGTTCGTGGTCATCTACAAGGCCAGCGACGTGATCAATTTCACCCAGGGGGACCTTCTCCTCCTCGGCACCTACCTGATCTTCTTCGCGGTGGCGCAGATCGGACTGCCGTGGAGCCTCGGCGTCCTCGTCACCATCCTGCTCGCGGTCGCGGCGGCGCTGGCGATCGAGCGTCTGGTGCTGCGCCCCCTGATCGGCGAGCCCATCATCTCGATGATCATGGTCACGATCGGGCTCTCGTCGATCCTGCGCGGCCTGGTCAACGCCATCTGGGGCCCGAGCCCGCGCGCTTTCGAGTCCTTCCTGCCCGCGGGGACCGTCGAAATCGGTCCGGCGCTGCTGTCGGCGGGACGCCTCGTCTCCATCCCGATCGCGCTCGCCGTGCTGGCCGCGCTGTGGCTCTTCTTCCGCCACACCCGCGACGGGATCGCGATGCGCGCGATCGCCGACGACCAGCAGGCCGCGCTGAGCATGGGGATCAGCATCCCGCGCGTCTTCGGGGTGGCGTGGGGACTGGCGGCCGCGTCCGCCGCGATCGGGGGGATGATGCTCGGAAACATCGTGGGCGTGACGCCGAACGTGGCCGCGATCGGGCTGCACGTCTTCCCGGTGGTGATCCTGGGCGGACTCGACTCGATCCGCGGCGCGGTGGTCGGCGGGGCCGTCATCGGGCTGCTGGAGGCGTACACAGGGGGGTACGTGGGGCACGGGCTCAACCTCGTGGTCCCGTACGTGGTGCTGATTCTGGTGCTGATGGTTCGGCCCTACGGGCTCTTCGGGAAGGAGATCATCGAGCGCGTATGAGCACGGCCGAGCGGAGCGGCGGGCGGTCCATGGGCGTTGGCGGGCGTCCGGTGGGCGGGAGGATGCGCGTATGAGCTACGAGTGCGGCGTCTTCCACACGCGCTACCGGTCCGACATGGGACTGCGGCCGCGGCCCGTCCAGCGGGTCCGGCTGGCGCTCTTCGCGGTGGCCGTGCTCGTCTTCCCCTTCTTCGCCAGCCCCTACTGGCTCGACCTCGCCAACCAGGTCGCGATCGCGACGGTCGGCGCGATCGGGCTCAACATCCTGGTCGGCTACACGGGGCAGATCTCGCTGGGACACGGCGCCTTCATGGCCGTCGGGGCGTACGCGGCGGGGCTTCTCACCCTCAACCTGGGCCTCCCGTGGGGGGTGAGCATCGTACTGGCCTGCTTCCTCACGGCGGCGGTGGGGATCTTCTTCGGGCTGCCGTCGCTGCGCCTCAAGGGCCTCTACCTCGCCATCGCCACTCTGGCGGCCCAGGAGATCGTCCAGTGGGCCATGGTGAACTGGACCGCGCTTACCGGGGGCACCGAGGCGATCGTCCTGCCTGCGCCGCGCCTCTTCGGCCTCCGCCTCAACAGCGCCTTCAACTTCTACTGGATCGCGGTGCTCGCGGCGGCCGCCACCGCGCTCTTCACGGCGAACCTCTTCCGCTCGCGGGCCGGCCGGGCGTTCGTCGCGGTGCGCGACCAGGACATCGCGGCGAGCGTCATCGGCGTCGACATCTTCCGCACCAAGCTGCTCGCCTTCGCCACCTCTTCGTTCTTCGCCGGCCTGGCGGGGGCACTGATCGCATTCTACCGCAGCATCGTCACCTGGGAGCGCTTCACGCTGGAGATCAGCATCGTGTACCTGGCGATGATCATCGTCGGCGGCCTGGGCACAATCCGCGGGTCGCTCTTCGGCGCCGCCCTGATCACGCTCCTCCCGGCGTTCATCACCAACGCGGGCCGCGCCCTCCAGGAGACCGCCCCCCACGTGGCGGGCCTGCTCCCCTACGCGCAGCAGGCCGTCTTCGGCCTCGTGATCATCCTCTTCCTGATCTTCGAACCCAAGGGGCTGTCGAAGCTGTGGGGGAACGTGAAGGACTACTTCCACGTGTGGCCGTTCGCGTACCGGAGGGGATCACATGGTGAGTAACCGCAGCGGCAGGGCAAACATGCGTTTGCTCCCCCGGTGGAACGGCAGCACCTCGGCTCCGGTGTAGATGAGGATGCCGTGCTCGAAGGCGGTCCCGGCGAGTTCGGCCAGGGCGGCCAGACCGTTGAAGTCCTCGCGGCGGACAGTGGCGGAGGCCTTTGCCTCGACGCCGACGATGCGGCCGTCGGGCCGTTCCAGCACGATGTCGACCTCGCGCTGCCGCCTGTCGCGAAAGTGGAAGAGCCCGACCTCCTCATCGGCCCACTCGGCATGCTTGGCGCACTCCATGAAGACCAGCGTCTCCAGCAACGAGCCGTAGTGCGGACTCAGAAGGAGCCGGGCCTCGTTGCGCAGGCCGAGAAGGTGGGACGCGAGACCGGTATCGACGAAGTGCAGCCTGGGCATGCGCACGGCCATGCGCCGCGCCAGATTCTTGCGATACGAGGGAACCCGGCGAATCAGGAACATCAGTTCGAGGATCTCCACGTAGCTCTTGGCGAGCTTGTCGTTGAGTTCGAGGTCGTTGGCGAGACTGGCATACTTGAGCAGGTTGCCGCTTCGGCCGGCGAGGTAGGGCGCCAGGGTCCGAATCCTCGAGTGGTAGTCGCCTCGGGGTGTGTAGAGCGTCTCGAAGTCCTTGAAGAACCGCCCCTCGGTGTACGATCTGAACCAGATGGTGCGGGCGCGGCGACCCATGCCCCGGATCT
This sequence comes from Gemmatimonadota bacterium, assembly GCA_022823225.1. Taxonomy (GTDB): domain Bacteria; phylum Gemmatimonadota; class Gemmatimonadetes; order Longimicrobiales; family Gaopeijiaceae; genus Bin94. The sequence continues at coordinate 8,415 of JAJDXM010000083.1, forward strand.
CGGGATACCCGCCGAGCAGGATCAGCCTGGCGATCTCCTCGCGGGTTGGGGCGGGACCGGGGTCCACGGACGTGAAGTCTCCCGCCAACAGGCAGTCGATCAGGTTGCGCCGACTCCCCTGAAGCTCGGCGACGGACAGCGGCAGGAGTTCCAGGCGGGCCATGTGGCCGGGCAGGGCCTCCTGTGCTCGCGCCGAGCGGAAGATATCGGCGGAGCCGGTGAGGAGGAAAAGCCCCTTGCGCGCCACTCCGGATGGCTGGCGGAACGAGGGCTCGCTTGCGCGACGGTCGGATGCCTCCTTGATGGCGGGTATCAGCCCGGGCACCTGCTGGAATTCGTCGAGGACGACCGGCTGACCGCGAAAAGACCTGACGAAGCCGTACGGGTCGGACGCTGCCGCCGCCTGGATGGCGGAGTCGTCCAGGGTGACGTAGCGCAGACCCGCATCGGCGGCGACTCTGCGGGCCAGCGTGGTCTTCCCGGACTGCCTTGGACCCGTGAGGTAGACGATGCGGAACTCGCCCAGCATGGCGCGCACGAGTGGATGAAGGTGTCTGGAATACAAGGCGTCTCCGATCCGGGCGGATGTATCCTATTACGAGAAATTCAGAATCTTAATCCGAGAAATATGATCTCTTAATACGAGAAATCAAGCCTGACCTGTCCGGGGCAGGCGCGAAGATTGCCATACTGTCCTGTCGTTCGCGTACCGGCGGGGGTGACGGCGCCGCACCTTTCCGGTGCGGGTCGCCAGTCCCTATCTTCAGTCGTGCCCGATTCCCCAGGTACTTCCACCCCAGGTGCGTCAATGACCAACCGAACGATCACGGCGGCGCTAGCCGCGCTTTTCGTCATCCCCGCGTCCGCCGCCTCCCAGGGTCTTTCCGGCGAGCAGCTCGCCCCCCTTCTCGAACGCGTGGAAGAGGGCGTGCTGGAACGCGCGAAGCTCGCGCAGGTGATGGTCGACAAGATCTTCTCCTTCTCCGAACTCGGGCAGCAGGAGCTCGAGACCTCGGCGTACATCACGGGCATCCTGGAGGAGAACGGCTTCACCATCGAGCACGCACCCGTGGGCATCCCGACGGCCTGGTTCGCGCGCTGGGGGAGCGGCGAGCCCGTCATCTCATTCGGCTCGGACATCGACGGGATTCCCAAGGCGAACCAGAAGCCGGGGGTGGCCTATCACGATCCGCTGGTTCCGGGGGCACCCGGGCACGGCGAGGGACACAACTCGGGGCAGGCGGTGAACGTGGTGGCGGCGCTGGCGCTGAAGGAAGTCATGGAGGCCGAGGGAATCCAGGGCACGCTGGTGCTCTGGCCCGGCGTTGCCGAGGAGCAGCTCGCCTCGAAGGCCTGGTACGTGCGGGACGGATACCTGGAGGATATCGACGTCACCCTGTTCACCCACGTCAGCAGCAACCTGTCGGTGAGCTGGGGGCAGGGCGGGGGAACGGGGCTCGTCTCCGTGGAGTTCTCCTTCGAGGGCGAGGCGGCGCACGGCGCGGGCTCCCCCTGGCGCGGCCGCAGCGCGCTGGACGCCGTCGAGCTCATGAACGTGGCGTGGAACTTCCGCCGCGAGCACCTTCACCCGAACCAGCGCTCCCACTACGTGATCAGCGACGGCGGCGACCAGCCGAACGTGGTGCCTTCGCGCGCTTCCGTCTGGTATTTCATCCGCGAGATGGACTACGAGGACATCAAGCGCAACTTCGACACGGCCGTCCGCATCGCGGAGGGCGCGGCCATGATGACCGACACCGAGATGTCGTACCGGATCATCGGGGCCGCCTGGCCGCGGCACTTCAACAGGGTCGTGGCCGAGACGATGTACGAACACATCCAGGATGTCGGGCTCCCGGAGTGGACCGACGACGACCACGAATTCGCCAGCGCGGTGCAGCAGTCGGTGGGGAGCGTCCCGTCGGGGATGCCGACCTCCCTCTCGCAGCTCGGCACGCCGGGACCGCGCCGCAGCGGCGGATCCGACGACATCGGCGACATCTCGTGGAACGTGCCCACCGTGACCCTGCGCTTCCCGTCGAACGTCCCGGGGCTTCCCGGCCACCACTGGTCGAGCGCCATGGCGATGGCGACCCCGATTGCGCACAAGGGGGCGGTGGCGGGCGCCCGCGTGATGGCCCGCACCGCTCTGCAGCTCTTCGCCCAGCCGGAGCTGGTCGATCAGGCCTGGACCTACTTCAGGGATGAACAAACCGCGGGCGTGGAGTATATTCCCTTTATCGGGCCGGACGACGCGCCACCCATCGACCTCAACCGGGAGATCATGGACACCTTCCGTCCCCTCCTGAGGCAGTACTACTACGACGAGACCCGCTTCGACACTTATCTGGAACAGCTCGGGATCAAGTATCCCACGATCACGCGGCCGATTTCGGAGGACGAGCGGGGATCGAACTGAGGATTCGCACAACAGGATTTGCCATGACCAGAGCCAGCCGCAGGATTCTCTACCCAGCCGCCGCCACAGTGCTGATTGCGACCCTTGCCGGCGCGGGCGGACGTCCCGATGGCTCCGCCGGGTTTCCGATCGATATGCTCCCGGCCGCCGGGCTTCCGGCCGCGTCGGTCCAGGACACGACCGAGGTGAACTGGCGGCGGCTCGCGGAACTCAACTACCGGACCGGCGAAAAGACGGATTCGCTGGCCGCTCTGGAGGGGAAGCTGGTCAAGATCCCCGGTTTCACCGTGCCGCTTGAGGACTGGGCCTCTTCCGCGACCGAATTCCTCCTCGTACCGTACGTCGGCGCCTGCATCCACACGCCGCCTCCGCCGCCGAACCAGCTGGTCTACATCGAGATGGACGAAGGGAAGCGGGCGAAGATGGACGGCTGGAACCCGGTGTGGGTCGAAGGCGTGCTCACGATCGAGATGACAAATAGCGTCTACGGCGACGTCGGCTACACCATCACCGGCCACCGGGTCTATCCATACGAGTTCTGATCCGAGCCGGGAGACATCGGTGAGCCTTGCAGTCGATGTCCAGCGCCTCCGCTACCGCTACGGTCGCGGCCCCTGGGTGCTGGATATTCCCGAACTCACCCTCGAACGGGGGACCCGCGCCTTCCTCTTCGGCCCCAGCGGGAGCGGCAAGACCACGCTGCTCGGCGTGTTGGCTGGCGTACTCAAGCCCGAGGAGGGCGAGGTCAAGGTGCTCGGCCGCGACCTCGCAACCCTTTCGGGCGCGCAGCGGGACGCCTTCCGGGCGGAGCACATCGGGTACGTCTTCCAGATGTTCAACCTCATCCCGTACCTGTCGGTTCTGGACAACATCACGCTCCCGGCCCGCATGAACGCGGCACGGCGCGCCCGGCTGGATGGTGTCGGCGTCAAGGAAGCCGCCGCGCTCCTCGCCGACCACCTCCACATCGGCGACCTGCTCAAGAAGCCGGTGACGGAGCTCTCGGTGGGCCAGCAGCAGCGGGTGGCCGCCTGCCGGGCGCTTATCGGCGCTCCGGAACTCATCGTCGCCGATGAACCGACCTCGTCGCTGGACTTCGACCGCCGGGAGGCATTCCTCGAGCTGCTCTTCCAGGAGTGCGAGCGGGCCGGCGCCACCCTCGTGTTCGTCAGCCACGACCGTACGCTTGAGGGCATGTTCTCCCGTCGGATCTCGCTTCCGGACATCAACAGGGGGGCGCTCTGATGCTCGTACTCGACCTCGCGCTCAAATCGCTGCGCAACCGCGCCTTCAGCACCTCGCTCACCGTGGGCTCGATCGCGCTCAGCGTCGCGCTCCTGGTCGGCGTCGAGAACGTGCGCGTCGGAATGCGCGAGAGCTTCTCCAACACCATCAGCCAGACCGACCTGATCGTGGGCACGAAGGGCGGCACCATCCAGCTGCTGCTGTATTCGGTTTTCGGGATGGGGTCGCCGACGAACAACCTCTCCTGGGACACCTACCGCGAGTGGGCCGAACACCCGGCGGTCGATTGGACGATCCCCTACGGCCTTGGCGACAGCCACATGGGGTACCGCGTCATCGGCACCAGCGAGGACTTCTATCGCCACTACCGCTACCGCGGCGGGCAGGAGATCACGCTGGCCGAGGGCCGTGCCGGCTCGGAGGTCTTCGACGTCACGCTCGGCGCGGATGTGGCCGCCGAACTGGGCTACGGGCTCGGTGACGAGGTCGCAGTGACGCACGGCATTGGCGAGGTGGGCTTCCTCAACCACGACCGGATGCCGTTCACTGTCGTGGGCATCCTCGACAAGACCTTCACCCCGGTCGACCGCGCGGTCTACGTCACCCTCGAGGGGATCGAGGCCATCCACATCGGATGGGAGGACGGCGCGCCGCCCATGCCCGGCGAAGAGCACGCTCGCGAGGACGTGCTCGCCATGGAGGAGATCGAGATCACGCAGGTGACTTCTTTCTTCGTGGGCACGGCCAACCGTAGGGACGTGCTGCGGCTGCAGCGCGAAATCAACGACTATGAGGGCGAACCGATGATGGCGGTCATCCCCGGCCTGGCCCTGAACGAGATGTGGCAGGGGATCGGCTACGCCGAGACGGGGCTGCGGCTGGTGACGATCTTCGTCGTGCTGGTTGGGCTGCTGGGCATGCTCGTCTCGCTCTACACTTCGCTCAACGAACGCCGCCGCGAGATGGCCATCCTGCGCGCCGTGGGGGCGGGGCCGGGCAGCATCGTCACGCTGCTCGTGCTCGAGGCGGTGTGTCTGGCCGCGGCGGGTGCGCTGGCTGGACTGGGGCTGGTGTACGCGCTGCTCTCGGTGGGGCAGCCGATCGTCGAGGCGCAGGTGGGGCTCTTCATCCCGATCCGGCCGCCCGGCTCGGTCGAGTGGCTCTTCCTGGGTGCGGTGGTGACGGCCGGATTCCTGATTGGCTTCGTGCCGGCGCTCAAGGCCTACCGGACCGCACTCCACGACGGGCTGGCGGTTCGGGTGTAGCCGTGAGCAGACGCCGAGAAACGCGGCCGATCCGCCTGCTCGTCGCCGGCCTCGTCACGCTGACCGGGGGATGTGGTGGCGGTGGGGGGGCTTCCGACGCCGTCAAGGTCGGCGCGATCTTCGATCTCACGGGGCCCACCGCCGATGTGGGGACCGACTACGCGGACGGCATGCGCGGGTTTGTGGACTGGATCAACATGCGGGGCGGGATCGAGGGGCGGCCGATCGAGCTGATCTACCAGGACTACGCCTATCAGGTTTCGCGCGCCGAGCAGCTCTACAGCCAGTTCATCGGCGAGGGCGTAGTGGCCTTCATGGGGTGGGGGACCGGAGACACGGAGGCGCTCAAGCTCCGGATCGCCGAGGACGAGATCCCCTTCAGTTCGGCCTCCCTCTCGCACGTCCTGGGTGACCCGGCCGAGGCCCCGTACAACTTCCTGCTCGCGCCGAGCTACAGCGACCAGTTTCGCATCGCGCTGGACTGGATTGCGCGCAATCACGGAGACGGCACCCCGATTGTCGCGCTGATGCACAACGCGAGCCCCTTCGGACTTTCGCCGGCCCGCTACGGCGGCGAGGAGTTCGCCCGCGCGCTGGGGATCGAGCTGGCGCTCTACGAGATGCCCCGTGGCGCGGTGGACTACACCGGCGAGTTCTCGCGGATCCGCCAGAGCGGCGCCCGGTACGTGATCTTCCAGAACACCTCCGGGCCAGCCGCGGTGGCGCTCCAGAACGCCCGCAGTCTCGGGCTGGACGCGACCTACATCTGTCTCAACTGGTGCGCCAACCGGCAGTTGGTCGACCTGGCGGGCGAAGCCGCCGAGGCGGTGATGGGGACGATCCCCTATGCGCCGCTGAGTGTGGACGTGCCGGGTACCCGCGTGATCCGCGAGTATCTGGAAGGGAAGGGCGAGCCGATCGAAGGGAAGACGAACGCGTACACTCAGGCCTGGTGGACCTTCGCGGTCTTCGCCGAGGCGATGCGGCAGGTGGTGGCGGCGGGAGACGAACTCACGGGGGCCAACATCAAGGCCGCGCTCGAAACCTTCACCGACTTCGACATGCAGGGCGTGACGGTGCCGCTCACCTTCACGCCCACGGACCACCTCGGGTCGAAGGGCCTCAGGCTTTTCCGGGTGGAAGGCGGCGAGTGGGTGCCGATGACGGAGTTCATCCGGGCGCCAGCGGTGCCGTGAGCGACCCCCTCCTGCGCCTCAACAACATCGAGGTTCTCTACGACGACGTGATCCTGGTGCTGCGGGGGCTCTCGCTCGAGGTCGGCGAAGGCAGGATCGCGGCGCTGCTGGGTTCCAACGGCGCGGGCAAGACCACCACGCTCAAGGCGATCTCGGGGCTGCTCCATGTCGAGGACGGCGAGGTCACCGACGGCACCATCGTCTTCGACGGCGAGGAGATCCAGGGGACCGACGCGCACCGGATCGTCGAAAAGGGGATCTTCCAGGTGCTGGAGGGACGGCGCGTCTTCGAGCACCTGACCGTGCGCGAAAACCTCGTTGCGGGGGCGTACACGCGCCGTGACCGGAAGGGGGCGGAGGCCGATCTGGGCAAGGTCTTCCACTACTTTCCGGCGCTGGCCGACCGGCGGGGACAGATTGCGGGGCACCTCTCCGGAGGCGAGCAGCAGATGTTGGCGCTGGGCCGCGCGCTGATGGCATCGCCGCGCATGATGCTCCTCGAAGAGCCCTCGCTCGGACTCGCCCCGGTCCTGGTGGAGAGCATCTTCGAGATCATCGCGCGGATCAACCGCGAAGAGGGGACGACGGTCCTGCTCGTGGAGCAGAACGCGCGCCTGGCGCTTTCGTTGGCCGACTACGGGTACGTGATGGAGGGTGGGCGCGTCGTGCTGGAAGGCACGGCAGCCGAGCTTCGGGCCAACGAGGACGTGAAGGAGTTCTACCTGGGGCTGGGCGAGGCAGGGCGGCGCTCCTACCGGGATGTGAAGCACTACCGGCGGCGGAAGCGGTGGCTGTCATGAGCTGCATTCGGGGATCTCCCCTCTACGACCCCATTTGCGAAGCCCCTGCCGACTGGGGCGCCGTGCAGGACCGGCTGGCGGTTCTTGCGGTCCGGTACGGGGCCATGCGCAGCCGCGAGATCCGGCGCCGGCTGGACAGGGCTGGCGTCGCGCCCGAAGACGTTCGCGACCGGGCCGGACTGGCCGCGATCCCCGTGCTGGCGAAGGACGATCTCCCCGCGCTCCAGGCCGCCGAGCCGCCGTTCGGGGGGATGCTCGCGGTTCCGGTCGGGTCGCTCCGCCGAGTGTATCGCTCACCGGGTCCGATCAACGACCCGGAGGGGCGCCGCGACGACTTCTGGCGGATGGCGCCGGCGGTCTGGGCAGCGGGGTTCCGTCCGGACGACGTGGTGCTCAACACCTTCTCCTACCACCTGACTCCCGGCGGGATGATGCTGGACAGCGGACTGCGCGCGGTGGGCTGCGCGGTGATTCCCGGAGGCGTGCGCAACACGTCGGCGCAGATCGACGCGGCGTACGCCGCCGGGGCCACCGGCTACACCGGCACGCCCCAGTTCCTGCTGACGCTGCTGGAGCGGGCCAGGGAAGCCGGGCGGAAGCTGCCCTTCCGGCGTGCGCTGGTGACGGGAGCGCCGCTGCCGCCGCCGCTCCGCGCGCGACTCCAGGACGAGTTCGGGGTGGATGTCTACCAGTCCTATGGAACCGCCGACGCGGGGACCATCGGTCATGAGTGCGAAGCGAAGGACGGCTGGCACGTCTCGATCGAAATCGTTGTCGAGGTGCTTGCGCCGGGAGACCACCGGCCGGCGGCGGAGGGCGAAGCGGGGCAGGTGGTGGTGACGAGCCCGAACGAGGTCTATCCGCTGGTGCGGCTGGGGACCGGGGATCTGTCCGCCTGGAACCGGGAGCCATGCGCGTGCGGTCGAACCAGCCCGCGGCTCGCCGGGTTTTGGGGCCGGGTCGGCGAGGGCGTGAAGGTGAAGGGCATGTTCGTGCATCCGCGTGAGCTGGCCGGGGCGCTGGCGCGCAACCCCGCGGTCGCGCGGTACCAGGCGGTGGTGACGGAGGGGGCCGATGGGCACGATGTGCTCACCGTGAGGGTGGAGGCCGCGCACGGGGCGGCCCTGGGCGAGGGGGAGGTCGCCGCGCTGGCCGCGCGGATCCGCGCGGCGGTGAAGGTGCGGGCGGGGGTGGAGGTGGTGGAAGCCGGAACGATCGGCGACGCGGCGGGTAGGGTGGTGGACAGGCGGGGCTGAGGTGCCCAGAATACTCTTGTATTCCCGACAGGGGGAGAAGATGGAACAGCAGGAATCGCCGCGGAAGATTCGATCGGGGCTCAAGGGGATCGCACGCGCCGTCCCCGCTGTCGCGTTGTGTGCCTGCGCGACCGCCCCGGCGGGGGAACCGGAAAGTGGTCGGGAACCGATCACCATTCACGTCGACAACAAGACCAGCCGGGTGGTCACCGTGGAACGCATCGTGGCCATGCAGGGCAGCAGGGGCAGCACCGCCTTCGGAGAAGCCAGGAGACAGGGGCAGCGGCCCATCACGCAGCGCGTGGGTCTGGTAAACGGAGAATCGAGAAGGACGCTGACCGTTCCCTGGCACCCGTCCCGGCTGGCCCACGAGCTCCTGTGGCTCGAAGGCGTGGTGCGCGTCGCGACCGACTCCGAGACGCTCGGCCCGGGCCAGAATCGCATGACCTACCTGGTCGAGGAGTGCCGGGGCGCGAGGATGAACGCCTGCGTGGACACCCACGCACTCCACCTGCCGCCGGGCGCGGAAGTGGAACTGGTGATCGACACGCGCCACGAGGCAAGGATGTACTACGAAGTTCCGGCGAGAGGCCCCTGACTGGCAGCCTCATCCACGACTGCTACCGGGTCCGCAGCGCCGCGACCGGATCGATCCGCGTAGCCAGCAGGGCCGGAATCGCCACCGCCAGAGTCCCTACGCCGATCAGCAGCAGGGCGGCAATGGCGAAGCTCAACGGGTCGTAGGGACTGACCTCGAAGAGCGCCAGGCGGAGCGACCGCGAAATCACCAGTCCCAGGCCGGTACCCAGCACCACCCCGCATCCCATGGGTGCGAGACCCTGGCGCAGAATCAGCCGCAGGATTTCCGCGCGTCCCGCTCCCAGGATTATCCGCACGCCCAGTTCCGTCCGCTGCTGGCGCACCGAGAGGAAGACGACCACGCTCAGCCCCACCGATGCCAGGAGCAGCGCGGTCCCGCCCTGCGCCACGAAGAGGGTCCCGAAGATCCTGTAGAAGAGCGTCTCCAGAGCGAGCAGATCCGACATGGCCCGAGGGTCATGAATCGGTGTGTTGGCGTTGGCGGAGGTGACGGCCGCGCGCACAGCCGAGGTCGGAGCGAGAGGATCGGCGGGACCGGCAGCCACGACGTACACGGAGAGTGCCTCGCCCTGTGAGAGTGGTGTGTAGACACCCTCGGGCCCGGAGCCGGCAGCGACCACACCGCCCATGAACAGGTCGGGTACGACCCCCACAACGGTTCGCCAGGGTGCGGCGCTACCGGTGCTGGCCACGCGAATCCGTCTTCCGACCGCGTCGCCGGCGAGGTGCGTGGAGGCGAAGCTCCGGTTCACAAGAGCCACCGGCGTGGAACCGGCGGCATCGGACGCGCCGAAATCCCTTCCCTCCAGGATTCCGACCCGAAACGCGGAAAAATAGCCCGGGGAAACCTGCGCCCAATGGGCCATCGCGTCGCCCGTGGGGGCCATCGCGTCGCCCGCCTCGCCGATCGCGACGTCGACCCTGGGGGCCCCCAGCGCTGGAAGCGAAGAGCCCAGCGCGGCAAACTCCAGGGTGGGAACCGCCTCGATCCGCTCACGCACCGTGCCGAGAAAGTGCCGTGGGTCTTCGCCGGCGGGAAGGTCGGCCGGGGCGACCGTGAGGCGCGCGGTGAACACGCTCTCATGATCGAAGCCGTAGTCGAACCGTTTCAGCGTCGCCACGCTCCGTGTCATGACGCTCGCGGCGACCAGTAGTCCCATGGCCATGGCAAGCTGACCCGCCACCATCCAGCGGCCAAACCTCCCGATCCGCAGCCGCGCCCCGGACCCGTCCCTGCCGGCCGGACCGTAGCGGTGTCCTGCCGCCTTCAGCGCCGGTGGGATACCCGAGATCAGAACGGTGGCCCCCGTGATCGCGACGATGAAAAGGAAGACCAAGCGGTCGAACTCGAAGGCGACCCAGAACGGCAGATCGGCGTCGGCGGTGGCCGCTGCGAAGAGCCGGATGCCCGTCCAGGCGATTCCGGTACCGAGCGTCGCGCCGAGCACCGCGAGCAATGTCGCCTCCAACAGCAGGCGGAAGCCGATCTGGCTGCGTCCGGCGCCCAATGCGCTTCTGGTCCCCGTTTCGCGCGCCCGGGCAGCCACCCGCAACACCAGCAGGTTGGCCGCGTTGGTGCACGCGATCAGTAGCACCAGCGACGCGACCGGGAGCATCGCCCGGAACAGCGGCGCTGCGCCGTAAACGATCGCCTCCCGGACGAAGGGCTCGACCACGGGCGCACCGTCCGGGCTCGTTTCCGGGTAGGTCGCCCGCAGCCGGGTCACAATGCCCGCGAGTTCAGCCGCCGCGTCGTCCGGCGCAGCGCCGGCACGAAGTCTTCCGAAAACGCGGAGCGGAGCCCCGGTGCCGCGTTCCGTCCCGGCGGCGTTTTCCGGGAGCGGCAGCCAGATGTCCTGCAGGCGCGGGAAACGGATCCCTTCCGGAATGACACCGAGAACCTCGGCGGGTTCCCCGTTCACCACCACGGTATGGCCCACCGCCTCGCCGGAGCCTCGGAACAGCTCCTCCCAGGCGCGATGCGACAACAGGACCGTCGGAGCCGCCTCCGGATCGCTGTCAGCTTCCCGGAACAACCGGCCGATCTCGGGCTCCAGGCGCAGCGCCGCCAAGGCGTTGGCGGTCAGCGAGGCACTGCTGTACCGAACCGGTCCCGCGGGCCCCCGGACGTTGACCGACCCCTCGCGATAGGCCGCGAGTTCCTCGAAGCTCTGCTGAGCGGCGCGCCAATCGAGATAGTCGTGAATGGTCGGCTCCGCGCCCGGGATGCCGGGGGACGGTGCGGCGAGCGCCACCCGCACGATCCGATCGCCGTCTTCGACCGGGAGGTCCCTGTTCAGCACCGCATGCGCGATGCTGAACATGATGGCCGTGCATCCGATGCCCATCGCCAGCGCGGCGACCGTGGTCGTCGACAGGCCCGGATGCCTGGCGAGCATCCGGACGGCATCTCGCAACCCTCCCACGAACCCCAACTCCACCTCCACGCCTTCAAGTCAGCTTCCAGCTCCCTGGCTGGCAGTCCGGCTACCGCGGAATAATATAGTGCACCACGTTGCCGTTACGGTCCACGACCGCAAGAGGGGCTTGCAGGACTTCGACCGCTGTCCCGGGCAGGCCGGCAGGCGCCGGCAGTGTGAATTCGTCGGCGACGCCGAGATCGACATCCTCGTATCCCAGATCGATCATCGACGCGAGCGTCACGATACTGAGCGGATTGGGCACCTCGCCGTTGATGAACGGCGTCATGAGTTCGGTCACGAAAACCAGTTCGTTCCAGTGGCCGTTCCACACTCCGGGGCCGCCGACACCCTGAACGGGCACGAGCTTGCTCGACGTGTATCTTTCGCCGCCGATCCGGGCGAAAGCGGCGACCGCGGAATCGCCCGTGAAGTGCGGCTGGCCGGTGCGTCCAACGCGCGAGGAGTCCTGGATCAGACCGAGCCGCCCCCACAGCACCCCGAATCCCAGCACGTGGGCCATCTCGTGGACAATCGTGCCTTCGAGATGGCCGATGCTGTCCAGCCCCTCCGCATCCGCGAGGTCGATCCGCAGCGTCCCGGCTGTCGGCAGGCTGGAATCCTGACGGATCAGACAGGGCCCCGCCTCGGCGAGGGTGCGGCCGCGGCCATCGATTTCTTCAACGCTTGCGTAGATCACAAGGTCGTTGATGATGCGGTCGCCGTCGGTTTCCAGCTTGATGTTGCCACGGGACAGACAATCCTGCAGCAGGGGTTCCCGCACCGTGCTCCACGGGAGATTGCCGCCGATCGCCGCTTCCCACAGCTGCCTGGCGTTCTCGAAGGCCGCGCGGTGCGATTCCCGCAGTTCGTCCGGATTGGCGAAGACGATCTCGATGTCATAGACGGGGGGCGTGGCGTGGGCGGTGAAGGTTGCCGCGGCCAGAGTGTCGGTTCCCTCGAGCACTGCGGCGGTCAGCGTATAGTCGATATTCGGCTCGGTTCCGAGCACCCACTTGTCCACACCGGCGAAACCGAGCGTGTCGGTTACGGCCCGGGACGGGATCACGGCGCTCTCCCGACCCGCGACGAAAGAAACGGTGTCGCCGGCGACGATGTTTCCGTACGGATCCAATACCTGCACCCTGGGCTGCACCGGGACCGGAAATCTGACCTCGGACTCCTGGCCGTCTCCCTGGACCAGGACGACCTGCGCGGCGGGACCTGCGACTGCACGGGCCTCGAAACGCACCGGGTTGCCCGTGATCCCGCTTCCCTCGACCGTGGCCTCCAGGTTGTAGGTGCCCGGGATGGTCCCCAGTGTCCACTGGCCCGAGCTCGCGCGGCCGGTGGCATCGGTGACCGAATCGGCGCCGGCGACCTGCGCGTCCCGTTCGGTTGCGAAAGCGACCCGAATGCCGGCCAGCGGCGATCCGTCCGCAGCAGTCACGAGTATCTCCGGCGCCGCAGGGACCGGGTTGGCCACCCGTGCCATTTGGCCGGCCCCCGCGATGGCGACGACCTCGGCCGGAATCCCGATTGCGGTGGCGGTGAGGGTCAGCGGCTCCAGACCGGCCACCGTCGCGCGGAGCGCCTGCGGTCCGGCGGCTCCCAGCGTCCAGGCGCCCGGCGACGCGATCCCGTCGCTGCCGGTTCGCGCCACGCTGGCCTCGATCGTTCCGCCCCCGGCGGTGACCGCGAAATCGACCCGCACGTCGGCGAGCGCCGCTCCCGCGCGACCGGTCACCCGCACCTGGACGGGGTTGGCGACAGGCGTTCCCGTGGTGGCGCTCTGGCCGTCACCGGCCTCGATGGCCAGCGCGGTGGGAACGTCCGGCTCCGGTTCGGGTGGCTCGGGCGGTGTGACCGTGGCGTCGCCGCCGCAGGCCGAGGCCTGAAGGCAGGCGGTCACGATGAAAGCTGCCGCCGCCTCGCGGACGCCTGTGCCACGGGCTGCTCTGCGGTGTTCGTCAGGTTGCGGCCTCATGGTGGATCTCTAATCGCGCGCTTGCACGAGGGCAAGTTGTCGGACCGGGCGCCGCCGGACGCATCCCGGCCCGCGATTGGCGCGGCAGCCTCCCATCACATTAGCTTGGCGAACGCTCAGTACCCCAGAACCCGGGAAGGAAACCATGCGCAACATCACCCCACTTCTTCTCCTTCTGCTTGCCGGCGTCCTCGCCCTGCCGGCGTCGGACCCGCTCGCCGCGGCGTCCGCCTCCCCGTTCCCCCTCCTGCAGGAGGAGGAGGAGCAGGACACCACCGAGGCCGAAGAAAAGGAGGAGGAAGAACCGGACACCACCACCAAGTACACCGACGTGATCACCGAGGACGCGATCACCACCGAGGGCCTCTTCAAGACCCACATGATCGAGGACGAGCTCTTCTACGAGATCCCGCTGGACATGCTGGACCGCGAGATGCTCCTGCTCACCCGCATCGCCCGCACGCCGGACGGCGCGGGTTACGGTGGGTCGAAGGTCAACACCTCGACGGTCAGATGGCAGAAGAACGACGAGCGCATCTTCCTGAGACTGGTCAGCTACTCGAACATCGCGGACGACACGACCGCGATTGCGGGCGCGGTTCAGAATTCGAACTTCGAGCCGATCCTGCAGACGTTCGACATCGAGGTCATGTCCGAGGACTCCATGGCGGTCGTCGTGGAGGTCACCGACATGTTCACCAGCGATTTCGCGCTCCTTGGGATCAGCAGGTTCCAGCGCAGCAACTACGGGGTGCGCCGCCTGGACGGCGACCGCACCTACATCGTGCGCGCCAACGCCTATCCGCGGAATGTGGAGGTGCGCCGCGTCGTGACCTACGACGCCACCCAGGCGCCCTCCAACGCGGCCGGCAACACGATGTCGATGGAGATGCACCACTCGATGCTGCTCCTGCCGGACGATCCCATGGAGCCACGCCTCTGCGATGAGCGCGTGGGGTTCTTCAGCACAACCAAAACCGACTTCAGCCTGGACACGCAGCGCGCCGAGACGCGGTGCTTCATCACCCGCTGGCGCCTCGAACCGAGTGATCCGGAGGCGTACGCGCGCGGCGAGCTCGTCGATCCGGTCGAGCCGATCGTCTACTACATCGATCCGGCGACCCCGCCCAAGTGGGTCCCCTATCTCATCCAGGGGGTGAACGACTGGCAGGTCGCCTTCGAGGCGGCCGGCTTCAGCAACGCGATCGTGGGCCGGGAGGCGCCGAAGGACGATCCGGACTGGAGCCCGGAGGACGCGCGCTATTCGGTGATCCGCTACCTGGCGTCCGACGTACAGAACGCTTCGGGGCCGCACGTGCACGACCCGCGCACCGGCCAGATCCTCGAGAGCGACATCCAGTGGTACCACAACGTGATGAACCTGCTGCGCAACTGGTTCTTCGTGCAGACCGCCGCCGTCAACGAGGAAGCGCGCGGGGTCGAGTTCGACGACGAGGTGATGGGCGAGCTCATTCGCTTCGTCTCGGCACACGAGGTGGGTCACACGATCGGGCTGCAGCACAACTTCCAGGCGCACTCGGCCTATCCGGTGGAGCGTCTCCGCACCCGCTTCGTCTGCGAGAACGGAGTGTCGTCCTCGATCATGGACTACGCGCGCTTCAACTACGTGGCGCAGCCGGGCGACGACACCTGCGTGTACCCGGTCGTGGGTCCGTACGACAAGTTCGCCATCGAGTGGGGCTACCGGCACTTGCCGGGCACCGACCGCGACTCCGAGATGGAGCCGCTGCGCGCGATGGTGGTCGACAAGCAGAGAGACGCGATGTACCGCTTCTCCAGCCCCACCGGCGCCGATCCGACCGTGCAGACCGAGGCCATCGGCGACGACGCGATGCGCGCCTCCGACTACGGCATCGAGAACCTGAAGCGCATCACCGACCGGCTGCTCGACTGGACCCGCGAGGACGGCGAGGACTACTCGAACCTCGAGGAGCTCTACAACAATGTCGTGTCGCAGTGGTCGCGCTACACCGGACACGTCGTGACCAACATCGGGGGCGTGGCGCAGATCCGGAAGCGGCAGGGCCAGAGCGGCGTTCCGTTCGAGATGGTTCCCAAGGGGGACCAGGAGCGGGCGATGGACTACCTCGACCGCCAGGTCTTCTCGACGCCCACCTGGATGCTGGAAAGCGATATCCTGCACCGCTTCCAGGGCACGGGCACCGTGGACCAGGTTGCGTCCCGCCAGTCGAGCGCGCTCAACCAGGTGCTGAACGTCACCCGGATGAAGCGTCTCGTGGAACAGGAGGCGTTCCACGGCAATCGGGCCTACACGCTCGGCGAAATGCTCGACGACCTGCGTGAGGCCGTCTGGCGCGAGGCCATGAACGGCCGCGCCACCGACGCCTACCGGCGCAACCTGCAGCGTGCCTACCTGGAGCGCATGAAGGACCTGATGATGGACGATGCCGCTCAGGCGTCGGACGTGGCGCCGTTCGCCCGCGGACAGCTGGTGACGCTGATGGAAGAGCTGAAATCCGCATCCATGAACAACCGGCACGAAGCGACCAGGCTGCACTTCGTCGATGCGGTGATCCGCATCGAGACGATGCTGGACCCGGCCAACAACGTGGCGCCGGCCGGTGGCGGCGGGCCCCCGACCATAGTCTTCCCCTTCCCGGGCTCGAAGGTGCCGCCGGATTCCGGCCGATGAATCGCGACGGGTAGGGCGGTCCGGTCACCAGGGGCCGGGCTGGCTCCGGCAGCGGCCCCGCGGCGGAAGGATTCGCCGCGGGGCCGCCGTTTTGCTTGACGGTTGCTGGCGCTGGGCCGCATTGTGCATGGAGAGGAGCCCACGCCAATCTGAAACCGACGCCGTACCCATACACTTCCAGACGCGGAAGGAAGGCTGAAGATGGAATCGCAGGGGAAGATCCGAACGGGGCTCACGGCATTTGCCCTCGCCGCTCTGCCGCTCGCGCACGGCGCGTGCGCATCGTCTCCGGGGGGAGAGGGGGGTGGCAACGAGCCGATCACGATTCAGGTCGACAACATGACGAACCGGGTGGTCACCGTGGAGCGGGTCGTGGCCGCGGGTGCGGCCACCCAGCCCGTGACTGTGCGCGTCGGCCTGGTGCGCGGCGAGTCGCAGCAGACGCTGACGATTCCGTGGCATCCGTCCCGGATGGCTCACCAGCTCCTTTGGTTCGACGGACTGAACAGCCCCAACTACCGCGTCGAGGAATGCACGGGCCAGGGCACGACCGACTGCGCGGAAACGCGGGTGCTCCACCTGCCGCCCGGCGCCGAGGTGTCGCTGGTGATCGACACGCGCCTCGAGGTCACGATGTACTACCAGGTGCCCTCGGAAAGCGGCTACTAGCAGTCCTGTGACTCCGTGTCAGGGCTCCTCGCCAGGCGGCGGAGTCCGAGCAGGGCGATCGCGGTCCAGAGCGCGAAGTGGTAGGCGACCATGCCGGTCGCGCCCCAGTCCCACGCGCCCGGACCCAGCCCGCGGATGAAGTCGCGGAATACCCCGGCCGGGAAGATCACGAACTGAAAGACCGCGCCGACCGCATCGATGTCGGCGAGCTCGCCCAGGACGCCGGCCAGTCCGCCCATCAGCCAGGAAAGCGCGTAGTACCCGAGCCCGAGCCAGGCGGCATGCCGGATGCCGAACGTCGCAAAGGCAAAGCTGATCGCACAGGCTGCGGCGCCCAGAAGGCAGACATGCACCATGGCGGCCAGGCCTGACATGAAGGGGGTGTCGCCCGTGAAGAAGCGCGCCGCCGAAGTCAGCCCCAGGATCAACATGAGGACGAGCGTAGCGAGCTGTACCCCACCATAGCGACTCAAATACGTGCCTCCCTCGTCTTCGCCTGTTGCGAAAAGCCTCTGCGGCATGGAAAAACCGAGGATCACGACCCCGAGAGTGAACAGGAACGCCAGGATACCGACGATGAACACCAATCCGGCACCGCGCGCCATCTGCCCCAGCTGCTCCGTCGGAATGTCCTCGGGGTCCGCTTCGGAGACCTGTTCTGCGGCACCCTGTACCTCTTCGAGCACTGCCGTGAGGTCGAAGGCGTAGACGCATACCGCCAGCAGCGCCCCGGCGAGAAAGACGCCCAGGGCGAGCTTCCATCTCCGTTGGATTGCCTCTTTGAGAGCTGTTTTCACGATCGACATTTGAGCTCCTTGTTCGGGTGGCGAAAGTGGGGCGGCTACGTGGACATCGTTCAGAGCATGACGGGCCGCCGCTCCAGACGGCGGAGTCCAAGCAGGGCGGCCCCGGTCCAAAGGGCAAAATGATACACGACCATTCCAGTGGCTCCCCAGTTCCAGTCCGTTCCGGATGCGAAGCCCGCGACGAAGTCATCGATCGGATTGTCCGGGAAGATCAGGAACGGCAGGAGGTCCTTCACCCAGTCCGGCACCGGAGCGCCAAAACCGAAAGCGGGGTCGACGATGCTCCATGCAATGCTCGACGCGAAGACGTAGGCGATCGCGAAGAAGGCCGCGCGACGCAATCCCAGCGCAGTTATGGCGTAGCTCACCGCGCAGGCGAGCGCGCCAGTCAACAGAACCTGGGCGAACCGGCCCGGATCCGTCATGACCAACTGGTTCGGCACACCCGATGCAGGGTCGTTGCCCGGAAGCACCGCAACGATGACAACAAGCGCAAAGAGCACGTGTGCGGCGAGATTCACGCCCTGGATGCCCAGGTAGCGGTGAAGATAAAAGCGCGTCAGCGGCATCGGGTGCTGGGCCCAGAGCATGACCGCGCCGCTGCGCCGCTCGTTTGCGACGATTCCCCCCGGCAGGAGCACGGCGACCATCAGCGTGCCGACCTGGAAGAGGAAGCCAAGGACGCCCATCAGGAACAGGACTCCGGCGCCCCGCATCATTCCGCCTATCTGCTCCTCGCCCGGGGGCGCTTCCGACTCCGCGATCCCCTGGATCTCGTCCAGGATCCCCTGCACGTCATACGCCTTGCTCACCACCACCAGCGCGACGCCGCAGAGGAACACGACCAGCAGAACCCTCCACCTGCGGCGCAGAACGTGGAGCAGCGTCTCCCTGGCGATGGTCATGAAACCGCTCCTTCCAGTCCGAGGAATTCCCCCTCCAGGAAGTCGCGCGTGAACCCGCCTTCGGGCGGCTGGACGACCCTGCCCTCCCCCTGGTCGATGAGGAGCACGCTGTCGCTCATCATCGCCATCTCGCCGAGGTCGTGGCTGGCCACCAGGACGGTCATGCTGCCGCGAAGGGTCTCGATCCGCCTGCGCAGCCGGATCCGCTGCCCGGGATCGAGTCCCGATTCCGGCTCGTCCAGGATCAGCAGCTTCGTGGGGCGCATGAGCGCAACTGCGAGCGCCAGCCGGCGCCTCATCCCCTTCGAGAGCCCCTTGACGGGGACCTGGGTGTCGTAGTCGACGCCGGCCAGTTGCCGTGCGTTCTCGACATCGGCGTCGGGACCGGCGGCGGCCGCGGCCAGCGCCATGACCCCGTCACAGCTCCAGCCGTCCGGCATGGCGGTGTCATCCGCGAGGTAGCCGAGCCCGCGCCGGCGCCGATAGTCGGAAGGGGAGAGGCCGTCGACGGAGGCGTCGCCCCCGAAGGGGTCCAGGATGCCGAGCAGCGTACGGAACAGCGTGGTCTTGCCGGAGCCGTTGGGGCCTACGATCGCGAGCACCTCGCCGGGCACCACATCGAGCGTGAGTCCCGTGAGGATCGGGCTACCCCTGCGGTATCCGATCGAGAGGTCGCGTAGCCGGACCTCGGCCGGTTGGGCGTCGTTCATGGGTGATTGCCTGGAGAGGTGGGGGTGAAGGGGTTGGTGCCTCATACGGTTCGGAAGCCGGAGAACGTCATGGCGGCGGACAATATACGTCGGTGGTGGCGCGGCCGCTGGCCGAACTGCGGACTCTGAACGGCCCGACGGCGGACATCTGCGCCATTATCTCCGAGATCGAGGCCGGGCGCTCGTGAGGGTCTTCGTCGACTCGAACATCCCGTTGCATGTGGCCGGCGCGGAGCATCCGAACCGCGGGCCCGCCACCCGGTCTCCGGAGAGCGCCGGCGGGCGGGCGGGCTACCGATTCACGCGGACGTTGGCGGACATCCTGACCCAGAGCGCGGTCGGCCCGTCCTCGTTCTCCGCGGGCGAGAAGCTGGCCAGGGGGCCGATCCCCAGCAGAGCTTCGTCCAGGGCTTCGTACCCCGAACTCCGGTCGATCCGCTGCTGCTGCACGACGCCGGTCTCGTCCACCAGGAAGCGGGCGGTCGCTCCCGGGCCTGCCAGGCCTGGGGTGCCGGTCTCTTCGCCCCCGTACGGGATGTTCCCGAACAGCGCTCCCAGCACATCACTCCCGTTCAGCAGCTCGGGAGGCCGCGCCAGGGCGAGTTCCACATCGACCGGGCGTGGGCCGATCAACAGGACGCACAACTCTGGATGATCGGGGGCCGACTCCGAGGCTGCGGAAGGACCGACCAAGGCCCGCGCGGGGGAGCCCGTGTCCAGCAATTCCTGGCAGGCGCGAACGAAATCGTCGGGCCCGTCGAACATTCGAAGCCCGGTCACGGTGACACCCAAGCCCACCGTGACGAGGACGAGGGTATGCAACAGCCAATTGCTCCTTCGAGATTCCTCGATTCCTTCCTGTTCCTCGGCGAAGTGACCTGACGGCGAAGGCATCTTCCCGCGGCATCGGTTCCGTCGCTTGCGCCCCGCTCCGGGGCCGGGTCAATTGCCCATTCCGCCGCGCTTCCGAACCCGAACCGAAAATGGCCATGAAGATTCCGACCGGCAAGCCGTCCGCCCGCGCTACTGCAACCGCCCACGTCCTCGCGGCCGCCGTGGCGCTCACCACCATCGCCGCGCCCGCCCACCTCCTCGCGCAGGAGGGCGGCCACATGATGCACGGGGACCATCACGATGGCGTCACGGTGCTGCGGGCCGCGCGCATGCTGGATGTCGTGACCGGCGAGATGCACACGGGCGCGGTCCTCGTCGTCGAGGACGGGATCATCACGGCGGTGAATCCGGAGACCGTCCCGCACGCGATGCACGACATGGACCTCGGCGACGTGACGCTCCTACCCGGGTTCATCGACGCGCACACCCACCTGGCGAGCCAGATCAGCGCGACCTCGTTCACCGATGCGGTGATGCGGACCGAGGCCTACTACGCCATCAACGCGGTGCGGTTCGGCGGCCTCACCGTGCGGGCCGGCTTCACCACGGTGCGCGACTTCGGCGGCGACGTGACGGTCGAACTCGGCCACGCGGTCGAACGCGGCGACATCCTCGGGCCCCGCGTGATCCCGTCGCGCAGCCCGCTCGGCATCACCGGCGGCCACTGCGACGTGACGGGGTTCGCGCCGGGGATCCGCGAGGGCGGCCCGGAAGAGGGCGTGGCCGACGGGCCCTGGGAGGTGGTCGAGGCGGTCCGCTACCAGATCAAGCACGGCGCGAAGGTGATCAAGACGTGCGCGACGGCGGGGGTGCTGTCGATGGAGGGGCCGGTCGGCGCCCAGCAGTACACGCTCGAGGAGCTCACCGCGATGGTGGACGAGGCCGCCCGGCACGGGGTCAAGGTCGCCGCCCACGCGCACGGCTCCGAGGGGATCCTGGCGGCGGTGCGGGCGGGGGTGGCGTCGATCGAGCACGGTTCGGTTCTCACCGACGAGATCATGGACCTCATGATCGAGAAGGCGACCTACCTCGTCCCAACCACCTATCTCGCCGACCGGATCGACCTGGACGCGCTGCCGCCGCTGGTGCGCGCGAAGGCCGAGGAGATCCTGCCGGTCATGCGGGTGAGCCTGGAGCGGGCGATTGAGCGCGGCGTCCCGATCGCCTTCGGCACCGACGCGGGCGTCTTCCCCCACGGCGAGAACGCGGGCGAATTCGGGATCTACGTCGCGCTGGGGATGAGCGAACTGGACGCGCTCCGCACCGCGACGATCCACGCCGCCGAGCTGCTCGGCACGCCCGACCGCGGCCGCCTGGCCGAGGGGCTGCTTGCGGATGTCATCGCCGTGCCGGGGAACCCGCTCGACGACATCGCCGTGACGATGGACGTCCAGTTCGTGATGCAGGGTGGCCGGGTGGTGAAGCATGTGGTGGGCGGGCGCGACATGCACTCGACGGGACACTAGAGGCGGATGGGCGCGGGGGTCTCCGACATGGGTTTCGGGCCCGCTACCGATGCCGGGCCTGCCGCCGGCCCCGGGCCGACCGGGTCGCCCGTGAACATCTCCCGCGACCAGCTGGCGACCGCCGTCCGCGCCCTCTGCGCCGACTTCGGCCATGACTACTGGCAGGCCGCCGACGAGGCGCGCGCCTACCCGCACGAGTTCGTCGAAGCGCTGACCGACGCCGGCTACCTGGCCTGCCTGATCCCGGAGGAGTACGGCGGGATGGGGTTCGGGGTGCGCGAGGCATGTGTGATCCTGGAGGAGATCAACCGTTCCGGCGGGAACGCGGCGGCCTGCCATGCGCAGATGTACACGATGGGGACGCTGCTTCGGCACGGGTCGGCGCAGCAGAAGGCGCGCCATCTGCCCTCCATCGCCGCGGGTGAGCTGCGGCTGCAGGCGTTCGCGGTCACGGAGCCCGACGCCGGTTCCGACACCACCCGCATCCGCACCTTCGCCCGCAGGGAGGACGATCACTATGTCGTTTCGGGACAGAAGGTCTTCATTTCGCGGGTGCTCCAGTCCGATCTGATGATCCTGCTGGCGCGCACGACCCCGCTGGACGAGGTCGAGAAGCGCACGGCGGGCCTGTCCGTCTTCCTCGTAGATCTGCGCGACGCCGGGGACGCCGTCCGCGTCAACCCGATCGCCACGATGATCAACCACGAGAGCTGTGAGGTCTTCTTCGACGGGCTGAGAGTCCCGGCGGAGAACCGCATCGGCGAGGAGGGCAGGGGACTGCGTTACATCATGTCGGGGATGAACGCGGAACGGATCCTGCTGGCCTCCGAGTCGATCGGCGACGGCCTCTACTTCGTCGACCGCGCATCCGACTACGGGAGCGCCCGGCAGGTTTTCGGCCGTGAGATCGGCGCGAACCAGGGCGTCCAGTTCCCGATCGCGGATGCCTACATGGACATCCGCGCCGCGGCGGCGGTGCGGGATGAGGCGGCCCGGGAGTACGACCGCGGCGAAACCCGCGGCGACGGCCCCAACATGGCCAAGTACCTGGCGTCGCGGGCAGCCTGGAAGGCGGCCAACGTCGCCATGGACACCTTCGGCGGGTGGGGGATGGCGACCGAATACGGGGTCGAGCGCAAATTCCGCGAGGCGCGGCTGTACATGGTGGCGCCGGTGGCCAACAACCTGGTCCTGAGCCATGTGGCGACGCATGTGCTGGGGATGCCGAGGTCGTTCTGAGGGG
This sequence comes from Gemmatimonadota bacterium, assembly GCA_022823225.1. Taxonomy (GTDB): domain Bacteria; phylum Gemmatimonadota; class Gemmatimonadetes; order Longimicrobiales; family Gaopeijiaceae; genus Bin94. The sequence continues at coordinate 30,970 of JAJDXM010000083.1, forward strand.
GCGAGGGTGACGCATCCGAACATGCCGCCGCCCGGGAACGACGCGTTTCCCGCCTGCCGCTCGATCCTCTTCGTGCCGGGCGACCGCCCGGACCGATACGGCAAGGCGCTGGGTGCCGGCGCCGACGCGGTCTGCATCGACCTGGAGGACGCGGTGCCCCCCGGTCGAAAGGACCAGGCGAGGAGGTCGGTCGCACGATTCCTGAACGAGCGGCCTGCCGGTTCCGCGAAGGGGTGGACAAAGGAAACTTCATCGCCGGCCCCGGTCATTGTGCGCGTCAACGACCCGGCAGGGGGGGAAGGGGAGCGCGACGCGATCGCTTTGGCCGATTGTCGGCCCCCCGACGCCTTCATGATCCCCAAGGTGAGGACCGCCGCGGATGTTCAAGTCGCCTCGCATGCCCTGCCCGCCGTGCCGCTGCTCACTCTGATCGAAACGGCGCGCGGGCTCGAAAGCGCGGTCGAAATCGCGGCTTGCGACGGCGTAGCGGGACTGGTCTTCGGCGGATTCGACCTGGCCATCGAGTTTGGGGCCGAACCCGGGTGGGAAGCACTCCTGTACGCGCGCTCCCGGGTCGTGCACGCGGCCGCGCTAGGCGGCGTCCCGTCCATCGACGTGCCTTCCCGGGACTTCGGCGAGATGGCCGTGCTGCGTGAGGAAGCCAGGCGTGCCCGCCACCTCGGATTCGCCGGCAAGGCGGCGATCCACCCGGCGCAGATCTCCGTGATTCATGAGATCTTCACGCCGTCGCCCGACGAGGTGCGTCGGGCCCGCGAGATCCTCGAGGCGGACCGGGCCGCAGGCGGAGGCGCGGTCGCGCTCGATGGCAAGATGGTGGATCGGCCGGTTGTCGAAGCGGCGCGCCGAATCATCCGGCGGGCGCGGACGCGCTCAACCCCATGAACGAGCCCGCCGCCGCGGTCGGCCGGACCCGCGTCCGAAGGGACATCCTCGCGCCGTGGCCCAGCCAGGCCATGCTCGGCCTCCTCGACCGGGATCCCGATGGCATTGGCGAGGGCGACCCTCTCCCTCTGGGGTGGCACTGGCTCTACTTCAACGAACCCCTGCGGGCTTCGCGCCTTGGGGCGGACGGGCATGAGGAACGGGGCGCGTTCATGCCGGCGGTGGACCTGCCACGACGGATGTGGGCCGGTGGACAACTTCGTTCGCTCGGCCCCATCCGGCTCGGTTCTCCGGCCGAACTGCGGTCGGGGATCCACAGCGTGAACGAGAAGCGCGGAAGGAGCGGCCGACTCGTCTTCGTCACCCTGGAGCACATGGTGTTTCAGGATGGCCACCAGTGCCTGCACGAGAAGCAGGTGATCGTCTACACCGGCTCGCAGCCCTCCGCCCCCCCGCAACCCCCCGCCCCCCGGGGCCATGCCCCGGCCCCCGAGTCGGCGCGGACCTTCCTCCCGACCGTCACCACGCTCTTCCAGTTCTCGGCGCTCACCTACAACCCCCACCGCATCCACTACGACCACCCCTACGTCACCGCACAGGAAGGCTATCCCGGCCTCCTGGTGCACGGCCCGCTCACCGCGCTCCTTCTCCTCGACGCCGCCGCCAGACACGCCCCCGCACCCCCCGCCCACTTCCGCTACCGCGCGCTCGCGCCCCTGTATGCAGACGAGCCGATCACCCTCGCGGGCCGCGCCGAGCCGTCGCCCGCCGGGCGCATCGTCGAGGCGCGCGGACCCGCCGGAAACGTTGCCATGCGCGGCTGGGTTGCCTGGCGGTCCCGGTGAACAGGTCCCCGTGCACTCGGGTGGCGATGCCACCGCGCCGAATCGCGGCCGTGAGCCCTTCTTGCGCCTTGCCAGCACGGCATGTTCGGTATATCTATTGTAGATACTGACACGAAAGGGCCGCAGTGGGAGTTCAATCACACGTTGCGAGGTGGGGCAACAGCCTGGCCGTCCGCATTCCAAAGGTGGTTGCGGAGCAGTGGGGAGTTCGCGAAGGATCCTGCGTCGAACTGGATCCGCGCGATGACCGACTCGTCATGCGCAGGAAGACCCCTGACCTGTCGGACATGGTGGCGCGCATGACGCCGGAATCACTCCACACGGAGGTCGAGACCGGACCCGCGCAGGGAAGAGAGGAGTGGTAGGGGGAGGTAGTGGCTGGGGAAGAGTATGTGCCGGGCTCGGGCGAAATCGTGTGGCTGGCCTTCACGCCTCAAGCCGGGCATGAACAGTCGGGGCGCCGGCCGGCGCTGGTTCTGAGTCCACGGATCTACAACGGGGTGAGCAGTCTGGCCCTGTTCTGCCCAATCACCTCCAGGCGAAAGGGCTATCCCTTCGAGGTTGGACTGCCGGCCACGGGCGAGGTCACGGGTGTCGTCCTGGCCGACCAGGTCAAGAGTCTGGACTGGCGTGCCCGCCGGGCGCGCTTTGCGTGCCGCGCCCCGCCAGCAGTATTGGGCGAAGTCCTGGACAAGCTGTCTGTTCTCCTGGAGAAGTCCTGAGGGACAGCTCAGGAAATACGGGCGCCTGGGGGGTTGACCCTTCCCCCTACCCTCCCGGCACGGCGACCACCTCAAGCGCTTCGGGGCGCAGTCCTTCCGGATAGACCCGCGCCAGCAGCTCCGGCACGCGGCCGGTGACCATCTCGTTGACGCGCTCGATCACGCCCGGCAGCCTCTCCCACGACTGCTCGATTCGCCAGATCTGGTCGGCCGTCGCAGGCGAGGTGGAGCGCTCGATCTGCCCGTACGCGTTGCTGCCGCCGCCTGCGTCGCCCAGGTCGCCCTGCAGCTCCTGGAGCGCTTCGCGCACTGCCTCGATCTCTTCGGTGAGATCCTCCGGCGCCTCCTCGGCGTCGTTCACCCGCTGCTGCGCGCGCGTCACCTGCTGCATCATCTGGCCGATGCGCTGCGCGGCCTGGTTGCGAGGGCCGGAGAGCCGGTAGGATTTCAGCATGACCTCGTGGCGGGCCATCAGATCGGCCCGCGAGATCGACACGCGGGGGTCGAGGCGCACCTCCACGGGCTGCTCCATCGTCTCGCCGCTCACGGTGAGCGCCACCGTGTAGGTGCCCGGCAGCACGCGCGGGCCCGGGCCCATCGGCTCGCCGTCCGGGCCGTCCATCACCAGCCGCAGGTCCCAGATCACCTGGTTGAGGCCCTCGTCGGTGCCGGCGTTGAGTTCCCGCACGACCATGTCTCCGTCCCGGATCTCGAGCGTAACGCTGTCGGCGTCGGCACCGAGGTGGTAGCGGATCCAGGCCCCGCCGGGCGGGTTGGGCGCCGCGTAGATCCCCGGCGTCCAGCCCTGGGGGGTGTACATGTTGTACGAGGTGGCGCGCCGCACCGGGTAGAGGTGGGCGGCGGACGCCATCACCGCGGCGCTCAGTTCCTGCAGCGGCGCGATGTCGTCCATGATCCAGATTCCGAGCCCGTGCGTCCCGATCACAAGGTCGTTTTCGCGCGGGTGAATGACGATGTCGTCGACCGGCACGGTGGGCATCCCGTTCCTCAGCGGGTGCCAGTTCGCGCCCCCGTCGATCGACACGTGCACGCCCACCTCGCTCCCCGCAAAGAGCAGGTTGTGCGCGGTGGGATGCTGCGCCAGCGCGTTCATCGACGTCATGGGCAGCCCGTTCGTGACCTGCTCCCAGCTCTCGCCGAAGTCGCGGCTGACGAAGATGTAGGGGTTGAAGTCGTCGCTCCGGTGGCCGTCGAAGACCGCGTACGCCTCCCCCGGCGCGGCGCGCGACGCCACGATGCGCGTCACATACGTGTGGGGCGGCAGCCCGCGCACATTCCCCGTCACGTCCATCCAGTTCTTGCCCCCGTCGCGGGTCACGTGCACCCGCCCGTCGTCGCTGCCGGTGTACAGCACCGCCGGGTCATGCGGCGACTCCGCGAGCGCGGTCAGGTTGCCGTAGTTGGACTGCCCGTCGTTGCGGGACATCTGCGGTTCGCTCCCCGGCACGCCCATCAGCTCCAGGGTGTCGCGGTCGATCGCGTACGTCAGGTCGCCGCTGATCTCCTCCCAGCGCTGCCCCAGGTCCGGGGAACGGAAGAGGATGTTCGCGCCGACGTACACGACCCGGTCGTCGTGCGAAGAAAGCAGGATCGGCGTGTCCCAGTTCCAGCGCAGCGAACGGTCGTCGTCCTCCTCGGTCGGGCGGGCGATGGGGCGGATCGACTTGCGCTCGTTGGCCGCGAGGTTCACCCGCGCGATGTTGCCGCCCTGCGACTCGGCGAACATGATGTCGGGGTTGGTGGGGTGCATGACGGTAAAGAAGCCGTCGCCGCCGCCCACGTTGTACCAGTCGCGCGTGCGGACCCCCTGGTTGGACAGCGTCTGCGAGGGCGCGCACCAGGAGCCGTTGTCCTGCAGCCCGCCGCAGACGTGGTAGGGATCGCGCATGTCCACCCCGATCTCGTAGAACTGCGCGAGCGGGAGGTTGCGCAGCTGGTACCAGTTGTCCGAGCGGTCCCAGCTCACCGATACGCCGCCGTCGCCGGCCAGGATCAGGTGCTCCGAGTTGGCCGGATTGATCCAGAGCGCGTGGTGGTCGAGATGCACGGTTGTGGCCGCGTCCGGGGTGAAGTTTCGGCCCCCGTCGGACGACCGGTAGAGGGAGGCGCCGCCCAGGTAGATCCGCTCGGGGTCGTTGGGGTCGACGCGGATCTGGCTGTAGTACATGGGGCGGTTGTTGGTGGTCGACAGCTGGTCCCAGGTCTCGCCGCGGTCGGTGGAGCGGTAGACGCCGGTCTGCCTGTCGTCGTTGCCGCCGCCGAAGCCCCCGAACCCCTGGCCCGGCCCGCGCGCGTCCGCCTCGACAAGCGCGAAGATCATGTCGGTGTCGCCGCGGTAGATGTCGAGACCGATCCGGCCCATGTCCCCATCCGGCAGCCCGCCTCCCAGCTCCGTCCAGGTGTCTCCCCCGTCGGTGGTCCGGTAGATGCCGCTGCCCGGACCGCCGCCGTTGAAGCCCCAGGCGCGCCGCTGCCGCTGGTACATGGCCGCGAAGAGGGTCTTCGGATCGCCCGGGTCCATCGCCAGGTCGATGGCGCCCGTGTGCTCGTCGACGAAGAGGACCAGTTCCCAGGTCTTGCCCCCGTCGGTCGTGCGATAGACGCCCCGCTCGGGGTTCGCGCCCCAGAGGTGGCCGACCGCGGCGACATAGGCGACGTCGGGGTCGGTCGGATGCACCCGGATGCGGCCGATGTGGTGGGTGTTCTCCAGTCCGACATGCGTCCAGTTGCGCCCGGCGTCGGTGGAGCGGTAGATGCCGTTGCCCCACGGTGAGCTCTGACGGTTGTTGGGCTCGCCGGTCCCGACCCAGACCACGTTGGGATTCGAGGGCGCCACGGTCACGGCTCCGACCGAAGCGGTGGCCTCGTCCCTGAACACGTGCTCGAAGGTGATGCCGGCGTTCTCGGTCTTCCACAGCCCGCCGGTCGCAACGCCCACATAGAAGGTGCTCGGGTCCGACTCCACGACGGCCAGTTCCGCCACCCGTCCCCCCATGATGGTGGGGCCGATGGTGCGGAAGCGAAGGGCGGAGGTGGCGCGCGCGAACGCGTCGTCGGCGTTCTGGGTCGTGCCCGTGGCCGGGGCCAGGAGCCCGGAGCCGATCAGAGCGGTGGCGATGAGTCCGACGATGACGGATGGGTGGCGGTTTTCGGTGCGGTTCACGTTCTTCTCCCGGCGGAGGTCAACTTGCTCGGGCGGCAGCCGAAGGGCATCCTGTAGGTGGACTCATCGGCGCCGCGCCGGGATACAATAGGCGCAAACCGATCTGTTGCCCATACCGAACCGCAAGGAGGATGCAATGGCTACACGGCGAGACTTCATCGAGCGAGCGGGGGCCCTGGCGGGTGCGGCGGCATTGGGCATGGCGGTCCCGGCGGGTGCGGCAGGCGCGAAGAGCGCCCCGCGCGCGGCGGGTGGTGCGGTGGCCCGGCCGGGCGGCCGACAGGCCATGCGGATCCTCATCCTGGGCGGTACGCAGTTCATCGGTCCCTTTGTCGTGCGCCGCGCGATGGCACGGGGCCACGAGATCACGCTCTTCAACCGCGGCCGCACGAACATCCACCTCTTCCCCGACATCGAAAAGCTCGTCGGCGACCGTAACGACGACCTCAGCGCGCTGGAGGGCCGCCGCTGGGACGCCGTGATCGACAACTCGGGCTACACGGCGGATCAGCTGCGCCTGTCCGTGAACCTGCTGAGGGACATGACCGACCAGTACCTCTTCACCTCCACGCGGGCGGTCTACCACGACTTCTCCGAGCCCGTCATGAACGAGGACGCCCCACTCGGCCCCCGTGACATCCCCGAGCGCGACTGGGTCGGCTACGGCCCCAACAAGGTGCTGGCGGAGCGGGTGGTGCGGGAGGCCTTCGGTGACCGCGCGCTGATCGTGCGTCCCCCGGTGGTCGTGGGACCGGGCGACCCGAGCGACCGCTTCACCTACTGGGTGGACCGCATCGACGACGGTGGCGAGGTGATGGTCTGGGGCGACCCGGCGGACCCGGTCCAGTTCGTGGATGTGCGGGACCTGGCGGAGTTCTTCGTCAACCTGATCGAACACGAGACCCGGGGAGTCTTCAACACCAACGGGCCGGCCGCGCCGCTTTCCACGGCCGAGCTGGTCTACGGCATTCGCGCCGTTACGTCGAATCCGGTGTCGTTTACCTGGGTGGACTGGGACTTCCTGGCGGAACGCGGGCTGATGCCGCAGAACCCGCTTCCGTTCTGGCAGCCTCCGCGGGGCCGCTACCTCAACTACGGACGGATGGACAGCAGCCGCGCCATCGAGGCGGGCCTCCGCTTCCGCCCCTTGGCCGTGACCGCGAAGGACACGCTGGACTGGCACCGCAGCCGAGAGCAAATGGGCAACTACCAGATGCGTATTCTCGACCGCGCCAGGGAGGAAAGGGTGCTCGCCGAGTGGAGGGCGGCGATGGGGGATTTGCTGTAGTCCCACGCCCCGGAGCAACCCTTTCGGGGCTGGCCCTGTCTCCCAAACCGAGGGACGATTTCGCCGGGCATCCCGTCGCCGCTGTGATCGCCCGGGCCGACAGCGCCCCGCCAGTCACCAAAGGAGCCCCGATGCCCCGTGATTCTCCGCCCACCCCCCGGACCGCCCCCATTCCCGCGAAGGCCCCGGCAGTCGCACTCACCATGCTCCTCGCCGCCATGCTCACCGCCTGCGCCCCGGACACCTCGACGCCCCTCGGCGACTTCGCCACCACGTTCGACACCATCGGCGGCACCGTCCACGTCACCAACACCGGCACCCCGCCCCCGGCGCGTCTCGAACTTGTCGCGTCGATCGGGCCCAAAACCCTGACCGACACTGGCTCGCCGGACGAGTTCGGTGGCGTGAACAGCGTGGCTCTCGGGCCGGACGGGGAAGTCTTCGTGGCCGACGCACGCAACTTCGAGGTCAGGGTCTTCGGTCCGGATGGTGCTCACCGTCGCACTTTCGGCCGACAGGGCGAGGGGCCGGGCGAGTTCCGCAGCCTCTATTCGCTGGCGTGGGCGGGGGATCGCCTCCTGACCTACGATCCCGTCCAGGGCCGCATCGGCGAGTGGTCGGCCGAGGGTCAGTGGCTCGGGCAGCAGGGCACCGAGAGCGGCTATACCGGTCCGGTCAGCAGCGTACGCCTGTACCCTGTCGGGCCCGACGAGGTGTTGCGGCCCGGGCTCGGCGCCATGTTCGAGTCGGAATTCGGCCGCGCCTTCAAGTCGGTCCTGATCGGACTGAACAGCCGTGGCGAGACGGGCGACACGCTGGCGCGGCTGGACGGCCCCGGTGGCGGTCCACCGTCCGGCATCGTTTGCCAGTCCGAGGAGATGATCAGTTTCTTCACGATTCCCTTCGCCCCGCAGTTCGTTCAGCACCCGGGGCCGGGCGGCATCACGTACTCCGCGCTCACAAGCTCCTACCGCATCGCCGTCACCCGTCACGATGGCGCCGACACCCTGCGCGTGATCGAACGTTCATTGCCGGCCGAATCGATCGGGGACGACGAGTGGCAGGCCGGCAACCAGGAATACGAGGATTGGCGCGCCGAGCAGCGCGGCGCTTCCTGCGAGCCCTCAGGACCCGCACGGCCCGCCACCAAGCCGTTCATCGAGGATCTTTTCGTCGCTCCGGACGGCCGGCTCTGGGTCGAAGTGATGCGCACGGCCGGCAACCGCTGGGAGGTCTTCGACACTGAAGGCAGGCTGCTCGTCAGCTTCTCCGCACCGGCGCGCGGCGAGAGGGTGGTGCCGGCCTTCGACCCATCCGGCCACCTGCTGACGATCCGCCAGGACAGCCTCGACCTGGACCACGTGGATGTGTGGCGGCTGGAACGGGAGGACTGACGCACGGAGACTCGGCGCGGTGTCGGCCCGGGGGTCGCGGCCGGTTCGACGCCCGGTCCCCTACTCCACGGCCCCCTCGAAATCCCCCGTCCTGAGGAACCGGATGACGGCGGTGGCCGTGTGCCGGCTGTTCATGATCAGGAAGTGCGTGCGGGGCAGGACCAGCATGGGAACGCCTTCGACGCGTGCCTGCTCGACGCTCACGATCCCGTCGTCGGGGCCGGGAATCGCCAGGGGGCCGATCGGCTGCACGCTGCGGCTGCCGGCGATGATCCCCATCTCGTAGTCGGGTGGGGGCAGCGTCGCCGGGAGGTCGGTGCTGTCGGTTCCCAGCGAGCTGCCGACGGGACCGAGCGCGTCGACCGCCGCGGGCACATCGCCCAGCCACTCGACGAAGTGGCTGCCGCCGCTGGGAGGGGCGAGCAGAACGACGCGTCCGAGCCGGGGCGGCGAGACTTCGGCGAGGTATCGGCGTATGACGAGGCCCCCGAGCGAGTGGCCCACGAAATGGACCCTGGGGGAATCGTCGCAACATGCGTCCACCGCCGCTGCCAGCGTCGCCACCTGCTCAGGGAAGGGAGCGGTGAGCGACTCGTAGCCGACATTCTCGATTCGGTAGCCCGCCCACTTCAACCGCTGCGCAAGGAGCGCCATCGAGGCGGGAGAACGCCCCAGTCCGTGCACCAGTACGACGGACTCGCCCTCGCCCGGGACGGGAGTGGTTTCGCACGCCGCGGGAGCGAGCGCGAGCACCGCCAGGAAAAGCCGCTTCATCCTCATGGTTCCAGATAACCTTGCTCTTCAGGCGCGCGCGGGAAAGAATGGGAGATCGGCACCATCGCCGCGGACAGCCCCGCGGCCCCCTCCGTACATGAGGACCAGACAGCATGATCAGGCAAACGAATGACACGTCTCCGCACCCCCGCCGGCCCACCCCGGTCGCGCGTCCCCTCCTGGCAGCCCGTGGACAGGACTCCCGCGGCATTCGAGCGGCGATGCATCCGCGTTGGACCGCTCCGCCGACCCGGCCACGCTGTGGTGTCCGCTTTACCAAATGTCGTGTTCTCTTTACATCTCACATCTCCAGGACTTCGCTCTTCGTTGCCTTGGCCCTCGCGGCGATCGCGTTCGCGCTGCCCGCGTTGGCCACGCCGCTCGCGGCCCAGCAGCGCCTCGACGAGGAGTACACCGCGCTCATCCGCGAATTCACCACCGAGGACTTCTTCTCGACGCCGCTCGTCGACCACCTCCCCTTCAGCGAGACGGTGCCCACCCCGCTCGACCACCTCGGCCACATCTCCGGCGCGCCCGACATCCTGAGCTATCCTGCAGAGGTGCATTCGTACATGCGCGCGCTGGCCGCCGCCTCCCCGCGGGTCGAGGTCTTCTCGATGGGCATGTCCGAGGAGGGGCGCGAGATGATCCTGGTCGTGGTCAGCTCCGAGGAGACAATCGCGGCGCTGGAAGCCAACAAGGCCGCGCTGCGCCGTCTGGCCGATCCGCGCGTCACAACGCCCGAAGAGGCGCAGGAGATCATTGGCACCGCGAAGCCGGTCTACTGGTCCGCGGGCGCCATCCATTCGCCCGAGACCGGGTCGCCCGAGATGTTCATGGAGCTGGCCTACCGGCTCGCAGTCGGCGAAAGCGAATTCATCCGCGACATCCGCGACAACCTCATCTACATGATGACGCCGGTCGTCGAGCCGGACGGGCGCGCCAAGGTGGTTGACCTGCACATGGCGCGGCACAAGGACCCGGACGCCACCACGCCCACCCGCCCGCTCTACTGGGGCCAGTACGTCGCCCACGACAACAACCGCGACAACATCGGCCTGTCGCTCGCACTCTCCCGCGCGGTGACGAACACCTACCTGGAGTACCGCCCGACCGTCTTCCACGACCACCACGAGTCGGCGTCGCACCTCTACACCTCGACCGGACGCGGCCCCTACAACGCCTGTCTCGACCCGATCGTCATCAACGAGTGGAACCGGCTCGCCTACAAGGAAGTCAAGGACATGACCGCCTACGGCGTCCCGGGCGTGTACACCTTCGACTTCTACGACGGCTGGGGCGCCAACTACATGATGTGGGTGGCGCACATGCGCAACTCGATCGGCCGCTTCTACGAGACGCAGGGCGCCGGCAACGCATCCACGCGCATCATCCGTTCCAATGTGCAGCGTCAGTGGCACCGGCCCAGCACCCCGGTGCAGCAGGTCGTCTGGGGGATCAGGAACAACGTCAACCTGCAGCAGAGCGCCGTGATGATCGCCATGCACGAGGTGGCGACGAACCGCGAGGAATTCCTGCACAACTTCTACCAGAAGTCCGCCCGCTCGGTCGCGAAGGCGTACAAAGAGGGCCCGGCTGCCTACGTGCTGCCCGCCGCCGACCAGCGCCCCGGCCAGCAGGGCCGGCTGCTCAAGCTGATGGAAGACCACGCCTTCGAGGTGCACCGGCTCAACGAGGACGTCGAGGTGGAGGGCGAGACCTTCGCCGAGGGCAGCTATGTCGTCCGGATGGACCAGCCGTTCTCGCGGGGCGCCGACATGCTCCTCGACAAGCAGTACTACAACCCCGACGACCCCCGGCCCTACGACGACGTGGGCTGGACGGTCGGGCCGCTCTTCAACGCAAAGACGGTGCGGATCGAGGACCCGGCGATCCTCGACGCCGAGATGACGCTGGTCGAAACGGCGACGGTGCCGGGCGGGGTCGAAGGGCGCCGCGGCGGCGTCTACCTGGTGAACTACAACGCCGACAACACGCTCGCCCAGTTCCGTTTCGCGAACGGCGACCTGGTCATCCACGCGGCGCAGGAGTCGTTCAGCGACGGCGACCGCGACTTCAACGCGGGCACCTTCGTCATCCGCGAGGAGGACAACCCCGAGGCCGACCTGGCGATGCGGCTCGACGCAGCCGCCACCGAGTATGGCTTCACCGCGGTCCGCACCCGCAACGAGCCCGAGGTGCCGATGCACGAGACCCGCGTGCCCCGGATCGCGGTCATGCACACCTGGACGAGCACCCAGGACGAAGGCTGGCTGCGCGTCGGGCTGGACGAGTACGGGATTCCGTACAACTACATCTCCGTACACGACGTGCGCGATAATGAACAGCTGCGCGACTCGTACGACGTGATCGTGATGGGGCAGACCCGGGGGAACCCGCTGAGCGTGGTGCGGGGGCTGCAGGGCAGCGAGCCCGTCCCGTGGAAGGCCACCGAGCTCACCCCCAACATCGGGCGGCAGGCGTCCACCGACGACATGCGCGGCGGCCTGGGCCTCGAAGGCGTCCTGAACCTGAAGAGCTTCGTCGAGGCGGGCGGCGTCTTCGTCACGATGGCGAGCGCGTCGCAGCTGCCGATCCACTTCGGCCTGGCCGACGGCGTCTCGATCCGGCAGACGCCGGACCTGTGGGCACGGGGCGGCGTCTTCGCGACCCGGGTCACCGACGAGGCGAGCCCGATCGGCTACGGCTATGACGAACTCGGGGTGTCCTTCAACTCGGCCCCGGTGTTCGCGGCGGGTGGTGGTGGGGGCTTCGGGGGCTTCGGCGGGTTCTTCGGCGGAGGCGGAGGCGGTGGCGGGCGAGGCCCGGGCGACACGACTGCCCGGCGCACCGGTCGCGGCGGCGTCGGCGAGCAGGACTACGTGCAGGGCCGGGCGCGCGACATGGGCCAGGCAGGCGTCGAGGCGTTCCGGGAAGCGCAGCGCGCGGAGCAGGAGGCGAACGCCGGCCAGCAGGGCGGTCCCGCCGGCGGCGGAGGGAACGCGAACCGCGTCCGCGTGGTGATGCGCTTCGCGTCGGACGTGAACGAGCTGCTGATCAGCGGCGGACTGCGGAACGGCCAGGCGCTGACCAACGCCCCGGCGGTGGTCGACGTCACCCTGGGCGACGGTCACATCGTGCTGTTCTCCTTCAACCCGTTCTGGCGCTCGCACACCCACGGATCGTACGCGCTGCTCTTCAACACCTTCATGCACTTCGACGCGCTGTCGGCGGATCCGGAAGCGGTGCTTGCGGAGCAGGAGGGAGGGTCTTCGAGCCGGTAGGGGCGCGGGGCGGCCGCCCCCGAACCCCGCGGACAAATCACTGCAGCGTCGCGACCAGCCCCGATTCGAGGATGTGGCGGTCGTGCGTGAGCAGCGTTGCGCCCAGTATGCGGGCGGTCGCCACGAGTATGCGATCCGCGGGATCACGGTGGAACGACTCCGGCAAGGCCGCCACCTCCGCCGCGATCGCCGGAGATATTCCGTGCCGCCGAACCAGCGGAGGTGCAGCCGCCTTCTCCAGCCACTCGCGGAGCGGAAGAGTGAGATGGATGCGGCCGAGGCTGTGAAGAGTGGCTACCTCCCAGAGGGAGATGTCGGAAACCCGCAACGGCGAGTCCCCGTCCGCCGCATCCAGTGCCCGCCGCTGTGCCGGAGACAGTGGCCCGTCGCCCTGGAGCCACCAGATCAGAATATGGGTGTCGAGCAGCGCGGTCACTCTCGGTCCACCCGGCCATCCGTGGAATCCGGATCCGGCGTATCGTCGGCACCGGCGAGACTGTCCCAGTGTTCCTCCGGCACCACCGGCCCAACGATATCGCCGACGATGGTGACGGTTCCCTTCAGTTCCGACTGCGGATGGTGGGACTCCGCCTGGCTCGGCGGCCAGAGTTCGGCGACCGGCCGTCCCCGCTTCAGGATGACGATGCGCTCGCCCGTCTCCCGCACACGGTCGAGAATGGCCAGGCACCGTGCCTTGAAGTAGGATGCGTTGATGGTTTCCATGCGACCAGTCTCGGTGACCGGTCATATGTTGTCAAGGCTTTCGCCCGCCTGCGCGTCCGCTCCCACCTGCTTGCGCCCCCGCCCCCCGACCCGCATTCTGAACCGGGAGCAAAAGGATCGACAGGAGGCCAGAAAATGCCGCGAACCAACGGCCTGGACCGCAGAACCTTCCTCAGGGGGGCGGGCTCCAGCGTCCTGCTTGGCACCGCGGGCATGTCCAGCCTGGCCGCCGGCTCCGGCCTGCTCGGCGCCCGGCGGGTGGCCGCCCAGCCGCCCGCCCGCCCCCACCCCCCCGCCCCCGACGACTACGATTTCGACGAGGTCATCGACCGCCTCGGCACGGACAGCGTGCGCTGGGACCGCGCGGTCGCGCAGTACGGGGACGGAATCGTCGCGGGGATGGGCGTCGCGGACATGGACTTCCGCGCGCCGCCGTGCGTCACCCAGGCGCTCGCCGAGCGCTGCGCCCACGAGAACTGGGGGTACATGCACCGCCCGGCCTCCTACGCAGAGGCGGTCGCGGCCTGGAACCACCGCCGCTACGGCATCGAGATCGACCCCTCGACCCTCGTCTTCACGACCGGCGTCCACCCCGGGATCATCGCGGCGCTGCACACCTTCTCGCCGCCCGGCACCCGCGTCCTGATGACGACGCCCACCTACAACGGCTTCTACACCGACCTCCGCTTCGCCCGCACGGTCACCGACGACAACCCGATGATCGTCGACGCGGAAGGCCGCTATTCCATCGACTTCGACGACTTCGAGCGGCGCGCCCGCCGGTGCAACACCTTCATCCTCTGCAACCCGCAGAACCCGACCGGCAACTGCTGGACGGCCGAGGACCTGACCCGCATGGGCGAGATCTGCCTGAGACACCGCTGCGTGGTGCTCGCCGACGAGATCCACTGCGACTTCGTGACCCGGGGGAACACCTATACGCCCTTCGCCACCCTCGACCCCGAGATCGTCGCGAACAGCCTTACCTTCAAGTCGGGGAGCAAATCGTTCAGCCTCGCGGCGATGAAGGTGGCGTGGTACTACAGCACCAATCCGGACCTGCTCGAGCGGGTCAAGGCGAACACCCGCGCCGACCTGAGCACGCTCGGCATGGTGGCGATGCGCGCCGCGCTCAACGAGGGCGAACCCTGGCTCGACGACCTGCTCGTCTACATCGATGCGAACCACGACGCTGCCGAGTCGTACATCCGCGACAACATCCCGGGCGTGCGCTACAGGAAGGCCCAGGGCACCTACCTGGCCTGGCTCGACGTGGCGGAGTTCGCCGAGCGGATCGGGGCCGCCGGGACCGCCGCGCGCGAGAGCGCCGAGGGCAGCGCCGACGTGACTCCCGAGAAGGTCGTGCAGCGGTGGTTTGCGGAGCGTGCTGGTGTTTTCCTGAACCCCGGCCCCGGTTACGGTACAGGCGGGGCTGGACATATGCGCATGAACCTCGCCTCTTCCCGGAAGATCGTGGAGTTGGCGTTGAACAACATGGCCGAGGCGGTGGCCGAGGCTTGAGGATCGGCTGGGGGAATGAAATCCGCCCCGGCAAAAATCCCCCGTTGGGGAGGAGAGCTGAAATGAAGAGACTGAGCGCGACCTTCTGGAGCGCGGCGGCCGCCGCTGCCCTCATCCTGGCTGCCTTGGCTGCCCCGCCCGCGGCCCGGGCCCAGTTCGACGATGTCGGCGTCATCACCTTCCCGACCTCGGCGACCGGGGCGGCCCAGGAGCACTTCCTGCGCGGCGTCGCGATCCTGCACAGCTTCGGCTGGAAGCAGGCGCGCGAGCAGTTCCACGCGGCCCAGGAGATCGATCCCGACTTCGCGATGGCGTACTGGGGCGAGTCGCTCGCGTACAACCATCCGCTCGTCACCAACATGAACCCGGACGACCCCCGGGAAGCGCTGAAACGGCTCGGCGCCACCCCCGAGGAGCGCCTGGCCAAGGCGCCCACCGAGCGCGAGAAGGGCCTGCTCGGCGCGGTCGAGATCCTCTGGGGCGAGGGGCAGCACCGGGATCGCGCGGTCGGTTACATGGAGGCGATGGCGGACCTGCACGACGCCTATCCGGACGACCCCGAGATCGCGGCCTTCTACGCGCTCAGCCTGCTCAGCGCGACCCGCGCGGTCCGCGACCTCAGCGACCGCTGGAACGTCCGCGCGGGCACGATCGCGCTCAAGCTGCTGAACGACAATCCGCTGCACCCCGGCGCGGCCCACTACACCATTCACGCCTTCGACCACCCCATCATGGCGCCGCTTGCGCTGGACGCGGCCTACGCCTTCGCCGACATCGCCCCGGCGGTGTCGCATGCGCGCCACATGCCGACCCACATCTTCATCCAGCACGGAATGTGGGACCTGGTCTCGGGCCACAACCAGTCGGCCTATGACGTCGCGCGCGAGCTGTGGGTGCCCGGCGACGCGCTCGGGGACGCCATCCACGCGCTCGACTGGGGCCAGTACGGCGACCTGCAGCGCGGCGACTACGCCAAGGCGCGGCTGTGGATCGAGCGCCTCGAGTCGATGGTCCAGAACGACGGCTTCGAGACCGGCGGCGCGCGGGGCGAAGCCGGATCGGCGCGGGCGCGCAACTCCGTGCCGCTCCTCAAGTCACGCTACATCGTCGAGACCGAGGAGTGGGAGGTGCGCGAGGCGACCGACGACATGACCACCAGCGAGTTGCTCGCGATCGGGCTCAGCGCGGCGCACACGGGGGATGAGGGCGCGCTCAAGGCGGCCGCCGGCATCCTCGGCGAGAAGTCGAACGGCAGCGGCTACAATCACGTCATGCACATGCAGGTCAGCGCGCTCCTGGCCGTGCATACGGGCAATCCCGACAAGGTGGAGAAGCTGATGGACGACGCCGTCACGACGGTCGAAGCCATGGCGCCGCCGCGCGGCTCCGCCAACCCGATCAAGCCGGTCCACGAATTCTACGGCGAGCTCCTGCTGGACATGGACCGCGCCGAGGACGCAGCCGAGATGTTCGAGACGTCGCTGCTGCGCATGGCGGGTCGGCCGCGCTCGCTCCTCGGGCTCGCCCGCGCGAACGCCATGATGGGCAACGACATGATCGCCGCCGAGAACTACGCCAGGGTCGCAGCGATATGGGAGGGCCGCACCGGGATCGCCGGGCTGGACGAGGCCCGTGGCTTCCTGGCGGATCACGCGGCGGGCGGAGCGTCGAGTTCGGGCAGGCGGTAGCGCGCGCCGGGGGTGGACCGGCGGTTGGGGTGCGAGTAGCTTCATTGCACCACTTTGTTGCACAATCACCACGAACTTGCACCACTTTGCCATGCCGAGAATCCATTTCGTCGTCAGTGAGACGGCCAAGATCGCCTACCACGCCGAGGCGAGCCGCGCGGGCAAGTCAATGGGCGAGTGGATGCGGGAGGCGGCCGATGAGAAGCTGGCCGCCGCGCGCCCGCGGAAGTTCACCGTGGAGGAGCTGGCGCGCTTCAACGCCGAGTGCGATGCCCGCCGCTCTGACCAGCCGGAACCGGACTGGGACGAGAGCAGGCGGGTGATCGCCGAATCCAGGCTGGCCGGGCTGGGGTAGCGGCCCGTGGACTGCGCCGCCGAATGATCTTCCTCGACACCAGCGTCTTCATTCATCACGTCGGGCGCGGGCACCCGCTGCGGGACCGGGCGCGCGAGGTCGTGAAGGGCGCCCTGGAGCGCGATGCACGGCTCGTTACGTCGGCGGAGGTGATGCAGGAGCTGGTGCACTTCTATCGGCGCAGCCGGCGGGAGCCGGTCCTGAGGGACGCGCTCGCGCTGATGGGCGGGATCGTCGACGAGGTCTGGCCGGTCGAGCGGGAAGATGTCGAGCTGGCCTGGCAACTCGCCGGCCGCCACCCCGCGCTGGATACCCGCGACCTGGTGCACCTCGCCTGTTGCCTCAGGCGCGAAACACGCGACGTCGTGACCTTCGACCGCGGGCTGGCCGCGGCGTGGGAGGCGCGCCGTTAGTGTCCCGTCCCGGAAGTTCGCGTGCTACCGAGAGTGCCGAGGCGCCGGGCTGGCAAGGCATGAGTGTTGGGAATCACGGCAAGGAGTTACGTAAGTTCAATCAGGACTGCACGATCTGCCATTCTTGCCGTTTGCCTCACGTCCGTTTTCGCCGTACCAACACATCGGGAGCACCGCA
>JAJDXM010000045.1 GCA_022823225.1 Gemmatimonadota bacterium
CCACCAAGCCGCCCTCGAGGCCAGCCGGGCGCGGGCGGCCGAACTCGCCCGTCTCGAATGGCTCGGCCGCTGGGCCGACGGCCGGACGCGCGCGAACGCGCTTGCGGTGACGATGCGCGACGCCGCCTCGCTGAACCGGACGACGCTCCAGAGCGGGCTGCTGTTCCAGATCCCGTCCGTCTACCGGTAGGGGCGCACCGGCCATGCAACTGCCCCCGCAATCCATCGACCCGAACGTCCCCACGCAGATCCCGCCGGATCAGCTCCAGGACTTCAAGAGCTTCCTGGACATCGTGCTCGACTCCGTCGTCGGCGGGGCCGCACCCGACATACAGGCCGTCGGGCTCCAGCTCTGGGGCGGGCTCGCCGCCGTCATGGTCGCCTGGACGGGGCTCAAGATCGCGTTCAGCGGCACGTTCCAGCCCTGGGAGATCGTGCGCCTGGTGATCGGGATCGCCATCCCCCGCACGATCCTCCACTACTACGCCGTCCCGATCCCCGGCGTCGGGTTCACCTTCCCGGCGATGATCGCCGGAGGCGGGATCTGGCTCCAGAACCTGTTCCTCTCCGACGTGGTTTCGGCCGGGTACGGCGAGATGACCGCGCTCGTCCAGGCCTACGGCGCGCACCTGAGCGCGGCGTGGTCGAGCGGCAACCTGCTGTCGGTCGTGACGGCGGGCGTCGCGGTGCTCTTCTCCTCGCTCGTCTCGCTCGTGATGGGCGCCTCGCTGGTCTGCTGCCTGCTGGCGCTCTTCTGCGTCACCTACGCGCAGGTGATCTGGGCGCAGGTCGCGCTCGCCATCGCGATCCTGCTCGGGCCGGTGCTGATCCCGTTCCTGCTCTTCGAGCCGCTCGCGTTCCTGTTCTGGGGATGGTTCCGGACCATGATGGTCTACACGCTCTACGGCGTCGTGGCCGGTGCCATCCTCCGCGTCTTCATGGGCGTCGGCATGGGTTACATCACGACCTACGCCGACGCGCTCATGGGCACCGGCACCGCCGATCCCCTCGAACTGTGGCTTTGGGCCGTCGTACTCATGCCGCTCGTCGTCTGCGGCCTCATGGCCGGCCTCAAGGTCGGCGAACTCGCCTCGATGCTCGTCTCCGGCTCCGGCTCGTCCGGGTCCGGGTTCATGGCGCTCGTCATGCGCGGAGCGGGGGGCGCGGCCGCGCCCGCATCGGCCGCCAAGCCACCCGTCTGAACCAAAGGGAACCCCAAATGATGAAGCGAGACCGTGACGCAGGCCGCGAATACGCCGAGATCTGGGGCGAGGCGGTGCAGGCCAACCGGAAGCTCCGGACGATCCTGATCTTCCTCTCCGCCAGCATCGTGCTCGGCGTCTTCGTGCTGCTTCGAATCGCGGGGGCGGAGCCGCCCAAGCCCATCGTGGTGCGGGTGGACGAGGTGGGCCGGGCCGAGGCGCTGGCCTACGAGGCCGCGACCGCGCAGGCCGATTCGCTGGATCCGACGACGAAGTACTTCCTGAACCGGTTCGTCCACGACTTCCACTCGCGCAGGCGGGCGACGGTCGAGGAGCACTGGACCCGCAGCCTCCGGTTCCTCTCGACCGGGCTCGCCAACGCCGCCTTCCAGCGCGACGGCGCGGAGGTCGCTTCCACGGCGGCCGGCACCGCCGAGACGGAGCGCGAGGTCGAGGCCGTCGTGCTCCGCATCCATCCCGCGCCCGAGCCGCCGCACGGCGCGACGGCCGACTTCGATCTCGTGCACCTGCGGGGCGAACAGGAGATCCGGCGCGAGCGCTGGTCGCTCACGCTCCGGTTCGAGTTCCTGGACTCGCTCCCGAACGAGCTCGTCGTGCACAACCCGATGGGACTCCTCGTCACCTACATGCGGGCCGACCGGGCGCTGGTCACCGGGAACTCGCCGTGATCGCGCATCTCAAGGGCCGCGAGAATGCGCTCGCGGCGTTCGGCTGGACGGGCAGGCAGGCCGAGTGGATCACGCTGGTGTGCCTGCACAGCGGCGTGTTCACGCGCGGGCAGGCGACGAGGTTCCTGGACGCACACCCCGAACAGGTGCGCCGCGGCATTCAGGAGCTTGTCGCGCAGGGCGTCGCGCGCGAGGAGATCGAGCCCCGAGCCGCGGACATCGGCCGCGTCTGCCGGATCTTCGGCCGCGCGATCTACCGCGCCCTCGGCGCCGAGCACATCCGGCACCGCCGCGAAGCGTCGGTCGAGGTGCTGCTTCGCCGGCTGCTCTCGCTCGACTACGTGATCGAGCATCCGGACCTGCCCTGGCTTCCGACCGAGGACGAGAAGGTCGCCGCGTTCGAGGCGCTCGGGATCGAGAAGGCCATCCTGCCGTCGCGCCTGTACCGGGGCGCCATGGACGACACCCGCCGCTACTTCCCCGTCAAGCTGCCCGTCGCCGTCGAGCCGGACCGCGCCGTGTTCGTGTACGCCGATCCCGGCCACGACACCGCCACCGCGCTCCGCTCGTGGGGCGCGGCGCACCGGCCACTGTGGCGGGCCCTCGCCGAGCGGGGCCGGTCCGTCGAGGTCGTCGCCGTCGGCCGCACCCGCTCCGAGACCGGGCGCGCCGAGAAGGTCATGCGCCGGTGGACCGAGGCCTCCGGTCCGGACGAGCCGGCCGAGGAAGTCCGCGCCGAACTGGCCCGGATCGAGCGTGCGATCCTGAAGGGCGCGGTCGAAGTGCTCAACCGGTACGGCGGGCTGCAGGGCGCGATGCAGCGCTCCGTCGCCCTCGGGAAGCGGACCCGCCGCCGTCCCGGCCCCGGGTCCATCCATCGGGGCGGCACCTGGCGGGCCACCCGTCTCGCGGGGATGACCTACCGATGACCGGGCCGCGCGCCGTGCCGCAGCGCGATGTGAAAACGACGCAGGGGGTCGTTTCACACGGAAACGCCCCTGGGATTCACACGGCGGAAGACGCGTATCCTACGCCCCTGCAATGCCTTGCGGACAAACGGCACGGTCGCCCGGTGCCGCTCCGGGCACTCGGGCGGTGCCGGGAGCGACCCCCCGCCCAAAGGGCTTGGTGCGGCACGGCGCCGAGTGTGTTTTCACAACTCGCCGCCCGCCTTCCAGGGGTCGCTCCCGCGCCAGCAGTCCCTCCGGGAAGGGGGTTCGGCCGATGAAGTCCGGTGCCCTCGCCATCATCGGGGCGGCCGTCGGAGCCGTGAGCGGCCACGCGCTCAAGGCGCCGTTCCCCGGCACGGGCGACAACCCCGCGCTCGACCTGATCGCCCATCACGATCCGCGCCTCTGGGCCGCGCTTCGCCTGTGGCACTACGCATGGCCCGCCGTCGCCGTCGTCCTCTCCGGGAGCCTCTGCCTCTCGGTCTGGCGGGTCTGGTTGCAGCCGCTGTTCAGGTTCCGGCGGCGCGGCAGGCTCTCGGCCTGGCCCGCCTCGCCCACCGACGAGACGCCCTCGCTCGTGATCGGCGAACTGCACCACCCGACCGACTCGCGAGAGATCGAAGAGCCGTCGTGGCTCGTGATCCCCGAGAAGGGACTCTACACCGGCACGCTCATCGTGGGAGCGGTCGGCACCGGCAAGACCAGCGGGTGCATGTATCCGTTCGCCCGCCAGCTCCTCACCTGGCGGGCCGACGATCCCGAGCGCCGCGCGGGCGCGCTCGTGCTCGAAGTCAAAGGGGACTTCTGTCATCAGGTGAGGAGCATCCTCGATGACGCCGGGCGAGCGGACGACTACCTCGAGATCGGGCTCGGAGGCTCGCTCCAGTGGAACCCGCTCGACGATCCGCTGCTCGACTCCTACTCGCTCGCCTACGGCGTCGCGTCGCTCATCAACCAGCTCTTCGGCAAGTCGCGCGAACCGTTCTGGCAACAGGCGTACACGAACCTCGTGCGCTGGATCATTGAACTGCACCGGCTTCTGCCGGGGGGCTGGGTCACGCTCCGGGACATCTACCGCTGCACCGTCGACGCCGACCTCCTGGCCGGCAGGATCGCCGAGGCCCGGGAAATGGCCGACGAGCGATGCCCGGTCCGGGCGGTGCTCTCCAACGCGGATATCGCCAAGCACACCGAGCCCCTTGAAGCGTGGGCCTGGGAGGTCGTGCCCGGTGCGGAGGAGGCGGCCTGCCGGCTCGATGCCGCCCTGCGGACCAAGCTCGGGGAACTCGGCGTCGAGTACGAGATCGAGGTGACCCGCGGCGGTGCCGGGAGGGAGTTCGCCGAGCGCGTCGAGGCCATCGAGCGGTGGTACGACAAGGACTGGTCTCAACTCGACGCCAAGCTCCGCACCTCGATCGTCGAGGGGATCAGCGTCTTCCTGTCGCTCTTCGACCAGCCGGAGGTGGCGAGCGTGTTCTGTCCGCCCCCGCCCGCGGACGACGCGCATCCCGAAAACGGCGAAGACGCCCCGGATGTCCAGCCGATGCCCGGACTTCGGCGGCGGCTGCCTCCGCTCGCCCAACTGATCGACGAGGGCAAGGTGCTCGCGCTCAACATGCCCGCCGGGGCGAACCCGGCGCTGGCCCGCGCGATCGGCGTGCTGCTCAAGAACGCGTGGATGCAGGCGCTGCTCCGGCGGCCCGCCGAGGCCGCGCGGTACCCGGACCGCACCATGCGGCCCGCCGTGTTCATCTGTGATGAGTACCAGGCCTTCGCCACGGTCGGGCAGGACGACCCGTCCGGCGACGAGAAGGCTTTCGCGCTCACGCGGCAGTGCCGGTGCATCCCGATCGTGGCCACGCAGTCGATCTCCTCGCTCCGCTCCGTGCTCCCCTCGGGCGAGGCGTGGCGCACGCTCGTCCAGACGCTCCGCACCCGGATCTTCCTGTCGCTGTCCGACGAGGGCTCCGCGAAGATCGCGTCCGAAATGTGCGGCTCCGTCATGAAGACGCAGGCCTCCTACACCTTCACCGAGACCACGGGCAGGCCCGAGTTCTCGCTCCTGTCCGGGCGCGCCGGGGGTGGGCGCGGCACCATCGGCGCGAGCAAGTCGTTCCGGCGGTCGAGGGAGCCGGTCTTCACGCCGCGCGAGTTCTCGCTGCTCGCCAACTACCAGGCGATCTGTCTGCCCTACGACGGCGTCAAGTCGCTGCCCGCACGGCGCGTCTACCTCAAGCCCCACTACCTGCCGAGGGAGATCGGCTACTGGCGGCAGCGCGAGGAGGGCCGGATATGAAGCGCGCCAGCGGCGTCGGCCACCTGACCCCGTTCCTTCCCGGTCTGGAGACACTGCTCGGGGACCGCGAGGTCTCCGAGATCATGATCAACGGTCCCGCGAACGTCTGGGTCGAGCGGGCGGGGAAGCTGGAGCCCCACGAAGCGCCCGAACTCACGGCCGCGTGGCTCCACAGGGCGGCGATCCACATCGCCCGGCCGCTCGGACTCGATCCCGCCCAACGGCCGATCCTGGACGCCCGGCTCGAAGACGGGTCGCGGGTC
The DNA here is from genome assembly GCA_022823225.1 of Gemmatimonadota bacterium. Taxonomy (GTDB): domain Bacteria; phylum Gemmatimonadota; class Gemmatimonadetes; order Longimicrobiales; family Gaopeijiaceae; genus Bin94. The sequence goes on from JAJDXM010000045.1 coordinate 5,401, forward strand.
GCGATCTGCACGCCGCCCGCATCTCCCGAGGTCGCGATCACCATCCGCCGGTTCGGCGGCCGCGCGTTCTCGGCCGAGGACCTGGTGCGCCTGGGCTCGCTGCCCGAAGACATCCTCGAAGCCGCCCGGAGCACGCTCGTGTCCCGCCAGAACATCCTGGTCTCCGGCGGCACGGGGTCGGGCAAGACCACGCTGCTGAACGCGCTCATCGAACTCCTGCCCCAGGACGAGCGGATCGTCGCCATCGAGGACACGCTCGAACTCAGGATCGACCGCGCAAACTGCCTCCGCTTCGAGGCCGGAGCCACCACCTCCGAGACGCCCGTCGAGATCCGCGACCTGGTGCGCCACGCGCTCCGCCACCGGCCCGACCACATCGTCGTCGGCGAGGTCCGGGGCGGCGAGGCCGCCGACCTGCTCCAGGCGCTGAACACCGGACACGGCGGCTCGCTCACGACCATCCACGCCAACAACGCGCGCTCCGCGCTCTCGCGGCTCGCGAGCTGCGCCATGCAGGCCGGGGACGCGCTTCCCTGGGAGGTCACCTGCCGGGGCGTCGTCGACGGGATC
>JAJDXM010000042.1 GCA_022823225.1 Gemmatimonadota bacterium
ACCCTTGAAATGCGAAGGAAAGCGGCTTACACTGTGTTGGCATCGGTCCTCCGGTGTCGTCGCTGTCAAGTTGTTCGCCCACATAAACTTAACAGCTCCCGGAGGCCGGTGCCGCTCTATCGGTATGAGAAATCCGGGCTACCTGCTCGCCAGCACCCTCATGCTGGCCACGGCGCGTCCGCTGTTCTGGGCCGCGGGCCTGTGGGTTGCCGGCGCGGTCGTGCTGGGCGCCGGCGACATCTGGGACATCGGCTGGATTCAGCGCACCACCGAGTTCGTTGCCTGGTACATCGGTGGTGATTCATTCACACAAGGGGTGCAGCTCCCGACCGGTGGGAGGGAGGCCTGGACGCTTCTGCCGACCGCCGGGATGTGGATGGCATCGTCCGCGGTCTGGATCAGCCTGGGGTTGGCAGGGGTGGTGTGGGCGTCGGGACGGGCACGGGGTCGGTGAACCGGCGGTCCCGGACAGGACCCCCGCGACATTCCGGCAGCCCTCACCCTGCGTACGTCCACAACCAGACCCGGCTGGCCGCATCGAGAGCCGCCGGGTCGGGCACGTGGTAGAGGTCCCCGGCCACGTCCCGAATGAGGACGCCTCCACCTGCAACGTCCACCGGCCACTCGTCCAGGCGCGTCTGGAATCGACGCGGACCATGCCGGGTCCGAACGTGCCAGCTTCGTATCTCGACCTCGTCGGCCACTTCCTCGATGGCCGTGATCTCCAGTACGAACCCCGCAATGGCAAGGGCCTCGAGCAGCGCCTCGCGCGACCGAGGGTCGAGCTCCGACGCGTCGCGCACATAGGCGAATTCCTCGTCGTCCGGGTCCCGCAGCGAGATGTGGCCCGACGGGCCCGACCAGGGGAAACACCTGTGCACGACCACCGGCGATGCCCGGTCGCCGCGCTGGGCCCAAAGCTGTCCGTCGCGCCCGCGCCACAGCCTGAAACGGCCGCATTCCCCGCTCACTCCCTCCACCTTTTTCACGATGCCTCCTATAGCGCCGCCGCAACCAGGGGTTGCCTCTGCAGCTCGTAAAGTCTCCTGTAAACCCCGCCTTCGAGCGCCAGCAGCTCGCTCTGAGTCCCGGCTTCAACGAGGTGGCCGCTCTTCATCACAAAGATCCGGTCGGCGCGGGCCAGCGTTGACAGGCGGTGCGCGATCGCGAACACCGTCCGTCCCGACACCAGTCGGTCGATCGCTTCCTGGATCTTGCGCTCGGTTTCCGTGTCCACGGCCGAGGTGGCCTCGTCCAGGATCAGGATCTTCGGGTCGTGCAGAATCGCCCTTGCGATCGAAACGCGCTGGCGCTCGCCACCGGAGAGCGTCTGCCCCCGCTCGCCGACCACCGTTTCGTAGCCCATCGAGAGGCGGCACACGAAGTCGTGGGCGTTTGCCGCGCGTGCCGCCTGGACCACCGAATCGAGCGATGCGTCCGGGTGGCCATAGCGGATGTTCTCCAGGATCGACCCGTGGAACAGGTACGGATCCTGAAGCACGATCCCCAGCTGTTGGCGGTACCAGCCCGTTTCGAGCGCCCGCAGGTCGTTGCCATCGATGAGGACCCTTCCGCCCGTAGGGTCATAGAACCGCGCGATGAGGTTCGTGATCGTGGTCTTGCCGCCGCCGGACGGCCCAACGAGCCCGATCATCTCCCCGGGCGCGACCGAGAAGGAGATCCCCTTGAGCACCTGCTTGACACCGTCATAGCCGAAGGTCACCGAGTCGAACTCCACCGAACCACGCATGGGATCGAGCCGGCGCGGCCGCTCCACGTCGCGCACTTCGGGTTCGGTGTCGAGGACCTCGAAGACCCGGTGTGCGGAACTGGTTGCGCGGTTCATCACGCGTGCCATCTGACCGATCACCTCGATGGGCTGCACGTACATCGTCATGTAGAGCAGGAACGACACGAACGTGCCCGCCGTCACGCTGCCCGGCCCGCCGGAAGCGTCGAGCAGCCGGGGCACCGCCAGGACCCAGACCGTCATCGTCATGGCGTGGACCCCGAGCATGAGCGTCGGCCAGAAGAAGGTCCACACACGATGGATGCGGTTGAACTCGCCCATCGCGGCCTCGTTGCTGGCGTCGAAGCGCCGCTTCTCGCGCTCCTCCTGGTTGAACGCCTTTACGACGCGCATCCCGGGAATCGTGTCCGAAAGGATGTCGGTAAGCCCGGACCACTTGCGCCAGGCGCGCGCGAAGAGCCGGTGGATGCGCTCTCCGTGTTTGAATATCGACCAGCACAGCAGCGGAACCGGCAGGATCATGACGAGCCCCAGCCGCCAGTCCAGGCTCAGGAGGACGGCACTCAGCCCCACCAGCATCACCGCCGAGAGTGACACGTCGACGATTCCGAACGCCAGGAACTCCCACAGCCGATCGGTATCCGAGCTTACCCGCGTGATGAGCCCGCCCGTCTTCTTCCGCGAGTAGAAGCTCAGGCTCAGCCGCTGCAAGTGCTCGTACAGCTCGGTCCTGAGGTCGCGTGCAACGTATTCGCCCAGCACGCTCATCTGCCGGAGTCGCACATGGGCTGCGACCTGCCGAACCAGGTACGCGACCGCCATCGCCATTACGGCAACCCAGGCGGCCCGAAGGCCCTGCGAAAGCGGAAGCGAGCCCTCACGGACCGGCCGCACCACGTCGTCGATCACGTAACCGGCCAGGAACGGAGGCACCAGGCTCAGGCCGGTAATCGCCATCGCGGCCGCGAAGCCCGCGAGCATCCGCCTGCGGTAGGGCCGCAGGTATCCGAGAAGTCGCCACAGGACGGCTCGCCGGGTGCCTCCCACCAGCGCCTGGGCGTCGCGCAGGGGGCCGGCGACGGCGCGTTCGTATTCCAGATCGGCGTTGCCGGGGACCGGTCGGCGTCCCTCGACTTGCTCCTCCAGCACGAAGCGCAAGTTCTCCATCGCGCGCCGCTGGCGGTGCGTGTAGCGGAGGGAGGCGAGCGGGCCCTCGCCCGGGGATCCCAGCACGACAAGCGACGTGCTGCTCAATCCCGGAATCTCGCGCACGGTCTTGATGTCGCGCCGCGCGAGGGAGTCGATCCGCCAGGACCCGTCGTCGCGGCGGCTCGCGGTCGCAACGCGCGACGGACCGACCGCAAACCAGCGCTCGGTGAGCGACATCGATTCGTCGAGGTCGGCCATCGCATAGAGCTGTACCGGTGCTCCGTTCCAGCGGTCCTCGATCCTGCGTCTCAAGTCGCTCGGCATCCGTGCCGGCTGGTCCGTGTAGCGTTCAATGATTCGTGGGTCCTGCGGTTTCTCGGACATGCTTCCTGATCGTGTTGGCGGAGGGAAAAGAAATCGGCCCGCCGGCGTTGCGAGCGCCGGTGGGCCGATGCGGTCCTGCAAGTGGTCGATCTACCGTTCTATGGCGCTCTCTCCCTGGTCGCGGCCGCAACCCGGTCTCGCGCGAAGACCACGGCGATGGCCGCAATGCTCCCGGCCGGCGGCGTACCGTGCCTCCTGCGCCGGTGCGTCCAGCCTGCGGGAACGTGGCGTGACATGGGTCTCATCGCTTCTCCGAATGCCGTGGTTCGAGGTTCCAACCGTCCATGAGCCAGGTATTACGGGGGGGTCGCCGTCGAGGTTTCAGCTCCGCGGCTGCCCCCTGTCAGCACCTTCGCAGCTGCACCCCGGTGTCGCGCGATTGCAGGCAGAAGCGGTCGCCACCCGAAACGTTTCCCTCGCTGGCCTGATGTGTGCGGCCCATCGACGGGTTGCTGATCTCGAGTTGCAGGGTCCCCGTCCCGGCCCACGCGAAACGACAGTTGTAACGGGTCAGGCGCGCATTCACCTGGCAGTAGGTGTCCTCCGCGATGCTCACTACGATGGCCTGCCCCTGGAAGTTGTCCACGAAGATCGTCAGGAAGTTCTCGGAACCCGCCGTCGCACCGCCGGTCGCACAGCCCGCGATTGCCACGGCAAGCGCCGCGCCAGTCAGATGGATTGCCGCTTTCTTTCTCATTTCGGGTCTGCCTTTCCGGTCGGGAGTAGCTGCTCGCGCGATCCTGCGCTACAAGGCGCGCGACGATTCGGTAAACGATCTCAACGGTATGCCCTCTGCCCGGAAAACGCAAAGCTCCCGAAACGGCAACACCCTGCCGAAAGTCCTGTCAGGGCCATTCACCCCTCCCCCCGCAACATCCGCCCGAAGAACTCCTCCGCGCGCCGGTACATGTCGATCCGGGCCGCCGCGCTCAGCCCGTGCGTTTCGCCCGGATAGCTCCGGCCCTCGAACACCTTTCCATGCCGCTCCAGCTCCGCCACCGCGATCTCGAACTGGCGGTACGGGGCGCGCACGTCCAGCTCCCCGTGCATGATCAGGAGCGGCGTGTCGATGTTCGCGATGCGCGCGAGCGTGTTGCTCACCGCGTAGGTGTCGGGCCGCTCCCCGGGCGACCCGGAGTGTCCCGTCCTTATGAAGATCCGCCCGATCCGGTCCGCGTTCGTGTACGCGTCGCCGAAGTCGTAGATCCCGGCCATCGGGACCGCCGCGTCGAAGACGCCCGGCACCCGGGCGATCGCCGCCATGGTCGTGATGCCGCCGTAGCTGTAGCCGTAGATCCCGACCTTGCCGTTCACGTAGTCCTGGGTGCGCAGGAACTCGCCGGCGGCCGCGGCATCGCGCGCCTGTCCGTTGGCCCAGTCGTTGATGCCGAGGTCCTGGAACTCGCGGCCGAAGCCGGAACCGCCCCGGTAGTTCACGGCCAGCACCACGTACCCCTTCGAGGCCAGGTACTGCTCGAAGAGGTTCTCGCCGCGCAGGTAGGAGTTGGTGCCGCCGCCGTGCACCTGGACCAGGGCCGGGTGCCGGTCGCCGGGCTGGTGCCCAGGGGGCATGTAGAGGAAGCCCTGGATGTAGAGGCCATCGTAGGAGCGGAACGAGACTTCGAGGGGGGCGACGACGGTGTTCCAGGTGGCGGCGAAGTGCGTGAGGCGCCGGAGGGGGCCGCCGGCCGCAGCGATGATGTCGACGTCGGAGCCGCGGGTGGGGGTGGCGCGGGTGAACGCGAAGAGTTCTGCGCCGGCCGAGGCCGAGAGCGACCCGAGCGAGCCGCCCATGTTGGTGACGCGCGTGGCCACGCCGCCTGCCACCGGGACCGACCAGAGGTCGAAGTCGCCGCGCTCGTGGTAGGGGAAGAGGATGCGCTCACCGTCGCCGGACCAGAAGATGCGCAGGCGGTGCAGCCAGTCGGTGGCGTGGATCTGCATCTCGACCGTGCGCTCGGTGCCCGCCGCCGGGTCGAGGACGAAGATGTCGGCGAGGTCCTCGTACCAGTAGCCGTCCTTGTGGGTGCCGAGCAGGGCGATCTTCGTGCCGTCGGGCGACCAGGCGGGTTCGGTCGAGGCCATCAGGGTGCGCGATACCTGGCGCGCCTCGAGGGTTTCGGTGTCGACCACCCAGACGTCGTCGTGCCAGTAGTCCGCCGCGTTCGAGATGTACGCGATCCGCCGGCTGTCCGGGGCCCACGCCGGAGCCCAGCGGAAGTCGTCGGGGGCGAAGGCGTCGAAGGTGACCTGGACGGGCGCGGCTGACCCGTTGGCGTCCGTCGAGGCGTCCGCGACGACCACCCAGATGTCCTGATGTCCGGAGCGGCCCGAGTAGAACGCGACCCGCCGGCCATCGGGCGAGACGCGGGGCGCCCGCTCGTCGTGTTCGTCGTCGGTGAGCTGGACGGCTTCGCTGCTGCCGACGGCGATCGTCCACAGGTCGCCGCCCCGCCGGAAGACGATGCGGTCGCTGTCCGGGAACCAGGAGGGGGAGGAGCCCCGGGTCCAGAAGGTGGCGGTGGCGGAGGACGAACCCGAAACGCGGACGGTGCCCGGAATCCCGATTGCACCGATCGCGTCCGGTCGTTCGCCATTCGCAGCCGCGCCCGTGGGCACGAGATAGATCCCCGATCCCTCCGACCCCGTGGCCGACACCGCCACATGCCGCCCGTCCGGGCTGATCACGCTCGCCCCGGCGCGCCCGCGCGAGCCGTAGATGTTCTCGAGGGTGAGGTCGAGGGGCCGGGTTGCGTCGGCGGGCAGGTCAGGCCGGTCCGGCGCGCAGCCGAACAGGATGAGGCAAGCCAGGAGGATGCGACGCATCGCTCTGCTACATGTCCTCCCAGGGATTGACCACAGCAACCCCGGTCCCTTCGAAATCGCGGACGTTTCTCGTCACCACTGACCCACCTCGGGCAGCGGCGATCGCAGCAATCTGGCAGTCGGCCTGCGAGATCGGTCTGCCGGCGCTACGTCGTGCCGCGGCAATCTTCGCGTGGGTGCCCGCGGCCGACCTGTCGAAGGGCAGCACTCGATCCGCGAACATTCCTTCAAAGGCGCGATCCGCCGCGGCGGCAAGACCCTGTCGCCGTTTCCCCTCGGGCAGAATGGCGATGCCGGTCAGAACCTCGGCCTGGGTCACCGCCGCAACGTACAGATCACGCTCCAGCCGGTCGTCGAGCCACTCCAGAACCGTCGGATGCGGTCGCTCCTGCATCAATTCCGAGACGACGTTCGTGTCGAGAATGAACATCTCCGATGCTCAACGGAAGCCTGGGGGCTCGCGCATGGGCTCCCGCGGAGGAATCTCCAGCTCGACCCCCCCGAAAGGCTTGAACAGCTCATGGAGCTTCGTCCCAAGCCCTTTCTCCGAAGCTTCCTCTTCCACCGCCTCACGCAAGATGACGCGGGCCTCCTCCTCCATCGAGCGGCCGTTGGTCGCAGCGCGCACGCGCAGCCTGGTCTTCACCTCGTCGTCCAGATTGCGAATCGTGATGCTGGCCATGGTGGTCCTCCTTCTGCCCCGATTCCCGTGGGGCAATATACTATGATTGCAATGCAATCACGTCAACGGTCCGTCATTCCTTCACGGGCTGCCCCCCACCACCACCTTCCCCGGATTCATGATCCCCTGCGGGTCCAGCGCTGCCTTCACCGCCCGCATCGCCGCCACCCCCGCCGCGCCGAACTCCTCCTCGAGGAACCCCATCTTCCCCATCCCGATCCCGTGTTCCCCGGTGCAGGTCCCCTCCATCGCGATGGCGCGCCGCACGATCCGCTCGTTGAACGCCTCCGCCTCGGCCAGCTCGGCCTCGTCGTCCGGATCGATCATGAAGACGGCGTGAAAATTGCCGTCGCCGACATGCCCCACGATGCCCCACGGAATCGTCGCGCGCTCCATGTCGTCGCGCGTCTCCTCAATGCACTGCGCCAGGCGCGACACCGGAACGCAGACATCGCTCGTCAGCCCGTGGCTTCCCGGCCGCAGCGCCAGGATCGCCGGATAGGCGTCGTGCCTGGCCTTCCACAGCCGCGCGCGCTCGTCCTGCCTGCGGGCGTACTCGAAGGCCGCGCCCCCGAGTCCCCGGCTGATCTCCTCCACCACGGCGCCGTGGGCCCGGACCTCGTCCTCCGACCCGTGGAACTCGAAGAAGACCGTCGGCGTCTCGGCGTAGGAGAAGCCTGAGTAGAGGTTGACGGCGTGCATGGCCGTCGCGTCGAGGAGCTCCGCACGGGCGACGGGAATCCCGAGCTGCACCGATTCCACCACCGACTGCACGGCTTCGGCCAGGCCCGGAAAGGCACACACGGCGGTGGCCATCGCCTCGGGCACCGGGTGCAGGCGCACCGTGAGCTCGGTGATCACCCCCAGGGTGCCTTCCGAGCCGACGAGAAGGCGGGTGAGATCGTACCCGGCGGACGACTTCCTCGCCCGGCCCGCGGTCCGCACGACCTCGCCGTTCGCCAGCACGGCCGTGAGCGAGACCACCTGGTCGCGCATCGTGCCGTACCGCACCGTGGTCGTCCCCGACGCGCCCGTGGCCGCCATCCCGCCCAGCGTCGCATCGGCCCCCGGATCGACCGGGAAGAAGAGGCCCGTGCCGCGGAGCTCCCGGTCCAGCTGCTGCCGCGTCACCCCGGCCTCGACCGTCGCGTCGAGGTCGTCCGCGCGCACCGCCAGCACCCTGTTCATGCCCGCCATGTCGATCGAGATCCCGCCGCAAACAGCCTGCACGTGCCCCTCGATCGAGGTGCCGGCCCCGAAGGGGATCACCGGGGTGCCGTGCCGCGCGCAGGCCCGCACCGCGAAGGCGACGTCCTCGGTGGACTCGGCGAAGACCACCCCGTCGGGCGGGATGGCAGGGTGGTGGGAGTCGTCCTTGCCGTGGTGGTCGCGCACGGCGGCGGCGGTGGAGTAGCGGTCGCCGAAATGGGCGCGGAACTCGTCGTGGAGGGGGGTCATGATGGAAAGCTAGCGTCCGCACGCTATGGCCCCACGTTGACACTACGGGTTTTATTCGGTATCGTTTTCGCCCCATGTCTCAATTGGCAAAGCAGAAACGGATGACTGCGGACGCGCTCCGCCGGACGATCCAGGGCATCGAGGAAGCCGGATCGGCGAACCGGCCGCGTCTGCCGCTGGGTGTGCCCGCGATCGACCGGGCCCTCCCGGGGGGCGGACTGCGTCTGGGCGGCATCCACGAGGTGACCGGGGATGAGTCCGCCACGGGGTTCTGTGCGGCTCTTCTGGCGCGGGCGGGGGGTGCGGGGGCGCGGAGTGCGGGGCGGGCGGGCGGATGGGACGCTGGGTCGGCAGGCGCAAGGCCCGGCTCCGGGGCGGCAACAGGCGCGTTGCTGTGGCTCGCCGAGGGGGACGACCTCTACGCCCCCGGCCTGGTTCGTTACGGGATCGGGCCCGGGCAGCTGCTGGTCGTTTCGGGGCTGCGCAGGCAGGACGACATGCTGTGGGCCATGGAGGAGGCGCTCCGCTGCCGCGCGGTGAGCGGAGTGGTGGCCGAGGGGGGAGGGATGGCCGGGAGAGGGGCGATCGGTCTGACCGCGGGGCGGCGCCTGATGCTGGCCGCCGAGGGGACGGGGGTGCTGGGACTGGTGCTGTCGCGCCGTGCGCGGGGACGGGGGCGGGGTGGGGTGGGGGCGGCGATCAGCCGCTGGCGGGTGACCGCAGTGCCGGGCGGACCACCGGTGGACAGAGCCGGCCTGCCAGGCCAGGTCAATGGTTGGAAACAGCCTGAAGCGGACGGGATCAGATGGCGCGTCGAGTTGCTGCACTGCCGCAGTGGCCGCCCGGCGAAGTGGACGGTGGCCTGGAATTCGTCGCCTTCAGGAACAGATGTTGTCCATGAAGTCACGGGGACAACCAGTCCGTGGACTGCTACGGCCCAAGCGCCGCCAGCGGAATCACGCTCACGCCATCCGGACGCTGGTATCCGTAGCCGCTCCCCACGATCACTCCGAGCGCGGCGGGTTCGCCACACCGGTCCGTGTCCACTCGGTCCGCGAACTTCAGAAGGGCGCGCGCGGCTTCATCGACCCAACCTGCCCCGAGCTTGACTTCGAAGGCGGCCCAGCGACCTGGCGCGATGTCCACGATGGCATCCACCTCCAAACCCGTATTGTCCCGGTAGTGATACACCCGGCCACCCAGCGCCTGGGCATATACGCGCAAGTCCCGGATGGCCATGGATTCGAAGAGGAGTCCGAACCACCCGAGATCCCGGAGCAGATGCTCCGGTGTCGCACGTAGCGCCGCCACCGCCAGGGATGGATCCACGAAGTGCCGCTTCGCCGCTTGCCTCTGACGTGAACGGGAGCGTAAGTGGGGTCCCCAGGGTGGCTGGTCTTCAATGATCATGAGTCGTTCCAGGGCCTTCAGGTACTCGCTGGCCGTGTTGTTCTTGAGTGGAGGGCCAGTGCGGTCGATACCGCCCGCGACATCCCGTGCAAGGGTCGCCAGAGACGCACAGGTGGCGGTGTTGCGCGCGAGCGAACGGAGAAACCTGGCTACTCTGGCCGGATCCCGTCTGACTCCGTCCGGGCGGCTGATGTCCGTTCGGCAAACCTCTTCGAGGTACGCCTGATTCATGCGCCGAGCCCGGTCCGCCGACAAGCGAAGATGTCCCGGCCAACCGCCGACACACACCAATTCAGCGATGTCGGGTACGGCCAGGCTGGCTTCCAGACTCGGTACGCTCTCTCCGTTGAGAATGTCCTTCAGGGAAACCTGGCCGGTTGTGTGTCCCAGTTCGAACAACGACATCGGGCGGAGACGGAGACGGATGATTCGCCCGGCTCCCGTGTGCCGAGTGATATCGTCGGGTGGAACCGCCGACCCGGTCAGGATGAAGTGGCCTCGCCCGGCACGGTCGTCAATGGCCCGGCGCACATGGTTCCAGATTACTGGCTCCGCTTGCCATTCGTCGATCAGGCGAGGAGTCTTCCCATCCAGGAGCACCCCGGGATCAATGGCGATTGCGTCCCGGACATGCGGGTCCGCGTCCATCCGAATCTCGCTCGCTGCTACCTGGCTGGCCATGGCCGTCTTGCCGCAGGCTCTTGGACCTTCGATAAGAACCCCTCCCGCGGTCATGAGGAGTTCGGTCAGTTCCTCGTCAGCTATGCGCGGAAGATAGTTCACGGCAAGACCTCTGTACGAAATGATGTGAGTGGCTGCTTCTCACTTGGAGCATAACTATCTGGGGGTAGGTTTGCAACGGGTATACCGGTAAGATTGCAATGTCTCCAATGGTATTACTTGCAATTGTTGCAGAGGGGTGGTTTGCAACGGCTCGTGCTCCAGGCAACACTCGGCCCGCGGTCCTCGAGTCAGGCCCTGAAGCGGGGGTCAGCAAGAAGACTTGAAGTTCGGTATTTATTCGGTTATCGTTCGCGGGCCATGTCTCCAGTACGAGAAGCCGCTCCGCAACCGGATACCCAGGTTCGCCCGGGTATGCCGACCTGCGCGGGCCCGCGCACGTCCCGGCGCATCCTCGCCGCATGGCTGCCCTGGTGGCGCACGGAACGGCTGACCCGGCGCTGTCCCGAAGCGCGCAGCCACCCCTTCGTCACCGTCGCCGACAGCAGGGGACGGCAGATCATCGACGCGGCCAACCCGCGTGCCACCCGCGCGGGACTCACCCCCGGCATGCCGCTGGCCGACGGGCGGGCGGTCGTGCCCGATGTGGCCGTTCGCTCCGCCGACCCCGAGGGCGATGCCCTGGCCCTGGAGCGCCTCGCGCGGTGGACGGACCGCTTCACCCCGCGCGTCATGCCCGACGGAGTGGACACGATCTTCCTGGACATCGCCGGATGCACCCGTCTCTTCGGCGGCGAGGAGGCGCTGATGGCCTCGCTGCGGGCCGCTCTCGAAGACTTCGGGCTGACCGCGCGCCTGGCCCTCGCCGACACCCCGGGCGCGGCCTGGGCGCTGGCCCACTACGGCGCCGACGATCCTGCCGCGGTCCCATCCGGCGCCGGGTCCGCCGACCTGAAGGATGCGCTGGCCGAGTTGCCTGTTGCCGCCCTGCGCCTGAGCGCCGAGGTGGCGGACGCGCTTGCTTCCTTCGGTCTAGACAGAATCTGCAGGCTTTTTCCCATGGAATCCGTCGAACTGATCCGGCGCTTCGGTGTGGAGCCGGTCAGGCGGCTCGATCAGGCCCTGGGACGGGTCGAAGAGCCGATCATCCCGTTGCGCCCCCTGCCACCGCCCGAAGCCCGCCGCGCCTTCGCCGAGCCGATCTCCACGCCGACGGACATCCGCGCCGCGATCGACGGCCTCCTCGACGACCTCTGTCTGGCGCTCGGCCGGTCCGGCGAGGGCGCGCGGCGGCTTCAGCTGGTCTTCCACCGCGTCGACGGCGACCGGCGGACGCTCACTGTCGGCACCAGCCGTCCGTTGCGCCGCAAGAAGCCGCTCCTGGGACTCTTCGCCGAGAAGCTGGACCAGGTCGAGCCCGGCTTCGGGATCGACGAGATCGTGTTGGCCAGCGACGTGGTCGAGACGATCGACGAATTGCAGGCCGACTGGGCTGCCGAGGCCGCGGGCGGATACCGTGCGGCCGGCGAGGAGGAGCTGGCGGACCTGCTTGACCGGCTGGGTAACCGGTTCGGATTCGGCAGGATCGGGCGGCCGGTGCCGCGGCAGAGCTGGCTGCCGGAGCGGGGGGTGCGGCGGGAGGGAGCGCTGGAGGGTGGATCGGCCGGGCGCCCCGGGCCGGTTGTTCATCCCGGATCGGCCGCCGGTTGGCCGGAGGACCGCCGTCGGCCGTTAAGGTTGCTGGCGCCTCCGGAGGCGGTGGAGTTGGTTATCCGGGAGGGCGGTGGCCGGCCTGCGACGGGCCAGGCCGACCCCGCGCCCCGGACCTTGACAGCTGAGGTGCCGGACGGTCGCCGGTTGCTCGGCTTTCTCTGGCAGGGGCGGCTCCACCAGCTGCGAGCCGTCGAAGGGCCGGAACGGGTGGAGTGCGAATGGTGGCGCGAGGAGGCCCCGGGCCGCGACTACTACCTGGTCGAGGACGAGGCGGGGCCCCGGTACTGGCTGTTTCGGGAGGGTGGGGAGGGGCACAGGAGTGCGCGCAGTCCCGAAGGTGCGAGAGATCCCGAGGGGGTGTCCTACTGGTTCCTGCATGGGGTTTTCGGGTGAATGGCTGCTGCAGCCCGCCAGGTTCACCGGTCATCCCGCTATCGCTTTGGGCCGCCGGTTGTGCGTAGTGTTCCGTCTCGGGGTTCGGTGGCGGGATTCACATGATGCGAACGATGAGATGAGCGACGGGCGGGACCGGAGAGCGACGGCAAGGGACGGGCCGTGGAAGGGACTGAACCCGACCATGGCCGTGGCCGCCAAGGGCTTCGTCCTGGTATTCGTCCTCGTCGCCATCCGGGACGTGGAAGCCGCGGGCGCGGCGTTCGAGCGCATCCGCTCCTGGATCGAGGGGACGCTGGACTGGTATTACATCCTGACCGTCTGTGCCTGCCTCTTTGCCTGCGTGTTTCTGGCGTGCAGCCGGTTCGGACGGATCCGGCTCGGCGACGACGGCTCAGAGCCGGAGTTCCGCAGATCCTCCTGGCTCGCCATGCTGTTTTCCGCGGGTGTGGGGATCGGGCTGCTCTTCTTCTCCATCTCCGAACCGATCTTCTACTTCGACAACAGCCAGAGCGCGGGTTACCCGAACAACCCCCTGGCCGACCTCGCCGGCGCCGTTTCGCTGGACGAACCGCGTGCCGTGCACGCCATGCGCGTCGTGTACTTCCATTGGGGTTTGCACGGCTGGGCGGTCTACGTCCTGGTCGGGCTGTGCCTGGCCTACTTCGGGTTTCGCAAGAAGCTGCCGCTGACGCTGCGGTCCGCCCTGCATCCGCTCATCGGCGACCGGATCTACGGCCCCATCGGCGACACGGTGGACCTGCTGGCGGTGTTCGGCGCGGTCTTCGGCATCGCGACCACGCTGGGGCTCGGGGCCAGCCAGATGGCCACCGGACTCAATGTTCTGGCCGGCGTCGATCCGGGGCTTGTCACCCAGGTCGTGCTGATCGCGGCGATCTCGCTGGCCGCCACCCTGTCTGCCGTATCAGGGGTGCGCCGCGGGATCCGCATCCTGTCGGAGTGGAACATCGGCCTGAGCATCATCCTGCTGGGCTGCTTCCTGCTCCTCGGCCCCGGCATGTGGCTCATGGGATTCGTTGCAAGGTCCTTCGGCGAATACCTGTGGCACGCGCTGCCCATGGGGTTCTGGATCGCCGATGATCCGGGGCAGGCCGCGTGGCAGAACATCTGGACCATCTTCTACTGGGGGTGGTGGATCTCCTGGGCGCCCTTCGTCGGCATGTTCATCGCCCGCATCTCGCGCGGGCGCACCGTGCGCGAATTCATCGTGGGCGTGCTGGTCGTCCCGACCGCGCTGGGGCTGCTGTGGATCGGGATCTTCGGCGGCAACGCCATCCACCTGGAGCTCAACGCGGCGGGCGGCGCCGGAACCGCCGGGATCATCGAGCTGGTGCAGGGCGGGAACTACGAGGCCGCGCTCTACGGCACCATCGACCGGCTGAGCGACAGCGGCTGGCTGGCCTGGGCCATGTCCGCACTGGCCACCCTGCTCCTGTCGACGTGGTTCATAACGTCCTCGGACTCCGGCACGCTGGTCATCACCACCCTGCTGAGCATGGGCGACCCCCACCCTCCGCAGCGTTTCCGCGTCGTCTGGGGACTGGGCATAGGGGTGGTGGCCGCCGTGCTGCTACTCGCCGACGGCCTCCTGGCCCTGCAGACCGCCGCCATGGCCGCCGCCCTGCCCGTGAGCGTCGTGCTGCTGCTCATGATTGCAGGGCTGCTGAAGTCGCTGGTGCATGAATCGCGGTGAGGCGGCCGGAACGCGGATAATCGTCACTCGCCGGTCGGCGGAAAGCCATTGCAGTGTCTTGCAGGGGCGGACGAAGCTCCCCGCCGATCGGGACGTGGCCTTGACGGTCCCCCGGCCCACGATGCGTTCGATTTCAACGATCAACGAGTTCCAGTCCCCGTCGCCGATTTCACCCTGGATCAACCGATGTGGGCTCATGCCCAGCCACCTGGAGATGGCGGAATCCGCCTTGGCGCCCGGGTTGCCCAACAGCGCCGCGGCCCGCCGAATGTAGCGCGGCCGGATGCCCGCCTCTGCCGCCGCCGCCTCGAGTTCGGCGAGCGTCACACCCTCCTCGGAGTCCTCAGGCTCGCCGGCTTGCTGCAGCTGGGTGGCATGCTCGAGAAGCTGCCTTACCTCGTCGTCGCCATAGTGCCGCACTGGCTGTCCATCCGGAGTCTTGTCCAACGGAGGCGCCACCGCCCCCCTACTCAATCTCGTAATCTAGCGCCAGCGTATGCCTTCCGTCCGCATCCACGTGGATCTCCATGGTGCCCGACAGGCCCGCCAGCTCACCCGTCCCGGAGCCCGGCACCACATGGCCGGCGGTGCGCGGCGGGACTCCGGGTTCGGCGATTCCCCAGTGATGGAGCACGAACGTGCCCTCGCGGCCACCGAGCGTGCCCGAGACCTGTTCCGATACGATGTAGCCGGCGTTCTCCAGAGGACCCTCGGCGCTGGCACGGCACATGAGCAGCCGCGCACGTCCCTCTCCGTCCAGGTCGCCGCGGTAGCGCTTGACGACGTGCGCCTCCGAGAGGAGCGGCCCCTCGCCTTCCTCGCCGTAGGGCATCGCGTCCCAGCCGGTGACTTCGAAACCGGAGACGATCTTCATGGTCGGGGGTTCCCACTACTCAATTGATCATCCTGGTTCTGATGCCTTCCAGACACGCCCGCCACCGATCGGTCGGCCAATCATTGCTCTGTACCGCAATGTTCCGGTCGATATGGAACAGGTAGACATCCCTCACCCGGCCGGACCCGGAAATCCTGCCGCATTCCGCCATCGCCCTGGCCGGAACCGCCGTCTCACCGGTGTATTCGCTCCACAGGGACGAGTTCTGCAGCATGTCCGACACCAGAAGGAAGGAATCGATGTCCTCATTTCGCTCGACGAGCGAGGCCATCGTCTCGACAATCGGCGATACGTCCGCTTCTTCCCGGTCCCGCAGTTCGTCGAGTATCCGTCTCAGCCTGTTCAGGAAGGTCGCGAATTCGATTTCGACGACCCGGGGATTCTCGTAGAGGACATCGGCCATCTCTCCCTGCTTGGGTATGCACCACGAGCGGCCGGATTGACTGGGAGCCTCATGTTCCGATTCCGGCAGTCCGTAGATGGACAGCTTCTGCAGGAACGGTGCCTGCAGCGTGTCCCTGGTCCACTCCTCGATTCTCTCGAAGGCCCGGGCGCCGTCCTCCTCCGATATCCTGTTGGAGGTGTCGACAAGGATGACCGTGTGGCCGGGTATCCCAATCCCTTCGCGGACTTGCGCCCTTGTGCCCGTCGGACAATACCCGTTGGCCTCGCGCACCCGCAGCTGGTCGGCGTAGTTCAACCGGTATCCGACAAACACCACCAGGGCCACGGCCCCCACGATGACCAGGACGAGCAATGCCACCTTGACGGGGTGGGGCGACTTGTTTCCGGTCGTCATCCTGTGCTGTGCGTTCCCTTCGCCGCGGCCGGACCGAGGATGACGCTTTCATACCGCTTCCACAAATCGGCAACATTTTCGCACTCGAGGTGGACGCTCTCGAAGAACGCCTCCTGCCCCGAATCCCGCCACGCGGCCACGATCTCATCTGCCTCGTCCAGGATGTGCCAATCCGCCGGAGTTGCCGGAAACGACCAGTCGACATTGACGCTTTCCCGGTGCCGGTCCACCATCTCACGGTCAATCTTGTCGGCATTGTGCTTGTTGTGCGCTACAATGAAATCGGATTCCACGAAATCCAGGTAGGACCCCTTTTCCCAGCTCTCCTTGACGTCCTCCAGGACGTTCCTTGCAAGGCGCCGCTTTCTGTCGAGTTCCTCGATCCATCCTGCAACATCGGCCCTCAACCCCTGTGTGAGCTTCCTGCGGTAGCGCTCGGACAAAGTCGTATAGCGTTCCTTGATGTCCTTCCATTCAAGGGCAAGGGATTCTTCCGCTTCCTGTCGCTTCACTCCCGTCTTGACGAAGGTGAATCCCTTGTAGAACCCCACGGCACAGAGCGCCAGGCCCAGTGCGAGAAAGAGCAGGGATTCGAGCTCCCACGTCACCGGATTGAACGAGATGCCCGCAGCGAGTTCCCGCACCGATGCCAGGCTGACTTCGGTTGCCTCCAGAGTTTGCTGTTCTCTCTCCTCGATAAGTCTCGCGAAGGCCTCCCGGTGGCGTCCCACGACGAGATTCAGCGCAGTGGCAGCCACGACGAGCAAACCGCAGCCAGCCAGAAAAGGCACCCGTGATTTCGAGTGGCGCCGCACCCCGGACAACGTCAGGCCGCCTCCTGCGCCGAGCGCACCGACGTTGATGGCGGACACGAGTACCGCGGTGATGAACGCGCCAACCAGCCCGGTCGACAGGGCGCGGGACAGCAGGGTTACGTTCGCGACGGCCTCAAGAACGATACAGACCGCAAGCAATGCGATCAGCTTCAGCCAGTCATAACCCGTCGGAGGATCCGTATCGCTCGGCAGCGGCAGCGTCTTCCGGGCATCCCGATGCTGCGCACTGCGGCGCTGAAGGTCCTTGAGCTCGCCTTCGGCGTCGTGCGTTACCTGCCGAGGCCCCTTTGAACGCCTGAAATCCCAGCCATTCAGCGGCTGTCCGATTTCCCGGGCGACGGTGCCGAGGGTGCGGTTGACCAGATCCCGATAGGCCAGTCCGAGAGATGTGAGAAGCTTGTGGTGGGCCGGCTTCCAGTCTCCATGGGCGTCAATGGCGACCTCGGCCGGGTCGATGCCCAGCGACTTCGGATCGGTCGGCCAGGAGTCGGTGGAGATCGCACCCGATCCGGCGGATTCAGGCAACCCGTTCGATTCCAGGTCACTCGGGGTCTTGTCTTCAGTCATCAGGCGTCCTGTACTCCGGGCTGCGGTGGCGTGCCGGGTTCGAAGTGTATGGGATGGCGAAGTCGGTCGTCAACCAGGCAGAGGGGGGAAACAGAAGCTCATCCAGTGCCCTACGGCGCCTTTCGCAGGCGGGTTCCGTGAATCCATGAGAAGCACGAATTGATTTTCGGGATTTATTCGGTTATGGTTCAGGAGCTATGTCCAACAGCCTCAAGCACCTCCCCGCCTACGCCGAACTGCAGGTCACCAGCAACTTCTCGTTCCTGCGGGGCGCCTCCCACCCGGCGGAGATGGTCGAGCGGGCCAGCGAGCTCGGCTACCGGGCGCTGGCCCTCACCGACCGCAACACGCTGGCCGGGGTCGTGCGCGGGTACGAGGCCGCCGAGCGCGCCGGCCTGCACTTCATCCCCGGCGCCCGTCTCGACCTCGCCGACGGCCCCAGCCTCCTCTGCCTCCCCACCACACGGGACGGTTACGGCGCGCTCTCCCGCCTCATCACCACGGGACGGCGGCGTGCGCCCAAGGGCGAATGCATGCTCACACGGGACGATGTCGCCGCGGCCGCCGATCCGCACGGCCACCTCTTCATCGCCATCCCCCCCGTCACGTTCGGCACCCCCGACGACGCCTTCCCCTCCCACCTCTCCTGGTACCGCGACCACCTCCCCGCCCCCCTCCACCTCGCCGCCACCCACTACCATCGCGGCGACGACGACCGCCGTCTCGCGCACCTCGCGCGCCTCGCCGCCTCGCACGGCGTCCCCCTCGTGGCCACCGGCGACGTCCACCAGCACGACCCCGCGCGCCGCCGCCTCCACGACACGCTCACCTGCATCCGCGAGCACTGCACCATCGACAACGCCGGCTGGCGCCTCGAAGCCAACGCCGAGCGGCACCTCAAGCCGCCTGCCGAACTCGCCCACCTCTTCCGCGACCACCCCGACGCGCTCGCCAACGCCGTCCGCATCGCCGGCCAGTGCCGCTTCTCGCTCGGCGAACTCCGCTACGAGTACCCGGACGAGGTCGCCGGCGACGGCCGCACCCCCCGCGAGACGCTCGCTTCGCTCACCTGGGCGGGCGCGGCCGAGCGCTACCCGGACGGGATCCCGCCCAAGGTGCGCGCGTCGATCGAGCATGAACTCGCCCTGATCGCGCAGCTCGACTACGAGCCCTACTTCCTCACCGTCGAAGACATCGTGCGCAAGGCACGCGAACTCGGCATCCTCTGCCAGGGGCGCGGTTCGGCCGCCAACTCCGCAGTCTGCTACTGCCTGGGCGTCACGTCGGTCGACCCCGCGCAGATCGACCTGCTCTTCGAGCGCTTCATCTCGGCCGAGCGCGACGAGGTGCCCGACATCGACGTCGACTTCGAGCACGAGCGCCGCGAAGAGATCATCCAGTACATCTACGGGAAGTACGGGCGCGAGCGGGCGGGGCTGACCGCGACCGTCATCACCTACCGCGTGAAGAGCGCGCTGCGCGACGTGGGCAAGGCGATGGGGCTGAGCGAGGACGTGATCGGGCGGCTGCTTTCCATGATCTCGTGGCGCTCGAAGCCGGTGGACGGGGATCGGGCCCGTGAAGAGGGGTTCGACCCGGAGGACCGGCGGCTGGCGCTGACGCTGGAGCTGGCGCGCGAGCTGTACGGCTTCCCCCGCCACCTGTCGCAGCACACCGGCGGCTTCGTGATCTCGCGCGGGCCGCTCTGCGAAATCGTCCCCATCGAAAACGCGGCCATGGAGGACCGCACGGTAATCGAGTGGAACAAGGACGACCTGGAGGTGCTCGGCCTGATCAAGGTCGACGTGCTCGGGCTCGGCATGCTGACGTGCATCCGCAAGGCCTTCGCCCTGATCGAGGAGCACTACGGCGTCCGCTACTCGCTGGATAACGTGCCGCAGGAAGATCCCGCCACCTACGAGATGATCCAGCGCGGCGACACCGTCGGCGTCTTCCAGATCGAGAGCCGCGCCCAGATGGCGATGCTGCCGCGGCTGAGGCCCGCGACCTTTTACGACCTGGTGATCGAGGTGGCGATCGTGCGTCCCGGGCCGATCCAGGGCGACATGGTCCATCCGTATCTGCGGCGGCGGCAGGGGCGCGAGGCGGTGGAGTATCCGTCGGAGGAGCTGCGCCAGGTGCTCCGCAAGACGCTGGGCGTGCCGCTGTTCCAGGAGCAGGTCATGCGGATCGCGATCGTCGCGGCCGGGTTCACGCCGGCCGAGGCCGACCGGCTGCGGCGCGCCATGGCCAGTTTCCGCAATCCGGGCACGATCCACAGCTTCAAGGGCAAGTTCATCGACGGGATGACCGGCCGCGGCTACGCACGCGACTTCGCCGAGCGCTGCTTCCGCCAGATCGAGGGCTTCGGCGAGTACGGCTTCCCCGAGAGCCACGCGGCGAGCTTCGCGCACCTGGCCTACGTGTCGTCGTGGCTGAAGTGCCACTACCCGGCAGTCTTCGCGTGCGCGTTGCTAAATAGCCAGCCGATGGGGTTCTACGCGCCTGCGCAGATCGTGCGGGACGCGCGGGACCACGGGGTCGAGGTGCGGCCGGTCGATGTGAACGACTCGGATTGGGATTGCACGCTGGAGGGGGCGGGGGAGGGGCGGCCGGCTGGCGACGGCGGCCGCGAGGGAGGGGGCAGCGGCCGGGGCGTTCGCGTGGACGCGCGCCCGAATCCGCAGCCTGCCAGCGGCGGAATCGCGCTGCGTCTCGGCCTTCGCCGGATCCGGGGGCTGAAGGAGGAGGATGCGGAGCGGGTGATAGTCGGCCGCGGGGGCGGCTGCCATGAAGTAACGGGCACCGGCGCCGACCGGGTGACGGGCCACGAGGCTTCGGGCACCGGGGATGCCGCTTGCACGCGCGGCTACCGCTCACCTCACGATCTGTGGCGGCGAACCGGACTCCCGGCCGCAACCCTGACGCGCCTTGCCGGTGCCGACGCCTTCAACTCGATGGGGCTCGAGCGTCGACAGGCCACCTGGGCGGTGCGGGCGCTGAGCGAAGCCGGGCCACTGCCGCTGTTTGAGGGGGAGGGGGACGGGCAGATGGGCGGCGGTTCGGGCGATGGCGATCGGGGCGGCGGTCGGCGTGATGATGGTCGGGCCGCCGGCGCCCGCCGGATCCCGGGCCATGACCGCGTCCCCATCGAGCCCGCGCTTCCCGCGATGACCGCGGGCGAACACGTGGCCGCCGACTACCGGAGTACGGGCCTGTCGCTCAAGCACCACCCCGTCGCGCTGCTGCGCCACCGCCTCGACGAGCGCGGCGTGCTGCCGGCGCGGGGACTCGACGGGCTGAACGACGGGGACCGGACGGTCGTGGCGGGGGTCGTGCTGACCCGGCAGCGTCCCGGAAAGGGGATCGTGATGTTCGTCACACTCGAGGACGAAACGGGGACGGCCAACCTGGTCGTGTTCCCGTCGGTGTACGAGAACCAGCGCCGCGACACCCTCACCGCGCGCCTGATGATGTGCCGCGGCAAGGTCCAGAAGGTGGACGGGGTGATTCACGTGATCGCGGAAAAGGTGACTTCGCTGAACGGGTGGCTGGAGGGGCTGGGGCGGGGGGGTGGGGAGGGGGCGGGGGGTGGGGGGATCGCAGCCGGGCGAGGTGGTGACTCGGGGGGGTCGTTTGTGGGGCGGGGGCGGTTTTTTCACTAGACGAGATTCGGTTCCTGAACTCGTCCCATCTGGCTATGTCAGCGCCCTTTGGATCCCTCGACCTTTCGATTTGGCCGCCTCAGCACCGGCAATCCTCTTCGAGAGTCATTGACAAATGGAGATTGCCATAACCAAAATGATTGGAGACAGTCTTGCCGACCGTCAGAGAAGCTATCCGACTACTGGAGAGGGATGGATGGCGCTTGGTGCGGACTCGGGGGAGTCATCGCGTCTTCAAGCATTCAAGCAAGAAGGGGATTGTAGTGGTCGCAGGCAAACCGGGAGCCGCCCTGCCTCCGGGGACATGGAAAAACATCTTGCGGCAAGCGCGCCTGGAGAGGAGCGTCTAGTGGATTACACCATCGTGATCGAAAAGGGGGCCACCAGCTACGGAGCCCATGTCCTGGAGCTTCCCGGCTGTGTCGCGGCGGCAGAGACCCGAGAGGAAGTCTCCACCTTGATCCACGAGGCCATCCGGCTATACGTCGAAGAGCTCAAGAAGGACGGACTTCCGATTCCCGGGCGCTCTTCGACCGAAGCCGGTCAGCTTGTGGATCTCCACTCGGGAGGATGAAGAACGCAGGGCGCCCGACCCACGCCGCGATTCACCGCAGACACGGTTCGGCGTCGGCTGCGGACGCGGGGTGGATCACGCGCTGCACGAGTCCGCCCTGGCCATCGTCCTGCCACTGGACCTGCAGTCCCCTGGCCGCCAGCTGGGTCCCCGCCGAACTCTCCCCGAGCGGCACCACGTTGAAGTCTCCGAAGACAGCCTGGGTCTCGACCGTGAAGAGGTGGTCGCGCACCGTCGCATGGTCGATCCCACCCGTGGATTCGATCGACGCCCGCAACGCCTCCGATAGCAGCTCCACCGCGCCGAACCCGCTCGCCGCCTGGAAATCGGGTACCTCCCCGAACGCCGTCCGGTACCTCTCCACGAACGTCGCGTTGTCCGAGATCGCTCCGGCCGTGGCGATCGTGGACAGCCAGCCCGTGTAGCCCACCACGCAACGCGCCAGCTCGCCCACCTGGTCCGGGAAGTCCGGCACGGCGGCCCCGACCGCCCAGCTCATCATCGCCGGCGAGTACCCGGCGGCTGCGGCACCCTTCGTCAGCCCGATCGCGTCGGGGGAATAGCCGCCGCCGATGAAGAGGTCGGCTTCCGCTTCACCGGCCGCCGCGGCGATGGCCTCGTAGTCCGCGCCGTCCGGGAAGGACCGGTCGAAAACCAGATCCAGACCATGGTGGGCCGCCGCCGCGCGCACGCCTTCGGCGACCGCCCTGGGGAAGTCCGAATCGTGGAACGCCAGCGCGACCGTCTCCAGCCCGGCGTCGGCGGCGACCTCGACGGAACCGGTCAGGAAGTTCCGGGCCGTGTTCTGCATCTGCACGGTCCACCTCCGATTCCGACCCTCCCATATCTCGGGCGCGGCCGCAAGCGCGGCGACGAGGGGCCAACCGGCCGCCTCGGTGATGGGGACGACGGCCTTGGTGACAGTGCTGGAGTACGGCCCCAGAACCGCGTCGACCGAGTCGCCGGATACGAAGTCGAAGTACAGTTCGGCGGCTCGACTCGCGTTGCTCCCGTCGTCGCGTAGCACCAGGCGGACCGGCCTGCCATCGATGCCGCCGGACTCGTTGAGCATTTCCACGGCCAACCCGTAGCCGTTCGCCATCTTCTTGCCGTCCGAACCGAGAGGGCCGGTCAGCGAGGCGGTCGCGGCGACCACGATCTCCGGAGGCGGGTTGCTGCAGGCCTCGCCGTCGGCCATTCCGTCCGGGTAGATCACGCGCTGCACGAGCCCGCCCCGTCCGTCGTCCTGCCATTGAAGCTGCAGGCGCACCAGCAGCCGCTGGCTGCCCGCGTCCGGCTCGCCGAGAGGCACCACGCCGAACGGCCCCAGCACCGTCTCGGTGGACGTCGAGAAGAGGTGGTCCCGCAACTCGTCCTCCCGGATTTCGCCGGTCGCCGACTGCGAGGCCGTGGCCGCCTCGGCGAGCAGCTCGATGGCCCCGAACCCGGCCGCGGCGGTGTAGCCGGGCGTCACGCCATAGGCCTCCTCGTAGCGTCGCACGAAGTCCGCGCTGCCGGCGAGCCGCCCGGACGTGTCGAGCGAAGCGGCCCACGGAGCGTTCCCTATCACGCAACGGGCCAGACCGACTCCCACCCGATCGGGGAAGTCGGGTTCGGCGGGCCCGACGGACCAGCTGGACAGGAGCGGCGAGTAGCCGACGTCCGCCGCCGCCGTGGTGAACGCCACCGCGTCGTCGGTGTAGCCGCCGCCAATGAAGAGGTCGGCCCTCAGCTCGCGCGCCCGGGCCGCGAGCGCGGCATGGTCCGCGCCCCCGATGGGGTACTTCTCGTCCAGCACCAGGCTCATGCCCTGCTCGGCAACCGCGTCGCGCACCCCTTCGGCCGCCGATACGGGGAACCGCGAGTCCTCGTAGACCAGGGCGACCGTCTCGGCGCCCTCCCTCGCCCCGATGACGACCGACCCGCTCAGGTTGTCGCGGGCGTTGTTCATCATCTGCACGCTCCAACGGCGGCTCTGCCCGTCCCAAATCGTGTGGGACGCCGCCAGCGGAGTGATCAGAGGCCTGCCCGCCGCCTCGACCACCGGGACCACGGCACCCGTGACCGAACTCGCGTAGGGACCGATCAGCAGATCGACCGAATCCGAGGCCGCGAGTTCCCGGTAGATCTCGGCGGCCAGACCTGGATCGCTGCGGTCGTCGCGCAGCAGGAGCCGCACGGGCCGTCCGCCGATTCCGCCGACGTCGTTCAGCATCTCCACCGCCAGCCGGAAACCCCGCTCCATGTTCCTCCCCTCCGTGCTCAGCGGTCCGGTCGCCGCCCGGGTTCCCGCGATCGTGATGGGGGACTCGTCGCGCGGCGTCAGGACGGTGTCCGTGCACGACGCGACGGCGGTCGCGAAGAGGAGGGTGGCGGCGGGTCTCGCGATGGCTCCTGGCCTGCATCCGGTCATTGGGGCGTTCCTTTGCTGTATACGGTCGAAGGGGCCCTCGGCGCGCGGCCCGGGGCGCGTGCCCGATCCCGTGGGCGCGATGACGTGGTGGCGGCGTCGAAGGCCCGCTGCCCGGCCGGGGCGTCGCTCGCCGCATGGGTTTCGGGCCGCTTCTCCGCGTGAACCGGAATGGCCCGTCCCGTCAGATAGAATATACGGTTGATGCGGTCGGTGTGGCGCTCGGGCTCGGACGGGGCGACTACTCGGGCTTCAAGTCATCCGACACCTGGGACAACTTATCGTCCACAACTCACACAGCGCCTGCCAGCCCTCCGGAACCACCCCTCGCTTCCGATGTACTAAGTTTTTAGTTGACACTCGGCAGCCAGCCCCGTAACCTTCCTTCGCCGACTTCCCGCACGCGGCCCTCCCACCGGCGAAGGGACCCACGGCACCGCTGCAGCTCTCGGCCAGGAGGCACACCATGTCCCGCGCACCACTCCACTTGGCAGTCCGTGGAATAAGTCCCCGCTGCATTCGGACGGCGAAGCATCCGGGCTGGACCGCTTCGCTGTGTGTTGCTCCTCGGGCGATTAGCCCTGCTATTCCCCTCTCGTCGCGCCTTGCCATCCCGGCGCCTCGCCGCCCTCGGTGCGACGCGGGGATTATCCACGGACTGCTCATTCTCGCCGCTGCCCTCACCTCCTGCGTCGCTGAATCACCCCCCGGCAACCCCACCCGCGAGACGCTCCCCAACGGCGCGATCCTGGTGCGCTTCCCGGACCTTCCCGCCATCGACTCGCCTGGCCCCGAAGTCACCGCAGCCCAGGTGGACCTCCGCTTCGGCAGCCGCGACGGAACCGACCGCAACCTCACCTTTTCCGATATCCGGGGCATCCAGGCCGCCGGCAACGGCGACATCTACGTGCTGGACTTCCAAGCCGTAGAGGTCCGCGTCTTCGACTCGGAAGGCCGGTATCTGCGCACGATCGCGCGGGGCGGACGGGGTCCCGGGGAGATCATGGAGGCCAACGGGATCCTCCTCTCGGGCGACACCCTGCTGTGGATGCACGATCACGGCCAGTACATGATCATCGGGATCGACCCCCAGGGCACCGAGGTGCGGCGTTTCCCAAAACCGGTCGACCAATACGGCGGCTACTGGAGCGGAACGTTCGACGCCACGGGCCGCTACTGGAGAGAAACCTCCCACCGGGACGACGCGTCGGCCTATGCTGACGAGGGCGTCAACACGAATACCGCGCGGGAGTACTACAAGTCCCACGACCTGTCCAGCGGAGCCGTCGACTCCGTCTTTCTGGGCGAAAGCATCAGTCGATCGTACTCGTACGTCGACGCCGGGGGCACCGGGTTTCTGCGCATTCCCTTTCAGTCCGGCAACATGTCGGCCGTGAACCCTGCCGGCGGATTCTGGCACGCGCACGGCGCCACGTACCGGATCGCCCGCACCGGAGAGGACGGGGACACACTGGTCGTGATCGAAGCGGGGCTGCCCGTCCAGCGGGTGACGGCCGCAGACCGGTCCTCGTACGTCGAGGGGATGGTCGAGCGCCAGCCCGACCTGCGCCGTCACGCCGAGGCGGTCGCGGCTCTCATGCCGGACGTGAAGCCCATCCTCACGGGCCTGTTCGTGGACGACGAAGGGCGGCTGTGGGTAAAGCGGGCGACTCCCGCCGAAGTGCCCGCCTTCTACGACAGGTTCTCGGAGGATGGCGACTATCTGGGATCGGTACGCCTCGCATTCGAACCCGGAAGGCGAATCTGGGTCCAGCACGGGAACATCCATACCTGGATCGTGGACGAGATGGACATTCCCTACGTGGTGCGGGCGCCTCTGCCGTCGTGATTCCGTCGGCGCCGAGTCCGGCCTTCAATCTTCGTCGTTCAGAAACCCGCACAGCGCGAACACCTCCACCCCGAGATCGCGCAAGCGCTCCGCCCCCGGCAACTCCGGCAGGTCCACCACGAAACCCGCGCCCACCACCACCCCTCCCCGGCCCCGGATCAGCTCCACCGCCGCGGCCGCCGTACCTCCCGTCGCCAGCAGATCGTCGATCAGCAGCACCCGTGTCCCGGCACCGATCGGGGCGATCGCCTGCATCTCCAGGCGCGCGCTCCCATACTCCAGATCGTAGTCGACGCCCGTCACCTCACCGGGCAGCTTGCCCGCCTTCCGAACCGGCACGAACCCAACGCCCAGCTCCTGCGCGACGGGGGTCCCGAAGATGAAGCCGCGCGACTCGATCCCGACCACGACCTCCGGGTTCGCCCCGCGAAACCGGTCCGCCAGCGCCGAAGTCGCCGCGCGGAAGCCTTCGGCGTCCTCCGTCAGCCCCATCACGTCGCGGAAGCGTATTCCCGGGATGGGAAAACCCGGCACCGCGCGAATCAGGGACTTGATGCGCGCTGCGAGGTATTCGTCGCGCTGCGCTGCACTGTCCATGGCTCTCTGCTCCGATTCCGGGCGCTTGCACAGCGCGTCGCCGCGCTGCACCACTGATCCTGGAAACTCATTTCGCCATGTCGGCAGGACAACCCAACCTCCTGCCGTCCGCCCCTCCAATTGGCGGTAGACCCGGGGAATCCACATCCTTACCCGGGAAAGCGACCTTCCCTCCACGCCCACATGACCCTCCCCCTCGCCCTCGCAGCCCTCACCCTCGCGGCCTGGCTGTCCCTCGCGATCGCCGCCCTGCTCAGCCACTACCGGGTCCCCCGCCTGCACGACGTGGCCCCGGCCGGCCCCGGCGACCCCCCGCTCCCCCGCCTCTCGATCATCGCCACCGCCCACAACGAGGCGGGCACCATGGAATCGGCCCTGCGCTCGCTCCTCGCGCTGCGCTACGACGACTACGAGGTCATCTTCGTCAACGACCGCTCCACCGACGAGACCGGCGAAATCGCCGAGCGGCTGAGCACCGGCGACGCGCGCCTCAAGGTGCTGCACATCGACGAACTTCCCAGCGGCTGGTTCGGCAAGACCCACGCGGCTCAGCGCGGCGCGGACGCGGCCACCGGCGAAGTCCTTCTCTTCACCGACGCCGACGTGGTCTTCGCCCCCGATGCCGCGGCGTGCGGCGTGCGGCACCTCCTCCGGGAACGACTCGATCACCTTGCCGCGGCGCCCCGCGTCACGGTCACCGGCACCATGCTCCGGGCCTCGACGATCGCCGCGCTCCTGTTCATCAGCGCGAAGCAGAGGCTCTGGAAGGTGGGCGACCCGCGCAGTTCCGCCTTCTTCGGGATCGGAGCCTACACGATGATGCGCGCCGACTCGTACAAGGCCATCGGCGGACACGAACGGGTCGCGCTCCGGCCGGACGAAGATCTCCGGCTGGGCCAGATCGTGAAGAGATCCGGGATGCGATCGGCCTTCCTGAAGGGAGCAGAGCTTCTGGAGATCCGCTGGTACCACTCCTTCGGCGACTTCATTCGTGGCCTGGACAAGAACTTCTTCGCCGCCCTCGACTACAGCGTCCTCATGGTGGCGGGCTCCACCGCCACGCTGGCCTGGCTCGCCGTCGGTCCGCTCGTGTTGGCGCCGCTGCTCCTGGCGACCGGCCAACCCCTCGCCGGGACGATCTTCGCGGCCTGCCCGCTCATCTACTGGACGCTGGCCACGATCCTTTCGCGGGACCACTGCTACCCGTGGTGGTACGCCCTCCCCTTCCCGCCGGCCGTGCTTGTGATCGTTTTCACAATCTGGCGCTCCACGGTGCTCACGATCTTCCGCGGCGTTGCGTGGGGAGGGCCGCCTGTGCCGGTGGCGGAGTTGAGGAAGGCGAGGGTGCGGGTCAGGCGCCAATGATGGGGTCGGGCTGACTATCGACACACTGTAATGTTTGCTTTACAATATGTCGTGTTCTCTTTACTTCTGTCGCCCTGAAGGATCCGCGGATAGGTTTCGATATGCTTCTCAACTGCGACATGGGCGAAAGCTACGGGCCCTGGGAAAAGGGTGCCGACGCCGCAGTGATGCCGCTGATCGACTGGGCCAACATCGCCTGCGGAGCCCACGCCGGGGATCCCGACACGATGGCCCGGACGCTTGCGCTGGCCGCCCGGCACGGCGTCAAGGCGGGTGCCCACCCGGGCTATCCCGACCGGCGCAACTTCGGGCGGCTGCGGCTGGACTGGCCGACCGACTCGCTGGTTTTGGAGATCCAGGCGCAGATCGGCGCCCTGCAGGCCGTTGCGACCGCGCTGGGGGTGCCGCTGAACCATGTGAAGCCGCACGGAGCGCTCTATCTGGCGATGATGACGGATGACCGGCTTCTACAGAGGCTCGCGGAGGGAGTTGCGGCCGTGGATGACTCGCTCGTCTTCGTGCTGCAGGCGACTCCCGATCGCGACCGGCATGCGAGGCTGCTCAAGCACACGGGGCTGAAGCTGGTGTTCGAGGCGTTTGCGGATCGGGCCTATGGGGAAGACGGACGTCTGCGGCCGCGGTCGGTCGAGGGAGCGGTCCTGACCGACGCCGACGAGGTCGCAGCTCATGTGGCAGGTCTTCTGCAGGGGTTTGTGGAGACGCCCGCAGGCCCGGTGACGGTGGCGGCCGAGACCCTGTGCGTGCACGGCGACAATCCTTCGGCCTTCGAATCGCTGCGTCGGATCCGGGAGCTGGTTCCGCGCCCGGCAGATCGTGCCTGATCCAAGCGCTGGACCGAGGGCGGCGAGACGCCGCGCCGCCAAGGCACCAGGGGCATGATCACCTTTCCCGGGTCTGCAAGGGCACGGCGAGCATGATCGCTTTCCCCGGGCCCGCCAGCGCCCTGGTCACCCTGCCGGTCGCGCCCAACCGTGAAGGAATCGCCCGGGTTCTGAGCCTTGAGCGGTTCGTGCAGGAGAGCCTGCCCGGAGTGCGGGCCACGATCCCGGCCTTCAATCGTCTCCTGGTGGAGGGCGCGCCGAGCCGGTGGGACCCCGCCGAGGTCACGGATCGACTGGAGGAAGGAGCACGGGCCGCGCTGAGGGCTGTGCCGGAGACGCCAAGGGCCGCGACAGTCTCCCTGCCGGTGTGCTACGATCACGATCTGGCACCCGATCTGGAACAGGTGGCGGCCAACGCGGGATTGGCCACCCGTGAGGTCGCAAGACTCCACTGCGAGACGACCTACCTGGTGCTCGCGACCGGGTTCGCCCCCGGGTTCGCGTATCTGGGGGATGTCGATGCCCGGATCGCCACGCCGCGCCGGCCCTCGCCGCGCCCCCGAGTGCCGACGGGCGCGGTTGGTATCGCCGATCGGCGCACCGGCGTCTACCCGACCGAGGGACCCGGCGGCTGGCGGCTGGTCGGCCGCGTCCCGCCGACGCTCTTCGAGGACGCCGCCGAGCGCATCGCCCGCTTCACTCCCGGCGGCCCGGTCGAGTTCCGCGCAATCGGGCGCAAGGACTACGAGGCAGAATGCGGCTGACCTCGACCGACCGGACCGGTAGGCCGCACGGCGTGGTGGATCGCCCCGGACCGTACTGCACGGTGCAGGATCTCGGACGGCGGAGTGGGCGACGCGCCGGACTCGCACCCGGCGGGGCGATGGATCAGCGGATCACGGATGGCGCAGACCACGGCATGGAGTCATCTAAGTTCAAATAGGACTGCATGATCTGCCAATTCTGCCGTGGAACACTCTCCGGTCATATCTTGTCAGGATAACCGGATTTACGGAGTCGACTGGCGGGAGTCCCGCGAGTCGACTCTCAAACGATGGTTGGCATGGCGGCAGTGCGTGGTGAGGAATCGCGGAAGTCAAATGCAGATCCAAGAACCAAGAAGGTGCGGAGGAGGGGCCGGTTCCGAAAAACCGGCCCCTCCTCGCTCAGCATGAAACCCGGCTGCCAGACCTACTTCAGCGGAGAATCCAGCGCCCCCACCCGCATAGCCGATCAACTACCCCGGCTGGCGGCGCCGCTTCGTGCCGTCTATCGTGCAGAACCATCGCCGCATCGCACCACGACGACCTGTTCG
>JAJDXM010000016.1 GCA_022823225.1 Gemmatimonadota bacterium
GACTTCGGCGCGGCGTGTCAGCAGATCGGACCGCTGATACGCCTGAACGACTTGGCTTCTCGGGACGTGGGCAAGGCACGCTTCCGCGACCTCCGCGGGGACTCCCGACTCGGCCATCCACGACCGGGCGCTCGACCGGAATCCGTGCAGCGTCGAGGCGACCCCTGCGCGTTTGAGCACCCG
Source organism: Gemmatimonadota bacterium (assembly GCA_022823225.1). Classification (GTDB taxonomy): domain Bacteria; phylum Gemmatimonadota; class Gemmatimonadetes; order Longimicrobiales; family Gaopeijiaceae; genus Bin94. The sequence continues at coordinate 184 of JAJDXM010000016.1, forward strand.
GAGCGGCGCTTTCGGTGGCAGCGGTCCGCCCGTCCGCGACGGAAACACCAGCGGCGATTCGCCCGACAGCTTGCGCGCCCGCTCGAGCACGTCAAGGGCGGCGGTGCTGAGCGGGACCGCGAACTCACGGCTCGCCTTCATTCTCTCGGCCGGGATCGTCCATGTCGCCGCGTCCATGTCGATCTCGTCCCAGAGCGCGCCCCGCGCTTCGCCGGGACGGACTGCGGTGAGGACGATCAGTTCAACGCACGGAGCCGCCGAAGGGTGCGTGTCGGTGGTCCGGCGAACCGCTCGGAGCGCGGCGGCGACCTCTCCGTGCGGGAGCGCGCGGTGGTGCGTTGTCGTGTGGCCGTTCGCCTTCGGCAGGGCGACGACCGCCCGGTCTACCGGGTTGTCCGCCCGGTAGTTTCGACCGATGCACCAACGGAAGACGGCCGTGATCCGGTGCTGGGCCTTCCGCGCCGCCGCGGGCTTCGAGTTCCAGATCGGCGCGAGACACGCGAGCACGTCCGCGCTCTCGATCCGGTCCACCCGCTTGTCGAGGAGCGGAGCGGCATGGAGGCGGAACGTGGATTCCCACTGCTCGGGAAGCGGACTCCCGGCCTTCCACGCCTCGCGGTGGAGCTTGATGGTCCGCTCGGCGGCTTCGGCGAACGTCGGAACGCCCCGCCCGCGCGGATCCTGGCCCAAGAGGACGCCCCGGCTGTTGTCCAACGCCTTCTGCCGGGCCTCGGCGAGCGTGACTTCGGGATACGGCCCGAGTCCGATCGAGGTCAGGCGGCCCTCGATCCTGACGCGCTGACGCCATGTCTTGGTGATCCGGCCATCGCATGTCCGGTGGACGCGAAGGCTCAGTCCCCGCCCGCCCCGCCCGTCGCCGTAGACTCCGGGCCGGTTGACCGTCCGCACGAACGCGGCGGAGAGGGTTCGCGGTCGCTTCATGGTGTCTCCTTCCTTGTTATGTATCACTTATTGCAGCACTACATCGGGAAGAATACACCGGATGATGATGGACCGCAAGGGACGGTAGAGTGCCGTGGATACCACGGAACACGTTGTCCAATAACGTGTTATGGCCTACTCAGTAGACCTTGGTGGATTACACTGGAAGATGTGTGCCGAGTTCGGGCGGAATCGATCCGGCCAGCGTGTTGCGTTCGAGTTCCAGGGTCTCCAGGTGCGACAGGCGGGCGAGCTCCGGGGGGATCGACCCGATCAGGTTGCTTGCGGAGAGCTCGAGCCCGATGACGCGACCACTCGCGCCCGTCGTCACCCCGTGCCATTCCCCGACCGGCCGATCCGACAGCCAGCCATCGTTTTCGATCCAACCCGGACCGGACGTGGCTTCGTAGAAGGCCACCAGCACGGCCCTGTCCACGTCGGCGACCGTGATCTCCGCCGTTGCCCGCAGGTTGGCCGAAATCGCGGTGATCGTCGTCATTCCCAGTGCGACTGCCGACACCAGACCCGATTCGTCGACGGTCGCCACTGTGGGATCGCTTGACGACCAGGTGAGCGTCGCGTCGCCCACCGCATGGCCGTTCGCGTCCTGAATCGATGCCGCCAACCGCACGGTGTCGCCGACCGGCACAGTGTCGGCCGGGGGTGACACCAGGACCGCATTCGCCTCCTGCGCCACTGTCGCCACGGCGCTCCCGGACACGGCACCGGCGCTCGCGGTGATCGAGGCCGACCCGTTCGCCACGGCAGTCACCAGCCCGGCCGCATCCACCGTCGCCACCACCGCGCTGCTGCTGGCCCAGGTCACCGTGGCGCCGGACATGACCTGGCCGTTCTGGTCGCCAACCTCCGCGCTCAGCTGTGCGGTCGCGCCGAGAGCCGTGAACTCGACCGTGGTGGGGCTAACCGAGATCGCCGCCGCGCGGGGGGGTTCCGGCGGGGGCTCCGTGGTATCGTCTCCACAAGCCGTGGCCCAGGCGATAACAGAAAGGGCTGTCAATGTCAGAATTGCAGCTGGTCGTCGGCTCATCTTTGGGTTGTGCACCGACACCTGTCGATCGTGCGCCAGGTATTTCCGGGAGTGGGGAATCATGGTCGCTTCTCCACCGCCGCCGGCACTCCCCGGCTGAAGATCACCTCCACACTGCCGGTCAGGCCTGCCACCTCTGCGGCCGCCCGCGTGGCGTCCGCGGCGAGCAAGCCGCCCGCAATCGCCCGCGCCTGCAGGGCATCGGCACCGCGCAGCACCGCGCGCACCTGGCGGCTGACGGGATCGCGCACGATGGCCATCGGCCGGTCGGTCGCCAGATCCATGGCGGCCGCCCCGCCCGGTCCGGACAGGGTGATGCTCCGCAGGCCGTTCTCCCACTCGGGCCGCACAGGAAGTGCGAAGGCGAAGGAAGACCTCCCGTCGGCATCCGCCATTTCCATCATGTCGAAGCTCATCGAAAACAGTACGGCGCCACCTGCGGACCGGCCCACCAGCTCGTACTCGCCGGGGGCATCCGGAACGCTGGGCGGCGCATCGGCCAGAAAGGCGGGTTCCAGATGCGGCCTGCCCTTTGCATCGGTGCCGCCCCAGAGAAGTATCGTCCGCGTGGACGCTTCGCTGCGAGCGCCGGCAGCCACGGAGGCATCCGCCGCACTCGCACGACGGTGGCCCAGCGACCTGATGAAGCTGTAGTCACTCACCCAGGCGGGCGGACCGCAGTAGGTCATCATGTCCGGCATGTCCGGCGGGACAAGCGCACCGCCGTCGCGAGGATCGTATCCCCAGACGCCGATCGATCCATTGTGGTGCGGAAACGCCTGGTCCGGGCCCGCGGCACCCCCGCACGGCGCGTGAGCAAGATTGAGGTTGTGGCCCAGTTCGTGTGCCACAACGAGGGCGTCGGCGGCCGAGAAGTTGACCCGCCCGGGGGCGTACGCGACCCCCGATTGGCCCCCGACGACCCGTTCCTCCATGATGCCCATGTAGTAGTCGGCGGCGCCCTCCAGGCGTCGAATCAGATTGGTCTCGAGCAGCAGGTCGACCACATCGTTGGTCGAGGTCAACACGGGTTCATGCGCGGTCACGTCGAAGTCGGAAACCGGGAGCAGCGCATGGGCGTCCCAGAGCAGTTCGTGCGACCCCTCCTCCGCGGCCATCGCCAGCGCCGTCTCCACGATCGTCGAATCGGGGCCCCGCACGAACAGGAACGGGACGACCGTGAGATTCAGCGGCGGCACGGTCTTCACGAGCACCGGCGCGCGCCCTTCCGCGGGAATCCGCTTCGCCACACCCAGTCCCGGCGGCAGGACACCCTCGCGATCGATCTCGATCACCATCTCCAGGCCCGGCTGCACCACCGATCCCGGAATCCACCGGTTCGCCGACTTCGCGAGATCACCCTCGGCGTCTCCGAGATCGGTCGGGATGGGGGTCTCCGAGCCCGGGATGTCGACGACGTAGGTCTTGGCGCCATTGAGAAAGAAGGTCGCCCTCGCCGCCGGAATGTGTTCGCTCGTCGGGCCCGAGGCCGTCATGAACACCCGCAGAAGCGCCGGCTTGTCCGCAACCAGCGGAACCGGGACCGCAAGCGACTGCACCGCCTGGGTCAGGTATGCCCGGGAACCGGCCTCCGACCGGCACGGTCCTACCTGCGCGTGCTTTACCGATGCCAGCCAGCCCTGGAAGCGGGCATCGGCGGGGGCACAAAGACCGGTGCCGGTCACGACGAGTTCGTTCAGCGGAGGAAGATCCGCAAGGTTCGCAGGGAGCGGCCCGTGCAACTCGGAGTTGTTGCTCAGGTTCAGCCGCCGCAGGCTTACCATGTCCCTTCCCAGCGTGGGCGGCAGAGTGCCCGACAGCTGGTTGCCCATGAGCCACAGGAACCGCAGTCGCTGCAGCCAGGTGATTTCGGTAGGGATCGACCCCGAGAGTTCGTTCCCGTCGAGCCGCAGCCGCACGAGGTTGTACAGATGGCCCAGCTCCGGCGGAATCGGCCCCGTCAGTTGGTTCCGGAAGAGTTCCAGTTGGGTTAGTGCGGAGAGGTTGCCCAACTGCGACGGAATCGGTCCCGACAAGCGGTTCCCGCCGAGGTTCAATCGCGAAAGACTGGACAGCGAGCCCAGCTCGGCCGGGATCGATCCCGTCAACTCGTTCCCGTCGAGTCGCAGGTGATAAAGGTTGGACAGGCCACTCAGCGTGCGGGGAATCGGCCCCGTGAGTTCGTTCCCGTCGAGGTAAAGAAACACCAGGCGCGACAGCAGCCCCAATCGAGGAGGAATGGATCCCGTCAGTTTGTTCCCGCCGAGGACCAGCCATTCCAGCCCGGGCACGTCGCCCAGCTGCACGGGGATCGATCCGGTAAGCTCGTTGTGGCTGATGTGGAGCTGCCGCAACCTGGTGAGGTCGCCCAGCTGCTCCGGGATCGGTCCCGTCAAACGGTTCCCCCAGAGGTGCAGATAAAACAGTTCGGAAAGGTTGCCCAGCTCGGGAGGAATCGGTCCCGAAAGCTGGTTCTGCTGGGCCTCAAGCAGAAGAAGACTTGACAGGTTGCCCAGTTCAGGGGGGATCGGTCCAGTAAGCTCGTTCCCGTCGAGGTACAGCGTTACCAGACGCGAGAGGCGCCCCAGCTCGGGGGGGATCCCGCCGGTCAGATCGTTCTGGCCGAGGACCAACTGCACCAGCCCGGAAAGGCCGGCGAGCTCGGGGGGGATCGAACCGGTCAGCCGGTTCCAGCTGATGTTCAAATCCCGCAACATCGACAGGTGCGCCAGGTCGGGCGGGATCCGACCCTTCAGGTTGTTGCCATACAGGCTCAACCCGACGACCCGGCCTTCACCGTTCGTCGTCACGCCATGCCATTCCCCGAGGGGACGGTCGGACAGCCAGTTGGCGTTCTGGGTCCAGTTGGCTCCACCGGTCGTCTCGTACAGGATCTCCAGGACCTCGCGGTCGGAGAGCGGTGAGCACTCGAGGCTGGTGCCCTCCTGAGACGGGATGGAAGCAAGCCACTCGCGGAACGCCTGGTCGCGGGGGACGCAAAGTTCCGTATCGTCGTAGCTGAATTCCTGCAGCGAGAGCGCCGCGATCGACAGGGGAAGCGCACCGGTCAGGCCCGGGTTGTCGCCGATCCGCAGCGATGTCATGCTCGTCAGCTCTGCGAGTGACGTTGGCACGCGGCCTGCCAGTCCGTTGCCGGACAGATCGAGCGTCGTGACCCGGCCGAGGGAATCGGTTTCCACCCCGTGCCAACCGCCCAGGGGGCCATCCCCCAGCCAGCCCTCGGACCGCGTCCAGTCCTGTCCTCCGGTGGCCTCGTGCAGCGACGCGAGCACCTCCCGGTCTCCTTCACCACACAGCGGCCCCACGTAGACCTCAAGCTGGGCGAGCCAGGGAACAAAACCTTCCGCGCTGGGGGCGCAAAGTGTCTCATTGCCCACAAAATGGAAGATGCGAAGCTGGTTGAGGTTCAGAAAACTGGCCGGTAACGGTCCTTCGAGCTCGTTTCGATCGATGCCCAGCCGGGCGAGGTTGCGCAGGTTGCCGAGTTCGGCCGGGACCGGCCCGGTCAGGGCGTTGCGGCGAACACGAAAGTCCTCCAGGTTGGCCAGGCTGCCCAGATCCGGCGGAATCCGGCCCGTGTGATCGTTGACGCCCAGGTTCAACTCCCTGAGGGCCGGCAACTGCCCCAATTCGGGGATGATCGGTCCGGCCAGCTGGTTTCGCTCCAGGTCCAGGATCTCCAGGTGTGCCAAGCCGGCGACCTCCGCGGGAATCGCGCCGATCAGGTTGTTCGCGTTGAGGTCCAGACCGGTGACGCGCCCGCTCGGACCCGTCGCCACTCCGTGCCACTCGGCGATGGGCCGATCCGACAGCCAGCCATCGCTTGCGGTCCAGCCCGGGCCTCCCGCGGCTTCGTAGAACGCCAACAGCACTGGCCGATCCGGGTGCAGCACCGTGAGTTCCGCCGCTCCCTGCTCGGCACCTGAGGTCGCGGTGATCGTGGCCGTGCCCCCGGCAAACCCCCGCACCAGACCCGAACCATCCACCGTCGCGACCGACGGGTCGCTGGACGACCAGGTGAACCGGCTCCCCGCGACGACATGGCCGTTGGCGTCCTCGGCGGTTGCCGCGAGACGAAGGGAATCGCCGACCAGCACGGTATCCACGGAGGGTGACAATTCGATTCCGGTGGCGACCTGGGCCACCGTCACCTCCACGCTCCCCGACACCGACCCCGCAGTCACGGTGACCCTGGCCGTGCCGTTGCCTGTGGCGGTGACCAGACCGGTCGCGTCGACCGTGGCGACGCTGGTGTTGCTGCTCGTCCAGGTCACCGCGGCGCCAGCTATCGGTTGGCCGTTCTGGTCGAACACCTCGACCGTCAGCTGCAGGGTTGCGCCCAGTGCTGCCAACCCGGCGACCGGAGCGACAATCCTGATCGTGGCGGCCCGGGGTTGTTGGGGCGGCGGAGGGGCAGGAGGCTCGGTCGCGCCGTCTCCACAGCCCGAAGCCCACCCGACACCGGCGAGTGCCGCCGCCGCCAGGACAGCTGTTCGCACGTGCCTCATTGTCGCCTCCCGCGGTGGCACCGCTTCAAGGCGCAGACACGACTCACCTCAAGTGATCATCGCGTACGGGCGAATCGGCGCTGGCGGACCATCGGTTCAATATCGTAACCACCTGGCCGCTATATAGTGCTACGGACCAGCCCGCCGCAAGGCCTTCGTTCCCGCCTTCAGCGCGTAGGCCTCGTACCCCACCGTCTGCAGCAGGTTCGCGAACCGACCCGATTGCATCCCGTTGTCGCAGAAGAGCACGTAGCGCACGTCCTTGTCGAGCTTCGCGGCGAACTCCGGGAAATCGCCCGGCAGAACGCGACGGGCGCCGGGATGACGCCACCCGTCGTCCTGCTGGACGGGCCGGCAGTCGATCACTCGTGCGCCTTCCGGCAATTCATCCACCCAGAGATACGCGCGGCTGAGGTCCTCGTCGGCCAGGTCCCGCAGGTCGAGCACCTTGCGCGCCGCCACCGCGCGGCCCACCAGGCCGTGATCCAGCGGCGCCTCTTCCCGGTCCACCGCGATGGTCTTCGCCGCCGTGACGGGCTTGCCCGACAGGATCGCGCAGTATTCCTTGACGCGCGAAGAGAGCGCCGCGGTGCCGATCCGCCCGGCGATGCGGATGATCTCCTCCTTGTCGAAGCCGACGAGTGGGCGGAGAACAGGGCGTCCCGCCACCGATTCGATCGCGCGGAGATTGCGCAGCGTCTGCGAGGACACCTGCCCGAGCGACTCGCCGGTCACCACGGCGTCGGCCGCGATCTCGGCGGCCACTTTTTCCGCAGCCCGGTACATCAGCCGCTTCAGCACGACCTGCCAGTACCGCGGGGTCACGCGCCGCTGCAGCTCTTCGACCGCCTCGCCGAAGTCGACGATGTGGATCCGCGGACGGTCGCCGTAGCTCCAGCGGTCGGAAAGCACCCTGGCCACCTGGATTACCGAGCGCTCGAATGCCGGCCCGGCCAGGTTGCAGAAGACGTAGTCGAGAGCGACGCCGCGCTTGAGGAGGAGCCACGCCGCGACCGCCGAGTCGAAGCCGCCCGAGATCAGGCAGACCGCCCTGCCCTGCACGCCCAGCGGCAGCCCTCCCGGCCCCTCGGTCCGGCTGCTGAACAGGTAGGCGCGCTGGTCCCGCACCTCGACCGAAACGGTGACTTCCGGGTTGGTCAGATCGACGGTGCCGTAAGGGTTGAGCACCGCGCCGAGCTGGACGCCGATGTCCCGTGAAGAAAAGGAGTGCCGGCCGGTGCGGCGGGCCGCGACCGCGTAGCGCCGTCCCCGGACCGCATCCCGGTATAGAACGTGCCCGACCCGGCAGATTTCGTCCAGGTCGGCCGGCAGGACGGCGTCGACACGCGAGAAGGAACTGACGCCGAAGACGCGCGCCGCGGCGGCCATCGCATCGGCGGCCACCGCCTCCGCAGCACGCCCGACGGGCCCGGTCCCTGCCACAGTCTCGACAGATTTCCCGTCAGATTTACCGCCGAATTCTCGTATTGTGTTGGCATCATTGATGTTTTCATCGACAGCGTCCGTGACAGATATTGTGACAAATAACCGGCTCCATCTGTCACGGACCGACGCGTGCGCCCCCGTCGAGTGGATTGCGTCCTTCAGATTCGCCGCCAGACGCTGCTGAAAGCGTCGACGCGTGCGGTTCGATTTGCTGGCGACCTCGGCGGCAAGGCGGACGATGTACCTGGCGGCGGTGCGGCGCGACGATCCTGTCATGCCAAACGCTCCAGCTCAGTTCCAGGACAGCCCGCGCAGCTGCTCAACGTCGAGGTTGCCGCCGCTGAGCACGCAAACCGTCTTCGTTCCGCGCGGCGCGTCGACCAGCCCCTGAAGCACCGCCCCCACCGGCGACGCGGCGGCGCCCTCGGTGACCAGCTTGGTCCTGGTCATCAGCCAGAGCATTGCGTCGAAGATCTGCTCATCGGGCAGGGTTACGATTTCGTCAACGAAGCGGGACACCACGCTGCAGGTGTTGTCGCCGACCCGCAGGACTCGCAGCCCGTCGATGATGCAGCCCATCTCCTCCAGCACGATGCACCCGCCGGCTTCCACGCTGCGCTTCATTGCCGGGGCGCCGGACGACTCGACGCCGATTACGCGGACCCGGGGGTCGATCGACTTGGCCGCCATGGAGATGCCCGAAATCAGCCCGCCGCCACCGATCGGCACGACCACCAGCTCCACGCCGGGGAACTGGGCCATGATTTCGAGCCCCAGGGTCCCCTGCCCCGCGATCAGGTCGGGATCGTCGAACGGATGCAGATAGGTGTAGCCCTCCGATTCCACCAGCTCGAGCGCCTTCTCGTTGGCTTCGTCCCAGATGCTGCCGTGCAGGACCACGCGGGCGCCGTACCCCTCCGTCGCGGCGATCTTGGCGGGGGTCGCGTTCTCTGCCATCACCACGACGGCGCGCACGCCATAGTGCCGCGCGGCGATCGCCACGCCCTGCGCGTGATTGCCCGCCGACGAGCAGATCACGCCCCGCGCCCGCTCCTCGTCGGTCAGCCTGGCGATCTTGTTGAGCGGGCCACGCACCTTGTAGGAACCGCCGCGCTGGAAAAGCTCGGCCTTGAGGCGCACGTCCAGTCCGGACGCCTCGCTGAGCGAGTGGCTGGTAAGCATCGGGGTACGGTAGACGTGCGGCGCAACGTTCTCGTAGGCGGCCTCGAAGTCGGCGCGGCCAAGGGTGAGGCCGGGGATCCGGGGGCGTTCCTCCCGGATTTCCTCCGCGGCCGAATCCGCCGTCGGCGCGCCCATGGCCGAATCCCCCCCGGCCGCTCCGCGTGAATGCCCGCCGGCCCTGCCGCCCGAATCCCCGCCAGCCGCCCCGAGCGCCCTCACGAACTGATCCCCGGCAGACGCACCGGGCCGCCCAGCCAGCCGCGCACGTCGTGGGGGCGGTACGGGGCCTCCAGTTCCGCGCACTCCTCGTCGGTGAGGACGAGGTCGACCGAGGCGGCGGCCGCGTCCATCTGTCCGAGCTTCGTGAAGCCCACGACCGGCGCCACCACCGCCGGCCGGGACAGCAGCCACGCCAGCGCCACCTGCACGGGCTCGACCCCCCGCCGCCGCGCCACCCGCAACGTCGCGTCGACCACGTCCCAGTCGGACTCGTGATCGTAGAGTTCGTCGGTGAGGGTGTCGGCCTCGCCCCGCGGCGCGGGGGCACCCGGGGTCGCGCTTGCGTCTCCCGCTCCGACGCCCGGCGTGCCGGCGTCCTCCGCACCCCCCCGCCCGCCGCGCGCCCGCGTCCCCGCGAGCAGCCCGCGCGCCAGCGGCGACCACGGAATCGCCCCGATCCCCTGGTCCGCGCACAGCGGCATCATCTCCCGCTCCTCCTCGCGGTAGACCAGGTTGTAGTGGTTCTGCATCGACACGAAGCGCGCCCAGCCGTTCCGCTCCGACACCGAGAGCATCTTCATCAGTTCCCACGCGAACATCGAACTGGCCCCGATGTACAGCACCTTGCCGTCCTGTACCAGGCGGTCCAGCGCGCCGAGCGTCTCCTCGACCGGGGTGCTCGGGTCGGCGCGGTGGATCTGGTAGAGGTCGATCCGCTCGAGCCCAAGCCGCTTGAGCGACGCCTCGCACGACTGCACGATGTGCTTGGCCGAGAGGCCGCCCCGGTTCGGCCCCGTACCCATCCGCATTCGGACCTTGGTCGCGACCACCGCCTCGTCGCGGTTCGCGTACTCCCGCACCGCCTTGCCGGTAATCTCCTCGCTCACGCCCAGCGAATACACGTCCGCGGTATCGAAGAAGTTGATGCCGAGCTCGACGGCGCGCCGGAAGAAGGGCATCGCCCCGTCCTCCTCGAGGATCCAGGGACGCCACTGCCGGCTGCCGAAGCTCATGCAGCCGAGGGCGATGCGGGAGACGACGAGTCCGCTGTTTCCCAGAAGGGAGTATTGCACGTGGTGGCTCCGGGGGGTCGGGTGGACGTGAGGCCGGAACGGGCAGCCCGGGCGAGCCGCCACAGGTCCACTATACCGCGAAGCCCGGGTGGCGGCATGCCTCTCAGAACATTCACCTCCACCCGGCAGTCCCCGGACACCTGAATCCGCGACGCGACGTGGCCGGTTGGAACGCCCCTCGCAACGACTCTTGCCAACATCTCGACCAAGGTCCCCTATCATTGTCATGACGCAGTCCCCGATCCGAAAGCCAGGTGCCAGCATCATGACCACCCCTGCGACCTCGCGACACCCGCGCGGCCCCATCCGCGTCCTCATCGCCCTGTCCGTCCTCATCCCCACCCTCCCCCTGCCCGCCCCCGCGGCGTCCCAGGATCTCCCCCTTGTCACCCCCGACGACTACGGCCGCTGGGAGAGCCTCGGGTTCGGCACGCTGTCCCCCGACGGAGCCTGGCTCGCCTACACGGTGAGCCGCGTGGACGAAACGTCCGAGCTGCGGCTGCGGAAGCTGGACGAGGACTCCACGCGCGTCTTCGAGTGGGGTTCGGCGGGTCGGTTCTCGCCCGATGGCCGCTGGTTCATGTGGACGGCGGGCATGTCGCCCACCGAACGCGAGCGCGGCGGAGAGTCCGCCCGCAACAAGACCATGCTGATGGACCTGGGCAACGGGAGCACACAGGAGTTCGAAGGCGTCTCGTCTGCCGGCTTCGACCCATCGGGACGCTTCCTCGCGCTGCGCGGACGGCCGCCGAGCGAGCCCCGCGGCAAGGGCGCCGACCTTCGGCTGATCACGCTGGCGGACGGGGCCGTCGCGACCTTCGCCAACGTCGGCACCACGGCCTGGTGCCCGGTCGCTCCACTCCTCGCGATGGTGATCGGAACCGGCACCGACCTGGGCAACGGCGTGCAGATCTACGACGCCGAAGCCGGCACGCTGCGCTCCGCGGACGCCTCCGGGTCGCGCTACCAGGGCCTTCGCTGGCGGGACGATTCGGCCGATCTGGCGGTCATGCGCTCGCGCGAGGCCGCGTCCGAGGATCCGACCGCCTACGACCTGCTCGTCTGGCGCGGCATGGACCCGGCCGGCGCCAAGATGGTCCTGGACGGATCGGCCGCCGGGATTCCCGACACGCTGGACATCGGCGCCCGGGGACCCTCCTGGTCGGACGACGGCACCATGATCTCGTTCGGGCTGCGGCGCGCGGAGGAGGAGGAGGAAGAGGAAGCGGAGGAAGAGGAAGCGGAGGAGGGGGGAGAGGGCGAAGGCGACGCCGGGGCGCCCGCCGCCCGGGAAGAGGAGCCCGAGCTGCCCGGCGTGCAGATCTGGCACACGAAGGACATCGATATCTTCCCGGGCCAGAGCCGCGGCGGCGGCGACAACCGCACGCTTCTCGCGATCTGGCGGCTGGACGAGGGGCGCGTGAGCGTCGTGGGATCGGACTTCGAGAGAAACTCCCAGCTGCTCCGCGGGTGGGAGACCGCGCTGGAGGAGACCGACGAGCCCTACCCCTGGGGCGCCAAGTTCGGCCGTCCCTACCGGGACGTGTGGGCCGTGGACACCCGAACGGGAGAGCGACGCCGGATTCTGACCCGGGTGCGCTACGAGTGGCCCAGCACCGGGGGCGGCTGGATGGTCCGCTGGGACGGCTCGGCCTACCACAGCCTGAATCTTCGCACCGGCGAGGAGTACGACCTGACCTCGGCGGTGAGCGCGGAGTTCGGCAACGTCGACTACGACACGCCGACCGACGTGACGCCGCCGGTGGGCTTCGGCCCGGCCGGCTGGCTGGAGGACGACGCCGCGGTGCTGCTCTACGACAAGTACGACATCTGGCGCGTCGCACCCGACGGCTCGAACCCGATGCGGCTCACCCGCGGGGCCGAAACCGGAATCACACACCGGATGACCGGCCTGGTCCCGGACGACGACGAGGACGAACCCGGGATCGATCCCGCGTCCCGCCCCTACCTGTCCCTCTACAACGAGAAGACGGAAGAGCGCGGCTACGCCCGCTTCACCGGCGGCTGGGATTCCGCCGAGACCCTGATCCTGGAGCATGCTTCCGTCGGCGGCCTGACCCGTGCGGACAGCGCCGACGTGATGCTCTACCGCGTCATGGCCTACGACGACCCGCCCGACCTCTTCGTCGCGGGGCCCGATCTGTCGGACCCGGTCCAGGTCACCGAGATCAACCCGTTCATCGACGAGGTGGCGTGGGGTCGGGCCGAGCTGGTCGACTTCGTCAGCGAGGCCGGGCGCGACCTCCAGTTCGTGCTGCTCTACCCCGCCAACTACGAGCCCGGCACGGCCGTCCCGACGATCGTCTATACGTACGAGATTCTGTCGCCCTCGATGCATTCGTTCCGCGTGCCAAGGGAGACCGACTACTACAACTACACGGTCTGGAACCAGCACGGGTACGCGGTCCTGCTGCCTGACATCGTGTACCGGGCGCGGGATCCCGGGGTCAGCGCGATCGAGTCGGTGCGCGCGGCAGTCGCGAAGGCCGTCGAGATGGGCGTCACCGACCCGGACGCGGTGGGGCTGATCGGGCACTCGTGGGGTGGCTATCAGGCGACCTACCTGCCGACCCGCATCGACATCTTCGCCGCCTCGGTGGCGGGCGCTCCGCTCACCGATTTCGTCAGCTTCATGGGCCAGATCCATTGGAACATCGGGATGGCGGAGGTAAGCCACTGGGAGACGGGCCAGGGGCGCATGGAGGTCCCCTTCTGGGAGGATCCGGAGGCCCACCGGCGCAACTCGCCGATCCACGAGGTCCACAACATGGAAACCCCGCTGCTCATGGCCTTCGGCGACAACGACGGCACGGTTGAATTCTTCCAGGGCACCGAGTTCTACAACTTCGCTCGCCGGGCGGAGAAGCAGATGGTGCTGCTCGTCTACGAAGACGAGGGCCACGGCTTCGGCCAGGAGGCGAACCAGAAGGACTACCATCGCCGCATCCTGGAGTGGTTCGGGCACTACCTGAAGGGCGAACCGGCGCCCCGGTGGATCACCGACGGGATTCCGCGCGATGAGCTGGAGGAGGAGAAGAAGCGGGTGGCGACCGGGAAGCGTTAGCGGGACGGCCCGCCTACTGCGACACCGGCCGGGATCCGCCCGCAGTCCGCAGGATGAAGGCGTCGAGCACCTCCTTCCACTGCGGCAGCAGCGCCTGCTCCACGTACATCATGTGCCCGGCCGCGAAGTCGGCGCGCTCGATGTTGTCGCGCAGCTCCGGGGGCAGTCCCATGCGGTCCATCGTCCAGACGGCGGCGAAGTAGGGGGTCGCAAGGTCGTAGATCCCGTTGATCAGGAGGACTTCCAGCGCGGGGTTGCGCCGCATGGCGGTCGCGAGGTCGACGGCAACGTTGGGGGTGCCGCCGCCGCGCACGAACGCGCCCCCGCCGCCGAGCCGGCCCCAGTTCCAGTCGCGGGTGCCGCCGCTGGGGACGTATTCGCGGTCCCCATCGTAGCCGAGTTCGCCCCTGAGGTAGCTGTTGAAGGCGGAGGTGTAGGCCGAACTGATCGCGGTGGACTGGGGGTCGTGGGAGGGGCGGGCGCCGAGGACATCGCCGGCGGGGCCGGTGAAGCGCGCGTCTAGGCGGCCGACGATTCGGCCCTCGTCACGCAGGAGCTCCGCCTCGAAGGCCGGCGCGGTCACGCGCAGGTCGCTCTTGTCGATGAAGTCGCGGCTGAGCCCCGTGTAGCGGTGCATCTGTTCGATGACGCGGGTGCGGGTGCCGGTGTCGAGGGTGCTGCCGGCGAGCAGCGCGGTGGCGTACTCGGTAAGCGACCACTCCTCCACCTCGGCCATGAAGGCCTCCAGGTCGGGCGGGTTCGGACCCGGCAGCGCGTCCAGGTAACGGGCGGTGATCGCGTACGACGGCAGGTTCACTATGTACGGCAGGTCGTCGCCGGGCGCGAACTGGATCGTGTTGAACTGGAGCACCGCCGAGACGAGCACGATGCCGTTCAGGTCGATGTTGGCGCCCTGCAGGTGGCGCGCCAGCACCGCCGACCGCGTGGTCCCGTAGCTCTCGCCAAGGAGGTAGCGGGGCGAATTCCAGCGGTCGTACTCGCTCAGAAAGCGCCGGATGAACTGGGTGAGCGACCGCGCGTCCTCGTCGATCCCCCAGTAGTCCGCGCCGGGCGTGTCGCCCAGGGTGTGGCTGAACCCGGTGCCGATCGGGTCGACCATCACGATGTCCGCGATGTCCAGGATCGTGTACGCATTGTCCTCCAACGGGTAGGGCGGCGCACCTTGCGGCCCCACTTCGGGGGTGACCACCCGGCGCGGCCCCATAATCCCCATGTGCAGCCAGAAGGACGCCGAACCCGGCCCTCCGTTGTAGGAGAAGACGATGGGGCGCTCGGGCGACTGAGCCCCGTTGGTGCGGAAGTACGCAGTGTACCACAGCTCGGCGGCCGGCTCGCCATCGTCGCTGGTGAGGGTGGTGCCGGTGACGACCGCGTCGTATTCGACGGTTTCGCCGCCCACCACGATCGAGTGGCTGGTCTGCCAGCGGGCGGGGGCGGGGTCGCCGGCGGCCTCCTGAGCGTGAAGGGCGGAGGGGGCGACCATGGCGGCGGCAACCACCAGCACGGTGAAGAAAGACATGGGCTGAAACGTATTCATTAATGGTGCCTCCAGCATTCCGTGGATAAAGCCGCCCGAGCAATCATGCGGGAGCGGCCAATCTGGCGGGATCGGTGCGGATGCCGCCAGAAGCAGGAGGCGCCGCGCTACGGATGGCATCGGCGCGGGGTTCGGTCACGGCGCACTCGGACGCGCATGGAGGAGGGTCATGGCCCGAAACGGCCGAGACGAGAGCCTGGCCGGGGACGTCTCCGGCGAATCCGGTCCCTGGGACTGAGGAATGGACATCCTCGCGACGCTGATCGGGGACGTCCTGGGGGGCGCGGTTTTGACGTTCCTGGCGCGGGCCGTCAGCCGAGTCGCCGGCGGGCGCCGGGTCCGGGTCCAGGCCGTTCTTGAGCGCTTCGGCAGACCGAGTTCCGACCTGCGCATGCTGGCGCTGCTTGCGCTGATCTTCGCAGCGGCGGTCGGCGCGGGCATCGCGTTCGGCTTCGGACCGGCGTTCATTGCGCTCGGGCTGCTGGTCGTGCTGCTGATCGCGGCCCTTCTGCTCAGCGGACTCTGCCGCCTGGTGGCGGAGCGGATGCAAGAGGAAGGCTGGGCGCCGGCCGAGGAGGGTTGACTCACCGCCGGGCCCGGTCCCGCCAGTTCAGCGCCACCGAGAGCACGAATACCCCGGCGGCCGCGCCGATCACGACGGTGTCGACCACCGCCCGACTCCAGTCGAGCCCGGTGACCAGATCCAGATGGTACTTCACCCAGGACGCCGGCAGCCCCGTTTCGCCGAGCGCCCGCTTCACCTGCCAGTGCCAGTCTGTCAGCGGGCAGTATCCCCACCCGTAGGCGATCCCCAGTCCGAACCAGGAAAGCAGCGTGGCCGAGATCGCGAACAGATGGAGCCGCCGGGTCCGTCGCCACGCCCAGCCGATGAGGTTGAAGCCCACCAGCAGGGAGTGGAAGGCCAGGAAAAGCACGTCGAGCAGACGGTACCAGGTCGGTTCGGGCATCGCGGTCGCCGCTTGTGGTTCAACCGATACGTCGACGGCCTGCTGCCGTCTCGCTCCGTGAGCCGGTTCCGGCTATCCTAGTGGACCCTCGCCGCGCACGCCAACGCGAGGCCGGTGGATCACCTGCCGCACACCGAAGGCACAAATGGGAACAATCGAACGAAAAGGCAACTCGATCCTCGTCAGGGATCGCGTCTTCCCGGACGATCTCCCCAAGCTTGGCGCGGCGCTCCATGGGGCGATAGGTCACGAGGAGGATCTGAAGATCGGGTTGGACTTTTCTGAATGTAAAGCCCTCTTTCAGTCCGCGATGCTCCCGGTGATCCCACTCGTCGTGCGGTACCGCGAGGTGCAGCGGATCACATTCGTTTTGAAACCACCGGTGGACAGGGAGCTGGGAAGGCTGTTCCTGAACACCAATTGGGCCCACCACATCGATCCCGGGAACCACCCACCGAATCGATACCCCCGCGGCAAGGTGCCCGCCCTCCGGTTCCACGGAGACGGCGACGACGGCCAGGAGGCAATCCTGGAAAGAGTCCTGGAGTTGATTCTCGGCACGCTGGACACGAGCCGCGACATGCTGAAAGCGGTCGAATGGTCACTCGGCGAGATCATGGACAATGTACCCGTGCACGCCGAGTCTCCGGTTGGGGGGTTCGTTCAGGCCACCGCCTACACGGAATCGAATTCGGTGGAGTTCGTTGTCGCCGACGCGGGGATCGGAATCGCCGCGAGCATGGGGCACGATGACGATCGGGCGGCGCTGCGGGATGCAATCACCGAGGGCGTGACACGGGACAGCGAACGCAACGCCGGAAACGGTCTCTTCGGCAGCTACCAGGTCGCGGTCCTGTCCGGCGGAGAGTTCGAGATCAGGTCGAACCGGGGTGTCCTGCGGCGCGCCGGCACGGATGACCTCAGAACCTGGAGTCCCCGGGCTCCCTATCTGGGGACTTCGGTCCGATGCAAGATCGGACTCGACGAATCCGGGTTGCTGGAGCGCGCCCTGCGTTTCAAGGGGAAGCCTCATGACCCTCCGCGCGATTTCGTGGAGCGGGAATTCGAGAGCAACTCGGGCCTGTTGGTCATGAAGATGGCAGACACGGCGTCCGCGCATTTCGGTTCTCGCAAGGGGGGGCGGCACATTCGCCGGGTAGTCGAGAACCTGCTGCGCGACCACCCCGTCATCGTCTTCGACTTCAGAGGTGTGGGCGTGTTCACAAGCAGCTTTGCCGATGAGGTCTTCGGTCGGTTGTTCGTCTCCATGGGACCACGGGCATTCATGACGCGCATCCGGATGCGAAATGTCGACCGGACCGTTGAAGGTCTGATCGACCGGGCCATCGTCCAACGCACCCGGCTGGGTAGCCATGAGACTGATCAGGACTGAGGGGGTCGTGGCACCCGCGCGAATCACGCAGCTCTCACAAGTCCCGACCCGGCCATCGCCACTCCCCGCTCGCAGATGACCCTGCGCTCCCGGATCCTCGAACTGGAGAGACAGTCACGTTCGCTCGACCCCGACGCGGCCGAGCGCGACCGCCTCCTGAGCGCGGCGCACGAGTACGCGCAGCAGTACCTCGGCAAGCTCCCGCGGACGCCCGCCTACAATCACGACAAGTCGGCCGCGCGAGGGCTCCGGGACCGCGCGGTCCAATCCGGGCCGCGGCCGATGGACCAGCTCATCGAGCGGATCGACGAGTCGGTCGTGCGCCCGGGGCTCCTGCCTTCGCACGCCGGACACCTGGCCTATATCCCCGGCGGCGGGCTCTACGCCTCGTCGCTCGCCGACTACCTCGCCGCGGTGACGAACGAGTACGCCGGCGTGCGCTTCGCCGGGCCCGGGGCTGTCGAGATGGAGGACCTGATCCTCGACTGGATGGCCAAGCTCGTCGGGTTCCCCGAGACCGCGGACGGCAACCTTGCCTCGGGCGGGTCGATCGCGAGCCTGATCGCGGTCGTTGCGGCGCGTGAAGCGGCGGGGCTCCGCGCCCGCGACTTCGAGCGCGCCGTCGTGTACGCTTCGCCGCACATCCACCAGTGCCTGCACAAGGCGCTGCGCGTGGCGGGAATGGGCGAAACCGTGCGCCGGGACGTCGCGGTGGACCCGGGTCGACGCCTGTGCCCCCGGTCGCTCGCGGAAGCCGTCGCCGCGGACCGCGCGCGGCGGCTCAGGCCCTGGCTGGTGCTCGCCTCGGCGGGCACCGCGGACACCGGCGCGATCGACCCGCTCGCGGAGATCGCCGACATCGCCCGGCAGGAAGACCTCTGGTACCATGTCGACGGCGCCTACGGTGGCTTCTTCGCGATGTTGCCGGAGTGCCGCCCCGCGCTCGCGGGAATGGAGCGCGCGGACTCGGTGGTCCTCGACCCGCACAAGGGGATGTTTCTGCCGTACGGAACGGGCGCCGTCCTGGTCCGGAACCGCGACGCGCTCCAGGACGCGCACGCCTACTACGCCAGCTACATGCAGGACACGGTCGAGGCCGAGGCTGGAGGACGGTCCCCCGCCGCCGTGTCGCCGGAGCTCACCAAGCACTTCCGGGCGCTGAGGGTGTGGCTGCCGCTGCTGCTTCACGGCGAAGAGCCGTTCCGGGCGTGTCTGCGCGAAAAGCTGGCGCTCGCGAGGTACTTCCACCGCGAGGTCGCGACGCTGGGGTTCGAGGTGGGACCGGAGCCCGAGCTCACCGTTGTGACCTACCGGTGGGTGCCGGAGTCGGGCGACGCGAACGCCTTCAACCAGGCGCTCGTGGAAGAGACCCACCGTGATGGTCGGGTCTTCCTGTCGTCGACCACGATCGACGGCAGGTTCGTGCTCAGGATGGCGGCGCTGGCGTTTCGCACCCACCTCGACACGATCGATCTGGCGCTGGAGGTGCTGAGGGGGGCGGTGGAAAGGCTGGAGGCTGAGCCCGAGCGCTGGAAACCCGCCGCAAAAACGGTCGACCCCGACGCGGAGGCCGCGGCCCGCACGCCACAGTCCGCCGGTTCCGTTGCCAAATCCGCCGGAGCGCACCGCTGATGGCCGGGCCGAACCCCGCGCTCGCGCGCCAGGACGTCCGCTACGAGCCCGACGAGCGTCCCCCGCTCCCGATGACCGCCGGGCTAGGCGTCCAGTACGCGATCATCTGCATCGCAAGCATCATCCTCACGCCGACGGTCATGATCACCGTCGCGGGCGGGAGCGACGAGTACCTGTCGTGGGCGGTGTTTGCGGCGCTGATCGTGAGCGGCGTGACGACCGCGATCCAGGCGCGGCGGGTGGGCCGGATCGGGGCCGGCTACATCCTCGTGATGGGGAGCACGAGCGCGTTCCTCGCGGTGAGCGTGTCGGCGATCGAGCAGGGCGGGCCCGGGATGCTCGCCACGCTCATCATCGCGTCCTCGCTCGTGCAGTTCGCGCTCGCTGCCAGGATGGCGCTGCTGCGGCGCATCTTCACCCCCACCGTGGCCGGCACCGTGCTGATGCTCATCCCGGTGACGCTCTCGCCGATGATCCTGCGCAAGCTGGCCGAGGTGCCCGCCGACGCCTCTCCGGCAGCCGCCCCGGTCACCGCGCTGGTCACGCTCCTCGTCACTGTCCTCATCCCGCTGCGATTCTCCGGCGCCCCGCGCCTGTGGGCCCCGGCCATCGGCATCCTCGCCGGCTGCCTGACCGCCGGCCTGGGCTTCGGCATCTACGACATGAGCACCGTCGCCGAGGCCTCCTGGGTCGGCCTGCCGGACATCGCCTATCCGGGGGTCGACCTCAGCTTCCGGCCCGAGTTCTGGGCGCTGTTGCCGTCGTTCATCATGGTGACGCTGGTGGGCGCGATGGATACGCTCGGCGACAGCATCGCGATCCAGCGGGTGTCGTGGCGCAGGCCGCGCGCGATCGACTTCAAGTCCATCCAGGGCGCGATCTCCGCCGACGGCGTCGGCAACCTGCTCTCCGGGCTGGCGGGAACGGTCCCCAACACTACCTACGGCATGAGCATCAGCGTCGCCGAGCTCACGGGCGTGGCCTCCCGGGCGGTGGGGGTCTGCGTCGGCATCGTCTTCGTCGCGCTCGCATTCCTGCCCAAGTTCGTGACGCTGATCATTGCGATTCCGGGTCCGGTGGTCGCCGCCTACTTCGTCATCATCGTGGCTCTGATCTTCGTCTTCGGGATGAAGATCCTGCTGCAGGACGGCCTGGACTACCGCAAGGGACTTGTCGTCGGCGTCGCCTTCTGGATCGGCATCGCATTCCAGCTCGACTGGATCTACCCGGAGTACTGGACGGGCCCCTGGGGCGAACTCCTCGGCAACGGAATGACCGTCGGCGGTTTCGCGGTGATCGGGCTGACCCTGTTCACCGAGCTGACCGGCGGGCGCCGGTCACGCCTGAAGACGCGCCTGACCGCGGAGACCTGGTCGGAGGTGGACGCCTTCCTGACGAAGTTCGCCGCCCGCAAGGGATGGGACGAGGAGATGGAGACGCGGCTGCGCGCGGTGGGCGAGGAGACGATGCAGATTCTGACGCGTGGGCAGGCGGATGGCGCGGGCGATGCGGAAGGGGCGACCGGCATGAAGGGTGCGGGCGACCCCGAGGGGGCGACCGGCGTGGAGGGCGCAGGCGACTCCGAGCGACGCCTACTGTTGCTGGCGAGCGCCGACGGCGACGCCGCCGACCTGGAGTTCATCGCCACCACCGACCAGGCGAACCTGGAGGACCAGCTCACGATGCTCACGGAGGTGGCCGGGAACGTGCCGGTCGACGCCGAGACGCCGCTGCGGCTCCTGCGGCACTACGCGTCGTCGATCCGGCACCAGCAGTACCACGACATCGACATCCTGACGATTCGGGTGGAGGCGCGGGGGTGACAGGACGCCTCACCAGTGCTGCGCGTTTCAGCTGAAACGTCTGCCCCTCACAGAAACCATGGCGGTTGCGTCGGGATGGGGCCGGGTACGGTTGTTCGCGTCAACCCGGGGGCGAAGATCCGGAGCCGGCCGTCGATTGCCCCGGTCACCAGGTTCGCTTCACCGCAACCGACCACTCGGATTTCGTGCCCGAGAGCGCGCTGGAAATTGTTGAAGTGGACGTTCGGCATCATCTGGCCGAGCTGATCGGTCGTTCCGACCTGGCCGAGCTCCAGAGCGCGCCCGGAGAGGGCTGTCACCGACAACGGAACGTCCTGCAGGAGCTCCTCCCTGTTCCTGGCCGTGACCGCCAGCGGCTGCAGCCTGATGACCGAGTCGGGTTCGGGCGGGGGGTCCTGGGCGGAAGCGGCCGGCGGCGCCACGGAAACCGCGACCACCGCGAGTGCGCCGACGAGGCGGGCGCGCTGCTACAGTCGTAATGTCATGAGAACATTACCAAATGTCATGTATTCATTACTTTTCGGAATCCTGTAGCACCGCCGGCGCGCCCGGCAGATTCTGGAGCCGGAGTACGAGGCCAGGGTGCCGGCGATCTGGGCCAACGACGCCCCTGTGCTGCTCACCCGTGACAGACCGGTGCGGACGCTCAAGGACATGCGCGTACTCAAGATCCGGGTCTCGACGCGCAGCGCGATCCCGTTCATCGAAGCGCTGGGCGCAAGCGCCGTCATGCAGCCCGGTACGGTTGTCCACCAGAGTCTGTCCACTGGAGTCATCGACGGGGTCGCAATCTCCCCCTCGGGGATCGTCGCATTCCAACTCCAGGAACCGGCCTCCGGCCTTTCTCCGGAGCAGCAGGGCTGGATGGACGAAGTTGCCGACGCCTCCCTGTCCCTGGCCGGAGCCGCCGCATATATGCGCGCGGGTGCCGAGGGCCTGCGGTTGGCCGAGCAAGCGGGCGTCAAGTTCATCGATCTTCCGGAGAGCGAAAAGCGCCGCTTCGAGGAACATCGCCCCTGTCCGGGAGTCAGGGCTTGCGCGCCAGGTGGGCGAACTGACCGTCGCGGAGGTCATCCGTCTGTTCAGCGGGGAGCGGCGATGAGTGACTAGCGATTCGGATTCGGCGCCATCGCAACCAGCAGGACGAGGTCGCCATCCGATTCGTTCGCCACACCGTGCGGTTCGTCCGGCTCCGACCAGGCGACAGCGCCGGGACCGAGGCTCTCGTGCCGCTCGCCCACCGTGAAGAGACCCTCGCCCTCGATCACGTAGTAGAACTTGGTTGCGCCGGCGTGGGTGTGGACGTGCTGGGCCTGCCCGGGCCGCAGACAGTAGACGTCGCAGAACATCTGATCTGTCTCGAAGAGGTTGAGCTTCTGCATCCTCTCAGGCGAGAAGCGGCGGTGGCGGGTGGAGTCGATGAATGCCATGGCGTGCAGTGGTTTTCGGGGGGGCGTTTTGGGGTTGGAGCGTCGAGAGCGATCTCCCGGGCTCGTTCCGGCTTCACGAGAATTCTCAACTGCGGGCTTCGTTCAGGCCAGAGGGGCCGGAGTTTACCAACCCCGAACATTTCCCGAATTGGGGGGTATAAGAGGGGAGAGGGACCAACCGACCAACCCACAGACCAGGGATTCAGCACCATGTCCGCCGAAAGTGTCGCCATCGCCTTGGCCCACCCCCAC
>JAJDXM010000027.1 GCA_022823225.1 Gemmatimonadota bacterium
GACCTCGCGATCCGACCACCGTCCAATTTCGACCGCCCGCGCCGGCTCGCAACGCACGCCTCTGCGGGCGGGCGAAATTCCAGGCCTTCCCCCTGACCCGGCCCCGCAAATCAAGCGGGGATCCCCAAGAATGGAAGAGACAAGCCAGCCCGATCGCGATGGTCGAACCCGGTCCCGGTCTAATGCTCAAGCAATTGGTTCATGCGCGCGTATGCCACGCCTCCCGCCGCGCTTCGTTGAAGGAGGTCCCACGGCGTTTCGTCCGCATCATTGTATGCCAGCCCATCCGCTCCGGCGTCGAGCAGCACCGCGACCACCTCCGGCTCCGGGTAATCCTCGATCGTCCAATGCAGCGGGGTGTTGCCGTTGGCATCCCGCGCGTTCGGGTTTGCACCCGCCTCCAGCAACGCCTCGACTACTGTGGTCGCACTTCCGACGATCGGTGCGGTGCGTACCGCCCAATGCAGTGGTGTTTCGTCGCGGTTGTTGCGCACGTCGATATCCGCCCCAGGGGCGACGAGCAGCATGTTGATCACTCTCAGGTTCCGGTTCACTACTGCCCTTTCGAGTGGAGTGCCGTCGTCCGTACGGACGTTGACATCGGCCCCGGCTGCAAGGAGCAACCGGATCGTGCGTCGTTGGCCAGCCAAGGAAAGTGCGCGATCCAGCGATGCAACGAGCCGTTGGACCCTGGTGGTGGGGAGTGGTGACACATCCAGCGAGTGCCGGGGGAATACGGCATCATAGAGTGGCGTGTGGCCCTCGTCATTCGATGCATTGACCTCAGCTCCGGCCCCCAGCAGCACCTTGACTGCGCTCGGAGCATTGGATCCTGCCGCCGCGTGCAGGGGCGTGGTGCCGGCATTGTCCCGCGTGTTGACATCGGCTCCGGCCGCAAGAAGCGCGCTGATCACCCCGGGGTCGCCAAAGAACGCCGCTTGCCGCAAGGGAGTCTCGCCATCGTTGTCCCGCACACCGACATCGGCACCGGCCGCCAGCAGCGCCTCGACGACCTGGAGTCTTACGAATGCCGCCTCGTGCAAGGGGGTCTCGCCATCGTCGTCTTGGACCTTCACGTTGGCGCCAGCCGCCAACGGTAGTTCGATCACAGCCGGATTCGGTGTTCCGCCCGCCTCGTGGAGGGGCGTCTCGCCGTTGTCGTCCTGCGCGTCGACATCGGCGCCCGCCTCGAGCAGGGATTCGACTACTTCCGGGTTCGCGGTGTTCGAGAGCCGATGCAAGGGTGTTTCGCCGTAGTCGTTGCGCGCCATAGGGTCGGCCCCGGCCCTGAGAAAAGCCCGTACCAGCATCGGATCGTCTGTTCCCTCCGCGTCCATTAGGGCGGTGTTGCCCCGCCTTCCTTCGCGGGCATCGACATCGGCTCCGGCCGCCAATAGCGCTTCAATGACATCGAGATTCGGTCCATGTGCGGTTGCCACGTGTAGAGGTGTACCGTCGTAGGGCTCTCGCGCGTTCACGTCGGCACCGGCTTCCAGAAGCAGTTCGACCAAGGGTAAGTCGTCGGCAGCCGAAAAAAGGATGGAATGAAGGGGCGTACCCCCGCTATCCACCCCTGCGTTGACGTCGGCCCCGGCTGCCAGGAGCATCGCGGCCACTTTCTCGTTCTGGCCGTGCTCTCCCACGGAGTGCAGTGGAGTACCGCCGCCGTCGTGTACCGCGTTTACGTCGGCTCCAGCAGCTAAGAGAGCTGCGATTGCCTCCGGATCTGCCCCGCTGGAAACCGCATAGTGCAACGGTGTCGCATCGCCCCCGTCCCGCGCATCCAAGTCGGCACCTGCGTCGATCAACACCATGATCAGGTCGGCGTCCTCCGCTCCGTAGGCGGCAGCGTGCAGTGGCCTCAAACCGTTACTGTCGCGCACGTTCGGGTCAGCTCCGGCCGCCAACAGCGCCTGGATGACAACCGGTTCCCCATTGTGAAAGCGGAGCGCGGCTTCCAACGGGGTTTCGCCGAACTGGGCCGGTGCGTTCACGTCGGCCCCGGCTGTCAGCAACACATCGATCATCTCTGGGTTCCTACTCACCATCCCCGCAAAGTGGAGGGGTGTGTACTGAGAATGATGTTCCCGTGCCAGAGGGTCGGCTCCCGCATCCAGACACGCGGTAGCGTCCTCCACCTCGGCCGCTCTGAAGAACTCCTCCGTGTTCCACATCTCGCAACTCGGAGTCCATTGCGTGCAAGTCATGGATCCTGCCAGAATGCTGAGGCCCATACTCAGGATACCAATCGGTTTTCTTAACATGGTTCCATTCTCCGGGAAGACAGCCCGATCAGCCATGGCGGGTCCCCTTACGGCAGCGGGTCTCTGCCCAAAGGGACATGCGGCAGTCGGGCGATGAAGCTCCATCCCCGAACGCCATTGGCTGGGCGGAGGAAGCACCGACCTCGTCGCGTCTGCAGCTTTCCGTGATCAGCGAGCACTCGCCAGCCTCAGGACGTGAATTGCCCCGTAGTTGTTCTCGTTCCCCCACTCGCCGGTCCCAACGACCACATGTTCCCTACCATCTACAACGTAGCCTACGGGGGACACGGGGTAGCCGAATCTCCCGTTCGTGTACTCGTCCATGTAGAGGGCCTTCAGCGTGCCGTCCGGGTAGAAGAAGTAGGTGGCCAAGCCCGCCCCCACTACGACCGTCCCATCCCGCATCACGTAAGGGTCGTCATCCACCGGCCCATTCGCCCGACAGGAGGAAATCTCCGAGCCGTCTGGACGCAGGAAATACACACTTCCATCCCCGGCACCCAGCACCACAGTTCCGTCGGTCGGGATGACGGCGGGCCGTGACTCGATTTCGCTACGGAAGGAAACGAATTGAGTATTCGCGTTCCAGAATCCCTCGCGTTTGTGCTGGGCGCCGACGGTCTCGAACGACCAGTTCAGTCTGCCGTCGAGGTCCAGGGAGTGCAGGTAGCCGTCGTGCGAGCCTACGAGAACACTGCGCCCGTCGCCCCCAAGTGCAGGCGACGAAAGTACTGGACCGCCGGTCTGGAACTTCGCGTACGGCTCTGGATCGACGCCCCGGAAGAAGTACACGTGCCCATCGTGTCCTCCTGTCACGGTCACCCAATTCCCGCCTTCCGTTTCTACCACGAGTGGAGTCGAGGTGAACACCACATCCGTGGCAAACGAGTCGGTGCCGTTTGTCGCCACGAAGTGAAGTCCGCCTGCTTGCAAGGGCACTACCAACGTCGAGTCGATCACGGCGGGGATGCCCAGGGTCCCGTTCGCCTCCAACGCGGCAGCGAGCTGCCATCCGCGGGGATCAAATATGAAAAGCCTCTTGTAAGCCCCTACCATCAGGAATTCGCCGTCGTGCAGCAAGGGTGAGTCGTACACCCCCATGCTGCTCACCGTGCCGGTCCGGGCTGTGTGGTAGATGCCGTTGTTCCCTATGAAGTAAACGGCATTCCAAGTACCCGCAAAGACCCGCTGACCGTCTTGGGCCACCGCCACCGCCCGTGGACTCTCGTCCAGCAGCGTGGTGCGCTCGACGATCACGTCGTAGACAGGCAAGCTGCCCACGGCTTCGTGGCACTGCTGCTGCGCCACGGAAGCCTCGGCGGTGGCCAGCAGTAGAAGGAGAAAGAGCCTGGTCATTGTCTGAGGTTCACCTGAGGAAACGATTCACGGCAACCGTAACGGGCGCCTTCTCGGTCTCCCCGTGGCATTCCCTGGATGAACGAGGAGACAGCGCTACCGCCGTAGCCGTGAGCCGCCCAAGACCCTGGGGGGACCTTGCACCCGACTGCGACCAGTGGGTCTTCCCGGTCGGCGACTTGCTCATCGCCCTTCCCTCCGTCGTCTCAGAGTCGCTTCGCAACAGCTTGGTGGGGGCCTACTAAAGCAGAAGCGTAGCCGTCAGGGGGCTCCGCCGCGTCCGCAGTATTGATGATACTCGCGGGATTTCCGGAATAAATGGGCCGGAAAACAACCATCGGCCGAGCCGGCGGAAGGGAAAACGCCCCCCCTTGGCGGCCCTCGGTATGCTCCGGGTCAGGGACGACGCCGGACATAGCGCACCTCCCGCTCTGCCTCGGCCAGCCCGATTCTGCAGTTCACTTCGACCAATCCTCCTCGGACTGCCATTGCAGTATCTCCTCCGGGATCCAGTCGTGCAGCGCTTCCCAGCTGGACACGACTTCGTCCAGAACGACATCGTCGCACACGGCTATCCGGAGCCGCACTGCTTCACCGGCGTCCAGGCTGTCGACGGCGGCCATGGATCCGGCGTCCATGGATTCCATCCCCCATCTGCTGATCGCCAGTTCAAACACCGGCAGGACGGAATCTTGCGTGCCCCCACATGTCCATCCGATCAAAACCGCGATGGATCCAGCCGTCCACCAACCTGGCCGAAGGGGAATCCGCCGAGAAACCATGCTGCTACCAGAACCGCGTGTCGGAAAACCACAGCATCCAACTGCGTGTCGTGAGGTGTCGATTGCGATCCCGGAAGTCGGGGTAGGTGTAGGTGCCCAGGACATAGGACACGCCCGCATTTCGGGCACCGGCGTAGTACTGGTCCGGTATCTCGATTGCCCAGCGGGACTGCGCGGCGGGTGTGCCGTTCGCATGCACCTTGAAGAAGACGAGAATACCGTAGTAGGTCTCCGTCCCTCTCGCTATGTTGACCTCGTACACGCCGGGATGACCCAGCATGTTCCTGTATCCGGTCTCGTTGCGACCGACCACGCCGCCCTGGTATTCGTAGACCCGCCCGGGCCTGGTCCTTTGACCGGCCCTGATCTCCCACCCGGCATTGACGGCTGTGATGACCACATCCGCATTCGTATTGACGAGGGTCGCGTATTCCGGGATTACGGTTGGCCGGGGGCCGGCATATGGATAAGTGGCGCACGCCCAGAGCGGAGTGACGATCAAGAGGAATACCAGAAGCTTGGTCCTGCGCCGAGTGGTCTGCGGCGTCGCGTCTCTTTCGGCGCGGCAACCGACAGGTGTTGGGGCAGACCGTCGACCGGTCATCTGCGAATCCTCGAGGCCGGAACCGGATGCATTGCCGATCCATCAAACTCCAGGATCAATGCGGCGGTGGGCGCGCGAAGCACGTATCCTGCACCTCCAGCCACTGTCGCGCACTGGATCGCTCCGGACCCGCCCGTGACACCGGTGGAATTGGTGCCGCCCGCAACGCCGGTCGTGGAGCTGCCGCCAGCGACCCCGGTGGTCGAACTGCCGCCTGCGACGCCGGTCGTGGAACTGCCGCCGGCCACCCCCGTACCACTACTCCCGCCGGCTACCCCGGTGGCGCGGCCGCGCCCGGCCATCCCCGCCGGAACAGAGCACGGATTCCCGAACACCACGTTGCCGACGACGATCAAGGATCCGAACCGGGCCGGGTCGAGGAGCGCCGGAATCTCGGAACGAACTTCGTCGGCGCTGGAGAAAGCGGCGAGTCGGGGGAGGTTCTGCCAGCTTGGATCGCTGGTGGTGGCACACGCGTACAGCAGTAGGGTTAGCGTCTGGATTGCGATCGTACTTGTCGCTGCCCTAGCCATTCCCGTCTGCTTCTCCTTCGGCGACCGTGTCATGAAACGCTTTCGTGACTGCATCCTTCATGGCGACCGCGACCGATTGAAGACTGTCTCGGCGTGCCGAGGTATTCTCCCCTGCGGCTGGCTTGTACAAAGTGTAGACGGTAAGGGACTCCGCCGCGTCCTCAATACTGATGATATTCGCGGGGTGGCTCCGGGGTGATCGACCGGAAGAAGCGACCGTCAGCCAAGCCAGGAGCCTTGCTGAGTGCTTCAGGGCCGCAGGGCCCGGGTGCGCCCGAGATCGGATTCGGCGAAGCTGCGGGAGCACCTCGCACCTCACCAGCCGCAGCCTACATGAGCAGCCACACCACAAGCGCTGCCAATCCCAGAAGCGCAATCCACCCCACCTTTCGGAACTCGGAGCGGGCACTTCCTTTGGAGAGCGTCGGCCAGTAGCTCCAGGCGTCGTGCAGTGAAGCCTGTACGTCGTACTCTTGCTCGATCTCGGGCGCTCCCGGCCCACGGCCCTGAGAGGCCCCCGGGTAGGCGCTCTCCCTTCAGCTTGCCACGGGCGACGGCCGAATTCCCCGTCGAATAATGCCGGGAGTTTCGCAATATCATCAATGTTGAGGACCACACCCTTGCCGGGATCCGGAAATATCCCCGGTCCCCTTGCGACCATCATGTAATCGACGATGGCTCTTCGAACGCTGGACGAAAACTTGGACCGTGCGGCGATCAATCCGCGGGAAAAAATGGCCGGGACCGAAGTCCCGGCGACACGGCACTGGGCACGGTGCTCCCCCGCCCCTGGCAGCCAGCATCGCTCAACGAACGCCGAGACTGCATTCCAGTCCCCGGCGACGGGCCGGCACCAGGCTGCTATACCACCCCAAGAAAAAGACGGAAGAAAGAGCGCCTACCCCGAGGCCTCTCAGCGCCGCGGGCCGCGCGCACTCGAGATCGAAAGCACGAGCCGCACGAGGTCCGTTTGTCGGGTAATGCCTTGCTTGCGGAAGATGCGCTGGACGTGCGTGCGGATGGTGCTGATCTCGCGCACCGTGGACTCTGCGATGTCGCGCACGGTCCTGCCTTGGGCCAGCATCACCGCGACGCGGGCCTCCGCCCGCGTCAGGCCGAGGTGCGCCGCCAGCAGATCGGGTTCGATCACCGTCTCCCGCCCCCCGGCATCCGCGACCAGCACCAGCGCCGCGACCGGCCATGCGCACAGGGAAGCCTCTCTCTTCCCCACGGGGCTGACGTGCAGTTCCATCGGGGTGCGGGTTGCCGGGCGGCTCAGGGCCATCGAGCCACCGCAGGCCTGGCGGCCGAACGGAGGCAGGGCGCGCGCCAGCAATCGCTGAAGCACGGCGTCGTCCGCTGGGAAACGGGCGCGCAGGAAGCCGCCGGTGTCGCAGAGGACGTTGCCGATTCGCAGCCGCTTTCTCGCGCCGTCGCTCGCTGCCACAATCCTCCCTCGCCAGTCAAGCTGGATGACGCCCGGTCCCGTGGTTTCAAGCAGGGCGGCGAGCGACGTCTCCAGCGCGCCGGCACCCGCCAGCACCTGCCGCACGCTCACGTACTGGCGAATATGCGGAAGAAGACGCTGGGCGCATTCGACCTGGGCCGAGGACCAGCCGTCGCCGTCGACCGGATCATTGACGACCCAGACGATTCGCGTGCCGCCCGGCCCGTCCAGGCGCACGTTGAGGCCGTTCTGGGTATGGCCGCGGAGCAGCGCTTCGTTGAAGGCCGGGGAGGTCTTCAACTCGGAGTCGGTGTAGAGGTCGGTGGTGGCGGCCAACTGGCTGTCGGGCAGGCGCCGGATCCGCTCGACTCGTTCGTCCACGGCGTAGTAGTTGTTGAAGTACCAGCGTTCCCATTCGCGGCGGCGTTCTCCGCGGTAGAAGAACCCCGCGTAGAAGATCTGGACAGCGTCGTCCCCGGGGCGCCCGGCACCGAACACCAAGCTGTTGCCCTTGGCGCACAGCACGTCATCGATGAGGTGCGAGGTCGCCGGCCAGCGGGTGTCGTCGAGCGTGGCCTCGTGCAACGACGCCAGGATCCGGTCAAACGCGTCTCGTTCGCTCATGGCGGTCCTCGGCTCTTCAGGCTCGGATGCAGGAAAGGGGCAGGGATTGGAGGCCTCTGAGGACGATGCCCCTGCAAAAGCGGGGGCGACTGTTCAGCAGCTTGATCGACTTGAACCGGTCGAGCAGCATCTCCAGGACGATCCGGCCCTCCAGACGCGCCAGCGGAGCGCCGAGGCAATGGTGGATCCCGCCTCCGAAAGAGAGGTGCCGACTCCGGCGACGGCCAATGTCGAGCCGATCCGGATCGGCGAACACGTCCGGATCCCGGTTGGCCGCGCCCAGAAGCAGCACGAGGTTGTCCCGTTTCCGCAGCGGAAAGCCGCTAACCTCGCAGTCCCCGAGCACCCGCCGGAAATCGGCCTGAACCGGAGAGTCGAAGCGCAGCAGCTCCTCGACCGCGACCGGGATCAGGCCCGGGTCGTCCCTCAGTCGCTGAAGCTGGTCGGGATTGCGAAGCAGGGCGAGGACGCCGTTGCCGATCAGGTTCGCGGTGGTCTCGGTTCCGGCGCTCAGGAGCAGGCGCAGCATGTTGAGCGTCTCCCGTTCACTCAGGCGTCCGCCTTCGTCCTGCGCACGCGCCAGCCCGCTGACGATGTCCTTCCGCGGCGCGGCTTGCCGCCGCTCCTCGATGATCGGTCGGAAATAGTCGTCGAACGCTTGCGAGGCGTCGGCGCCTGCCCTGCGTTCGCGCCGACTGATCGTCGGCTCCAGCAGACGCGCGCGATGGGCCGCCCATACCGAGAACCGCGCCCTGTCCTCCGCGGAAACGCCCAGCATCTCAGCCATCACGATCACAGGCAGGGGCCGGGCCACCGCCTCCATCAGGTCGAACGCGGACACATCGTCGATGTCGTCCAGCAGGCGCGCCAGAGCGGTGCGCACGCGGGACTCGAGCGCACCGATCGCTTTTGGCGTGAAAGCCCTGCTCACGAGCGCCCGCAACCGCGTGTGGTCCGGAGGATCCAAGAGCAGCATTGTGAACTCACGCGGCGGCGGCAGCATGGCCAGCTGCCGCCGCGTCAGGGAACCCTTGCGCGGGTCGTTGCCGAAGTGCCGGTGGTCGCGCAGAATGGCGTACACGTCGGCGTGGCGCGTGAACACCCACGACCTCAGCAACCTGCTTCGATGCACGGGGGCCCGGGCGCGGAGGGCCGCATAGGCGGGATACGGATCCTGGACCGTCCGCTCCGAAAGCGGGTTGTACGCGACTCCGGTCCGAAGGCGCTCCAGCCCGACGATCGCGCCGATGACCGGAGCCCGGACGGCGTCGCCCACCGAGAAACGCGCCGCCCGCGGCGAGCGCGTGGACGCGGGCTGCCGGGGCTCATTCCTGGTCGGGAAGAGGCTCATGAGCCCGAAAAGATGCCCGATGAAGTCACGTCGCAAGGCTCGGCGGGCGTCACTTCCGGTTTGCGGCTACCGGAGCCGGTACCTGAGGCCGATGCCGACTTCGAACGCCGACAGATCGTCGCATGCACGTACTCGCCCACGGGGTCGAGCCCGTCGAGGTCGACGACGCATGTCGTATCGGTCGAGTAATCGGGACCGTTCGTATCGCCGCCGCTCGGTTCGTGTGCCGACCCGGAACTGCTCACCAATCCGTTGCCTGTAGGAGTTGAGGAATAAGGGGCCACATTCCTCCTTGTGGTGAACTTCCATGCACGGTAGCAGTTGGCGGGCACCGTCGCGTCCTCAAAATTGATGACGACAAGGTATTCCGGCATTCGCCGGGGAACGGGCCGGAGGCGCGGAGAGGGAATCCCGGAACCGGCGAAGCGCGGGTCCTGCCTGCGCCTGTGAATCCACCGGCAATCTGTAATGTGTTCGTGACATTTCGAGCGCGTGAGGGCCGCGGTTCAGTGCGGATGCATCGCCGGCCGAATGCAGCGGGGACCTCTTCCACGGGCTGCCCCGCGCGCCCGTCGGGGTTGACGCCACCCCCCCACTTCTCGATAGTCCTGCGCCATGTCAAGCACGAAGATGAACGACACCGCCCCCGCCGCCCGCCAGGTCACCCTGACGCTCCCCGACGGCTCGCACCGCACGGTCGCCGCAGGCACGCCATCCGGCGAAGTCGTCCGCGAGATCAGCGAGGGGCTCCTGCGCCGGGCCCTCGCCGTCGACATCGACGGGGAGTTGGTGGACCTTGTCACGCCGGTGCGAAGGGGTGGCGCGTTCCGGATCCTCTTCGCCCGCGACGCGCAGGCGCTGAACGTCCTGCGCCACTCCGCGGCCCACGTCCTGGCGACCGCGGTGCGCAGGCTGCGACCCGAGGCGAAGATCGGCTTCGGTCCCGCGATCGACGACGGCTTCTACTACGACTTCGAGGTGGACGAGCCCTTCACCCCGGCCGACCTGGAGGCCTTCGAAGAGGAGATGCGCCGAATTGCGGCCGAGTCGGTTCCGTTCGAGCGCGAGGAGATCAGCCTCCACGAGGCCCGCAACCGCATGGCCGACGACCCGCTCAAGATGGAGCGCGTGGCCGACTTCGACGAGGACGAAGTCATCTCGACCTACACCAACGGCGACTTCGTCGACCTCTGCCGCGGCCCGCACGTCCCGGACACCTCGCACATCCGCCACTTCCGGCTGCTCAGCACCGCCGGCGCCTACTGGCGGGGCGACAGCGACCGGCAGATGCTGCAGCGGATCTACGGCACCGCGTTTTTCAAGGCGAAGGACCTCAAGGCCCACCTCCACCGCCTGGCCGAAGCGAAGCGGCGCGATCACCGCGTCGTCGGCAAGCGTCTCGAACTGTTCCGGTTTCATCCATCCGCGCCCGGCGCCGCCTTCTGGACGCCCAGGGGCACGGTCCTCTACAACGAGCTGCTCGCCTTCGAACGCGCGCTCCAGAAGGACGACTTCCTCGAGGTCATGACCCCGTTGATGTACAACAAGTCGCTCTGGGAGACCTCGGGGCACTGGGGCAAGTACCGCGACGACATGTTCCTGATCCGCAACAGCGAGACCGGCACGCACGACTCGTCGCTCAAGCCTATGAACTGCCCGTCGCACTACCTGCTCTACCAGGCGAAGCGGCGCTCCTACCGCGAGCTGCCGATCCGGTACGCCACGTTCGACGTTCTACACCGCAACGAGGTTACGGGCGCGTTATCCGGACTTACGCGCGTGCGACAGTTCCAGCAGGACGACTGCCACTGCTTCATCGCCGAGGACCAGATCGCCGGCGAAGTCGCGTTTCTCATGCGCTACATCCTGGACTTCTACGCGGCCTTCGGGCTCAGCGCGACAATCAACTTCGCCACCCGCCCCGAGGTCCGCATCGGCGACGACGACCTCTGGGACCGCGCCGAGGGCGGGCTTCTCGCCGCGCTCGAGGACACCGGACGGCCCTACGAACTCAAGGAGGGCGACGGCGCCTTCTACGGCCCCAAGATCGACTTCGACATCACCGATTCGATCGGCCGCGCGTGGCAGTGCGGCACGATCCAGCTCGACTACAACGCGCCGGAGCGGTTCGGGCTGGAATACGTCGGCCAGGACAACCGCATGCACCGTCCCGTGGTGATCCACCGCGCGGTGAGCGGGTCGCTGGAGCGCTTCATCGCGATCCTGATCGAGCACTACGCGGGCGACTTCCCGCTCTGGCTCGCGCCGGAACAGGTGCGGGTGATCGCGATCGGGGCACACGCGATCGAGGCCGCCACCGACGTTCGCGGCCGCATGGCCGAGGCTGGGCTGCGCGCCCACCTGAGCCCCCGCGCCGCCGAGATCGATTTCCGCGAGCAGATCAAGGACGCGTCCAACCTCAAGGTCCCGTACATGGCGATCATCGGCAGCCGCGAGGCCGAGGCCGGGACGGTGTCGCTGCGGGCGCGCGGCGCGAAGAAGAAGCAGGTGACGCTGCCGCTGGATGAGGCGGTGGGGCGGCTCCGGCGCGAGTCGGAGGGGCGGGAGCTGTGGGGCGCGGGCGGAACCATGGAGCCTGCATAAGTGTAGGAAGCGGGCGCATGAAAACCATGAATCCGACCACGATCGTCTCCCTGTCAGCGGCTACGCTCCTGGCCTGCTCCGATGGCGCGCCGGCCGTGGGCGAACCGGGCGGCCTGGTCGAACTGGGCGAGTCGGATGTCGAAGTGCTGGGCACCTCCGACTCGCTCGCTGTCGTCCAGGACCTGGAGGTGTTGGAGGACGGCTCGGTCTGGGTCTTGAATTCGCAGCCACCTTTCTTTGTGGGGTTCGGCCGCCGCGGCGAATCGCTCGGCGCCCACGGCCGGTCCGGAGGAGGCCCTGACGAATTCCGGATGCCGGCGGGCTTCGTGACCGGTGGATGGGACGGCGGGGCGTGGGTGTTCGACTTCGTTCGCCACGCGATCGTTCGCGTCTCGGGGCCCGGCGTGGAGCTGGCCGCGATCTCCCTGCGGTCGCAGTCCCTTCCGGCGGGGAGCGCAAGAGGCGGCATGAACATGCTGGGCAGCTCGGTGCGGACCGCCAGGCTCGGCAGCGAGATCATCGTGCCGCGCTCGACGGAGACCATGCAGTCCGGGCCGCTGCGGTTCCGCTTCTCGCTCCTGATGGCCGATCTCGTCGCGGTCGATCCGGAGTCGGGCGGCGCACGGGACCTCCTGGCTCTCGGCGAGGTGCTTGAAGATCCCTCCGGAGACTTCATCGCCAGCGAGGGCGCGTTCCCGCTGTGGTACCGGCTGTGGGCGGTCTGCGGCGACGACCAGGTGCGGGTCCACGACAGGGTGAGGAACCAGCTGCGGGGATTCGACGGCGCGGGCACCGAACTTGCGCCCATCGACCTCCCGCCCGTTCCCTTCACCGAGGTCACTCCCCGGCAGTTCGCCGCCGCGGTATTCCGGATGAGGCAGGCTCAGCTGACAAGAGATGTCATGGCCAGGATGACCGAAGAGGACAGCGTCCGGATCCTGAACGAGATCGCCCGGACCGTCGGTGGAGGGCCGCGCGCACTGGCCAGCTACTTGCCACGCTACGTGGACTTCCGCTGCACCGGGGGCGGAACGATGTGGATGCACCCGCTCGATCCCGATCTCGGCGGCCTGCGAGGCGGTCGTTCGTGGCTGCGCATCACACCCGGCGGCGACATCGACGAGGTTCGTCTGCCGGACCGGTTCGACGCCTTCCGCTTCACCGATTCCCGGATCTGGGGCATTCACAGCGACGAAGCCGGCTTCCCGTCGGTGGCGTCCATCGCGCTGCCGGGCTGACCATTGGACGCGTCCAACCGCCGCGAACAGCACCGCAAATCGGCGCGCCGGATCTTTCGATGGTCGCTCGCGCTCGCGGTCGGGCTCCATGTGATCGTGTTCCTGACCGTCCCGGGCCTGCGCACCTCCGTGGTGGCGGCATTTCGGGACCAGACGGGTGATCCGGATCTCCCGTCGGCGCTGCCCCTCGACCTCTTCTTCGGCCCGCCGGCGATCGAGAACGCATCGGGCGAACTCCTGCTGGAACCGCCGGAGCGGATCCTGCACACGGACCGGTTAGTCAGCCTTCCGGCCACCTGCCGCGCGATCATCAAGGGCTCCGGCACGGTCATGCGCGGCAGCGTCAGCCTCACGGTCGGCCCGGAACGGTTCACGGATGTCCACGGGATCGTCGAGTCCACCGGCTTCCCGTGCGGCGACGGCACGCTGGAGCGGGTGGCGGGCGATCTCTGGTACCGCTGGCTCCCGAACGACGAGTTCCCGGCGCCGGTCCAGTTGATCCAGCCGATGGTCTTTCAGGAGAAGACTGGGCTGTAGGGACGCCGCGCGGGGACGCCCACCCGGCTATGGGGACGCCCGTCGGCGCAGCGACAGCAGCAGTCCAACCGCCAGCACCGTGACCGCCCCGATCACGTTGAGCCACAGGTACGCCACTTCCGTGCGAAACTCGATGACGCCCACCGCCACCATCCCCAGGACCAGCCCCACCAGCGCACCCCGCCCCCGCGCCCGCGGCACCATCGCCAGCAGGAAGACGCCCAGGATCGAGCCGTAGAAGAACGACCCGAAGCGGTTCACCACCTCGATCAGCGAGCCCAGACTGACCGCGTACACAGCGACACCGCAGGCGAACACCCCCCAGAACGCGGTCGCGACCTTCGACACCCTGAGGTAGTGGGCGTCGCTGGCCTCCGGGCGGAACCAGCGGCGGTAGAAGTCGATGATGCTGGTGGTCGAGAGCGAGTTCAGCTCGGACGAGATGCTCGACATGGCCGCCGCGATGATCGCGGCGATGAAGATGCCCGCCAGGCCGATGGGCAGTTCGTTCAGGACGAAGCGGGGAATGATGTAGTTCACGTCGCGCGAGGGCTCGCCGGTGACCTCTTCGGCCATCGACAGGGCCTCGGCGCGGATCTGCTCGACGGCGGCGTCGCGGGCGAGGAAGGCGTCCAGGGCCGCGCGGCGAGCGGCGTCCTGGGCGGCGGTGGTGGCCACGACCGCTCCCCCGGCCGGCGTTGGCGCCGCCTGCGGCGCCGCAGCCTCTCCTGCGGGGGCCGAGGACCCGGGATCGGGTGCGGCCAGTCCGGCAGCGCGGCGAGCGGCGCCCTCCCTCTCCGACAACGCCTCCCCGTAGCGCTCCTGCAGACCTGCGTAGTCCGCGCCCCGCGCCTCCACCACCGCGTTCTCGTGCGCGGGGTTGTACAGCAGCGGCGGCGGCTGGAACTGGTAGTAGACGAAGACCATCACCCCGACGAGGAGGACCAGCGCCTGGAGCGGGATCTTCCAGTAGGCGCTCATCAGGAGCGAGGTGCGCGCCGCGTTCACCGACTTCGCGGCCAGGTAGCGCTGCACCTGGGACTGATCCGTGCCGAAATACGACAGCATCAGGAAGGTGCCGCCGATGAGCCCCGACCAGAAGGTGTAGGTCTCGTTGATGTCGAAGGAGAAGTCGAAGACCCTGAGGCGGCCCGTCGCGCCCGCGATGTGAAGCGCCTCGCCCGGCGACACCGGCATCTTCACCACCAGCACGACCACCACGGCGAGCAGCGCGACGACGATCAGGATCATCTGCTTGACGTCGGCCCAGGTCACCGCCTGGATGCCGCCCAGCATCGTGTACGCAACTGTCGGGACCCCGATCAGCGCCACGGACCACATGAGCGGCCACCCGAACACCGCGGAGAAGACGACCGCCGGCGCGGCGATGATCACCCCGCACGACATCCCGCGCGACAGTAGGAACAGGAACGCCGTGAGCGTGCGCGTTTCCGGCCCGAAACGCCGCTCCAGGTATTCGTATGCCGTGTAGACCCCGTTGCCCCGCAGAAACGGCACCAGTGTGACACCGAGAATCACCATCGCGAGCGGCAGCCCGAAGTAGAACTGCACGAAGCGCAGCCCGTCGGTGGCCCCCTGCCCGGTCGTGCCGATCATGGTGACCGCCGACAGCTGGGTGGCCATCACCGACAGGCCGACCGCCCACCAGGGGAGCGAGCGGTTGGCTAGGAAGTAGCCCTCGATCTGCCGAGTGCCCCGGGAGCGGCGGATGCCGTCGATAAGGACGTAGGCAACGTAGGCGCCGACGATCAGCCAGTTGATGGGGTGCATGGGCGGGCCGTTATCCGTGGAAAGTGGATTGGAGGAGCCAGAGCAGGGCGAGCGCGACGACCTGGACCAGGAGCACCCTCAGCAGCGTGGTGCGGAAGCGGGCGTTCTGGTCCGGGGCGGAGGCCGGAACACCCTCGGATCCGCGGCCGCCGTCACCCTTCATCGGCGGTTCCTCCACCGCGCCGCGTTGGCTTTGATCGCGTCGCGAACAAAGTCCGCCAGCCCCTCGGCCCGCTTCTCGAAGTACGCCGTGAAGCGCGGGTCATCCGTGTACATCTCGGCGAGCCCTCCGTGCATGCTGTGGCTGCACGGGTAGAACCACCGGTCGATGTGACACCGGTGCTCCTCGGCCAGGTCCATCGCGGCGCGGCCGGCCGCGTGGTCGCCCGCCGACATCAGCTCCGCGAGCCGGGCGAAGACACTCTCGCCCTCCTCCTTGATCCTGGCCCAGTCCTCCTTGCCGTAGCGCCGGGTGCGGCGCATCGATTCGCGGTACGCGTCGGTGTCGCCCCAGCGCTCGCGCACCTCGTCCTCGTACCGGGTGTGGTCAAACTCCTCGAGTCCCTCGAACATCGTCGTCTTTTCCATCTCTCTCTCCTCTTCCAGTGCCGCCAGGGCCCGCTCGACCCCGCGGATGATTCTCTGTGTTCTCTCCTGCCGTGCCCGAAGCAGTTCCCGTTGGGCGACGAGCGCGCCCCGCCGGTCGTAGGCAGGTGCGTCGAGCATCTGCTCGATCGCGTCCAGACTGAAGCGAAGTTCGCGCAGCAGCCGGATCTGCCGGAGCCGTTCCAGATCGCCGTAATCGTAGAGGCGGTAGCCCTGCTCCGAGCGCCGCGACGGGACCAGCAGGCCGATCCGGTCGTAGTGGTGCAGGGTCCGGACGGTGACGCCTGCCAGTGTGGCGACCTCGCCGACGGTGTGGAGGCCGGGGGTGGGGGTGGTGGGCGTGGTGGTGGCCGCCGTGGAGGCGTGCCGTGGCGCAGGCGTTGCCGCGCCGGGGCCCTGCCGTCGCGCGGGGATGGTCGCCGTGTGGGGGGGTTGGCTGTTCATAGCGGGGCAAGGTAAGGCCTCACGTTACGTCAGGGTCAAGGGGGACGGGGATCACGGCAAGGAATCGTCCAATTCCAAGCCGTCCACACCGTGATGGCCGAGACCGCTCGGTCGTGATCAAGGGCAGCGGTTGGCGGCTGCGTGCCCGGAGGAGCTTCAAGGCGATCCTGGTCGTATTCCAGCACGAGCCGCCATGTGTCGGCATAGCCGGTGACAATCTCGAGAACGGCCTCCCCGGTCCCGCGGACTAGCGACCGGCTCCGCGGCCCACTGGCGAAACTGCGTGCCCCGCAAGGACTTGACGCGATACCCCACGGAGATGATGACATCGGAGATTGAAGTGCTCGATCTGGCGCGTGACCCCCCGCCCCTACCCCCCCACCCGCCGCGCCAGCTCCTCGATCAGATCCGCGTGCCCGCTCGCGGCGTAGGCGATCGTCCCTGCGCCGTCCAGCAGGTACACCAGCGCGGGATGCACGATGTCGCCCGTGTCCGGCACCCGCTGCCGCGCCACCTGGAGCGCGTCGAGCGCGGCGTTGACCTCTTCCACCGTGCCGGAGAGCAGGTACGACCCGCCGCGGGCCGCGCCGGCCTCACCAAGCCCACCATGCCCGCCGTCACCGCCACCCTCCCCACCACCCCCCAGATGGAACTGCCGCGCCAGCGCCGGAAGCCGCGCCGGGCTATCCCGCCACGGATCCAGGGTAATCACCACCACGTCCATGTCGCGCCCCTCGGCCCGGAAGCGGTCCTGGACCTCGCGCGCGGCCATGACCGTCATGGGGCATACCGTCGTGCAGTGGCCGAATCCGAAGGTGAGGAGCGCCGGCCGCCCCGCAACACGGCCCCAGTCGAACGCTTCGCCGTGCTGATCGACCAGTCCCGTGACCTCAGGCAAGGGCCGGTCGAGACGCGGGTACGACGCGGGCACCCGCGCGCTCACCGCCTCGAGCCACTCGGCGTCTCGCGGGGCGCCCACCACGCGCACGGCGGCCAGCACGACCCCCGCCAGCAGCACGCCGACCACGCCGGCAACCCCGAGCAGCCCGGCCGGCGAGGCGAACGCCCGCCCCACCCCCGTCCGCACCGCGTCGCCGGCGATCACCATCAGCACGGCCAGCATCCCGATCGGCTGGCCGACCAGCAGCAGCCACCCGGACGCATCGGGGAGCCCCGACGCTCCGGCGTTGAAGCACACCGCGCGGGCGCGCTCGAGCCACGCCGGGGGGACCCCCTCGACGGGCCAAAGTGCCAGGGCCCACCAGGCGACCGTGATCGCGAGCAGCCCCAGCAGCCCGATCATGGCGCCCCGCACGGCGGCCTCCGAGGGGGCCCGGCCCCACAACGCCCCGTCGGCGCCCGCGCCACAGTCCGCCGGCGGCCGGCTCTCCGGCGTTCCGGTCTCCGCCATCATCTCCTCCCTCATCCCACCTCCCACAGGAACGACAGCAGCATCCAGTTTACGAAGTAGTAGAGGATGAAGGCGGCCAGGAAGATCAGCACGAGCACCATGGTGCCCGGAACCGGACCCAGGCGGCCCGACGGCCCCAGCGCCTCCTTGTCCTCAGGCTTGAGCGCGCGCGGCGGATTCGTGATCCCCGGCGGCAAGCCGCGTCCCGTCGCGCCCAGGCCCGAGTCGTCCGCGGCCATCTTCCGGCCGAAGAAGACCGACACCACCGTCACGACGATGTAGATCGCGCCGCCCACGATCGCGATCAGCCCGCCCACCGCCATCACCCCGATGATCAGGTTGACGGTCGGTGAGAACCCCGGCTGGAAGAGCGCCTGGCTGAACCCGATGTCCCAGTGCCGGCGCGGCACCCCGAAGGTGCCGGCGAAGGTCATCGCCATCGAGAAGATGAGCATGCCGATGGCGAAGAGGTACGGCTGGATCTTCGCAAGCCTGTAGAACGCGATCTCGCGGCGGAAGATGAGCGGAATCACGTAGTAGGTGATCCCCATGAAGGCCATCGCGGTGCCGGACACCACGGTCGCGTGGAAGTGGCCGGGAATGCGCAGCGTGTTGTGCGCGATGATGTTGATCTGCTCGGTCCCGAAGGTCACCCCCGTGATGCCGCCGACGAACCCGAACACGACGATCGAGAACGCCAGCGAACTGAATCCGGGATCGCCCCAGGGCGCCCGCTTCAGCCACCCGAAGAGGCCCTGCGTGGCCCCGCGCAGCCGCATCCCCAGCTCCGTCCCCGCCGGAACCGTGAACCCGTGAATCATCGAGGCGAGCACCGCCATGTACATGAAGTAGCTGGTGTTCCACACCTTCCACGCCGGTCCCATGCCCGGATCCACCAGCAGGTGGTGCGCCGAGGCCATCGAAATGAAGAGGACATAGAGGACGAACGCCGTCCGGCTCACTTTCTCATTCAGCACGACCGCCCCGACCGTAAGCGCCCCCAGCAGATACCAGATCGACACCATCGCGGCCACGTTGATCTGCTGAGACGAGTGGCCCAGCCCCCACCAGATCAGCCGGTACATCTGGGCGTCCACGTTCATCATGTCGAGCGACCACAGGAAGGTGGGGATGTAGATGATCGCGCCGTGCAGCAGGGTGACCGCCGCGATCGCCGCCGCCGTGATCGCCCCGTACGTGACGAGCGGCACCGATCCCTCATAGGTCTTCTCGCGCCGGGCCACCACCAGGATGGCGAAGAAGTGCCCGACCACCGTGAGGGCGCCGACCGCGAAGAGAATCACGCCCAGGTAGAAGAGCGGATGCGCCCGGAGCGGCACGTACGAGGTGAAGAGCACATCGGCGCGGCCGGTCCACATCGTCCATTCGACCATCAGGGTGCCCACCACCATGAGCACGAAGGCGATCCACCCGGTGCTCGGCGCGGGGACCCTGCAGTTCAGCAGCACCGCGGACGCGAAGTAGAGCACCGCCATCTCGAAGAAGATGAGCATGTTCATCCCGTGCACGGTCAGCATGCGGTAGAACATCTCGGCTTCAAGGAGGAGGACCGCCTCCCAGCGCGTCAGCAGGACGAGAAGGGCCGCGACCCCGCCGACGAGGAGCGCCACCGTGGCGACGATGGCGTTGGCCTTGATGAGCTGATCGGCCGTGCGGTGCACCTGGAGCCCGGTCGTCGGGCAGCTGCGAAACGGGCTCATCGGTCACCTCCCGGGCCGGTGTCACCGTCCGCAGCGGCATTCGTGGCTCCGGCGGCGACGGTATCGGCGTCCGCCACTTCATCCGCCCCCACCACGATGATCTTCCCGACCATCAGGTGGTGGCCGATCCCGCAGAACTCGTTGCACATGACGTGGAACTCGCCGGCTTCGTTGGGCACGATGCGCAGGCCGTAATCGTACCCGGGCACGACCTGGAAGTTGATGTTGAGCGGGAGGAGGCCGAATCCGTGGTTCACGTCGAGCGACGACAGGTGGAGCGTGTACTCGGCCCCCTGCCTGAGCCGGACCACGGGAATCCAGGCGAACTGCGACGCCTGCAGGTAGACGTCGCTGCCCGGCGGCGGTTCCACCACCGGGAGGCCGTTGTCTGTGCCCACCTGGTATTCCTGCACGAATTCCAGCACCCGGGCCTGGAAGTCGGCGGGTTCCACCCGGTGCCGGATGCCCGACGGATTCTGGCCGCCGCGCACGTGCCAGAGCGGCATCATCGCGAAGAGGACCATGCACCAGGCAAAGGCGATCCACACCCATACCTTTTCGTGCTTTCC
The DNA here is from genome assembly GCA_022823225.1 of Gemmatimonadota bacterium. Taxonomy (GTDB): domain Bacteria; phylum Gemmatimonadota; class Gemmatimonadetes; order Longimicrobiales; family Gaopeijiaceae; genus Bin94. The sequence continues at coordinate 19,883 of JAJDXM010000027.1, forward strand.
GACCTTCTTCCACCAGATGCGCTCCGGGGGTTCGATTCCGGTTCGGTACATCGGACGCGTCCTTCCCTATGGCAGAGGTGCGGGATCGAGGGACATGATTTCGAGCACGCCCCAGGCCGTGAAGAAGACGAACATCACCACGATGCAAGCGGCGAGCAGCAGAAACGGGCTGTCGTACAGCCGCTGCATGAGCGGGACCGGCGTGTCGTCCTCCGGGGCCGGAGGTGGTTGGGCGGATGTTGGGTCGGACATGGAATCAGGCTCCCTGGATGAGGGGAATCGGGAATGTCCGCCGGCGGCGGTGGCCGGAGGGCTGAGCAGATCGCCCAGAGTCGTTTCGTAGAAGAAGCGGTCGATGGCTTCGCGCACTTCGCACCACCGGCCGTGCATTGCGCAGGGGTTGTTCGGCGAGCACTCCGGGCGTCCCAGCAGACAGCGCCGTTCGGGTCCCTCCGGATCGATGGCTTCCACAACCCGCCCCAGGGCGATCCCGGCCGCGGGCTCGGTGAGCAGGTAGCCGCCGCCACGGCCTCGGGTCGCGACCAGCAGGTCGTCCTGCACCAGCCGGTACAGCGTCTTGGACAGGTAGTTCTGCGGCAGGTCGAGCTCCCGCGCCAGCGTTCGTGCCGAGACCGGTCCGGACGCCTGCCGCTCGGCGATGCAGAGCACCGCCCGAAGCGCGATGCGGGCCGTCTTGGAGAGCATCCCGACCTCTCATTCTCGGCGGTTCCCTATTCCGGATATCAACATGATGATATGATTGATTCCGGCAAGCAAGGATGCAAGCAATGCTCAAGCGACCCCTGGGGAAGGTCCTCGCCCGCCTCGACGGCTGGGCCGACCGGCTGTACGGGTGGAAGTGGAATCCACTCTACCAGTCCGGGGCGCTGGTCATCGTGTGCCTCACCGTGGTGCTTGCCACCGGCCTCTACCTGATCTTCTTCTACCGGATCGGGGCGCCCTACGAGTCGATGGTGCGCATTGACGGCCAGGCCTGGGGAGGACGCTGGATCCGCTCGCTGCACAGGTACGCCGCCGACGCGGCGGTGGTCGCCGCCGTGTTCCACGCACTCAGGATGTTCTGCCAGGGACGCTCGTGGGGGCCGAGGGCGCTGGCCTGGATCTCGGGCGTCTTCCTGGTCTTCCTGCTGTACGTCTGCGGCTGGACCGGCTACGTGATGGTGTGGGACACGCACGGGCAGCTGCTGGCCACCGAGGGCGCGCGCCTTCTCGACGCCCTGCCCCTCTTCTCCGAGCCGGTGTCCCGGACATTCGCCGGCGACAGCCCGCTGCCGTCGGCGTTCTTCTTCATGAACCTCTTCCTCCACATCGCGCTTCCGATCGGGCTGGCGATCTTTCTCTGGCTGCACGTGGCCCGCGTCGCCCGGCCGGTGATTCTTCCCCCGCGTCGCCTGCTCTGGATGAGTGTCGGACTGCTCGCCGCCGCGGCAATCCTGCTGCCCGTCCCGCTCGGACCGGGTGCCGATCTGTTGCGCACGCCCGCCAACGTGACGCTGGACATCTTCTACTCCTTCTGGCTCCCGGCAGCCGCCTCCGCGTCCCCCGGCCTGGTCTGGGCCGCCGGCGCCGCGGTTGCAATCGGCCTCGTCGCCGTCCCCTTTGTGGCCCGTCCCCGCGAGGCCCGCCGGCCCGCCCCTTCCGTGGTGTCGAGCCGGCTCTGCACCTCGTGCGAACAGTGCTACGTGGACTGCCCGTACGACGCCATCCGGATGGTCGAGCGGACCGACGGGCGCGAAGGCCTGGTCGCCCGGGTCAACCCCGCATCGTGCGTCAGCTGCGGCATCTGCGCCGGTTCCTGCGCACCGATGGGGGTGGGGCCGCCGGGCCGCACGGGCCGGGACCAGTTGGCCCGGGTGAGGGAGTTCGTCGCACGGCGTTCCTTTGCGGACGGGGACATCGTGCTGGTCGCGTGCGGCCGGTCCGCGGCCGGTGCCCCGGACGCCGGGGGGGAGGCGTTGCGGTTTGGGGAGGCGCCGCAGCTTGCGAAGGCGCCGAAGCCTGCGGAGGCGCCGCGGTTTCCGGTATCCTGCGCGGGCAACCTCCACAGTTCGGTCGTGGAGTACCTGGTCCGGGCCGGCGCGGGGGGCGTGCTCGTCGTGGCCTGTCCGCCGCGCGACTGCTGGGGACGCGAAGGACCCGGGTGGCTGGTCGAGAGGCTGTTCAACGGACGGGAGGCTGAACTGAAGGAGCGCGTCGACCGGAAGCGGGTGCGGGTCGCGTTCGCGTCGTTCCATGACCGGCCCGCGCTGCAGGCGGCCCTGGACGAATTCGCGCGGGCGCTCGGGGGACTTGACGCTCCCGCCGGGGAGGCCGGCATCGAGGTCGACACCGAGTGTGAGCTTTCCGGTTCTCCGGACGGACCCCGAATGATCCCCGCGCGGCGCCGTTGGTGGCGGGCGGGGTCGCCATGACCGGTCGGGTGCGACAGCTGTCGGCTGCGGCGCTCGCGTTGGCCGCCGTCGTGGCCCTGGTTCTCCTTTCCCGGGTCGCCTGGCGGGCTTCCGACACGGACACTGCGGAACTGAGGCTTTCCTGGCGCATGCCCGCCCCCTCGTACCGGCACTGCCGGCCACCCACCGAGGCCGAGCTGGAGGGCGTCCTTCCCCACATGCGCCCTTCGGAGATCTGCACGGACGTGACGATCCCCTTCCGCCTCACGATCCTGCTGAACGAGGACACGCTGCACTCCGGACCGGTCGAAGGGTCCGGCCCGCGCGCCCGCACCCTCACCATCTTCAGCAGCTTTCCGGTGTCCCCCGGCAGCTACGACCTCGACGTGGCCTTTCTCCCCGACGAGCCTGCGGATTCGGTGCCGGGTCTTCCAGACGCGGCGATGGGTGCTCCGGCTTCGGATTCCGCGGGCCTTGCACGGGACTTCGCAATGACGCTGAGCGCCGCCGTGACCGCCGGTCCCGGAGACGTGATCCTGGTGTCGGCCGACGAAAACGGACGCCTCTACGCCATTGATGCGCGGGCGGGAAACCGGCCGCGGTCCTAGTAGCCAGCCGAATCCTATTCGGCAGCGGACCCCAGCGCGCCGGGCAGGTGTGCGTGCTCGTCTGGCACCGGGGAGTCTTCGCCGGTCCCTTCCCGCACGATCCACGGCCCTTCCGCGTCCCCGATGACCCTGAAAGGAATCTGATGATAGCCGCGCCTGATCCGATAGGCGCCGAAGTGTTTCAGGTCGAGTGTGAACACCTTGTCCGTTCGGCAGCGCTCCGCGGCGCTGACGATTGACGCGTCGGCAAGGTCCATGGGCTGGTCCGCGTAGTGGACCATCAACTCAAAGCAACGACGGCGCCACTGGTCGTCCAGAGGCAGGACCGAGAGTCCACCATCGGTGATGAAGGCCATCAGCCTGGGAGGGCCGGGACTTCCCGGTCGGAGAAGGTGAAAGGCCTCGGTGAGGACCGGGGTCGTGGTAACCAGCGATTCGTCGATCCCTTCGAGAAGCCGGACGCATCGAGAGTGCTGGGCCTCGGAGGGATCGAACAGCGCGACCAATGGCCCGGTATCGACGAGAATCACTGTTCGTGCCTTTTGCGGATGACCTCGGCGATGACTTCCTTGGCCTTTCCGGCCGGAGCGACCGCGTAGCCCCCTGTCCTGGGCAACCCCAGACTCCTGTACACCTCGCCAGGACGCCGGGTGATGTCGTCGTCCAGCTCCTTCGCGTATGCGCGGAGACCTTCCCTCATGATCTCCGAGATCGACATTCCGGTCCGGCGCCTCAGGTCTGCCAAGGCGGTTTCGCCGGCCGCATCCAGACGTACCGTGCGTGTACCCATCGCTCTCGGGTCCTCGTTGTAGCCCGCTGTGTCCTGCACACCCATCTTCGCGCCCTTCTTCCGCGTGTCATACGACTGTAATACGGCCTGAAGGCCAGCGCAAGAAGGGTGCTACCGCCCGCCTCCCGGCAGGTACTTCGCCGGGATCGGATGGTCCGGGCTCTCCCCCAGCCAGTAGATCGACACGACCCACCACCGCGTGCCGTCGTTCAGGAGCTGGAAGGAGTTGATTCCGCGCGCAAAGGGCTCGGGGTCGGTGGCGAGCCTGCGCGACTCGTAGGTGCTGAACGCGTGCGCGATCACTCCGTACTGCTCGGTGACGCGGTTGATCTCGACCTCGTGGAAGCCGTTCTGCTCGAGCCAGGCGCCCGAGTTCTCGGCGTACTCGTCCGGGGTCATGATGCGCCGTCCGTAGGAGCCGGCGGGCGAGCGGCCGACCGGGCTCAGGGTGGCGCCCGGAGCGAAGAGCGAGCGGAAGCGGTCCCAGTCGCGGGCCACGCCGGCGTCGCCGGAAATCACGTCGTAGACGGCCTCCATGATCGCGTCGATGGACTCGACGTCGGCGGGGTCGGCGGGGGGACCCCCAATCCCGGTCAGCTCCCGGCTCAGCGCCTCGAGCCTTGCCCGCGCCTCCTCATCGTACGCCTGGGCATTGGCCCGGGCAGGCCTGAGGCCGTTGAAGTACTGGCCGCTGTCGAAATCGTCGGAGTCGACAACCTGCATGACCGCGTCGGCGCCTTCGGCGATCGTTGCGCGCGGGGTGGCGCCCAGCCGCAGCACCATGCCGGTCGGCATGTAGGTGGCCGGATGAAGCGAGCCAACCACGACGCCGGTCCCTTCCAGCTCCTCGGCCAGGTCGTGCGTGAACATGACCTGGGCGAGCTTGCTCTGGGCGTACGCCCGGCGGCCGGTGAAGTTGTTCTCGATCATCACGTCGTCGAAGTCGATCGGGGTCTGCGCACCCGACGACACGTTCACGATTCGCGACGGCGCGCTGGACAGGACGCGCGGCATGAGCATGTGGGTGAGCAGAAAGGTGGACAGGTAGTTCACCTGGAAGCGGTACTCGTGCCCGTCCTCGGTGAGCAGCCGCTCATTGGGCGATGAACCGAAACCCGCGTTGTTGATCAGGATGTCGAGCCGGTCGTAGTCGGCGAGCAGGGTTTCGGCGAAGGTGCGGACCTCGGCGAAGGAGGCCAGGTCGGCCCTGTAGAATCGCGCGCTCCCGGATCCCGCCGCATTGATGGAATCCACCACTTCGGCGCCTCGCTCCACGCTGCGCCCGTGGACGATCACGTGGTCGCCGCGCGCGCCGAGGCGCAGCGCCAGTTCGCGGCCGAGGCCGGAGGTCGATCCGGTGACGAGGGCGACCGTCTGGCCGGGTTCGGGGGTGGCTTGCGCGGCGGCCCCGGTGGCCAGGGCGGGCAGGGCCGAAAGGATGGCGGCGGTTGTGAGGGTGGCGGCCGGGAGGGTGGCGCGGGTTGATGGCCGCGATGGCGCCTGCGATGGCGGCCGCGGGGCGGGGTGGGGGGTTCCTCCGGGTTCGATGCTGTTCATTGAGTTGCTCCTCGTTGGCGATAACAGGAGCAAGCTTACATCCCCGTCGCGCTCCGCCGCAACGCGTCGATCCGAATGGCCGTCTGGTGCTCGTACCCGCCGGCCCGGGACTACGTTGGAAGGTTGCGCCGGGTTTAGATTCCAACATCGCATCGACCAGCCACCCCGTGCAAAGAGGACAGCATGGCCAAGTACATGTTCCGAACCAGCTACACACAATCCGGCCTCAAGGGGCTGCTTGCCGAGGGCGGCACCGGTCGCGAAGCCGCGCTGCGCAGCACGGTCGAGGCCGCGGGCGGCACTCTGGAGGGGTTCTACTACGCCTTCGGCGACTCGGACCTCTATCTGATCACCGACCTTCCCGACGAGGCGACCGCGACGGCACTGTCGCTGAACATCGCTGCCGCGGGCGCGCTCACGGTGTCCGTGACCGTTCTCCTGACCCCGCAGGATGTGGACGAAGCCGTAGCGAAGTCCGTTCCGTACCGGCTGCCTGGCGCTTGATGGCACCGGGACGAGCTGGCGGGCTGAGTCCGCCACCCAGCCTCAATCGCTCCGCCCGCGCGTCCTCCGGGGCAGGGTCCCCGTGTCCGGCCCCGGTTCCCGCGCGGGGCGCGGCAGGGTATCCACCTCGACATCGGCCGCCGCCGCCGCCCGGGGCAGCGACGCCCGCGTCTCCAGCTGCCTGATCGCGCCCGAAACCGCTTCGCCCAGCGTCACCCGTCCACCGATTCGCCTCAGGACTTCGCGCAGCCACGGCAGGGCTTCCACCGCGTTGATCCCGGCGAGCGCGTTCGCCGCATTGATGCCCCAGGGTCCTTCTACTGCATTGCCCAGCGCCTCGACGATCTCTGCCCGGTAGTCGTCGCCCAACGCCTTCAGAGGCCCGAACTCGCCACCGAACGCCGCCCCCATCGCGTCGACCAGCTCCTCCTCGCCCAGCTGCCTCAACGCGTCGGCGGCGCGGTCACAGATGCGCCGGCCCTCGACCCTCCGGTTGTCGCCGAGCAGGGTGATGAGGGGGCGGATCGCGCCCGGGTGCCCGATCTCGCCCAGCGCCTTGATCGCGCGAATCCCGAGCACCTTGTCGTCGTCACGGAGAACCAGCGTGAGGGGCCGAACGGCGCCTTGCGCCTTGAGGCGTCCCAGGGCGGCCGCCGCGGCGCGGCGCGGCTCGTCGCCTTCCCAGAGAACGTGGGTGTACTCGACCTGGCCTCCCGGGGCGCTCAGGCGCCGGATGTGGATCCGCACATCATCCTCATACGCCTCTCCTTCGTGACAGACCTGCTGCAGGACCTCGGAGAACAGGTCGAAGAGATGCCGAAGATGCCCGCGGTCCTTGATGGTCCCGGGCGCCTGGAAGTAAAGCTCGTCCACCCCGGCAGGGTACCTGCTGAACACCCCTTCGTGCCCCTTGACGGACAGGTGTATCCTGGGCTGGACATCGATGAGACGGCGGATCTCCGCGTTGTCGAAGAGGCGCCGCACCCGCCGGGGCCTGTTGCTCTTGATCACAAAGTCGTCATCGAAGCGCTTGTGGCCCACCTCGATGTCCTGCATTCCCAGTGCCTTGCCCAACTCGCTGAAGGGACCGGCCCGGTAGATCTCGAACCTGAAGCCCTCCGGATTGAAGTACGGCGCGCGGAGCCTGGTATAGGTGCTGCTGTTGTTGCCGCTGCTCTGCGTGTAGGTGTCGAGCGTGATGATCCAGTCGCCGCTGCGGGCCTGGACCGCGGATTGCGTGAACCAGCCCCCGTCGTGGAACTCTCCGCCCACCTCCTCGGAAAGCTGCCGCCAGATCTCCTCCTTGCTCGGCCCGAAGAGGGCCCTGAGGATGCTCATCGCAATCGCACCACCGGGTGCCTGACCTTCAGGTCGGTCTTCCGTTGCAGGTCATGCACGGTAACACACAGCCAGCGGTTCTCGTCAACCGAGTAGGTCACGCGCAGCCGCGGCGAGGTTCCCCTTCCGGCTGGGGTCAGCGGCAGCGCCGGATCCGCTTCGTTGAGGCAGAGGCAGAACGCCCGTTCGCCCGCGGTCCGGGGCACGAAGTAGCGGGAGCCGTTGGCGCGCTCGGTCCACCCGATTCGCTGCCCGGCAACGCGACCGACCTCGCAGATGAAGAGGTTGATGTGCTGCTGGCCGTCGAACCCGGGGGCGTAGTAGCGCGTGACGAAGTTGTCGGCGGTCGGGAAGGACGTGCCGCCGGGGATCAGCAGCTCGTACTCGGCGTCGCCACGGTCGTCGGGAAGGACGCGAAGCGCGTAGTCGTGGTAGATGAAGTCCTCGACATGCGCGCCCCCCGCAAAGATGCACGCGCCCCGCGCCACGGCCTCGAAGGGGAGCCATTCGCGCACCTTGTCGCGGCCCAGCACGTCGCCCACGACGTTGCGCACCTCGGGCAGAAGGGTCGAGCCGCCTTCGAGAATGACGTCGTCGATGTCGCCGGCTTGCACGCCGTGCCGGGTCCGCAGTTCCGTCAGCAGGGCGTCCAGGAGCCCGCGAATCCGCTCGTAGAGGCCGTTGCCGGCCAGAAGGTCGTGCAGGACGTGGTAGTCCAGCTTGCCGAACGACTCGTTGCGGAAGGTGAAGTCGCCGTCGTTCCCGGCGCTGGCCAGCAACTTCACGCGCTCGGCCTCCCACCGGAGCGCTACCTCCCACTCGGGCCAATCGTGCAGCGCCGAGGGAACGAACCGCTCCAGAATCCAGCGGTCGACGTCGTCGCCGCCGAGCTCCACGGCTTGTTTCGCCAGCACTTCCGCCCTTCCCGTCTCGACCGTTTGCGCACCGTGGGTTCTCACCACGGCGGCCTCCATCGATCCGCCCCCGAAGTCGAAGGCGACGAGGGTCGTGGCGCGTCCGACGTCGACGCCGTAGCCGAGCGCCGCCGCGACGGGTTCGTCGAGGGTGCGGAAGACAATGTCTCCCGGCTTTCCACGCAGTCGCGCCCACAGGCGTTCCCACCAGCCGCGGCGCTTCAGGGCGCGAACAATCGCCTGCAGTTCGGCGCGGTATGTCTCGTAGAAGCCGCTGGGCGTGGCGATGGTGATATCCGTCACTTCGTCGCCGAAGCGCGCTTCGAGCGCGCCGACGACCTCGCGGAGGAAGAGCGCGGCGATGTCCTGCGCGGTGAAGGTCCGGCTGCCGACGCGCGCCATCGCGCGGCCGCTCTCCATGCCGAGATGGCGCTTGAACCCGCGCGCGAATCCCGTGGCCCGCCCGTCCCAGTTGTAGGTCACCGCTTCCTGGCCGATCAGCACCTGCTCGGCGCTCGTGTCCATGACGCACACGCACGACGGCATGACCGGGGTCTGAGTCACAGGCTCGAGCTTGGCCAGATCCGGCAGATTCACGACGTGCGGGCGCCCCGACCGGTCCTCGCAGATGGTCGTGTTGGAGGTGCCGAGATCGATCGCCCAGTGGGTTGGCATGCGCTAATCTAGTTGCTGGCCGGAAGCCGGGGGAAGCTCGGGGTCGTCTCGCCGTTCAGCGGAGGATTGGCACACATGGGCAAGAAGGGTCTCGAGGGCGACGGGGACCGCCGCGAGGACCGGCCTGCGCGGAAAAGCAGCGGGGGTGTCCCGGCCGGGGTGCTTGCGGGGCTGATCATCGCGACTCTCGCGCTTGCCGGCATCGCCGCGCGCTACCGGTTGTACGCGGACTTCAGCGTCGTCCATTGTGCTTTGAGCCTCTTCTTCTCCACGAATCTGCTGATCTGCTATTGGGAGATGTGCCTCTTCTTCCGCCGCGATCATGTCGAGACGCGCGCCGAGTACTGGCGCGGTTGGCAGCGTGACACCGGCCGCTCGAGCGCCATCGGGTTTCTCTCCGGCAGGGTGCCTTTGCGGCGGGCACTGTCGCCGGCGGTCTGGGCGGACGTGTGGGCGGCGTACTCGACGATCGACCGGTCCTATTCGGACAGGACCACCTTCGGATTCAACGCCGATGTGGGCAATGGCTTCATGACGCCCCTTCCGACATTATTTCTCTTCGCCGCCTACACCTTCGACGGCGTGCCGGCCGTCGTCGCCGGCATCGTCGGGGTCTGCCTCTTCTGGCAGTGGGCGTACGTGTCGTCGCTCTATTGGGTCAGCTTCTTCATGGCCGGGAGGCAGACCCGAATTGGCCGGGGCGAGTTGTACATCTGCGTCTGGGGCCTCAACGCGATCTGGGTGCTCTTCGGGGTCTTCGGCCTGTACATTTCAACTCGCCTGATCCTGGATGGCCACTACGGCGTGCTGGGATGATCCACGGCGCCGCAGAATGGCCTGCGGCCGGGTCATCGAGAATTCGGCGGCGGCCAGCTTTGGGGGCTGTCACGGCTGCCCGGCGATTCGATCATCATCCTGCAATACGGGTTCGCGCAGCTTTCCGTGTACGGCCCGGACAGCGAGTTCCTGCGCCGCTTCGTGCCGGAGGCCAGCCAGCACGGCGGTGCGTGTTCCGACCTACCAGGGGGGGCTTGGGGGGGCCTTCGCAGGATCCGTCCGAAGAAATCTTCCCGATCGGGAATGGATGTCCAGAAAGTTGTACAGAGTTTTCCCGATCGGGAACAAAAAACCGGACGGCCTGTGGGGACAGGACCCTACGGCTGAGCCACTGCAGCTCAGGGCGTGAACCGGCTCCCCGGCAAGCCGCTCAGGGCATGACCGGCTCCCCGGCAAGCAGCTCCGCCCGCGCCTCGGCATCGGCCTCCGTCGCCTCCAGGATCACATCGTAGAGCGATTCCACGTCGTGCGACCTGCCCAGAACCGCGCCATCCCGGTCCACGGCGATATACGTCGGCACGCCCTGGATCGCCCAGTCGTCGTACAAGTCCGACTGTTCCCCGACGAACCAGTTGACGTAGGGCAGGTCCATGCGGTCGGCCATGAATGCCTCGACCAGCTCCACGTTCTCGTCGATGCTGATCGTGATGACCTGGAAGTCCCGGTCCTTCAGCAGGGCCTGGAGCCTCTCGACATCCGGCAGGCTGGCGATGCACGGCGCGCACCAGGTCGCCCAGAAATCGAGGAGCAGGACGCTGCCCCGGTACATGCTCAGCGACTCCTGGCCCCCACCCACGCGCTCGGCGGCCGCTTCGGGGAGCATGGCACCGACGGTGACGTTTTCGAGGGCATAGAGGACGGGCTCGATCGCCACGCCACCCGGCTCACCCCGAAAGACTTCAACATCGCTGTACTCATCTGCCACAAGCTGGGCCATGCTCGTGACTTCCGCGCGCACCCGGGCACGCTCGTCCGGCGGGGAATCGAGGTCGTCGACCTCCATCAGCCGCTCCATGGCTGACCAGAAGGCGCCCCGCGCGCGGAGGACCCGGTGTTCGCTCCTCGCGACAACCTCGTCGACCAGGTCCACGCCGTGCTGACCGCCGAAACGGATCAGGCTCAGTAGAAGACGATCGAGCCGCAGGTCATTGACGTAGTGGGTCTCGAGGAGCTCGTACACTTCGTCCCCGTACTCCTGGCGCTTCCGGTCTTCCAGGGACCGGTGTTCGTAGAAGGCGAAGCTCAGCGCCAAGAAACCCAGGTCGTCGGTTGGATTGGTCCTCGCGATCTCGAGGGCGGCTTCCACGGCCGGCTGCGCATCGAGTTCCCGCAACCCCAGCGCCGCCTCCGCTTCCTGCATCGATCTGGCCTCGTTGCCCGGCTCCCTCAGCCACTCGCCGGACCGCAACTGGTTCATCCGCCGATCGACCTTGTAGTTCTCGACAGTCTGCCAGGCTGCGACGCGTTCCGTGCCCGCCTCGCCTCCCGCGTCGGCTTCGGTGCGTGCACACCCCGCCACCAGCAGCGCGGCGAGCAAAGCGGTTGTGATCCTGTTCACTTCGTTGCCTCCGGACGAATCGGTCATCCCCTCCAGCCGCCCCACCATAGCCGGAGGCATCCCGTCGCGCTAGGAGTCCATGGATGCTCGCAGCGCGTCGATGCGGATGGCCGTCTGGTGCTCATACCCCTCCTCCTCGAACCCTTCGCGCCTGTACTGGATCAGGCCGTCCGGGTCCAGGAACAGGGTCGTCGGGTAGCCGAGGATCTCGAAGTCGACAGCCTTCCCCTCGTCATCGAGCAGCACCGGGAAGGTGTAGCCTTCCTCCGAGAGAAGCTGCGCCACCTCGTCGCGCGGGGAGCCCGCGGTGGCCACGGTCAGGAACACGACCCCGTCATCGTCTTCGTACTTCTCCAGCAGCTCGACGAAGTGCGGGAACTCCGCGAGACAGGGCCCGCACCAGGTGGCCCAGAACTTGAGGACGACGACCTTGCCGCCCAGTTCGCTGAGCGCCCACTGGACGCCGTGCTGATCGGGCAGCGCCAGGTGGGGAGGCTCGCGTTCGAGACGGTTGCCGAGGGCCCGTGCTTCCAGCTCCGCCTGAACGATCGGCTGGCGCACCGCAAGCCGTTCGTCGACGACGTCGGTCGGAAGGCCGGCCGCCGTCGCAGCCTCCTCGGCGGTTCCGCGCCAGGACCCGCCGTGGGCGAGCGCTTCCACCAGCATGTCCAGCGCCCGCTCGGGCTGGCCGGTGCGCATGAGGTGGCGCCCGAACTGCGCGAGCGTCTGGCTGCCCGGCGACTCGGTCGCAAGCTCCTCGAACAGCTCGCCGGCCGCTTCGGTTTCGCCGATTTGCGCCAGCGCGCGAGCCTGCAGGACGCGTGCGGAGGTGATCCTCGACTGCCTGGATCGCTCCCGCGCCTCGCCCAGGCTCCCGGCGTAGATGTGGGGGGGTCTGTCGGCGCGCATCGCCTCCTCGAAGCTCCTGGCCTCCTCGAGGACCCGCTGGGGCTCGATTCCGTAGTGAAGAAGGCGGCTCAGCGCCGAGACGGGCGACTCGTACTGCCAGGTGATGAAGTCCATGGTGGCCTCGAACAGGGCTTCGGCATACTCCGGAGCGAGCCCCGGACTGCGCGGCTCGGCCGCCATGGAAACGGGCTCGCCGCCCTCCGGCGGATCCCCGGCCGCCGATTCGTCCGCGATGTACCTGACAGACATCAGCCGGCGGCTGACCCAGGCGGCACGGGCCCCCAGCCCGGGCGACCGCAGTCCTTCGTCAATGATCCCGAAGAGTTCGTCCGTCGACTCCGACGAGCCGTACAGAAGGTCCTGCCACTTTACGGCCAGGTCCCAGTAGCGCACATCGTCCGCCAGGATCCCGCGGTCCGGAGCCGCGAGCAGCCGCGACATCCAGTAGTCCTTCTCATCGTTCCGCTGGAGGGGCCGCAGCCCGGATGCCAGCCGGTAGAGGATCGGGGCGGCCACCTCGGGGGCGTCCCGGTGCCGGGCCGCCAACTCGTCGAGCGCCGCGGTGAGCGAATCCCTCAACGCCTGGCTTCGGTCACCCTCCTGCAAATCCGCGAGCGCCACCTGTGCCTGACCCAGGTGATGCTGAAAGACCGGATTGTCGGCCTCTGCATCGCGCTGCTCCATGAGGACGGCGACGTAGGCTTCGAGCTGCCCGAGATCGGAAGCCGCGGTCTCCGCATTCGAGTAGAGCTCGGGGCGCCCGCTGGCGTATTGCAGCGCTTCGGGCAGCATTTGCATCAGCTTCTCGCCGTACCTGCGATCCGTCTCAAAGGTGCCCGCCCACAGCAGTGCACTGAAATACCCGTCCCACGCCTCCGCATTCCCCGGCTCCAGCTCGAGGACGCGCTCCCAAGCCTCCGCGGCTTTGGCCTGTTGGTCAAAGTAGAAAGCCAGGTGGGCGTATTGGCGATGGGCTTCGGCGTCGCCGGGCGTCGCGGTGCGGGCCGAATCGAAGCGGTGCATGGCGCGCTCGAGTCTGATGGCCTCAAGGTCCGCGTGCGCGTCGGCCATGAGGGCGGTGTGGGGACGGGCGTCGGCGCATCCGGCGGACAGGGTGAGGGCGGCGAGGGTGGCGGGGAGGAGAGGGGCGGGGCGGTGTTTCATCGGTGGCCTTCCTCGGCTGGGGTTTACGGGAACTACGGAGGATGCCGGGACTTTGTTTGCCTTCGGAGCCGCTGCACTTCGTTGACAGCGGGAATGGGCAGAGGGTTGCATCATAAGACGACCTGCCCGCGGCGCCGATCCACGCGGGGCGATTTGACCGCGCATCGGTGTGTCGCCACCCTATGGCCATGTTGCGACACGCGAGATCCGGATGGATCGAGGTAATCGCCGGGGTCATGTTCAGCGGCAAGTCCGAGGAGCTGATCCGGCGCGTACGGCGGGCGCTGATCGCCGGACGGCGGGTTCAGCTCTTCAAGTCCCACCTCGACGACCGCTACGGCGGGCAGTTCCGGATCTCCTCCCACGATGGCCGGCAGATCGACGCCGAACCCGTATCCAACTCCACGGAGGTAGCCGAAAAGGTCCACCCGGAGACGCAGGTCGTCGCCATCGACGAGGCGCAGTTCCTGGACGACGGCATCTGCGAGGTCGCCGACGCGCTGGCGGACGCCCGGATGCGGGTCATAGTCGCCGGCACTGACATGGACTTCCGCGGCGAGCCCTTCGGTCCGATGGGCCTGCTCCTGGCGCGCGCCGAGAGGATCGACAAGCTGAGCGCGATCTGCGTCGTGTGCGGCGATCCGGCCACGAAGAACCAGCGTCTCATCGACGGGAAGCCGGCGCCCGCGGAGGGTCCGACGATTCAGGTGGGGGGCGCGGAGAGCTACGAGGCGAGGTGCCGGCGGTGCCATGAGGTGCCGAAGCGGGACCGGGCCCAGGGGGAGCTGGTCCTGCGGCGTGGCGAGGAGGGGTGGGAGGGGGTTTAGGGGGGGCGGCAAAGGCAAGGGCCCTTCGCTTTCGTTAGATGGGCGAAGGGGGTGTGGGAACGAAAGGCTCTTTCCCAACGAAGCGGATAAGGAAAGCCAATGGCTTGAAGTTTTTCTCCGAAATTGGCGGGGGAGAGACCGTGCGAGCCTTCGTGCCCCAGCCACTCCCACCCATCCCGGAAGTCGATTTCCGGGAGGGTCTACGTCGTCCCCTCGAAGCGGCCGCCGTAGCGCTCGGGCGACTCGACGCGGTTACGGCGTTGCTTCCGGATGCGACCGTCTTCGTCTACGGCTACGTCCGGAAGGAGGCTGTCCTGTCCTCCCAGATCGAGGGCACCCAGTCCTCGCTCTCCGACCTGATGCTGCATGAAGCGGGGGGCACGCCCGACGTCCCCTTCAGCGACGTCATTGAGACGTCGAACGCCGTCGCTGCCCTGGATCATGGTGTCGAGCGCCTGCGAGGCGGCTTCCCGCTCTCGAATCGTCTCATGCGCGAGATGCACGCCAAACTGCTGGCGAGCGGCCGCGGAGCGACAATGCTGCCGGGCGAGTTCCGGCGATCGCAGAACTGGATCGGGGGCTCGCGTCCAGGCAACGCGGCCTTCGTGCCGCCGCCCCCGAACCAAGTCCAAGATTGCATGGCCGACCTGGAGCGGTTCATCCACGCCACCGACGACGGACTTCCGGTCCTCGTCAAGGCCGGGCTGGCACATGTGCAGTTCGAGACGATCCACCCGTTCCTGGACGGCAACGGCCGGCTGGGACGATTGCTGATTACCATGATGATGTGCGACGCCGGACTCCTGACCGAGCCGCTCCTGTACCTCAGCCTCCATTTCAAGCGCAATCGGAGCGCCTACTACCAGCTCCTGAACGACATCCGGCACACCGGGGACTGGGAAGCGTGGCTGCGGTTCTTCCTGGAGGGTGTGCGAGAAGTCGCGGAGGGAGCTGTCGCGACGGCCCGGTCCGCCAGTGAAACGATCCGGGACGACCGGTCGGGAATCGGGCGCCAGGGAAGGCGTGCGGGTTCGGCGCTCCGGGTGCACCAGGCACTCGTCGAACGGCCGGTCGGGCGCATCGGCGACCTCGCGGCGCGAACCGGACTGTCCGCGCCGACCGTCGCCGCGGCGCTTCGGCTTCTCGAGACTCTCGGCATCGTGCGCGAGATCACCGGCCGCCAGAGGGGCAAGGTCTTCCGCTACGAGCGTTACATGGCCGTATTGCGGGAGGGTACGGAAGAACCACCCGGGTAGTTGGGACCTCGAGGAGCTGGGCCTGCGGCGTTCCGCCTGATACCTCCGGCTGGCTGGAACGGCCATCCCGCCACTATCTTGTTTTTCGATGTCTTGCAGCACCCTTGACAGGAGCGATTCCGATGACTCGCGTCGCCTTCCTCCCGTCCGCTCCGTCCCGCAGTGGCCACCCGAAACGCCCGTGCCCACTCGGTCAGCGCCTCGCATGCCTGCTGGTCTCGGTGGGCGTCATCGCGCCCCTCGCCTGCGACAGTCCATTCAGTCCCGGGGAGACGCTCGTCGTCGTGGGGCATGTGGATTTCGACGGTCCCTTTTTCCACGACACGGTGGAGGTAGCTGACACCGTAACCGCCAATGTCCCCCTGGAAATCACGTTCAGGACAGCAGGCGGCGGCTGCCATAAGGGCGGCCATACCGAGGTTCGCGTGGCGGGGCCGTCGGCGATCGTGACCCCCTACGATTCGTTGAGGGTCCACCCACTCGGTGCCTGCACGGATATACTCGTGAGCTTCCCGCACACGGCGATCGTGGTCTTTTCCGATCCCGGAAACGCAGTAGTGGAGCTTCGGTACAGCACCGACATGGGCTATACTCCCGAGGAACACAACTCGGACGGGCGGAAGGTGTACCCCGTGGTGGTGCTGTCGGCGAACCAGTTGAGCAAATCCGCGAGCGGTCGGCCTTCCGAGACACCTCATGCCGCCGAACGGGCGTGGAGGGATACGGGACTTTAGCCCCCCCCGGTCTCGCGGTTCACTCTTCCCAGGTACATGAAGCCCTCCGAGTCGCTGCCGGTGAATTCGCAATCGTCATCCGTACCCAGAGCAGTCCCGTTCAGCACGAGATCACCACCGACAGTCACGTAGCCATGGTAGGTATTCCACACGCAGCCGCTGTTGAAGCTCACTTCCAGAGAGAGCAGCTCACCGACACCGACCTTCCCACCGAACTCATAGTCGTTGTCGTACCAGACGGTCTCCTCGTCGGTCAGGATGACCCCGGAGATCAGGCCGGCACCGAAGATCGAGTCCCCCTCCTGCTCTACCGTCAGGTCGAGCACCGACATGTTCGCGAGCCCGTCCGCGCGCCAGACGCCCGTGCCCACGTACTGGCCCGCCAGATCGGGATACTCTTCGGGTGCGGTCGTGTCGGTGCATGCCAGCAGGGACGCCAGCTGGTCATCGGGCCGCCTGGTGAGGCAGCCGCAGGCGAGCGGGCATTGATGGCCATCGCGGTCGGGCCGCTGGACGGAACCCGGGCCGATACCGTGGCGTCCGTTCTCGAGAACAGCTCCATGGAAATCGAAGGGGTCGGCTCGTTTCCTCACCAGCTCGTGGAGGCGCCGCCGCTGTACGCGCGGTTCCCCGACGGGAGGGGGTAGTCATTGTCGATTGGGCGCTCGACCTGCCCGACCGAGTGAGCGTCCGGCGGTACGGTCCAGACGGCCGGCTGACCGCGGAGAGCACTCTGGACTTCGACCTGCGGGAGATCCCGGATGATGTCCGGGAGGCGTACATCGAAGAGGGGATCGCTATGTTCCGGCGCACGGCCGAGGCGCTTCCCGAAACCGTCGGCCATGGCCCGGCCCCCGACTCAATCCCACAGCGCCCCGATCGGTACTGCAAAGAGTCCATCTCCGAACGCGGTCGCATGATCGCCATCGTACAACAGCACACCCATACGAAAACGCTTTCCCGCCACGCTCCGAAAACGCTTCAGCCCCCGGAAATCCGCCGACCGCAGCGACGCAGCCGCCTTGACTTCGACTCCGAAACATCCGCCCGAGGCACTTTGCATCACGACGTCCACCTCGACCTTGTCCTTGTCGCGGTAGTGATGAAAGGCCAGGGGCTCGTCGACCCAGTGCGCCTGCTTCCTCAGTTCGTTGTAGACGAAGGACTCCAGCAGCGAGCCGAGTTCCGCGGGGCTTGCGAGCAGCCTTCGTACGCTGATCCCGCGCACTGCACACATCAATCCGGTGTCGACGGCATGCAACTTCGGCGTCTTGACAAGGCGTCTGAACTCGGCGGCGTGCCACGCAGGGACACGCTCCACCAGGAAGAGCTGCTCCAGAAGACCCAGGTACTTCCCCGAGGTGACGCGGTTCAGGCCGAGCCTGCCGCCGAGGTCGGTGAGATTGACGAGCTGTCCCGAGAGGGCGGCGGTCAGGCGGAGCAGCCTTTTCATGGCGTCGACATGAGCGATCCCGGGCAGGTCGGTCAAGTCCCGCTGAATGAGGGTATTCACATACTGCAGATACCAGGCCCGCATCCGTCGTTCGCTAACTCGCTGCAGTGGTTCCGGGAAGGAACCCGCCACGATTCGTGCCACCAGATGATCCCTGATCCTCACTGTTCTCGCGGTGGGCACTTCACCCCGCAACAGGGCGCTCAGGAAGGTCGGCTCCCGGCCGGCGATCTCGCATTCCGACAACGTAGCCAGGTGTACGGCTTCCATCCTTCCGACCAGCGCACCGGAAACCTTCGGGAGGAGCAGCGCGTTGGCAGATCCGGTCAACAGAAAACGGCCTGGAGTCCGGTCTTCGTCCACCGTCTGCTTGATCGCGAGCAGAGTCTCGGGTACCCGTTGCACCTCGTCGAGGGCAATCCGCTTCGGCGGGAGATTTCGGATGAAGCCGACGGGATCAGCACGCGCCACCTCCGCCTGCGCGATATCGTCGAAGGTTATGTATTCCCAGTCGCCGTCGATCAGGTCCTTGACCAGGGTCGTCTTGCCCACCTGCCGGGCTCCCATGACGAATACCACGGGCGTGTCGGCCAGCGCTTCGCGCACGAGCCGGGCGCTGAATCTGGGAATGAGCACGCGGGATTCCTGCTCTGGGGGGAAGGCTCAGCCGGTGGCTGGAATCCAACCGGCCGATTGCCAATCATAACACCGTCCAATCGTTATCGGAAATCCGTCTAATCGTCGAGTGTATGAAGTGGCGGCGGCCCGGGCGACTTCACCGGCTATTCGCCGGCACCCTCAAAATCGGATAGAAGCGCGCGTCCTCCACCTGGTCCGCCAGGAACCCCCAGTTCGCGAACCCGTCGTCGGACTGCGGCTCCAGCAGGCTGAAGAGCAGGCGTCCCAAGGGCTGGTCGGCGCTCACCCACACTATTCTGCCATAATCAGGGTCGGCCCGGGTCGGCGCCCAGCTCCCGAAGAGCGTCTGCTCGTTGCGTCCCTGGAACGGGCGCGGGGAGGTCCTGACCGAATCGATATGGAAAGCCTCGAAAACCCCCGGCGTGTCCGGCGTGTCAAACGGTTCGACCGCGATTCCATGTGCCGCGAGCCGCGTCAGGACAGCCTCCAGCTCCGCGGGGATCAGGTAACCCCGGGGCGCGCGCTCGCTTAGCGTCGGCGCGAAGGTTCCGTACTCGTACATCGGCACGACGTACTGCGTGTCGGCGCGCAGGAGCAGCGGACGGCCGGTAAGCGGGTGGGTCTCCTCGACGGTGGCCCCCATCAGGATGTCGACCGGCTCGGCCGAGCGCTCGGGCACGGCGCGCAATGCCAGCGTTTCTCCCACCACGGAGGCGGCATCGGCGTCGGCGACGATGCGCCGCACTTCGTCCCCACGCTCGTGGACGTAGTCGAGGATCTCTTCGACGAAGTAAAGCGTCGCGAGCACGCGCTCCTCGAAGGTCGCGTAGGAGTAGGCCTCGCTCAGGATCGCGATCCGGTTGCGCAGGCCGATGTAGTTGTTGTTGAAGCGGGGGCGATGGTCGAAGGTGTACCAGGCAGGATCGCCTCCGCCGCGCGCGGACGCGTTGCCGTAGTAGTAGAACTCCCAGCCGTGCTTGTCCCGGATCTCGTCGGTAACGTGGGGGAAGAGCCCGTCGCGCAGGAAGGCGTCGATGGCGGGGGGCGTGTTGGGGTGGAGGGGGGGAGAGTAGGTGAGGTGGTAGGCGTGCTGCGTCCCGTTGGTGGTGTGCAGATCGACGGCCACGTGCGGATCGTATTCGTTGAACAGCCGCGCCACCGACCGGGCCTCCGGCGACTCGATCTTCATGTGATCGCGATTCAGGTCGTATCCCTGGGCGTTCGGACGCTGGCCCATCCCGCCGATCGGCCCATGCTGGCGCCCGCGGTTCGTGAGGGTCACCCGCTCATTGCCGTCCGCGTTGTAGATGGGCGCGATCAGCAGGACCATCGACTCGCGCCATGCGCCGTGGCGGCCGGCCAGGAGGTCGCGGAGAAGCATCTGGAGCGCCTCCTTCCCGCACACCTCGCCCGCGTGGATGTTGCCCTGCAGGTAGACGACCGTCTTGCCGGTGGCCCGGACGGACGCCGGGCTCGGGTCCGGCACGTCGCCGACTACCGCCAGCGGAAGCGCGCGGCCCTCGGTCGTGTAGCCGTAGGTGGTGTAGTGGACCATCGGCGAGGCGGCCGCCGCGCGCTGGAGGAAGTCCACGACTTCGGCGTGCGAGCTGGTCTCGCGGTAGTCGGTGCGCTCGGCGCGGGTGAGGAAGGCGTCGGGCGGGGGCGGGGAGGGATTGCAGGCGGTGAGGAGGGCTGCCGCCGCCGTCAGTCCGTGGGCAAGTCTCCGGGTGCATCGAGAGCGACGGGATGTCGGCTGGGCCGCCGGGCAATCGGGAGTCGCAGTTCCAGGGTTCGAGGTCGCCATCGGTTCACCGCGCCTTTCCGGTGGGTGGGATTGCGTGACGGGGGCAATCTAGCCCGTGGATGATCCCCGCTCCAGACCATTCCCTTCGTGATCAGCTTGCTGCGAACCGGGGCAATCGAGGTGACCTTGCGTCCCAGTTCATCCGCGACAAAGCTCAAAGCAATGCTTCCAACGCCTCGGCCGGTGTGATCGCAGGGATGGGGGAGTGTTTGAAGTCCCGCACGTTCCTTGTGACGAC
This sequence comes from Gemmatimonadota bacterium, assembly GCA_022823225.1. Lineage (GTDB taxonomy): Bacteria > Gemmatimonadota > Gemmatimonadetes > Longimicrobiales > Gaopeijiaceae > Bin94. The sequence goes on from JAJDXM010000027.1 coordinate 40,099, forward strand.
GTAGCGGGCTCCGCAGGCCCGCGCCGCGGCAACCTGCATCGCGTCCTCGAAGTCGGTCATTCCCAGCCGGGCGGCATAGGCGATCGCGTCCGTGCCGGACTCCGCTACAGCAACGAAACGAATCAGCTCGGTGATGAAGGTGCGCGCATCCGCACCGCTTCGCGCGGGCGTGACGAGATAGTCGAAGTTCGACAGCGTGTGCCACGCCACGAACGCGCGCTTCGGCCCCGTCTGCAGGCAATCGATCAGTTCGGACGCCGGGTCGGAGAACGGCTGGCGGTCGAGCGCCACGTCGATGAGGATGTCCGTGTCGATCAGGATCACAGGTACTTCCGCGCCAGGGCGTCATACCGGAGATCGTCATGGCTCGCGGGGCGGAACTGTCCTCTATACGTATATGGAATCGCAAGTCAATAGCGAGAAGCCGCAACCGATGTCCGAGGGTTGCAGACCGCTCACCCGGTGGTTGTGCGCCGGTTGCCGGCAGCGTTAGGGTGTTGGTCCGGCCCCGCAACCGAAGGACCCTCCATGACTCGACTCAGTCCCGCAGCGACTGTCGTGCTTCTGGCCTGTCTTGCAGCCGCTTGCGAGGCACCGCGGGAAGTCGCCGACTTCGTCGAGACCGATAGCGCCGGCGTTGCAATTCTGGAGAGTTTCGTCCCGGCCTGGGAGACGGACGCGGGCTGGACGGTCGCCGCCGAGCCGGAGTTGGCGATCGGTGCGGGACCCGCTGGGGGCGACGATCCCAACCATCCCCCGTGGGGGCGCGTTCGGGGGGTGAATGTCCTTTCCAACGGGAGCCTGGTGGCCGGTGACGCCAGCACCTCCGAGGTGATGGTCTTCGATTCCACGGGGCGGTTCATGCATCGGTTCGGGGGAGAGGGCGAGGGCCCGGGCGAACTCGAGGACTTCGCCACCGTGTTTGCCTGCGAGGGGGACACGATCATCGCGGCGGATGCGTACGCGTACAATTACTTTGCTGCCGACGGTCGCTTCCTTCGACGCCTGCCGACGGTCGACGGCCGGACCGGGATCCCCCTGGGTGTCTTTCTAAGGTCCGGTGATTGCCGGCGCTTCCTTGTCACCGACCGGTATCGCACGACGGAGCCGGAGGGGCCGGAGGGACTGACGTCCTGGGACTTCGCGTGGACGGACGAGTCCTTCATTGGGCGGGACACAGTGGCGCGCGCAATCGCGGGGCACGAGATGCGCTATGCAGAGATCTTCATCCGAGCCGTCCCGTGGACCACGCGCGTCCAGCCGATTCGGTTGACGGGTGACGACCTGCTGTTCGGCTATTCCCAGCGCGCGGAGCTTCGCGTCGTCGCCGCCGATGGTTCTCTGAAGCGCATCCTGCGCTGGCATGCACCACCCGACCCCATCACCGCCGAGGAAAGACAGGAGTGGAACGACCAACAGGAGGTGGGTAGTGAGAGCGGCCGCCGCATTCAACTCAGCGATTTCCCCTGGCTGCCGGAGCACAAGCCATTCTTCGACCGGCTGCTGGCCGACGACGAGGGAAACATCTGGGTTCGGACCCCTCCCCCACCCGATCCCGCGCCCGAACGATGGACGGTTCTGGGCTCCGAGGGTCGCTGGCTCGGCGCGGTCCTGATGCCCGACGGCTTCGGTCTCAACCAGGTCGCGCGCGGCCGCGTCTACGGGATTCACCGGGATGAGCTGGGCGTCCCTACCGTCAGGGCCTACCGCCTCGAGAAGGGTGGGTGAGTTACGGCAACCCCGACACGGCCACCGACCGATACGGCTCCACATCCAGTTCCGCTTCCCGCCGGCGCGTGCGGGCGATGTCATAGGACGACTGCATTCGCATCAGGGTGTCCATCCTCACGCCAAAGGCCTTCTCGATTCGCAGCGCCATCATGCCGGACAGATCCGACCGTCCATTCAGAAACATGGAGAGCGCGGGCCGCGATACGCCGAGTGCTCTCGCCGCAGCGGCTACAGTCAGACCGTGCGGTTCGATGACCTCTGTCCTGACGAATCTTCCGGGGTGCGGGGGGTTCAGCATTCGCATTCCGATCTCCGGTCTAGTGGTAGTCAACTCCTCGCGGATCGTCCCTCAGAAACAGACGTCGCAGGCAGTGGGTGATGTTTCGGATCTTCACTGTAAAGTGTTACGTAACGGTTTACGCGTGTCAAGTGGGCTAACAGATTGGGCCGAAGATGGGCTGGGCCTATCAAGGGTTGATCAATGGCAAGCTCCAGCAGCCCGTGGATAAACCCGCGTGAGCACCGAGAGCGGCGAGGCGCCGGGCCGGCAAGGCGCGACGAAGGGCGAATAGCGGAGCTATTTGCCCGAGGAGCAACGCAGAGCGGTGCTACGAGGACTCAAGAAGTAATTGCGACATGACATTTGGTAATGTTTTCTTGACATTGCGAATGCGCGGGCACCGCGGCCAGCCCGGATGCATTCGCCGCTCGAATGCCGCGGGGGTTTTGTCCACGGGCTGCCAAGTCTTCGCCGAAGGCGCTTTACTCGCCCCGGTCAGGACCCTTCCCTCAGCTCGTAGACAGCCACGCTCTGCTCGTCGAGCTCGCCCCTCTCAAGCAGCAGCACCCAACCCGGGCCCGCGTCGAGAAGGGTCCGGCCCGACGGGATCGTGAGGCGGTGGAGCCATGTGCCGTCCGGACCCAGCAGGTGGAACTCGGCGGTTCCCAGGCCCCGCCAGGGGTGAGGCACAACCCACACGCTGCCGTCAGGTAGCGGCAGGAGCCCTTGCGACGCGTAGGCGGGAAAGCGCTCCGGCAGGTCGTCCCGGATTTCCGGCCACCTCTCCCTCTCGAAGTCCCGGCGCTCCTCGTCGGTTTCGTACATGGCCAGGTAGGCGTCGCGGTACCGGTTTACGTGCTCGCGCGTGACCGTTAGATCAGGCCCCGCCCATCGCGCGACGCGCGTGACTCGGCCGGTCCAGTCGACGTGTTCGATTTCGTAGTCATCCGCCGATCCGTACCAGACGCCGGTGGCCGTGACCGCGAAGGCCATGTCCCTTCCCCACGTCAACGGCATGGAAGCACCATACTCCGTATAGATGTAGCGCTCCGTCCCGGGGATTTCCGAGCGCAGGGTGGTGGCAGCGTCTTCACGCTCCCAGTTCAGCGACATTTCCCACCGGTACCTGGTACCCATGGCCGCGGTGAGCTCCCACTCGGTGTCCGGCCAGGCGGTGAAGACCAGGTCGCCGCGTGACGAGCATGCGGGTACCCCATACGGGCCGGCTCCGTCAAAGAGCCGCGTGTCGGTCGCCACGCCGTCCGAATCGAGTTCGGTGATTCGGTCCAACTGCCCGTCGTAGGCTGTGATCGCCGCTCCCGGGCAGCCTCTCATCAGCTGAAGTCCCTCGTATTCGCCCGGGCCCTCGCCCTGTCGTCCGCTCGTCCAGACGTGCTGCCCGCCGGCGTCGTACCTCCGGACCTCGAAGATCGACTGGTCCGCGACGACGATGCTCCCGTCCTCGAGCCGGACCGCGCCGGTGATATTGCCGAAGAGGTACTCGTCGGGGCCGTTGAGCAGGCCCACCCGCACCAGGGGCTCGTCGGCGAGCACGAGGTCCGCTTCCCGGGGGGAATCGCTCTCGACGATGGTCTGGGGAGCGTTTGGGGGGGTCGCCGGCGTCGTTTCGGGGTCGCGGGACTCGGTTGTTTGGGACTCATTGCCCTCCGGCGGAGCAATCGGCTGACCCTCGTAGGCTGCCAGCAACTCCTGTAACTCACCCGGTGTAACACTGGCCATAAAGGCGCGGCCTAACCTATACGCTTCCTGGCCGATTAGTTCTCGGGCCAGATCGCGCGGCGTCAATTCCGGTTCGGCGTCCGGGTTCTCGGGTGGGGGCCCGGTAACGTCCGTGATGTCGCAGGTCAGAGCGGCCACGGCAACGAGCGTGGCGGTGGCGAGGCGGGTGGCGGTCATGTTGGGGCTCCTGAATCGACAGTCCGTGCAACGCCCAGTTGAACTCCGGACGTGTGAAGGTAAAGTGGACACGACATTCTGTAATGTCCTCATGACATTCCGCGAATGTTCTCATGACAATGGAATGACACGCGGAGGGGCCGCAGGGTTGCTCGAAGCGGAAAGCTGGCCGGATGTCGTCACCGACACGATCGGCGATTGCCCCCATCGTCGCACGAACTCGGGCAGCGTGTGGGGTGGTGGACGCCCGCCCCACTTGCCACTTCTCCCAGAACACTAGTTGACATCCCGGCGCGCATCGCCCATCTTCAACTAGAGTTCTGGGACTAAGCCGCCGGGACACGGTCAGCGCCGATTTCGCGGCGAGGCCGGTCGCCAGCGCGCAGTGCGGGCGAAGGGGCCCGCAGGGAGACTGCATTGAGACATCCACCGACCGCGCGTGAGATGGACATCCTCTCGATCCTGTGGGACCTGGAGTCCGCCACGGTCTCCGAAGTCCGGGAGCGCCTCGCCGACGACCGCGCCTACAACACGGTCCTTTCGATGCTCAGGATCCTCGAGGCGAAGAACCTGGTCGGACACAGCAAGGAGGGCCGCGCTCACCGCTACCATGCGCTCGTCGACCGCGAAGAGGCGGGGCGGGTGGCCCTCGGCCGTCTGCGCGACAAGCTCTTCAAGGGGTCGGCCGAGATGCTCGTGACCCAGTTCGTTGCCGATGAACCGTTGTCGCCGGGCGCCGTCAGGAGGCTCCGCAGGCAACTGGACCGCCTGTTGGAGAAGGAGGAGGAACGATGATCGCCGCATGGATGCTCTGGTCGACGGGGGTGGGGCTGCTGCTGCTGATCGCGGCCCTGGCCGCCGAAGGACTCGTTGACGGACGCCGCAGGTGGGTGTGGGCCGCGGCTTGCCTGGGGACGGTCGTGCTCACCGCAGCGCGCGTATTCGCAGGCGGGGGGGCGGGGACGGCGGAGATTCCGCGGGAGACGGTCGTAGCGCAGGCTCCGACCCCTGCCGGAACGAACGCAGCGATTGGCTCCGACGCCGCAACCGGCATTATCGCGCGCACATCTTCTCCCGAGGTCTTCCCGGTGACGATTCCGCAGGGTTCGGTTCTGCACACGCTCGACGGGATTCTGCTGACCGCCTGGCTGTCCCTGTCGGCCGGCTTGGCTCTGTGGGCTCTGATCGGCGCAGGCAGGCTCCATTATCGCCGCCATTCCTGGGAGCCGGGAATGCTGTTGGGCGAGCCGGTCCTGTGGTCGCAGGACATGGGACCTGCCATTGTCGGCCTGTTTCGGCCGCGAGTGGTGCTGCCGTCATGGGTGAGCGAAGTCGAGCCACAAGGCCAAAGGCTGATTCTGGCGCACGAGGAGGAACATCGGCGGGCCCGCGACGGCATTCTAAGGTTCGCCATGGCAAGCCTGCTTGTCGCCTTCCCCTGGAACCCGTTTCTGTGGCTGCATTATCGCCGCCTGTGCGTTGCCATCGAACTCGACTGCGATCGCCGTGTGATACGAAGCTACCCACACCGCCGCTGGCTCTATGGAGACCTGCTCGTTCGGTTCGGGGTGCGTGGTTCAATGGGTTTCGGGCTCGGGCTGACGACATTCGCCGTGCGTCGTTCGTTCCTGGAGAAAAGAGTCGGCAAGCTGCTCTCTCATGCCCCGGAGGCAGGGAAGGCGAAGGTCGCGTTCATGGCGTTCGCTGCGCTGCTGACCGTCGGCGTGGCCCTGCGGTTACCCGGAATCGCTTCCGGCCTTCAGTGCGACCCACACCCGGCGGATGTCGCCACACGGGACTTCGCTGAGGCTTTCGCCCCACTTCAACCGCTGGTCTTTCGAACCACGGACCCCAATCCCGTGCTGTCGGTTCGCGCATTGAGCGTTTCGCCGTCGGGTCACCTGCTCGTGACAGACAGTCGAAGCGGTGACCTCAAGCTTGCAGACGGGAACGGGCGCATCATCCGGGCCATCGGTCGTGTCGGAGAGGGTCCCGGAGAGTTCGAGGCTCTTCTCGACGCCGCTTTTCTGTCGGACGACCGGATCGTGGCGCTTGACGCGGGGAGAGTTCTCGCCACCCTCTTCGACTCGTCGGGGGATGTCCTGAACACCTTCCGGCTTCAGGAGCAATTTGACCCCCGGGCCGTGGTGCCTCTTGATGATTCCGCATTCCTCATCGGAGGCCTGGTCGGCGGGTTGGAGGGCGGCAATCACCTGGCCAGGATCTACTCCATTGACGGATTCGTGTCCGAATCGTTCCTCCCTGCGGATCCACTCCTCTTCGACACGGGGATGATTGTCGATCGTGTATGGGGAGTCGCGTTGCCCGGCGGTTCGGTAGCCCTGGGACTTGCCATAACACCAGCGGTTCATCTGTTCTCCGAATCCGGCGCTCACATCTGCACGCAGGCGTCGGAGCCGCCTCAATGGGCGCAGTTGCTGCCTCGCGACGAGCCGGCAGCCATGGATGCGGCAACCCGCGAATGGATCGAGCAAGCGACCCTCAGCGGGCATGCTGCGTATGCCGGCGGCAGTCTGTACAGACAGTACGGGAGTTCCGGCGAGGACGGCGTGTCCCTGCTCGCCGAGTATGATGACCATCTGAATCTGCGGAACATCTACACTTCGCCACCGGGTCGCCTGGTCGGGGCGGACGCGGCAACGCTCTTCTTTCTGGGTGAAGAGACCTTTGACGAAACCCGGCTGCTGAGATTTCAACCCGGGCGGCGTCGGTAGGACGAATCCGCTACCGCTCGGGCGACCCCCCGTTATCCAAAGATCCCGGCCACGATCTCCACAACCGCCTCGAATACCTTCCCGGCCAGTTCACCACCGGCTTCGACCGCGCCCGGGGCCGCTTCCACCGCCGCAACCAAGCCACAGCCAGAAGCGAGATGCCGCCCAGGAGTTTGCCCATCGGTCAGTCTCCGTTTCTGAATTGGGACCGCGCCGCGGCCGCTTCGGACGACCCGGGCCCGTGGCAGGCAACCCTTTGCTCATTGGCCACTGTCCACACCGTTGGGAGTCGCCACGGCGCCAACCCGGGCGACTGTGGCGGTGTGGAAAGTTGAATCCTGACCGGCAGCCCCGCAATACTGAAAGCACCGGGGAACCAATCGCGAACGCCGAACCGGAGAGTCCGCCTCATGCCGCATGACACCCAGCCACTGCACCGCCGCTTCAGTCCCGTCAAGACGCTTCCGACGCCCGCAGCAGCAGCACTCCTGGTCCTCGCCGGCGCCTGCACCCAGGATTACGCCGAGGGCGACACCATCCTCCTGCCGGACGCAGACGGCGTCTTCACTCCCGAGGTGATCGGCACCGCCGCCGTGCCACCAAGCGAAAGCAACCAGGTCGCGCTGCTTGCGGACGAGCGCGTCGCGTGCGTATTCGATTTCTACGAGACCCGGGTGCGCTGCATGGACACGGAGGGCGCCGTCGTGGGAGTCTTCGGTCGACAGGGGGAAGGTCCCGGCGAGTTCGGCAGCTCCGAATCCCCCAACAGCCTCAACCTTGTGCGCGGCGAGGATGGCACGCTCGGGATCTATGACAGCCGGCTGTTCCGCTTCACGGTCTTCGAGCCGTCGGGTGCCTACGTGGCGGATGCGCGGATGCCGTTCCTGCAGCCCCGCCGGTCGTTCGGAACGGTGCTCACGGGAACGGTGTGGAGGGGCTGGATCGCCGACTCCCTGATGGTCCGGTACGACGTGAACGTCGCATCCGGAGAGGTCATGAGGCAGGAAGCGTCGCCGAGCGGGCCCTGGCGTGCCGACTGTGGGGAAGAGGAAGGCATCGATGGCATCCCGGACCGGGCGGAGGGATGGGTATTCGTGGCCTGCAGGGACCGCTTGATCTTCGTCGACAACACCGGCGACGCCACGGTGCTGAGCGTGCCGACGGAACTCCCGGACGAACGGGACGTGGCGAGGCGGGAAGAAGCGATGTGGATTGGCTGGGAGACCATCCGGGGGACCATGGTGGGTCAGGAAGCGATGGCCAGGGTTCTCCAAACGAGTTCGGACGGTACCTACCAATCGGTCGTCGACCAGACTCTGGAAAGCTATCGATCCACGCCCAAGCGCTACTCTCTGGGCGGGGGACACCAGTTGGTCGACACCGACAACCGCTACTGGATCGCCACGCAGCGCGACACGCATGAATGGTCATATCTGGACGTGTACGAGAATGCGGAATACGCCGGGTCGGTGAGGGTCAGGGACCGGCTGAGGGGCTTCGACGTTTTCGGGTCGACGCTGGTGGTCCTGGTCGAGCGCCAGGTCGGCCCGGACGACGCCGACGGGGTCCCGGACCGGGCACTGGACTGGTACGACCTGGGGAACCTCGGCTGGTAGGACTTTCGATGAAGATCCGTCTCAGCCCCGCCGCAGGCCGCGCTCGATCCGGAGGACACGTTGCCCGAGAAGGACGGTCGGATCTGGGTTGAGTTGTCGCCCGAACTCCGGGACGCGGCGAACCCCTCACTCGGCGAGAGGGCGACCTATTCGTCGTTCGGGAGTCCCGCGGGCAGCCTGTTGAACGCGCTGTGCGCAAGGCGTGCAAAGGGCGACTTGGGGAACGTGCGCACAACTGTAAACAGAAAGAGGGCGATGGCAGCAGCCGAGGCGAGAATCGGTTGCACCGCGTCGCGAAGTCGGGACAGCCGCCGACCGATCGACGGACTGACGTACTCCGCGCGGTAATCCTCCAATTGTACGGCGATCCGGCGTCCGTCCTTTCGCTCCCTGGCCAATTCCACAGCAGTTCTGCCGTCATTGTTGGCGGCCGTCAGGATCTGCCGCCGCAGCTCCCGGGGCGCATCCTCCACGAGGTGCCGCACGATCACGGGCCTCGTGGCCACGCGCGCCGCTGTGTGGAGCGGTGTGTCCCCCATCTCGTCCCTGGCCAGGAGCGGGTCATGCATGCGTTGCTCAACCATCTCGGTCACGAGCCTGCCTATCGCACCGACGTTTGCATCGGGCCGTAGAAGGGCCGCGTGAAGCAGCGATGTGGCGGTTCCGTCGTCGTGCCGGAAGCTGCGGCTTTCGAGCAATCCCGGGCTGTGATCGAGGAGCAGATTGGTCGCTTCCTCGGGAACCGGGCTGAATGCAACCGCGACACCGAGCGCAGTGGCTCCGGACCTGTAGCCGGCCGTGAGCGTGTCCAATCCGGGTATCTCGAGAAGCAACTCGATCACATCGGGCACCTTGCTGTGTTCCGCGGCCTGAATCAACGGCGTTCCGGCCGACGGGTCGTGGGGCGTGGTGTGGAGCCAGACCGGCATACAGTTCTCGACATCAAGCACCGTTGCCCGTTCGAAGTATTCCGGCTCTCTGCGCCAAGCGTCGCAGCGGTCGGCAATGCGCATGGCAACAACCAACCCGGCGCGGGCCGATGACGGGTCCGAGGCTGCTTCACGGTCCGGGGCGTCGATGGCATACGGCTCCAGGACCGCGCGATACAAGCCGGTCGAGGTAGCGTAGAAAGCCACCCCGGGCTCGGCGTCCATCCCGCGGTCGCAGTCCACCACCTCGTCCATGTCGTCGAAGACGCAGATATCCAGATCGGTGACCCGCGCCTCCCCGGCAGCCAACACCCGGTAGTCTTCGCCCGCTTCAACGTGAAACGAGAGCTGCGGGCGAGAGCCATCGACCGCCACCGAGCCCATGACGAGGCCCCATTCATCACCGCCCGCGGCCGAGCCGCCACTGTTGCGGGGGAGGTTCCAGCTTTCGTCCACGAACGACGTAAGGACCCCGAGGGTCGTGATTGAGGGGATATCGCCCGCGATTCCGACTCCGGCTTCCGGCGTCCGGGTCAGTACCGCGATTCCCGCGTAGGAGGAGGGTCCATCGACCGCCACCGCCGAGAGCAGCGCCGCCCACAACCCGGTCTCGTCGGCCGTGAAGTCCAGGACAGGGCTCGCATCCCGAAGCACGTGGCATTCGACTTCGCGCTCCGAGCCTCCTCCTGCTTCGCGCCCGGGATCGACGACGCAGAAGTCAAGGTCGCGCACGCCCGGCGCGCCGACAGCGACGATGCGGTAGTCCCGCCCGGTCTCGACCGGGAAAGAAAACCGCTTCTCATCACCTTCCGTGATCCGGGAAATGGCCAGTGACCACGAATCGGCGACCGTCAGAAGCTGCCATCCCGGCTCCACCCGCTCAAGGATCCCCCGGGTCACCTCCGCGACATCGCGACCGGGATCCGCTTCCTGTGCCTGGGCCGGGGCGGCAAGGGCCGCCGCAGCGGCAAGCCCGAAGACCTTCGCCACGCCATCGCGGCAAGCCGAGGACCTCCGTCCACCAACGGCCGGGCGCGGCACGAATTCAGCCTCCGCGCGCGACGGCGACCATTGCCCGAATGACCGCTTCGCTCGCACCGCCGCGGCTCAGCGAGAGCAGATCGCCTGGAGACACATCGAAGTCAGCCTCGCACCCGGTGATGAGTTCGATCATCGCCTCCTCCTCAACCCCCTTTGTGACCATGTCCATGACGTCGGCGTTGGTGAGGACCCGCCGGGCCGCGACCGACCCCTCCACCTCCGTCCGCTCCACAAACACGTCGCACGGGCCCCGGGTTCCTCCGGGGCGCTCCCCGTTGCGAACGGTTGCGCAGGACACACAGAAGACGAGGACGACCGGGGGCAGAATGACGCGGCTCGCGCGCTCAAGCCATGAAACGGGGCGTGAAGTGAAAGCCGACACGACTGGCCTCGCGGGGTGCGTGGGAGTGTAGGGGGAAAGCGTGAAACTGAGGCAGTCTGCCCGGACAATGCAAGGGTGACCTTCGTCGAAAGCGGAATGATCTCCCCTCATGAGGTACGCTAGAAGCGTCATCATCGCGCTCATCTTGCGTATTCTGATCGCCATATCGTCTATTGCGCGTGGTTATAGACGTTACGTGATCATCTGATCGCGTCGCCAATTCGAAAGAGGCCTGATGAGTCAACCAGGTAGCGGCGAGGGGTCGCGCGGAGGCGTGAGCGCATTCGCGATCGCCGTGCTCCGCTTCCGGCTACACGACCAAGGCATCCGCGAGAATCGTGATCACGGGCCTTCTGGCGAGGCGCTCCCCCTGTGGGGCGGCATCGGCGCCGAAGGCATCCCCCGGTTCGGCTCCGTGATCCAAATTGTCAACTTTACCTGACATTAAGTAATGTCTGGATTACATCTCCACCTCCACCCACGCCCTCCAGGCGCCGACATCCACCCCAAAGTCCTCGCCACTCACGGCTTTCAGGAAGTCGATAGCAGACTCACGGGTCGGTTCATGCCGCGCTCCAGCGTAGGCCAGCAGCAGGTCGGCATTTTCGCGGGCCCGACGCCCCCCGCCGCCCCACCCTTAAGCAACCCTTCACCCATTGGCGACTGTCCACACCCCCGGGAACCACCCTCGCAGTTCCGCCAATCCCGGGAGACCCATATCATGAAGCCTCACCGCCGGATTCCAGCCGTCGCCCTGGCGGCCCTGGCGCTCGCCGCGACACCCCTTCCCGCCCGCGCCCAAACACCCCAGACCCGACCTGCCACCGAAATCCGCCTGTCCGCCGAACCGGTCCTCTCCGTTGGGAGGCTCGATGGGCCGGACGAATACCTCTTCGGCAGGATCAGCGGCGGCGCCCGGCTCGCCGACGGCAGCGTGGTCGTGTCCGACCAGCAGCACTTCCGGATTCAGCGGTTCAGCGCCGACGGGGAGCACCTGTGGAGCCGCGGCCGCGCGGGCGAGGGGCCGGGAGAGTTCAGGAATGTGCAGATCGTGGACGGATGCTCCAGCGAGGACTCGATCGTCGTCTACGACATCTGGCTGGCTCGGCTCCACCAGTACGATTGGGAAGGGAACCTCGTGGACGAGTATCGCTTCCTTTACAACGGTCTGCCGCTGCGCGACTTCGTGTGCGCGCCGAACGGGCGACTGGCCTTCACGGGAAACAGTCTCGGCATGGGCGAGGAGGAGGTCGAACCCGGCGAGGTGCACCGCGTGCTCCTGTCGCTCGGCTTTGCGGAAACGGGGCACACGGCTGCGACCACACTGCGCGAGAGGATTCCCGGCCGCGAGCAACGGTCCCTGGGCGGCGGCGATGCCATGCCCGGCAGCATCTGGACCCACGACATAGCGCTGGCAGCCGGCAACGACGGCACGTGGCTCGGCACCAGCGACGACTACGAGGTCGAGCTCATCGACTGGACGGGCTCGACAATTCGCCGGATCCGCTGGGAGGGGCCGGACCTGGCCGTTGCCCGGGAGGATGTCGACCGCTACCGGGACGCCCTCGAGGCGAGCTACCGCGACGACGACGACCCCGACTGGCGTGCGCGCTTCGAGAGCCGTTGGGAATGGGAGAGCGAGATCGTGCCCGCCGTGTTCCCCGCCTACCAACGAATCATGATCGGGGACGACGGCGTACTGTGGGTCCACGACTACATCCGCCCGGGGGAGCGCAGCGAATGGTTCGGGTTCGACGACGATGGCAGGTGGGTGCGCACCCTGGTGCTGCCCGCCCGCACCGGCCTGCTGGACATCGGCGGCGACTGGGCGTTGGTCACGACGCGCGATGAGCTGGGTGTGCAGCGGGTGGAGGTGCGGGGGCTGGTGCAGTCCTGAACGCCCCTCCTCAGAACCGCCGAACGACGCTGAGCGTCAGCCCCGTTTCGTGCGCGTCGATGTGCGAATCGACGGTCACGCCCACATCTGCGAACGGAGTGACCCAGTCTTCCCGGGCGTAGGGCGCGTAGCTGGCTTCGACGCGAACCGCGAGCCGTTCGCCCAAGCGCCTCTCCAAGCCGACACCGGCAATCCAGGCTGAAAAGTCGAAATCAAGGTTCTCGGTGCCCGATTCGAACTCCGCAGGCTCACACGGCTCGGTAGAGAAACAGCCATCGTAGTCGGTCCTGAGCCGCACATCCGTGAAGGCGACGCCCGCCATCAGATACATGCTCAGGTCGCGCGCAAGCAGGCCTATCGGGCGGCCACCAACCCTTACTACCGCCCTGTAGCTGAGCGGCTTCTCGACGGTCCACACATCGGGCCAGCTCTCTCCCAGCTGCTTCCGCTCCGCCGAGACTCCCACGCCGGCGAACCGGGCATCCAGGGCGCCGCCATTCCACCCGGCGCCCACTTCCCCATGCACGTACAAGGCGTCGCCAGCGATGGGCAGCCGGTATCCCGCCGTCAGCGCGAGGCCGTAGGTGAGCGCATTCCCGGTGACCTCGTCGCGAAACACTCTTCCCCGCCTCGGCTCGGGCACGAGCGTGTTGGCCGCGGTGTTGTCGACGGCCTTCCGCATCGTGGCGCCGAAGCTTCCCACCGGCAGCGACAGTCCCAGGTAGAATCCGCCGGACTCGTTCAAAAACGTTTGGGCCCGGGCGGGGGTGGCCGAAGCAGAGAGAACCACGACCAGGGCGGCGAGCAGCGGACCGGCTCCGGGTGGCGGCGATGCGGGCGATGCAAGCTTCGCCGGCGCGGACAACGCGGGTGCGAACGATGGACGCAACATTGGAATCCTTACGCGTGACGGGATCGCGACAGGCACCCCCGTCGGGGGAAGCGAAAGCGGACCTGGAAGAATAACGGTGGATTGCCGACATCGGCGAGGGTGCCGGAGTCCCCTCCCGTTGCGGAGCCGCCTCGTCTTGACAACATTTGTTTACGGGCTCCGGCCGCGCTGGTTGGCCGGCCTGCCCGACGCCGGACCCGCGACCACTCACACGGAGCGGACCGCCAGCCATGAAGAAGATGAGCAGCGCCCCGAGCCCGTTCGGAATGGCGGCGCTGGATCTGTTCGCGTCGGCCCTCGGCGCCTTCATCCTGATCGCGGTCGTCATCTTCCCGATGATCGGGAAGGCGGTGCCGGACATCCCCGCCCCGCCCGCGCCGATCATCATGGCGGTTCCAGCGCCCGACTCGGTCGTATGCCCGGTATGCCCCATGTGCCCGGTCGTCGCCGCCGTTACGGAACCCATCGCCTGCCCGGTGTGCCCCGCCTGCCCGGTTCCGGAGCCCGTGCCGGTCACGATCTGTCCCGAAGTCGCCGTGCCCGACCCCGTAGAGTGCCCGGTGTGTCCTCCGGTTCCCGCCCAGGTCATATGCCCGGTCTGCCCTCCGGCGCCTCCCGCGGTCATTTGCCCGGAGCCCGCGCCTGCGCCCATCCAGGTGGACGCCCCACACTTCCGATTCCCCCACCTCGACATCATCATCGCGCTGGACATCACCAACAGCATGAGTGGGCAAGTCGCCAACCTGAAGGCGGAAGTCGAGCAGCTCGCCGTCCTTCTGAACCGCATCTCGCCCAGCTTCGGCATCGGGATGGTGGCGTTCGGAGATCGTCGGTGGGAGAGCCCGCTGTACCTGTTCCCGTTGCGGGAGCTCTCCGGTCCGGCCACGAACCGCGATGCATTCCGCACCTTCGTGAACGGCCTCTCGGTGGGAATGGGAACCGGAAGAGGCAGCAACCCCGACTCGCCCGAGGCCTTCTACGACGCGCTCTCGGCGGCATCGGGCATGACCTGGCGGCAAAGGTCCGAGCGAAGGGTCGTCGTGATGGTGACCGACAACCCGGCGTACAGCGACGAGATCGACCGGTCCATACTGGTCGCGACCGGCATCGGACGGCCCGAAGGGCACCGCGTCTCCACGGTCTACGTGAAGACGGGGAGCGGGAACCAGCCCGCCACGGAAGAGTTTCTCCGCAACGTCGCCGAGGCGGGCGGCGGCCAGTACGTGCAGGACGTGGGCGGCTCGCTGACGGTCAACCTGCTTCTGTCCCTGTTTTGACCGGCCCGCCGGCCGGTGCGGCCGCCTACCCCCGGCCCGGACCCCGTTCCTCGTGCAGCCTGTTCGACAGATTGCCGAGGCAGTACTGGCCGATCCTGTTCAGGGCGCCCTCCTCCTTCCCCCGCATGACGTGCATCGCAAACATCAGCACCGCCGATTGCAGCAGCGCGAGCAGGGTCGTGTAGAACGCAACCCCGAGGTCTCCGGTCAGCTGCTCCATCATCTCGGGCCCGATCGTTCCATCCATGATGCTGGCGCCCGCGAACATGACCCCGGCGGAGCGCATCGCAAACGCAATACCCAGTACGGTCCCGATGAATCCGAGCGTCGGGATCAGCCAGATGACGTAGCGCAGCATGTTGTATCTCAGCTCGATTTCATGCTGGTAGAGTTCGAGCGACACGTTGGTCATCGAATTGACCTGGTCCACCGACCCGCTGTTGCGGAACTGCAGAAGCGCGCCGGTCAGGAGCCGTTGCAGCAGGTATCGCCTCTCCGGGTCGGACTCGACCACCCGCTGGTAGATCGGGGCCAGATCGCGTTTGCGCAGAATGGTCTCGTCGTCCTCAGGCAAAAGCCCGAGGTGAATCTGGTCGCCTTCCCGGCGGCCGGTGAAATGGCGCACCAGCAGCTCTCCCGCGGCCGCGCAGAAGGCGAGCCACATCACGTTTTGTATGGTGAACGGGTAGGGGAAGATCCGGGTGTTCCTGTCGATCAGCAGTTCGGCGGCCATGCTGTCGTCGCCAGCCGGAAACACGTAGGACAGAGCCCCCACGAGGACGATCCCGGCCAGCAGTGAGGTGAACAGGGTCACGGCCCTGAACGGTACCTGCTCATCCCTGTCCGCGGGCCGCTGCGACGTGTGCGCCCACTCGGAGGGCGATTGGGAAGGGGACTCGGGAGGTGACTCGGGAGGCGGCTCGGGAGGCGACTGCGACGACGGCTCCGACAGCGCGCCCGCGTTGTCGCTTTCGCTCATTGCCGCCCGCACTCCGGAAGGCGAACCCCGCCCAGCTGCGGATTGATGCCGGACTCGAAGCGCATCAGCGCCTTTGGTATGCACCCCGAAAGACGATTGTTGCTCAGTGTCAGCCGCTTCAGGTTGGTCAGGTTGGCCAGTTCGGCCGGGATCTGCCCGGAAAGCTGGTTGCCGCTCAGCGCGAGTAGCTCGAGCTGCCCCAGTCCGCCCAGCTCGGGCGGGATCCGGCCGGCGATCTGCGTCCGCGACAGGCGCAGCCGTTTGAGACTCGCCAGATTCCCGAGTTCGGGCGGGATGATCCCGGTCAGCGCGTTGTTGTACAGGTGCAGGTCCTCGAGGCTCGACATCGCACCCAGCTCGGCCGGTATCGGGCCCGACAGCTGGTTGTCTTCGAGGAACAGCGACCTGAGCTTGCTCAGCGAGCCCAGCTCGGCCGGTATCGCGCCGGACAACTGGTTTCCACCCAGGTTGAGGGTCTCCAGCTCCGTCAGGCGCGCGAGCCGCGTGGGAATCACGCCCCCCAGATTCCGCCCGTTCAGATCGAGCCCCACGACGATTTCGCCGCTTGACTGCACGCCCGTCCAGGACCGCCGGTTCAGGGCGAGGCGCCAGTTCAGGTCGCCGGTGGTCCCGGCCAGATCGTTTCTCGCGGCGAGCAGCAGCTGTTCGTCGGTGAGCCGCGCTTCGGCCCGTCGCTGCGCTGCATCCACCATGTCGGCCTGCCGCTGCGCCGGATCCGCCACCGCCGCGGCCGCGGCTCGGCGGGCCTCCTCCTGGCGGGCCTGCTCCGCCAGACGGGCCTCCTCTTCCAATCGCTCCTGCTCCGCCCGGCGGGCCTCCTCTTCCAGGCGTTCCTGCTCCGCACGGCGGGCCTCCTCTTCCAGGCGTTCCTGTTCCGCCCGGCGGGCTTCCTCCTCCAGGCGCTCCTGCTCCGCCCGGCGCGCTTCCTCCTCGATCCGCTCCAACTCCCGGCGGGCCTCTTCCGCGAGCCGGTCTTCCTCGGCCCGGCGAGCCTCGTCCGCCAGCCGCTGCTCCTCCTCACGCCGGGCGGCGTCAAGGCGGGCCTGTTCCGCCAGCCTCTCCTCCCGTTCAATCCGCCGTTCGTCGGCGAGCCGCTGCGCCTCGGCCTCCGCCTCGTCCAGACGGCGTGCCTCCTCCGCCTTCCTCTCCGCCTCCCGGCCCGCCGCCACCAACTCCGTCAAGCTGGTGCGGTCGAGGTACCCGGTGGCCTCGATTCCCCGGTCGGTCTGCCATTCGCGGAGTCCCTGACGGGCCTCGGGTTCCAGCACGCCGTCGGCCTCCCCGGAGTAGCGACCTTCGGCGGACAGTCCCAGCTCCACCAGCGCCAGGACATCCGTGCCGAGGCCGAGCTGAGCCTCCTGGGCGGCGGCGCGCTGCTCGGGCGAGAGGGCCCAGTCCCGCGCCATGGAGACCATGAGGGCCGCCACGGCGACCACCATGGTGACGCCGAACGCATAGAAGACACGACGACGGCCTGCCCCGGGGCGGCGCATCACCGGCTCCAGACCAGGCCGATCTCGGTACGGCCCGCGGCCCGCCGGACGAACAGATCCGGCCCGGCCCCGGCCACGTTGCTTCTCTGCGGCGCCGGCAACGCGGTCACGCGCGAGATCGCCTCGATTTCGTACATCTTCCTCGACCCGAGCACCCAGTCGACCGCACCCCATACTCCGAGCACGCTCCCCACACCGATGAGCCACGTGTTCGCGGTCTCGGTCCGGTTCCGCCTGTGCACCGCCGACAGGTACTCCCACTCCATGTCGTAGTCGGCCCGGTCCGGCACGCCAAGCCAGGGCAGCCACTTCACCGTCGCGTAGGAGCCGCCCGCCATGATGGTGCCCCAGAGGAACTTCCTCTTCCCCGACGCGCGCCTCGTGCTGGCGTCCCCGTACTGCTCCTCCAGAGGCGCATCGGTCAATGTGGGAAGCTCCCCTTCCATCGTCCCCATGTCACGCCGTGCCAGGAAGAAGTCGGCGGCCCCCCAGGTGAGGAGGCCGGTGCCAGCCAGCGTGAACACGTTCCTGACGGTCCCCGCTCTGGAGTGCCTGTCTACAGCGGATTGATGGGAAGCCGAGTCGGCATAGGCGTCCTCGTCCGCCGCCGCGAAAAGGACCTGGGTCGTCGCAATGGCGACGATGGCCGCCGTCCCTCCCCAGATCGACCGCTTCCGGCCCGACGACCGCCGCGCCTTCGATCTGTCGTATTGCGTGTAGATGTCGGGGATCACGGACCCTGTCGCCGCGGGCCGCGCTCCGCCGGCCACGCCACCCACGACCTCGACCTCGGAGGCGAGGACATACCCGATCAGGTCGTCCTGGCCGGGCTGCCCCGGTACCGAAACGATATGGTACGAACCCGATTCCCCGATCCAGTCCAGCGTCGCACCGGCCGCCATGTTGGCGATGACGGGGCTGGAATCGGACGGGTCGAGCCGGACGGTCGCGCCACTGCTGAGCGCCCTGACCTGCTGGGCCGAGGCCAGCCCGTGTCCGAAAGCGGGAGCTGCGAGAGAGACTCCGAGGAACATGATGCAAGCGCCGACCAAGCCGTGCTTCAGCCTCATTCTCACTGTCTGCTTCCTCGCGCTGTCGTGATCCGCAGCCGGCGGACCAGTCCCGCTCTCGCGGACGGTTGGTTGCCCGGTGAAGTCTAGCGGAACGGGTCGATGGGGTCTAGGCGGCTCGTCGTATTCGTCCCGCGGTCCTATCGGTACCTGTAGAGCCGAACTTCTTCCACATCAAGGGCGTCGCGCTGGAGCAGGACATAGCGGTCGGCATCGATGGCCAGCACGCGCGCTCGAGCGGGAAGACCCAACGATCCCTGCGGTTGACCGTCGGGGCCGATGACGAGCCAGCGTCTCGTTTCCTCGTCAGGGCGTGCGGCGAGCCCGATCCACACCATTTCGTCGGGCCCCAGGACGGCCGAGTGGAAGGCCGGATGGGTCTCCGGGTACTGGAGATTCTCGACGAAGTCCACATACCAATCCGGCGGGTCCGCTCTGCGGGTCAGCCGTTCCGCTCTTGATGTCTCGAATTCCTCGGCGGTGACCGTCCAACCGCCGCCCGAGCCGTGGATTCGCCGCTTCAGACCGCCGTCGGCAGCGTAGATGGACAGGCTCAACGCGTCGGTGTCCCCGATCAAGGCCCGGTCCCCGAGCGCACTGGCAACGATGTCCCGCCCGAACCCGGCCTCCTGCCGAGAGAGCACTTCCAGATCGGGACTGCTGCCGTAGGCCCATTCCTGCGCAGGGAGCAATCCCAGCGTGTCCGGCGCGGTCTCGAGACCCGTGTACGACAGTAGCGGAGTCGTGTCCCGCTTCATCCCGGAGGGCTGATAGTGTCGCTGGACGCCCAGGATCGCCAACGTGTTCCCGGCGGGGTCATGCGCGAGAGGCTTCAGGTCCACCAGGGCGCTCTGCGGGGAGAGACGCGAAGACTCAAGGAACTCCCCGGTCTCCGAGAAACTCGAGAGGCGTCCCAGCCGCGTATCGTAGGCCAGGAACCCCGAGTCTGCCGTGAGGAGCGCCGTGATAACGCCAAACTCTCCCGGTCCCTCTCCCCGACCCCCCACTCGCCGCACGAGCGAACCATCCTCGGAGAGCAGCAGTACTTCGGTGTCACCGGTGTTGGCCAGCGCAACGCCGCCGTTCCCGAGCAGGACGGCATCGCCGACCCTGTACAGCTCGATCCCGCGCTCCCGCGTGGAGAAGACGAGGTCTGCCGTCACTTCGGGCGCCGACAGTTCCTCGACCCGGCCGAGCGAGATGATCCTGACGTCCGCCGAATCGCGGACCTGAACCGTGCGCTGGGCTTCGGACGCCACCACCGATCGAGCGCCGATGCACGCGATGATCGCTGAGAGGAAGATTGCGACACACGCTACTCTGGCCATGGGTTGTTCCTCGCTTGCACACCAAGTTTCTCCTGGGACGACGACACACCGCCGGGGGAATTGGTTGCATTGCATGTACACGCAGCGCACGCCGCCATCGTCCAATCCATGACCCGAGTTCGGAGAAGGAGCGACGAATGGGACGAATGGTTAGTGGACCGAATTTGTCTGGACGTACCGCACATTCGGATGTACCGGCTGGTGCGGTAGGATTGGCACCCCGAAGCCTCACCATTCTCGCGCTCCTCGCAACTCTCTCCGCCTGCGCGCCCGATCCTTCGAACCCCGGCGCAACCCCCGCCCAGATCGAGGACAGCGCGGGTGTCCGGATCGTCACATACGCGGGCACGCCCACGAGTGCCGCCTCCTTCCGCTTCGCCGCGGAGCCCCGCTACCGGCACGGCACCAACCCGGGTGACTATGCGTTCCAGGGGGCAGGGACCGGTCGCCTCCTGCCGGACGGCGGCGCGATCGTGTACGACGAGTGGAACGCGGAACTGGTTGTAATCGAGGCGGACAGCGCGACCCACGAGGTGCTGGCGGTGGAGGGCGAGGGACCGGGAGACGTGGGCCACATTGACGCCTTGTTCGCACTGGGGCAGGACAGCATCCTGATGGCCGACCCCGACCTTGGCCGGATCACCCTCTTCGCCGGCAGAGCGGTGGCACGCACCTGGGCCCTCACGTCAATGCGCTATCTCCGCGTGAAGGGAATCGCTTCACCGGACGATTTGCTGCTGGCCACTTCCTGGGGCCCAACCGGGTTCGCGGAGGCGTGGGCCCCCGGGCACCTGGCGCGGTTCGACATGGAGACCAGCGCCCTCGACACCGTCGCCTCCTTCGACCTCATGGCACCGTTCCCGCCCGAGCTGGAGTGGGATCCGATCGAACCCTCCGGCGAGGTGACCGTGGCCTCCGGGCATTTCGTCCAAACCAGATCCGACATGGCGCAGGTCACGTGGCGTCTGGCCGATGGCACCGTAACGCAGATCGTCCGCTGGCGGGCCGCGCCGGCTCCTCTCACCGCGGAGTCGCTGGAGCCAATAGCTGCCGAGCACCGCAAACGAGATTCGCATGCACGACCCCGGCCTTTCCGAAGCCACCATCGCCGAAGTCACCGAGCGGAACATGACCGCCTATCGCGCCAGCATCGGGCGGCCGCTGCCCCTCTTTGGCTCCCCGTTCCCGGACGACGAGGGAAGGGTTTGGCTGCCCTCCCACAGGCCTGCGGGTGAGCGCCACAGTGCGCCGCCCTACGCCGTGATCGCGTCCGACGGGCAATGGCTGGGCAGAGTGGAGGCACCGCCCCGATTCCGCATACTGGATGTCGCCGCCGGGCTTGTGCTCGGAGTGGAGCCGGATGAGATGGGTGTGGAGCGGGTGGTGGTGTATGACTTGACAGGCGGGTAGCTCCCGGCCCGACCAAGGCACGCTCCGGGCAGGTACGGCAAACGCCCCTGGACGCCCCCAATGAAACCCCGACATGCCTTCAAGCGTCGTGCCACGTGGGAAGCCGAGGCGCACGGATGTCCTGACGCCAGGCTTCCCCGGCCCACCCGGCGAATCGGGGACGGCCGAACAAACACAAGTGCCACAGGAGGCAGATACCATGAAGGCGACAATCACACGACTCATCACCGCGGGCGCGATCGTGCTCGTGTTCCTGGCCTCGGCCTGCATCGGTCCCTCGCCGACGGATCCGGGCGGCTCGAAGGGGCCGGAGTACACCGTTCCCGGCGACCCGCCGGATGAGGTGATCAAGAACTAGCCGGAACTCCTTTCAGGAACGGGGACGAGGAAGCCCCCCGGGCGCGATGCTCGGGGGGCTTTCGGTTGCCGCCTACCTCGCAGCATCTCGCCATTTGAGGAGCTGATCTCGCCGGTGCGCGGGGCGGCGCTGCTTGGGGAATCGCTTGAGGTGGTGGAGTGGCAGGTGAGTGGGCCGCGGGTGGGGTGAGGTGACCTGTGGCCTATGGACACGACCACAACCAGGTGGCAAGCGATTCCTGCAGGCAGCAGGACGCGGTCGCAGAACCCCAACCACTCCTTGCGAGGACCCCCATTAGCCACGATTATCCATCCGAAGATAATTATCCATCCATGGATAAAGGTGGCTAAGGAGACCGATGACGAGGGACCCCTGGCATTTCCGACGCGACCAACTCGCCGAACAGGTACTCGGCACACTGGCTCGCGGTCCGGCCCAAGCGCTGAGCCTCTTCGCTCCACGGCGAGCGGGCAAGACCGAGTTCCTGATTCAGGACCTGGCTCCGCACGCCGAGACGCGGGGACACCGAGTGATCTACGCATCGTTCTGGCAGGCGCCGCTCAGCCCGCTGGCGGTACTGCTGCACGCGCTTGAGAAATCGCGGGAGTCGGGCGGACTGGCAGACAGGGTCCGCGCCTCGGCGTGGAAGGTGGCGCCGAAGCTGAAGCTGTCGGCATCCATCCCGGGCACGGGAACCGGAGCCGAAGCCGAGATCGATCTGACCCGGCTCAAGGGCGAACCGCCGGCCAACCTGCTCCTGCACCTCGACGACCTGCTCGGACGGGTCTCCAAGACCGGCAAGCCGACCATCCTGCTGCTGGACGAGGTGCAGGAACTGGCCCGAAACCGAGGCAACGCATCCCTCGTGGCCGCGCTTAGGACGAGTCTGGACAAGCGACAGGAAGGACTCAGGGCGGTTTTCACCGGATCCAGCCGAGCAGGCCTTGCGGCGATGTTCTCGGACCGGGAAGCCCCGTTCTTCCACTTTGCCACACCCATTGATCTCCCCGCGCTCGGCACGGGGTTCGTGGACCATGTCGTGGCCGTCTTCCGAAAAACGGCGAAGCGACGGCTGGATCGCGCCGGAATGGTCGACGCCTTCGACCGTCTTCATCGCAATCCCTACTTCCTCCGCCTGCTGGTTCAGAGGATTTTGTACGACCCGGAGCACACCGTCGGCTCCGCTCTTGAGGATGTCCGGGAGCGGATCGCCACAGAGCTCGGCTACCCGGAGGCTTGGTTGGGCCTCACCCCGCTTCAGCGCGAAACCGCACGCGCCCTGGCGGCGGGTGCGTCAAGGCCGTTCAGCCAGGATTTTCGCGGGGCGCTGGGTGCCGCCCTGGGAGGGGATGCCCCGTCCGCCGCTCGTGTACAAGCGGCGCTCCGGAGGTTGGAGCGTCTAGGAATCGTCGATGCCGCAAGGGGAGTGTGGGAGCTCGCCGATCCGGGGTTCGGCGGGTGGATTGCGGCTGGTGGGGAGGATCCGGAGTGAAAGACCAGCTGGTCTTTCGGAACGCAACCGTTCAATCTCACCACCTGCTGAATGGGACGCGGACACCATCGATGGAGTCCGGCTGGTCGAATTGGAAGGGCTGGGGCGGTAGGAGGCCTGCCCGCCCCTACCCTACGAAATCGGCGTCCCCCTCTTCTTCAGGATGAACAGACCCTCCCCCATCGACGTCACGACCACGATCCCGGACCTGAAGAACGGGTAGTTGCTCCAGGAGCCCCTCATGGCGGGCGAGTCCGGGCCCGGAACCGTGTCGAAGAAGCCGGTCAGGCGTGGATTCTCCGGGTCCGAGACGTCGAAGACGCGCAGGCCGCTGTTGTAGTTGGACTGGAACATGAGGTCGTCGACGATGTAGAGATTGTGGTCGCTCGAGGTGTTCTCGCTTAGGAACTCCTTGACGAGGATGGGCTCGTCGAGGTCCTTGACGTCGTAGATCAGGGTGCGGGTGTTGTCGACCAGCTGGAATTCGTCCGTTTCGTCGCCCATGAGGAAGTAGGACTGGTCCTTGGTCAGCCAACCCTGGTGGGTGTAGCCGATGTTGGGGTAATTGGCCGTCGAAAGCGCCACCGGGTTCTCCTTGTCGGACACGTCGGCGATGCTCAGCGCGTTCTCGTTGGCGCCGAAGCAGATCTCCTTGCCGCGGTGCTCCTCGTCGGGTCCCCGGTAGATGACGCACTGCGCGTCGTGGGTGTAGCCGGTTCCGCTGCGTCCGGTGTTGGCATGCGCAAAGCAGCCAGCGAAGGTCGGGTTTTTCGGGTCGCGGATGTCGATCATGTGAAGGCCGCCGCCGCAGGTATCCCCGCCGCCGCTGCTGCCCACGGCGTAGGCGAAGCCGGTCTCCTCGTTGATGACGATGTTGTGCACGCTGGCGACCCGGTCGTAGTGGGCGTCCTCGTCGAAGGTGATCATGTCGCCCGAGAACTCGCGCAGCCGCGTGAGATCGAAGACCTGCATGCCGTGCGCGCCCGCGATGTCCGACACCACGAACACATGGTCGCTGTACACCTTCATGTCCCGCCAGGAGGTCCCCGGGATGCCCTCGGTTTTGGGAAGATTGCCGACCACGACCGGATTGGACGGATCCGTCACGTCGACGAAGGAGGTGCCGTCCATGCGCCCCACGAGGGCGTAGTCGCGCTCCGTCTCCGGATCGGTCCACCCCCAGATGTCGTTGAGGCGGGTGCCGCGCTCACCGCCCAGCGCGCTGACCGGCAGGTAGGCGAGCAGGTCCACGTCGTTGCACCCGAAGATCGACGCCTCGCCGTCCGAACAGTCGAGCTGCTCGCCGACGACGGCGTCGAACTCGTCGATTTCGGTGAAGATCGGGGGGGCCGCGCGCCAGCCGTCGCCGTCGCGCTCGAGGACCATCGCCCTGCCGGCGCTGTAGTCGGCCCCGGGCATGCCCGATACCAGCAGATCGCCCGCCTGCGCCACCACGTTGCCCACGCCATTGCCGGGCTGCGGGTCCGGTCCGGTGATCCGGCTGACCGATGTCCAGGCGCCGTTCGCGTCCTGGGTGAACTGGTAGATGGCGCCCTCGCGCGCGTTCACGCCGGGCGCCCCCACCCACAGCGTGCTGCCGTCGCTTGCCATGGACCCCCCGAACCTGTCCGCTGTACCGCCGTCAAAGGCCTGAAGCGTCGCCGTTTCCGTCCATTCGCCGTCCTGCCGGGAAAAGGCGGTCACCGTGCCGACACCCTCAAACGGGTGGCCGCCCGCGACCAGGATGTGATCTCCCGCGATCAGCGCTCCGCTGCCGAAATACGCGCCGGGCCCGCCGCCGAAGCGGCTCAGCTCGGCCGTCATGTTCCAGCCGTCCGCTCCGCGCTCAAAGACGTAGGCGGCACCAGTCAACGAATCTGTCGCAACCGCGCCCACCACCAGCATGTCGTCCGACAGGGCCAGCGTACCGCCGAATCCGGTGCCCTGCTCCCCGCCGGGAGACTCCAGCACCGCCTCCTGGACCCAGCTGCCGTCCGCGTGCCGGAAGACGACAACGCGGCTGTCTTCCCCGAACCCAACAGACGCATTCAGGGCGGCCCGGTCCCCGCTGAGCACGACGGTCTGCCCGACGGTCATTCCCTCGGGGAGGCCCTGGGCGACGATCGTTCCGTCGCGCCGCCACTGGGACCCCACTCTCGTGTAGGTATGCACGGCGCCGCTCGACGGGGGCGGGAATGGCCGGTAGGAAGTGACCAGCAGGCGGTCGCCGGACGCGGCCATGGAGGTGCCGAAGCCGTCGCCCTCGGCGGGCTCGGGAGCCATGAGTCTGCCCGTCTCCACCCAGGTGCCGCCGCTGCGGCCGTAGACGTAGACGGTGCCCCCGCTCATGCCGCGGGTGGCGGCGACGAGGATCTGGTCGCCGCTGATGACGACGCCCTCGCCGAAGAATTGGGCGGTGACGGGGGTCGGGGCGGCCAGGGCGATGGCCGCCAGGGCCAGGGCGGTGGGGAGGGTGAAGGCGCTGGAGAGGGCCAGGGCGCTGCAGGGGCGGGGTCTGGTCATGGCGGTGTCGTCCGGGTGGTGCGCGAGGGTGACTGGCGTGGGGTGGTAACGGTGGGGTGGGGGTGGGGCGGGGGGCAAGGGGCGGGGTGGAGCCCTATCCCCCCGGAGCCATCCCCGCGCACGGCTCCCCGCTGACCCGCCGCAGCGGATGCATCGACACCTTGTTGGAACTCCCCGCGAACAAATGGGGTCTCCCGTCTTCCGTCACCCCCTGGTCATACTGGAACACCAGGACGCTGTCGCCTCTGACCCGTACGGGAACCCGGGCCCTGTCGGTCCGCATGTCCTTTTGCACGATCGCATAACATCCGGTGTCCGGGTCGATGATCGCGCCCCCGACACGGAGGTCCCCGCTGAACAGCACGAGGTTGCCCCGGTCGTCCAGAGACGGATGGAGATCGTGGGACCAGGGCGGGCATGGTCTTCCGCCGATCTGGCAGCCCCACTCCTCTGTGAACTCGGTCGGAACGGCCACCCGCGTCACCTCGCCGCTGCGGTGGTACACGAATACGGAGTCGGGGCCGTCCGCGCTGATCTCCCGGGTCACCTGGGTGCCGTCGAGAGGGAGGCCCCCGAGCACGGACCCGATATCGCTGTAGCTCCTGACGACGAAGGCCCGGTCTTCCGTACAGACGATCCTTGCCCGGGCACCCAGCGTGCGCGCCATCGCCGCCTGAACGCGGGCGACGGCCTCGTTCTCCGAACTCACGTCTCCGACCGAGCCCGAAATCACGTCGTCGATCGACCTGCCGACCACCGCGTTCGGTCCTATTGCCTCCGTCTCGTGCCGGAGCACTCCGTCCGGGACCGGTATTGCGGGCTTGCCACCCATGTCGCAAACCGCCGGTCGCGTGATGGGTGCCGCCGGGGTCCAGGAGTTCACCTGCTCGTGGCTCGAGTCGAACATGAGGACTCGCTGGTAGCCGGCAACGTACAGACCGCCATCACTGGCAAGTGCCATCAAGCCCTTGCCCTGGGGGAGTTCCAGCGGGCCGCCGCCACGTGGCGTCGAGATCGTTCGGACCCATTCGCCCGTCTCTAGCGAGAAGACCATGATCCCGTCCGGCTCCTCGCTATCGTGGACGTAGAGAAGGTTGCGGTCCCAGTCGACCGCCAGATCATGGTCTCGCATGGCTCGCCACTCGTCGTCGATGATTGTTCGACCGACCGAGTAGTCGATTTCCAGGATCTGCTGGGCCGTGCCCGACGCGGGGGCGAGCAGGACGGGGATGAGCAGGATGGCGAGGAGGGCTCGTGCAGTCATCGGCGTGCCTTGGTGCGGAGGGGGGTTCGGGGCCCCGTGTGGGGGTCACGCCTGTTTGATGGGGGAGGGGACGGGTTGCGTTGCCTGTGGGTGCTTCGGTTCACCCAACCCCTACTGCGCGATCCCCAGGAGCAGGAGGAGGGCCGCTCCGAACAGGATCAGCGGGATGAGCACGCCGAGTATGGGCAACGCGAACAGACTGACTCTCGAAAGCGTCCTCCACATGTCCGAGCCCTGGTAGTGCGCACCGGCTCTCCACACGCCCACACTGGTCACAATGAACCAGGCGAGGCCGGCGATGCCCAGGAATGGAACCGTCGTGGTGAGTCCCGCCATCACGCTGTTGCCGACGAACCACCAAAGCCAGAACGTCGCCGCCAGTCCGTATTCTCCGTCCCACAGCTTTTTCATGGTCTCTTCCTGTCGCAATGGGTGTTCACGCGAGCCACAGCCACGGTACGGTAGCTAACTGTGGCCCGCAATCCCCTGTATGGAGGAGCATCGCGCACAACGGGCGATTACCCTACCAGGGCGGGCGGCCGAGTGCGACATGGAGTCGCCTGCTGCCGCTGGCCATGCTGCCACTGGCGAATACGGCGCCGAGGAACGTATCGATCACCAACCCCGCCGATACACTGGTGAGGTCGGCCTGGCCGGCCTTGGGGAGTGCGCGACCGCCCCTGACCCCCCCGGATTCGAGCCAGGCACCGGCGTAGATCGCGCCGCCCAGCAAATCGGGCAGGCGTCCGACCCGGTGAAGGTAGCCGGTGCCGACGTAGCCGGTGCTCGCGCCCCGGAACCGGTCGCGATCGAATGCGCCGAGCCGGAACGGGCCGCCCAGGGTGGATTGGTAGAAGGGGGAGAGCTCGTCGTCGAACGTCGTGCTGCCGGCCAGCATGAGAAACACCCGGCCACGGTTCCCGGCCGAGAAGAACGTGCTGCTTGCAAACCGCGCCCGCACGAATCCGGAAGGCTGTCCGGGCGCGCTCGCCAGCCACCGCGCTTCGGTTTCGATCCGCATCCCGCTACCTGGCACGAGCCAGTGGTCGTGCCCGTCGTACACCCACCTCGCTCGCAGGCCGCGTTCCCACCCGTCCAGGTCCTGCAGGGCGGGCGCACCGCTCTCGACCCGCGCGCGAAGGAGGGCCCCCTCGTATCCGACCCGGAGCTCGCTCCTGCGACCGAGGGTCACGCCGAAGTCGAACGCCACCAGGGCGCGCCCGGTCCGGTACTCCGCGGCCGGGTCCTCATCGACCGCCACCCGCTGCCGGCGACGATGCAGGCCTGCGCGGGGCGCCACGAATACGGTCGAACCGCCGATGGGCAGATAGTAGTCGAGCAGCGCATCCGCCTCCCACCCGAGCTCGAATGCCAGGTCCAGTCTCAGCTCGGCGTTCCGGGTGCCGGCGTCCATGATGGTGAGGCGGGTTCCGCCCGCCAGATCCAGCTCGCCGCCCAGATACTCGACCTCCGTCGCGAGATCCAGAAACGGTGGGCCGTGGGGCTTGTCGCGCGCGCGGACCACGATACCGGTTCGATCGCCGTCCCTCGCCAGGTCGTATCCGAGGCTGCCGTACCGTCCGCCGCCCGCCAGCAGGGTCAGGCGCAGTTCAAGCTCGTCGGGATCCAGTTCGGTTCCGAGCAGCGGCTCGATGGCGCTGGCGATCTCGTCCGCGTCACGGCGCTCCACGCCCTCAACGCGCACGAACCGCGGCACGACCGGCGACGGGGCGACCCGGCTGCGCCGCTCCTCGAGGTGCCGTTCCCACGCCGCAGGCGACAGCGAGAGATGAGCCAGATCCTCGCCCGCTGCGGCAGCCGCGCGGTAGCCGATCTCGCGAATGGCGTCGAAGCGCCTCCAGTCCATGAGCGACACGCTTTCCAGGGCCGGCGCGATGACGTGGTCGGCGTGGTCGACAAGCACGTTCCGTGTGCGCTCGTTCATCATCAGGATGATCGCCTGACTCGCCAGGCCCACCAGGGACCGCATCTCCTCGCGCGTATGGAGCGGCAGGCTGACGTCGACCGCGATGACGACATCCACACCCATTCGGCTGACGACATCGGCGGGCACGTTGTTGAGCATTCCGCCGTCGGCGAGCAGGAGGCCATCGCGCTCCACGGGCTGGAAGACGCCGGGAATCGCCATCGTGGCGCGAAGCGCGGTGGCAAGCGAACCGCTCCCGATTTCCACGGCCGTCGCCGCTTCCAGGTCGGTCGCGACCGAGCGGAACGCGATCGGGAGGTCGTCGAAGTCGAGCGGCACGGAGTGGGGCAGCACCAGCCGGCTCAGCAGCAGGTCGACGTAGTGGCCCGGGTCCAGGCTCTGGACCAGACGCAGGCCGCCACGCAAACCGAGTTCATTGCGCACCGGATACGCCCGGCGATCCTCCTTGCGCCGGTAGATCTGGTGCGGGTACTCGATCTCGCCGCCAAACAGCCGGTCCCAGTCGACGCCGGCAAAACTGCTGCGGACTTCGGCAGCCGTCAGCCCCGCTGCGTAGAGGCCGCCGACAAGCCCGCCCATGCTGGTGCCCGCGATCCCGTCCACCGGAATCCGGTTTTCCTCAAACCATTCGAGCACGCCCAGGTGCGCGATCCCGCGCGCGGCCCCACCGCCGAGCGCCAGCCCCACGCGTGGGCGGTCGACGGGCTGTTGCGCGTAGGCCACGGTACCGGTTGCCGCGATTGCGATCGCATGCAACACAATGCCGAAGACGATGGGTCCGCTCGGCGCAAGCCATTGAAGGCGATGTGCGACCGAGGGGCGCGCTCGGTCCGGCGTAGTGGGGGGCAGGCCGCCTATCGGGGATTCCTTTCAATGGTGTCGCCGTGTGTCGCCGGTGCCGCGTGTGTCGCCGGTGCCGCAGTGTTACAGGCGCGGGGTAAGCTTGCAACGCCTGACGCGTCCGGCAACATTCAGGATTCGATGAAGATCCGACGGTTCGGCCTGAGTGCGATGGCGATTCTACCCGCCACCATGCTCCCGTGTGCTGCCGCAACGGCCGCCGCGCAGCTGGTGGTGCCGATCTCATCGGAACCTCGCTTGTGCGAAATCGTGCTCGACGAGGTGCTCAGGCTCGGCGCGCTGGAAGACCCGGGCACGATC
This sequence comes from Gemmatimonadota bacterium, assembly GCA_022823225.1. GTDB lineage: Bacteria > Gemmatimonadota > Gemmatimonadetes > Longimicrobiales > Gaopeijiaceae > Bin94. The sequence goes on from JAJDXM010000027.1 coordinate 69,843, forward strand.
GGGTTTCCAGCGCCAATCACCCGCGTCGAGTCCGGCGACTTCGTGGTTGCTTCCCTGCAGAACGGCCCGGAGATGCTGGTATACGACAGCCGGGGCCGTTACCGGGAGAGCTTCGGGCGTAGCGGGGAGGGTCCGGGCGAATTCATGGAACCCGGCTTCGGCATGTTGCGGCCCCTGCCCGGTGGCGGCGTACTGGTCCTGGATCCGCTCAGGCGGCGGATCACGCGTCTGTCTGCAACCTGGGCGTTCGGGAGTTCGACGGACCTCGGAGGAATACTCGCGACCAACGTGATGCCGCTGGCTTCCGGTTCGGGATACGTGTTGGCGGGCTGGGGGCGCACCGAGGGATCGGAGCGCGCCGAGATCACTCGAGTCATCGATCTGGATGGCGACGTGGTCGAGACGATCGCCGTCGTGCCCACGCCCGACAGGATGCGCAGCTTCTTCTTCTCCCCGCTGGCGACGGATGGGGAGGGGAGAGTGTGGCGGGCACTGCCGACGGAGTACGCCGTCGAGGCCTGGGATCCTGCGGATCCGGGCGTCGTCGTTCGGTTGGAGGGGCGGCCCGACTGGTTCACGCCAGGTCCGCCGCCGGAAGGGTATCCGGAGGAAGCTCCGTCGACGTCGGTCATCGACGGCTTGAGGCACGAAGGCGGACGTCTGTGGATCACCACATTCGTAGCGGACGACGACTGGAGAGAGGCCGTGGCCGATCCCGTGCCGTTTGTACCGCTGGATCTGAACCGGATGATGGATGGGGTGGTCGAGGTGATCGACGTTCGCACAGGTCAACTGGTCGCCCGGACGGTGCGCGATGAAGTGTTGTGGTGGACGGGCGACAAGTCCCTGTTGTACTCAATCCGGGAGGACGGCCTCGTCCCGCAGGCAGTGCTGTTTGAGCCCTCGCTGGTCGGGGATGGGTGTTCGGGGAGTCAGGGTTGACCCACCTTCGCCGGACTCCGACGACTGCGGCAGTGGTGGCACTGCCGCGACGTGGAGCGAGCCGCCGTTCTACAGGGTGTTCGACGGCATGCTCGACGCTCATCGAACGCCATCGACGCATGACGCCCCGAAATGCGTAAAATGCGTAATTTGTGTAAAACGCGCGAACGCCCTCACCAGCGAAGGAAGAGCGAGACTTGACGGCTGCCGACAGCTTCCCCATGCTCCCGGGCCCAACGTGAATTCGGAGGCCCCCGACACCCGCCACCAGTCCGGCAATCCAATCCCCATCGAGGACCAGCCCATGCCGCTCCCGTCATGCAGTCCAGGATCGCGTCACGCCCGTCGTTCGATCCTTGCCGTGGCTTCGGGCACCCTGTTGCGGACGTTGGCCTGTGAATCGGAGTCGCTTTCCGGCGGCGGACCTCTCGGCTTTTCCGTAAGTGACTCCGTCTACACCGTCAGTGGCCTGGTGGCTCGTCTGCCCGAAGACGATCGGACGGCAATTCCCTCGGAGTCGAGAACGTGGCCGGGCTATCTCTGGCGCTTGATTTTGTGATTCATCCGCAGCTGGGTGAGCTTTTCGCGGTCTACTTCCCGGACCACTATCTCGGGCGGATGGTGGGGGAGAACCCGGAACGCATCGCGGCAATTCCGGACGAGTTGCGCTCTGACAGCGGTGGACGCATTTCGATTCACAACAACAGGGTCGCCCTCGGGAGCAACGGCATGATTCACGTTCTGGACGAGAAGAACGGCGTGCTGGTGAGTTACGATCCTGACGGCGGAGCCGGGCGCGTTGCCTTGCTGCCGACGGGTATCCGGGACGAAGTGGAAGAGACGGCCAGTCAGATGCGTGAGTCGTTCGGATCGGTGGCAATACAGTCGATCAACACCTTCCATGCACTCCACGACGGACGGCTGTTTGTGGGCTTTGCATCCGACACCCTGTTGGCCTTCATCCTCGATCCTGCGACCTGGCAGGCGACCCCCGTTATGGCCGAGGGGGAGTGGACCTGGTTGAATGAGCTGCCCGCCAAGCACTTTGACGGGAAGGATCTGTTTTTCGGTGGCGGGCGAAGCGTTGAACTGGTCCTGGCCGAGACGACTGCGCGACCACGGAACCGCCCCTGAGGGCCCGCCTCTGTCTTGACACGTTCGAGATTACGGCGCTAGCATGGCGCACGCGAAATAACTCGCGCAATAGTCTCGCACAGTCAAAATACGCGACGCGATGATCTCGACAATGGAGGTCCGCGAGCCAGTCGGTGAGCGCGCGGCACGGAGTATGCCATGCTGAGGTTCGCCGAGGAGATCCTGGTGCTCGTCCTGGACGAGGCGCGCGGGGAACTGGCCCCCGGCCTGCCCGAGCGCTCGTTCGACCTGGCACTCGCCGGCGCCGTGCTGATGGACCTCGCGCTCGAGGACCGCATCGACACGGATCCGGAGCGGCTGATGCTCGTGGACGCGACGCCCACCGGCGACGACATCCTGGACCCGACGCTCGCCGAGATCGCCGACAACGGGCAAACGCATGACACGGGCTACTGGCTTGAGCGGACTGCACGGCGGGGACGCCGGATCCGCCGCGCCGCGCTGGAGCGCCTGACCGAACGCGGCGTCGTCAGATCCGAGGCGCACGGCGTACTGTCGCTGACCCCCTCGGTGTCCCGCTCCCGGCGCTATCCCGTCTCGGACGGGCGGCAGGTCGAGGAAGCCAGGGTGCGGATCATGCGGATCCTGTTCAGCGACGAGGTGCCCGATCCGCGCGACATCGCGATCGTCGCCCTTGCGGAAGCCTGCGGCGTGTTCCGCACCATTCTGTCGTCGGAGGAGCTTGAGCAGGTCCGGGACAGAATCGACCTGCTGCGGAATCTCGACCTGATCGGCAGAACCATGGGGCTGGCGATCGAAGGACTCGAAGCGCCCGATGAACCACGTCCCGGGCCTCGGCAACCGAAAGAGATCCCGGTGGTGCCGGGCCTTCCGCTGCTGGGCAACGGCCTGGCCATGCGCAGGGGACTCGTGACCTTCCTCGCCCGCCAGTACCGCGAGCTGGGTCCGATCTTCCGGATACGCGCTCCGGGGCGCCGGTTCGTGTGCATCGTGGGGCCGGAAGCAGCGAATTTCCTGACCTCGCATGGAAAGACCGTCTTCCGGTCGCTTGAGCCCATGGCGAGCTTCCACAACCAGATGGGCTCATCGCGTTCCATCCTGACCATGGACGGAATCGACCACGTCACGACGCGGAAGGCCCAGGCCAGGGGATACGCGGTCCGGGTCATGAAGGACCGGTCGCAGGAGGTCGTCGACATCACCCGCGGCGAGCTCGGCAAGTGGCCGGTCGGGGAACCGTTCGAGGTGCTGCCGGCGTTCCAGCACGTGATTGCCGAGCAGATGGGTCACATGATGGCGGGCTATTCGCCGGAGGGCTACACGCGAGATCTGTCCACGCTCCTCGGCGGACTGCTTCTGAGCGCGGCGACGGTACCGCAAGTCATGAGACTCGCGCGATTCCGCCGCGCGCGCGAACGGGCCCGCGAGCTGGCCCGGGCGGTCCTCGCACACAAGCGCAAGGTGGGTCCGCGCAGAACGACGCCGGACTTCATCGACCTGATGCTCGAGCTGCGCGAAGCCGACCCCCAGCTCCTCCCCGAGACCAACCTGCCCCTGACGGTGCTCGCCCCCTACATGGTCGGGCTGGATACCACGGCAAGCACGTGTGCGTTCATGATCTACAACGTGGTGAAGCGTCCGCAGCTCATGGAGCGCATGATTGCAGAGGCGGACGCCCTGTTCGAGGAAGGCCCGGTGTCCGGCGACGGGCTGCAGCGGCTCGACGTTTCGCGCCGCGTGGCGATGGAGACCCTGCGACTTCATCCGGTCTCGCCCGCCGTGCTTCGGACGACCGCCAATTCGTTCGAGTTCGCGGGGCACAGGGTCACGGCGGGCACCCAGGTCATGATCGGTACCGCGGCCGGGCACACGCTCGAAGAGTACTTCCCTGACCCGGAGCGCTTCGACATCGACCGCTACACGCCGGCCCGCGGCGAACACCGGCAGCGCGGCGCCTACGCTCCCTTCGGGGCCGGCAACCACCGGTGCCTCGGCAGCGGATCTCCAGTGGTCAGAATCACGGCAGGGAATCGTCTAACTACATACAGGGCTGCACGATCTGCGTTTCCTGCCGTTGGACTGGACACTACTGGACCGTGCCGCGAAAGCGGGAAAAACGGACCGGAATGG
>JAJDXM010000078.1 GCA_022823225.1 Gemmatimonadota bacterium
TCTCCGCGTAGCACCGAGGGCGGCGAGGCGCCGGGCTGGCAAGGCGCGACGACGGGCGCATAGCGGCGCTATTCGCCCGAGGAGCAACGCAGAGCAGGGCCTCAGGAACGTGCATAGTGAAGTAAACATGACAAAGTGTAAGGTGATCTTGACATCGCGAGTGCGAGAGCACTGCGGTTCAGCCCGGATGCATCGCTGCCCGAATGCAGCGGGGACTTATTCCACGGACTGCTAGCCGCGCTAACCCGCTCGGGCCCCGTGCACGTGGGCCCGGAAGTCCTCGCGCCGGACCAGCAAGGCCGCATTTACACCCCTGAGCTCGCTGCGCATCTCGCCCCGGAACTCCGCCAGTTCCTGACTCAAGGCGACCAGCCCCTTCTCGTTCGTTGCAATCCTGGCCGAGAGCATCGCGATCTCACCGCCGAGATCGGTGCGCACACTTGCAAACTCGCTCCGCATCTCGTCGCGGAGGCCAGCGATCTCACCGCCGAGATCGGTGCGCACACTTGCAATCTCGCTCCGCATCTCGTCGCGTAGGCCAGCGATCTCGCCGCCGAGATCGGTGCGTACACTCGCAATCTCGCTCCGCATCTCGTCGCGTAGGCCAGCGATCTCGCCGCGCATTTCGTCGCGGAGGCCCGTGATCTCCCTGCGCATTTCGTCGCGGAGGCCCGTGATCTCCCTGCGCACGCTGGTGTGCATTCGCCACATCAGCCCGAGCATGGCTCCCCATGCTGCGAGCGTCGTGCCCAGTGTGGCAAGCAATTCCCAGGAATCCATCGCATCCTCCGCACCCGCGGCCACCCGTGGCCGCCCAACAGAACCTATTGCAGTTCGCCGCCTCCTGCCAGACACGTTGCAAGAGGCCTCCGGGCGGGAAAATGGCAGGATCGGCCACGTTCTGCCCGGGGGGTGGCGACTCACTGCGTCTTCGGTAACTTTCGGGCGCGAATCGGCCAGAGGTGCGGGCGGCTCGAACACGCCCGGATCGGCCACCACCCACCACTCGACAACCGGGGACACCACCGTGGCGGACCTCATGGAGAAGATCGTGTCGCTGGCCAAGCGGCGGGGCTTCGTCTTTCAGTCGTCGGAGATCTACGGCGGGGCCGCCTCGGTCTGGGATTACGGTCCCCTCGGCGTGGAACTGCGCAAGAACGTGGCGGATGCCTGGTGGTCGGCCATGGTGCACGCCCGCGACGACATCGAGGGGCTGGACGCGGGAATCCTCATGCACCCCCGCGTCTGGGAGGCGTCCGGCCACGTCTCCGGCTTCACCGACCCGCTCCTGGAGTGCAAGACCTGCAAGAAGCGGTGGCGCGCGGACCACCTGGAAGAGGCCGGTTGTCCGCGCAAGCCGTCCGTCGCGCCCGGCGGGCACGTCGATTGCGAACTGGGCGAGCCCCGCCTCTTCAACCTCATGTTCAAGACCTTCATGGGTCCGGTGGAGGAGGACGCGTCGGTGGTCTACCTGCGGCCCGAGACGGCGCAGGGGTCCTACGTCAACTTCCTGAACGTGCAGCAGACGTCGCGCCAGCGCGTCCCTTTCGGGATCGCCCAGCTGGGCAAAGCGTTCCGCAACGAAATCACACCGGGGAATTTCATCTTCCGCACCCGCGAGTTCGAGCAGGCCGAGATGCAGTTCTTCGTCAAGCCCGGAAGCGACGATGAATGGTTCGACTACTGGCTCGACCAGCGGCTGGCCTGGCACCACGAGATCGGCATCCGGCCGGAGAAGCTGCGGCAGCACGCCCACGGCCCGAACGAACTCGCCCACTACGCCAAGACCGCAGTCGACATCGAATACGAGTTCCCCTTCGGCTGGCAGGAGCTGGAGGGCGTCCACAATCGCACCGACTTCGATCTGGGACGGCACCAGGAGTACTCGGGCAAGCGTCTCATCTACATCGATCCGGGCTCGGGCGAACGCTTCCTGCCCTATGTGGTCGAGACCGCCATGGGGGTCGGCCGCTCGGCGCTGGTGGCGCTGGTCGACGCCTACCGCGAGGAGGAGGTGGCCGGGCAGAAGCGTGTCGTGCTGGGACTGCACCCCGCGCTCGCCCCGATCAAGGCCGCCGTCTTCCCGCTCATGAAGAAGTTCGGCCAGCCCGAGATCGCCACCGAGCTGCTGGCAGCGCTCCGCCGCGCGCGCATCCCCGCCGCCTACGACCAGGCCGGCTCGATCGGCCGCCGCTACCGGCGCCAGGACGAGGCCGGGACACCGTGGTGCGTCACCGTCGATGGCGATACCGCGGAAGACCGGAGCGTCACCATCCGCGACCGTGACACGTTGCAGCAGGAGCGGGTGGGGCTCGACCACGTGGCAGGGTGGATTCAGGACCGGTTGTAGGGAGTCCGGCCGGCCGGGTTCGCGAGGACAGTCGAAAACCCGTGCGCCCGGACCCGCGACGCGGTAGTATTGTCGGCACTTCCACGCACCCCAACCCAGGAGCCACGCACCTTGTCCACCCGATCCGAGGTCTTCACTTCACGCTGGGGAATGCTCCTGGCCATGCTCGGCATGGCGATCGGCACCGGGAACATCTGGCGGTTCCCGCGCATCGCGGCCTCGAACGGCGGAGGCACGTTCCTTGTGGCGTGGGTGGTTTTCCTGCTCCTCTGGTCGGTCCCGCTGCTGATTCTCGAGTTCGGAATGGGGAAGGCGACGCGGCGCGGCACGATCGGGTCGTTCGTCAAGACGATCGGGCCGAAGTTCGCCTGGATGGGTGCCTGGGTGGCCTGGGTCGCAACCGCGATCCTGTTCTACTACACGGTGGTGATGGGGTGGACGATCCGCTTCTTCGTCGCGACGGTCTCGGGCGAGATCCCGACCGCCGTCCCGGGCGAGTTCTGGGGAGCCTTCAACTCCACGCCCCAGGCGGTTCTCTTCCACGCGATCGCCGTCGGGCTTGGCATCTTCGTCGTCTCGAAGGGCGTTCGCGGCATCGAAACCGCCGCCCGCTTCCTGATCCCGTCGCTCATCATCCTGGTGCTCGTGCTGGCCGTCAAGGCCGTCACAATGCCGGGTGCGTCGGAGGGTCTGGCATTCCTCTTCACTCCGAACTTCAGCGAACTCGGCAACGTCAGGATCTGGCTCGAGGCGCTGACCCAGAACGCGTGGGACACCGGCGCCGGGTGGGGACTGGTCCTCTCGTACGCCGTCTACATGAGGGCCCGCGAGGACACCGCGCTCAACGCCTTCGTGATCGGCTTCGGCAACAACTCGATGTCGCTCCTGGCGGGCATCATGGTGATGTGCACGATCTTCTCCGTCATGCCCGATGCGGCCGGCGAGATCGTGGGCGCGGGCAACGAAGGGCTCACCTTCATCTGGGTCCCGCAGCTCTTCGCACAGATCCCCGGCGGGCAGTTCTTCATGGCCCTCTTCTTCCTCGCCCTGGTGTTCGCCGCGTGGTCGAGCCTGGTGGCCATGATCGAACTCGCCGCCCGGATCCTGATCGACCTCGGCCTCACCCGGGGCAAGGCCATCGCGATCGTCGGGGGCGCGGGTTTCCTGCTCGGCGTGCCCTCGGCGCTGAGGATCGGCATCTTCCAGAACCAGGACTGGGTGTGGGGCGTCGGGCTGATGCTGTCGGGCTTCTTCTTCGCCTTTGCCGTGCTCAGGTACGGTGTGACGAAGTGGCGCGAGACCTTCATCAACACCCCGGATTCCGACGTGAGGATCGGGCGCTGGTGGGACTGGGCCATCCGGCTCGTGGTGGTCGAGGCCATCGTGCTGATGGGGTGGTGGCTCTGGCAGTCGCGCGGTGACTCCGCGGCCGAGACCTGGGCGCTCCTGTCGCCGTACAACGTCGGCACGGTGCTGTACCAGTTCGCCTTCGTGATGCTGGTCCTGCTCTTCGCGAACCGCTGGCTTGCGAAGAAGGTCACCGCGGTGGAGCGCGGCGGCGGCGGCGCGGAAGCGGCGGCAACCCCCGGAAGCGGGTAGCAACCCGCAATCGGGTTGCAAGGTCCGACAAGCCCAGCCGCGTGGCCCCCCGCGACGACCGCCCCCGGCTCTCGCCCTACGAGATGCTCTTCCCGGAGGCGTCGTTCCCGGACGACCGCTTCCCCGCGATCGACGAGGAGGCGCGCGAACGCGGCGTCGACACCGGCAACCCCGCCGCCTTCGTCATGCTCGGATCGGTGCAGGGGATCCTGGCCGACCTTCGCGCCGACGATGCCGCTGCCGAGACGGCTCATGACCATGGCGGCGTCCTCTACTTCGCGTACCGGATGTGGCGCGCCGGCCCCTCGGTCGCCTCGGTGCATGCCGGCACCCTGCGCGAGCTGCTGGCGGCCCGTCCTGCCCGGCCGCCGCAGTCGGATGACTGGACCGCGGCGCTGTCCGAACAGGCGGGGTACATCCGGTTGCCCCGGCATCTGCTGTGGTTGGAGGAGGGCGAAGCGGGCGAGCCCGGCGACCGGAACGCGCCCGACCCGCCAGCCTCCCACGCCGCCGAGCCTGCGGGATACGAGGGCACGCCGGGCGCTACGAACCCGCCGCCCGAGTCCGTGGACGGCCTCTTCTGGGCAGCCGACGGCGCCGGCGCGATCAACCTCGCACTGGTGACGGGGGTGCGCCCGGACCGCCCTGGATACGGCATCGTCCCCGTGCCTCCGCAGCCGCTCTCCGCGCTGCCGGAGTGGGCCGCCGGCCCCGCCCGGGAAGGCGGCGGCGACTTTACGACCTCGCTTCCCGGTGCGGAACTGGACGGCCTGTTCGGGATTCGGACTCCGGCCGAGGTCTTCAAGCTGGCGGCTGTCCTTCTCAGGCACCTCGCGCTCCCATGACCCCACGCGAATCGAAGCGGGCGCGCACCGAGCGTGCCGCCGCCATCTACGAGATCCTCCTCGCCGAGTACCCGGACGCGAAGTGCGCGCTGGAGCACGTGTCGCCCTACGAGCTGGCGGTCGCGACCATCCTCTCGGCCCAGTGCACCGACGCCCGCGTGAACATGGTCACGCCCGAACTCTTCCGCCGCTACCCCGACCCCGAGTCACTCGCGGCGGCCGCCCCTGCCGAGCTGGAGGACGTCATCCGCTCGACCGGGTTCTTCCGCAACAAGACGAAGAATCTGATTGGGATGGCTACCGCCCTGCTGGAGGAGCACGGGGGCGATCTCCCCCGCAACATGAAGGAGCTCTCGGCGCTGCCGGGAATCGGCCGCAAGACCGCCAACGTGATCCTCGGCAACGCCTTCGGGATCGACGAGGGCGTGGTCGTCGACACGCACGTGAAGCGGCTCGCCGGGCGGATGCGCTTCACCACGCAGGCCACGCCGGAGAGGATCGAGAACGACCTGATGTCACTTTTTCCGCAGCGGGTCTGGACGATGCTCGCCCATCTGCTCATCTACCACGGCCGGCAGGTCTGCGTCGCGCGCAAGCCGCGCTGCAACCAGTGCGCGATCTCGCACCTGTGCCCGTCGAGCGCCGTGTAGATGTAAAGTCTACATTACATTATGACAATCACACATTACATTCTCTCTGATCAGGCGCTGACCCCGCGAACCCCCGGCGCCATCGTCACCGAAAGGACCTGAAATGCCTGCGCCCACCCGATCCGACGCCGTAGCCCTTCTGGAGGAGTGGGTCGAGAGCGAGGCCCTCAGGAGGCACATGTACGCCGTCGAGGCCGCCGTCCGGCACTACGCCCGCATGATGGGCGAGGACGAGGAGCTGTGGGGACTCGCCGGCCTTCTGCACGACCTGGATTGGGAGCGCCACCCGGACGAGCACCCGCAGATCGGCGTCGCCCGCCTCCGCGAACTCGGCTACCCGGACGAGGTCGTCCACGCCGTCGAAGCCCACGGCTACCCGGACCGCAGCGACGTGGTCCCCGATACGCCCCTCGACCGCGTCCTCTACGCCTGCGACGAACTGAGCGGCCTCATCTACGCCTGCTGCCTGGTGCGCCCCAACGGGATCGACGACCTGAAGCCGAAATCGGTCGTCAAGAAGATGAAGGACAAGGCGTTCGCGGCCGGTGTCCACCGCGACGCCGTGCACCGCGGCATCGAGCTGATCGGGCTGCCGCGCGCCGAGCACATCCAGAACGTGATCGACGGGCTGCGCACCGTGGCGGACGTGCTGGAGGTGCGGGCGGAGGACCAGGCCGCGCGGCGGGCCCGGAGGGCGGCGGCGGGATAGGCCCGGCCAGCGCGACTACCTCGCCGCCCTCAAACGCACCCCGAACTGCGCCCGCCACTGCGACGTGGGCACCTCCGGAGCGTGCGGCAGCGCCGCGCGGACCCTCCCCGTCTCGCGGTCCCTCCGGGCAGCACCGACGTAGTGGGCGATCAACGGGTTCCCGGGTTCGGGGGGCAGAGTGAGCGGGATCGCCGTTCGCCGCACCTCGAAGACCTGGACCACCGGATTCACCGCGTAGACGATCCCCTGCGAGGAGTCCAGCAGGTTGAGGACATTCAGCAGATCCAGCGTCAGCTCCGCAGACATTCCACGGACCTTTACGGTTTGGGCAACCCGAAGGTCCACCTGATTCGACCATGGGGTTGAGCAGGTGTTGCGCGCGAGGATCCGGTTCTTCTGCTCCTGGAGGCAGTCCTCGAGCTCGTAGAGCGTGCTCCACATTGCCAGGGTGCCGAAGCCGGCGAAAGGAAACCGGCCGGGCACGTCGGGCACGTAGAGCAGGTCGTTCGAGAGGCTCGACGCCCGTGGACCGGGGAATCCGTCCCCGTTCACGTCGCCCCTGTACACATACGAGTAGGGCACCCCCGACTGGCCCACGTAGAGCACGCTGATCTCGGTTCCGCCAAGGTGGGGAAGGATCCTGGCGTGCGCGCTGGCGACGACCTTGTGCGGACGGTCGAAGCGGGAGCGCTGACGCACCGGAGTGTTGGGATGCAGGTTGATGGGCGTTGAAGCGTAGTTCGACGTAACGTCGATCGACGTGAGATTCTGGAGGTCCGCCGAACGGGTCAGCGAGTAGCCGGCCCTCAGTCCCAGCGTCTCGCCGAAGTCCTTGCGCACTTCGAAGGTGGCGGCGTAGGTGAAGTTCTCGCCGCGGTTTGTGACGCGCAGCACCGGCCCGAACTGCTCGTAGCGCCTCCCCCCTTCCCACAATTCCTCCGTGCCGAGTCCCCTCCTGGACCCCGGTGTAGCTGTGCCGAAGACCTGGCGGACGTTGAAGCCGAAGCCGTCCGTGAAGCCCTCGAGCGGCCCGCCCGCGGCGGGTTCCCCCAGGACGTTGTCGTTTTCGATGAAGATCTGGTTGAGCGCGAAGTTGTACAGCAGGCTGCCGGACAGGACCATCCCTCCCGGGAGCCGCTGATCGAGGGCCACCATGGTGCGCAGGTCCTGCGGAAAGGTGAACAGAGGGTCAAAGTAGGTGATGACCGGGGTATGGTCGTCGGGGCTCGGGTCGCTGGCGCACTCGGTGGGGGCGGGAGTCCCGGGGTCGAAGCCCGGCGCGCGATCCCCCCTGCATACCAGGGTCTGCACGGCCGTCCCGTTGTTCTGGAAGGCGTTCGCGAGCCAGGCGAAGGTCGGGCGCCCCGTGAAGACGCCTGCGCCGGCGCGGAGCTGGGTGCCCTCGAACGGGCGCCAGTTGAATCCGCCACGCAAAGAGGCGGCGATGACTTGCCCGGGGAGCGTCGAGGTGTCGATCCCCATGACCGAATGCAGTGCCTCGTTGCGCTCGGGGCGCCCGACGAAGAGCGGCAGGTCCAGACGCAGGCCGCCGCGCAGTGTGAACCGCTCGCTGCCGGCCCATTCGTTCTGCCCGTAGACCGAGAGCTCGGCCACCCCGAAACGGGGGTTCGTCCCGTCCTCGGTCAGCGGGAGCGTGATTTCGTAGCGGTCCGGCCGGTTCTGCTCGAAGTCCTCCATACTCTCGAACTGGTAGCTGCCGATTCCGCCGGGAACGTACCTGCGGTCGAATCCGAACCACGTGCCGGATGTCCCCATGAGAAGCGAGTGGCGTCCCGCGTCATAGCTCAGGTTGTTCGACATCTGGACAACGAGCTGCTCGAGTCCGTTGTCCTGGGCGAAGTAGCCGGCGCCCGACCTCACGTCCCTTCTGACCCGGAAGTCGTCGACCTTGCCGTCGAGCCTGACCTCGACCTGGGGTGTGGTGGACCTCGCCGTCTCCGAGTCGTCGAGGTGCTGAGCATTGAACGCGAACTCGTTCGACAGCCGTCCGGAAAGCGTCGAGAAGAGCTGGAAGACGGCCGAGTGGCTGCGCGAGCGGACCCTGCTGCCGCTCGACGAGAACTCGTAGAGATCGCCGGGGAGCCGGTTCGGATCCGGATCGTCGTCCGCCGACGCGAAGCTGTACCGCAGCATTGCGTCGTGTCGCTCGCCCATCTCCCAGTCGAAGCGCGCGAACAGATTGAAGATCGTGTTCTCCAGCGTCAGCGAAGAAGCCGTGCCCGGGCTCGTCCCGTAGCCCTCGAGCAGCGAGGTCAGGCGCGCGACGGAATCCGGAACCAGCGACAGCCGGAACGGGTCGGACTCGCCGACGTGGAAGCCGTTCGGGGGCTCCTGGATCCGCTCCCACTCGCCGGCGACGAAGAAGTGGGCGCGGTCGCGGCGGATCGGTCCGCCGACCGTGAAGCCGCCGTGGACGGTGGAGAGTTCGGGCACCGTCGCGACATCGTCAACCACCAGCTCGCCGACAAACGCCGCGTTCCGGTAGAATCCGAACGCGGAGGTCTCGAACTCGTTGGTGCCCGACCTGGTCACCGCGTTCATCGCGCCGCCTGTGAACCCTGACTGCCGGACGTCGAAGGGGGCGACGAGCACCTGGAACTGCTCGACGGCGTCGAGGGGGATGGCCCGCCCGCCCGCGCGGCCCCCCGCGACGTTCTGAGTCGAAAGTCCGAAGACGTCCTGGTTGAGCGCGCCGTCGACGTTGAGGGTGTTGAAGCGGAAGTTGGTGCCTGCGACCGAGACTCCCTCCTCCGACACGCGCGAGAGCGGGGAGAGCGCGGCGAAGTCGACGAAGTTGCGCGACAGCGTGGGCAGTTCCTCGATGATCTCGGCGGTGACGAGGGTGGAGATCCCGATCCGGCCCGGATCGAACTCGATGTCCCGCCGGGCCTCGACTTCGATGCCCTCGATCTGGACAGCCTCCGGGAGGAGCGTGACATCGAGGTTGACGAAGCGGCCGAGGAGCAGTTCGAGCTCCTCGCGCGTCTGGTCCCCGAAGCCGATGCGCGTGACGGTCAGGGTGTAGGGGCCGCCGGGACGCAGGCTCCGCAGCGTGTAGCGCCCGTCGGCCGTGGTGAGGGCGGTGTTGGTCGCCCCGGTCCCGGTGTGCTCCAGGGTGACGAGTGCGGCCTCGACCGGCGCGCCGTCCTGGTCGAGGATGCGCCCCCGCAGCCCCGCGGTGGAGATGCCCTGGGCGGCGAGGGGGGCGGCGGTGGCGAGGGTCGCGGCAAGGGTGACGAGGAGGGGGGCGCGCCATCCGGGCCGCGCGGCGGGCGATGGGCTTTTCAGACGGAGGAATCGAGCCATGCGCGCTCCTTCGTTGGGTGTGGGTGGTCGTCTCGGTCTACATTCCGGCTACCTCGCCAGCCTCAACCGGATCCCGAGCTGCGCCCGCCACTGCGACGTCGGCACCTCGGGCACATACGGCAGCGCCGCCTCGAGCGCACCGGTGAAGCGATCGCGCTGCAGTGCCCCGATGTAGCGGGCTTTCAGCACGGGTATCGACCTCAGGTTCGAGCTGGGCTCCGGGAACCGCCTGACCTCGAAGATCTGCACCACCGGATTGACCACGTGCACGATCCCCCACCCCGAGTGCAGCAGATTGAGGAGGTTGAGCAGATCCAGGGAGAGTTCCGCCGACAACCCGCCGGCCTCGACCGTCTGCGCAACCCGGAGGTCGATCCGGTTCGACCAGGGCGTGCGGCAGGTATTCCGTGCGAGGATCCGGATCACCTGCCTCTGAAGACACTCTTCGAGGTCGTAGAGGCTGTCCCACAGATCCCTGCTCACGGGGTCTCCGGGGAAACCGGTGACCCTGTCGGTGATGTAGATCAGGTCGTTGGGAAGGCTCGCGCTCCTCGCGCCCGGGAAGTCGTCCCCGTTCACGTCGCCCCTGTACACGTACGAGTAGGGCACACCCGACTGCCCCACGTAGAGGAGGCTGATCTCCGTCCCCCCGAACCGGGGCAGGATGCGGGCGTGCGCACTGGCCACCCACTTCTGCGGCCGGTCGAAGCGCGACGACTGCCGCACCGGGACGTTTGGATGCACGTTGACGGGAGTGGAGGCGAAGTTCGACGTGATGTCGATCGAAGTGAGGTTCTGCAGATCGGCCGACCGGGTCAGCGAGTATCCGACCCGCACCCCCAGCGTCTCGCCGAAGTCCTTCCTCAGTTCGAAGGTGGCGGCGTAGGTGAAGTTCTCGCCCTTGTTGGTGACCTTGAGCACCGGACCGAAGCGGTCGGTTCGCCGGCCGCCCTCCCAGAGCACCTCGTTGCCCCTGAAGTGCCCCGGACTGGGTGTCCCGAACACCTGGCGGCGCGCGAAGCCGAAGCCGAGCGAATACCCGTCCTGCGCTTCGCCCACGATCCGGTTCCCCCTGAGGTTGACGTTCTCGATGAAGACCTGCTGGAGGGCGTAGTTGTAGATGAGGCTCCCCGAGAGGACCAGCCCCCCGGGCAGCCGCTGATCCAGCGCGACCATCGTGCGCAAGTCCTGCGGGAACAGGAAATCGGGATCGAAGTAGTTGATGACCGTCGCCGACTGCGGGGGTCGAACTCGGCCAGCGCATACCGTGGGGGCCGGGCCGGTGGGATCGTAGGCCGGCGCCGAGCCGCCTCGGCACACCAGGGTCCGTGCGGCGATTCCGTTGTTCTGGAAGGCGTTCGCGAGCCAGGCGAAGGCCGGACGGCCCGTAAACACCCCGGAGCCCGCCCGGATCTGCGTGCCGTCGAAGGGGCGCCAGTTGAGTCCGGCCCTGAGCGACAGCGTCGGGTTCCCGCCGGGGAGCCGGGAGGTGTCGATCTGCAGCGCGGAATCGAGCGCCGGGTTGGCGGCCGGACGCCCGAGGAATACCGGGAGGTCCACCCGGGCCCCCGCCCGCAGGGTCAGGCGCTCGCGGGCGGCGAACTCGTCCTGGACGTAGATGGAGAATTCCTGCACCCCGAAGGCGGGATTCGAACCGTCGTCGGTCAGCGGGATCGTGATCTCGTAGCGGTCCGGCTCGTTCTGCGCCAGTTCCTCGAGGTTCTCGAACTGGTAGCTTCCGAACGCGCCCGGAACGTACCGGCGGTCGAACTCGAACCGGGTGCCCGATACTCCCAGCAGGAGCGAATGGCGCCCCGCGTCGTGGCTCAGGTTGTTGGCCACCTGGATCACCCGCTGCCGAAGTCCGTTGTCCTGGGCGAAATAGCCGGCGCCCGAGCGCACGTCGCGCCGAACGGCCACGTCGTCGACCGTGCCGTCAAGGGTGACCTCGACCTGGGGCAGCGTACTGCTCGCCGTCTCGGAGTCGTCGAGGTGCTGGAGATTCAGCGCCAACTCGTTGGAAAACCCGGCCGGCAACGACGAAAACAGCTGAAAGACCGCCGAGTGGCTGCGCGCGTGGATCCTGCTGGCGCTCGAAGACAGTTCGTAGAGGTCGCCGGGCAGACGGTTGGGATCGGCGTCGTCGTCCGCCGAGGCGAGGCTGTAGCGCAGCATGGCGTCGTGCCGGTCTCCCATTTCCCAGTCTAAGCGCGCGAAAAGGTTGAAGATCGTGTTTTCCAGAGTGAAGGACTGGGCAGTGCCGGGGTCGGCGCCGAACCCCTGAAGGAGCGACTGCATGCGGGCCACCGAATCGGGGACCAGCGACAGCCGAAACGCCTCGGACTCTCCCACATGAAACCCGTTCGGCGGCTCGCGAACCCGCTCCCACTCGCCGGCCACGAAGAAGTGCGCGCGGTCGCGGAGGATGGGGCCGCCCGCCGTGAACCCGCCGTGCGCGGTGGAGAGCGTGGGTTCGGTGGCGACGTCGCCGATGACCAGGGGGCCTACCATGGCGTCGTTGCGGTAGAACCCGAAGGCGGAGGCCTCGAACCGGTTCGTCCCCGACTTCGTGACCGCGTTCATGGCACCGCCCGTGAATCCGGACTGGCGCACGTCGAAGGGGGCGACGAGCACCTGGAACTGCTCTACCGCCTCGAGCGGGATCACCCGTCCGCCCGCCCTGCCTCCCGCGATGTTGTCGGTCGAGAGCCCGAAGACATCCTGGTTGAGCGCGCCGTCCACGTTGAGCGTATTGAAGCGGAAATTGGTGCCCGCGATCGAGACGCCCTCCTCCGACGTCCGCGAGAGCGGGGAGAGCGCGGCGAAGTCGACGAAATTGCGGGTCACCGTCGGCAGCTGCTCGATGAGGTCGGCGGTGACCAGGGTGGAGATCCCGATCCGGCCCGGGTCGAACTCGATGTCCTGCCGGGCCTCCACCTCGATGCCCTCGATCACGACGGCCTCGGGTAAGAGTGTGACGTCCAGGTTGACGAATCGGCCGAGGAGCAGCTCGATGTCCTCGCGGGTGTGGTCCCCGAGGCCGATGCGCGTGACGGTCATGGTGTAGGGGCCGCCGGGGCGCAGGCCGCGCAGCGAGTAGCGGCCGTCGGGCGTGGTGACCGCCGTGTTGGTGGCGCCGGTTTCGGTGTGTTCCAGGGTGACGAGCGCGGCCTCGACCGGGTCCCCCGCCTGATCGACCACGCGGCCGCGCAGCCCGGCGGTGGAGATGCCCTGGGCGGCGAGCGGGGCGGGCGCAGCGATGGCGGCCAGACCGGCGAAGCTGATGGCCAGAGTGGCCAGACGTGCCAGGGGTGGAGCGAACGGATTCAAATCGCACTCCTTCACCCGCCTCGATGATCGCAATGGGCATCCAGGCTGTTGCCCTTGCCAGCGCCGGGATGATCCGGGCATGGCCTACCCTTGTCAATACGCCAGCGACAACGCGCGCTTACGGCACGCCCCTGCGAATCCGGTACCCCTCCACCCGCTCGACGCCCATTTCGTCACGCCGGACCGCCAGCAGGAATTCCCGGTCGATCCAGCAGGGACCCAGGAACCGGTGACAGAGCATCAGGTCCGGCAGCGCCGGGATCACACCCAGCCAGCGCCCTTGCGGATCGAAGATGCTCCACTGGTCCGGCGCTCCCGCTTCCGACGCCGACCACTCCCGGACCCACAGATGGCCCTGGGCATCCACGACCAGGCCGGCCACCGGCGGAAACGCGTCCCTCAGCGGCATTCCGGCAAAGAACCGCTCCGCGGACATGCCGAGTTCGTCTTCCAGATCCCCCCACGGGCTCCAGAACGCGACGAAGGCCGACTTCCACGCCTCCTGCGCCGCTTCGGTGACCCGCAGCGGATCGCCCGTGCGGCGGATGATCCGGATCAGGTTCCCGTCCAGGGAGAACTGGTGGATCTCGTCCCTGTCACCGTTGCTGATGTAGACCGAGGGCGGATCGCCTCCGGCCGCCAGGTAGGAGTCGAGCATGAGGGTGGGCAGGCCGGGCATGCCGCCGGGGTCCTGCGGTACCCAGACCTCGAGCCCCTCCCACGACCCGAGAGAACGCGCGGGGTAGTTGTCGTCGATCCTGACGAACTCGCCCGGTGGCCCGCGCACAAAGCTCTCCGCCGGAGTCTCCGACGGGAATGGATTTCCCGCCACGACGACCAGAGAGCCGTCGGGCAGCGGGAACATCGTCGATTCGGCATTCGAACCGGGGATCTCGTCCATCATTCGCGCAAGGTCGATCGATCGTTCGGCCAGCAACACTCCATCCGTGTCGAAGTAGCTGGCCGGGGCGAACCAGTAGTCCCACACGACCAGGGTATCCGGGGCCAGGTACTGCAGGAGTTGAGGGCGGTCGAACTCGCCGGGTCCTTCGCCGGGACCGCCGATGACCCTGGACAGCTCGCCCGACGGCTCGAACAGGTAGAGCTGGTGGTTCCCCTGGGAGAGAACGGCCACCCTTCCGTCCTCCAGGCGGGCGATCCCCACGACCCGCCAGATCAGTTCCGCCGAGTCGCGGGCCGCCGCCGTGCCCGCGCCACCCGGGGCCGCTTCGCCGCCGCCGGCACCGCCGCCCCCGTCCCGGCCTCCGCCCAGCACGATCTCGGGCTCCTCATCGATCGTCCAGAACTGCCCGGGCGGATACTCCGGCGCGTGGTTCTCCACGATCTCGATCCCGGCGGAATCCCACACGGTGACCGGGCTTTTGCCCGTGCTCGAACGCGCGTCCGGCGGTGCCCCGTCGCATCCCGCCGTTGCCGCCAGGGCCAATGCGGCGCAGGACAACACGGATCCGACGCGCACACACGAGCGAAATGTCATGATAACATTACATAATGTCGTGTCCACTTTACAATCCTCCGATTCGCATGGCATCGCACCCGGTTCCGCCAACCCCTCACGGCCCCCCGTCACCCCTGCGAATCCGGTACCCCTCTACCCGCTCGATGCCGAGTCCGTCGTTTCCGACGGCAAGCAGGAAATCACGGTCCACCCAGCAGGGGCTTACGCGCTGGTGGCAAAGCAACAGATCCGGAACGCCGTGAACGACTCCCAGCCACCGCCCATCCGGGCTGAAGACGCTCCACTGGTCGGGCATCCCCGGTTCGGCAGCCGACCATTCGCGGACCCACAGGTTCCCATCCGTGTCGACCACCAGGCCCGCCACCGGCGGATAGGCTTCCCGGCGTGGCATCCCGCGGCTGAAATCCTCCCAGCTCATTCCGAATACGCCCTGCATGTCTTCGTGGAACGTCTCCAGCGTCTCCAGCCATACGTCATGGCCCCTGTCCGAGACCGGCACCGGCCCCGCCGTGCGGCGGATGATCCTCACCAGGCTGCCGTCGTGCGAGAACTGCTGGATGTCGTTCCGTTCCCCGTCGCCGATGTAGACCGAAGGCGGATCGCCCCCCGTTGCGATGTGCAGGTCGACGAGGGTGTTGATGAGAAACGCGTCGTTCCTGCCGGCGGTGGTCTGGGGGATCCACAATTGCCAAACCGCCCAGGGCCCGAGGGGGTGCGCCGTGTACGTGCCGTCGACCAGTGCGAGATCCACCGGGGGTCTGTAGAAGGCGCCCGGCGGCGGGGGAGACGCCGACTGCTCCCCTCCCCAGACCACGAACGACCCGTTCGCAAGCGGAATCACCTGCGATTCGGCGGTCGCCCCCGGGACGCGCGCCATCACGGTCAGGAGATCGATCGTCCGTTCCCTCAGGAGCGTGCCGCCGGTGTCGAAGTAGCTGGCCGGGGCGAACCAGTAGTCCCACACCACGAGGGTATCGGGGGCCAGGTACTGCAGGTGTTGGGGACGGTCGAACTCGCCGGGTCCTTCGCCGCGACCGCCGATGACCCTGGACAGCTCGCCCGACGGCTCGAACAGGTAGAGCTGGTGGTTCCCCTGGGAGAGAACCGCCACCCTTCCGTCCTGCAGGCGAGCGATCCCCACGACCCGCCAGATCAGTTCCGCCGAGTCGCGGGCCGCCACCGCGCCCGCGCCACCCGGAGCCGCTTCGCCACCGCCCGCACCCCCGCCCCCGTCCTGGCCCCCGCCCAGCACGAACTCGGGCTCCGGATCCAGGGTCCAGAACTGCCCGGGCGGATACTCCGGCGCGTGGTTCTCCACGATCTCGATCCCGGCGGAATCCCACACGGTGACCGGGCCGCCGGCGACCTCCGAGTCTATGCGCGGCGAGCGGTCGCACGCGGCGGTGCAAGCCACGACCAGCGCCGCGGCGCCGGCCACGAAACAGGCGGGGCTACTCCGCCGCCGCATGGGGCCGGATGTCCTTCGGCGGCGATGCGGACGGATATTCCCGAATCACAGAGTCGCGCGGCAGAAGATTCCTGCCGGCCGCATCGAGCAACATCCGTAGTTCCCTGGCTCCGATGAGGGCAGCATACTCCCGATTCCCATTCTCCCTCTCCCGGAGTTCCCGACGCAGCGCCTCGGTGCGTCTGCCGGCCTCCTCGTCGGAGATCCGTTCATTCTCCAGCTCCACGTTGACCGAAAGCACTCTCACGAAACCGTAAACGAACTGGTTGAGCGCCTCTTCCTCGCTGAGCGTGCGGGATTCCACCCGGGAGATCAGGTGGTCGACCAAGTCCTCCGTGACTGCGGCGAACTGCGCGGCGGTTCCCTCGTTCAGGGCGCCCGCTTCGACCGCCGCACCCAGTTCCCCCCTCATCTCCGCGAAGCTCTCCTGGAAATAGGCGCCCAGCGACCCGTGTTCGGCCCTGATCGCATCCAGATCGATCTCCGCCAGCATCTGATCCGCCAACTCCGCCATTTCGGCGTTCAGAAAGTCCTCGTCGGACCAGGCCAGGGGCGTGGGCGGTGCCTCGTCGGCATCGGCGGCGGGGACGGCGCGTTCCGGCCCGTCCGCCGACCCGCAGTAGAGCGTGCCGAAGGGCAGCACGCAGACGACGGCAATCCAGGTCGCGACGCGCAGCCAGCGCGGGGCGGGGGCGGCCGTCTTCGGTGTCATGATCATTTCAAGCCTCCTTCTCAGTGTTCGGGGATCGCTGCCGCGGTCGGCGGCGCTGGCGAAGGCGGGGGCGCGGACGGTCCTGGCCTGCGACATCAGCTCGATGGCGCGCAGCAGCGACCTGGCGTAGATCCGGGGACCGGACTTCAGCGCGGCCACTCCCAGCGCGTCGCAGCACCATTCCTCGGCGGCGCGGAGCTGGCGGCGGGCCCACCAGGCGACCGGATTCCACCAGAAGACCGAGCAGGCCAGCCATTCCAGCCACCGCACCAGGTAGTCCCGGCGGCGCGCGTGGGCGAGTTCGTGGGCGAGGACGGCGCGCAGTTCGTCACAGTCGAGCGCGTCGATAAGGAACCGGGGGACCAGAATCCGCACCTTCCCGCCCGTCCACCACACCATGGGAGAGACGCGCGCGCTCGTGGTGTGGACTTCGGGTATGCGGGTCATGCCGAGGTTGTGGCCGATCTCGGCCGCCTGCCGCTGGAGGTCCGGTGGCGCCACCCACGCCGCCTGCCTGAGCGAGCGCTGGAAGCGCAGGGCGCGCAGCAGCGTCCAGCCCAGGAGCGCCGCCGTGCCGCCCATCCACAGGAGCACGAGCAGGGCGCCGACCCCGCCGGGCGACATCCCCGACGCGCCGGCGACCCCGCTTCCCACCGCCGGGAAGACCGGAAGGGCAACGACCGCCGGGGCCAGCAGCGCGATCAGCACCAGCAGCCAGAGCGGGTAGGAGACCGCGCACCGTCCGACGCGCCGGTGTACAACCCAGACGCCGCAGGCGAGGACGATCGAGAAGATCAGCTTGGTGCCGCCGATCTGCAGAAGAAGGCTGGTCATGCTCGACCTCCGGGAAGGGTGTTGAGCCGGGAAAGGGTGATGTGGCCGCGGGCCTGGACCATCCGGTTGGTCAGCCAGGTCATGCTATTCGTCCAGAAAGGCGCGGAGTCTCGCGATTTCGGCGCCGGACAGCCGGTCGTCCTCCACGAGCCGGGTGATGATCGGCACCAGCGACCCCTCGGTGAGCCGGTTCGCCAGCGCCTCGAGCTGATTCCCCGCGTACGTCTCCTTCGACAGGGTGGGGGAGAAGAGGTTCACCCCCAGGTCGCGGTCGCGGACCACGTATCCCTTGTCCTCGAGCCGCTTCAGCAGCCGCTGCACCGTGCCGTGCTGCGGCCGGGAATCATCCGGGTAGAGTGCCTCCTGGATCAGGCGTGCCGGCAACCGGCCCCTCCGCCACAGCAACTCCATCACCGCCAGCTCCGAATTGGGCAGGGCAGGCATCGTCACGGATCACGCTCCTTCGTTCCCGCGGGTGTTACGACATCATATCGTAATATTAAGACCTAATGTCGTATAAAGTCAAGCGGACAAACGCCCGAGGCGTCGAAACGCCCCGAACGCCCGGTTGTCGCAACGGTGATTTGCGCTGCGTTGCCTGTCCCGCGGGGTGCTGCCGGCTCGTCGCCGAAGTACTTCCCCGGCTCCTACCTGTTGCCGCTCCCGCCCCGTGCCGCTTCCAGGCGCTGCTGGGCGCGTGAAACCCGCTGACGCATCTGCTCCTCGGTGATTTCACCAGCCGCGACCTGAGCGCGGAGTTCCCGGCGGAGCTGGTTGATCCGTTCCGTTCCGTCCCCCTCGGACGGCTGATCCGAGGACGCCCGGTCGCCGGCCTGTGCAGCGTCGCTCGGTGCCGGTTCAGTTGCTTCCATGGCCTCATCGCCGGGTGCGGCGGCCGTGTCCGGCTGGTCGCAGGACCCGAAGCCGAGCGGCAGCGCGCACATCACCGCGACGCAGGACGCCGTGCGCAACCATCTCGGAACGGTGCAGGTGTTGCTTTCATCGATCATTCTGCGTCTCCATTGTTGGGAGGTCGGGAGGCATCTGTTCCACACTCCAACGATGTGGGCATTACCCGGAACTCGCAAACGGAGCCAACCGCTCACACCCCTTCCCGCCTTGCCCCGCCGCCCCCGTTCGCGCACCTTAGTCCGGCCCCGGAAAGGGCGCTTCCCGCCCGGCGCGCAAATCCCGGCTCCTCTTCCGCGGCCACCGTCCACAGACCCACCGCGACGTCGAAGGGGACAGCTCCGATGACCACCGCAACCTGGATCACCATGATCGTGATCATGGCGTTCGTGTGGGGAGGCCTCGCCACGGCCCTCCGCACCGCGCTGCGGAAGGAATCCGCGAAGAGCGCCGACTAGCAGCCGTGAACGAAGTCATTGCCTAGACGCACCGACATCGACTCGATCCTGATCCTGGGATCGGGTCCCATCGTCATCGGGCAGGCCTGCGAATTCGACTATTCCGGCACGCAGGCCGTGCGCGCGCTCAAGGAGGAGGGATACCGGGTCGTCCTGGTCAACTCGAATCCGGCCACGATCATGACCGACCCGGATCTGGCGGAACGCACCTACATCGAGCCGCTGACGCCCGAGTGGGTGGAGCGTGTAATCGAGCGCGAGAAGCCGGACGCCCTGCTCCCGACGATGGGCGGGCAGACCGCACTCAACATCGCGATGGACCTGCACCGCCAGGGGGTGCTGGCGGCGCACGGGGTCGAACTCATCGGCGCCGACGAGCGCTCGATCAGGATGGCCGAGGACCGCGAGGAGTTCACCGCCGCGATGAACCGGATCGGCCTCGCCGTCCCCCATGGCGGCTTCGCACGCAGCGTCGACGAGGCGCTGAACATCATCGAGGACACGGGCTACCCGGCGATCATCCGGCCGTCCTTCACCCTGGGCGGCACCGGCGGCGGCACCGCATACAACCTCACCGAGTTCGAGGCCCAGGTGCGCAGGGGACTCGACGCCAGCCCGATCGGGGAGGTGCTGATCGACCGCTCGGTGATCGGGTGGAAGGAGTACGAACTGGAGGTGGTCCGGGACGGGCTCGACAACGTGATCATCGTCTGCTCGATCGAGAACTTCGACGCGATGGGGGTGCACACCGGCGATTCGATCACGGTGGCGCCGGCGCAGACGCTCACCGACGTGGAGTACCAGCGCATGCGCGACGCCGCCATCGCGATCATCCGCGAGATCGGGGTCGAGGCGGGGGGGTGCAACATCCAGTTCGCCGTGAACCCGGCCGACGGCGAAATGCTGGTGGTCGAGATGAACCCCCGCGTGTCGCGCTCCTCGGCGCTGGCCTCCAAGGCGACCGGTTTCCCGATCGCGCGCGTGGGCGCGAAGCTTGCCGTCGGCTACCACCTCTACGAGCTCCCCAACGACATCACGAAGACGACGCCGGCATCGTTCGAGCCCGCGCTCGACTACGTGGTGGTGAAGTTCCCCCGCTTCGCCTTCGAGAAGTTCCCGGACGTGGACGACACGCTGGGCGTGCAGATGAAGGCGGTGGGCGAGACGATGGCGATCGGGCGCACCTTCCGCTCGGCGTGGCAGAAGGGGCTCAGGGGGATGGAGGTGGGGCGCACCGGGTGGGTGACGGGGCGGACGCCCGCGGACGATGGACTCAAGTCGGATGCCCCGGAAGCGGTGCTCGCCGCCGTGCGAAGGCCCACCACCTTCCGCAAGTACCAGCTCAAGCGCGCGATCGAGGCGGGCATCTCCATCGAACGGCTCCACCGCGCCACGGGGATCGACCCGTGGTTCCTGGACCAGCTTGTGCAGATCCTCGAACTCGAGCGCTGGTTTGCGGACCTGCCGTCACTCGATGCGGCCTCCGTGCGCCGCATGAAGCGCGAGGGGTTCGCCGACGCGCAGCTCGCCGCCCTGCGCGGGGTCGACGAGGCCGCCATCCGGTCGCGGCGCTGGAAATGGGGGATCCGGCCCACGTACAACGTCGTCGACACCTGCGCGGGGGAGTTCCCCGCAGCGACCCCCTACTACTACTCCTCCTACGAATCCGAGGACGAGTCGAATCCCTCGGGTGCGCGCAAGATCGTCATCCTGGGCAGCGGGCCGAACCGGATCGGGCAGGGGATCGAGTTCGACTACTGCTGCGTGCAGGCGGTGCTGGCGCTGAAGGAGGCCGGCTTCGAGACGATCATGGTGAACTCGAACCCGGAGACGGTGTCGACCGACTTCGACGTGAGCGACAAGCTCTACTTCGAGCCGCTGACGCTGGAGGACGTGGTCGAGATCGTCGAGCGGGAGCGGCCGGTGGGGGTGATCGTGCAGCTGGGCGGGCAGACGCCGCTCAACCTGGCGTCCCCGCTCGCTGAGCTGGGGGTGCCGATTCTGGGGACTTCGGTGGACGCGATCGACCGGGCCGAGGACCGGCGCCGCTTCGAGGAGGTGTGCCGCCGGATCGGGGCGAGGGTGCCCGCGAACGGGACGGCGATGAGCGTGGACGAGGCCGTGCGGATCGCCCGCGAGATCGGCTTCCCGGTGCTGGTGCGTCCCTCATACGTGCTGGGCGGGCGCGCCATGGAGATCGTCTACGACGAGGAGTCGCTCAAGGGGTACTTCGCGCGGGCGGTCAAGGCGTCGCCCGACCACCCGGTGCTGATCGACCGCTTCCTGGAGGACGCCTTCGAGGCGGATGTGGACGCGCTCGGCGACGGAACCGACGTTGTGATCGGCGGGATCATGCAGCACATCGAGGACGCCGGAGTCCACTCGGGGGACTCGGCGTGCGTGCTGCCGCCCTATCTGCTGGGCCGTACGGAGCTTGACGAGATGCGGCGGCTCACGCGGCGCTTCGCGCTGGAGCTGGGGGTCGTCGGGCTGCTGAACGTGCAGTATGCGGTGAAGGACGGGCAGGTGTTCGTGCTGGAGGTGAACCCGCGCGCGTCGCGGACGGTGCCGTTCGTCGGGAAGGCGACGGGGGTGCCGCTGGCGCGTCTGGCCGCGCGGGTCATGGCCGGGGAGAGGCTGGCGGATCTGGACGTGCCTTCGGAGCCGGAGGTGAACGGGGTTGCCGTGAAGGAGGCGGTGTTCCCCTTCAACCGGTTCGATGTGGACACCCTCCTGGGGCCCGAGATGCGCTCGACCGGCGAGGCCATGGGGGTGGACGACTCCTTCGGGATGGCGTTTGCGAAGGCGCAGGTGTCGGCGGGGAACCGGCTTCCGGAGGGGGAGGACGAACTGTCCGTGATCGTGACGGTCAACGACTCGGACAAGCCCACGGTGACGCCGCTGGTGCGCCGCCTGGCGGACCTGGGATTCCGGATCGTGGCGACCGGCGGGACCTGCAACCATCTCCGTCAGCTCGGGATCGCCTGTGAACGGATTCACAAGGTTGGCGAGGGACGTCCCCACATCGTCGACAGGATCGTGAGCGGCCAGGTCGCCCTGCTGATCAACACGCCGCTGGGGAAGAAGTCGCAGTACGACGACTACGCCATGCGGCGCGCGGCGATCGCGTACGGGGTGCCGTACCTGACGACGATGTCGGCCACCAGCGCCGCGGTCGATGCCGTAACGGCGATGCGCACCCGCCGCCCCGAGATCCTGAGCATCCAGGAGCGGATCGCCCGCACCCGCGAGCCCGTGGGCGCGGCGTAACGGATGGCAACCGCATTCCTCATGCATCCCTCGGCGGTGCTCCACGACACCGGCTGGGGGCACCCCGAGCACCAGGGGCGGCTGCGGGCTCTGGCTTCGGCAGTGAAGAACGACATGGTCGCGTTGCACGGGCGCGTGGAGCAGGTGGCGCCGGAGGCGGCCACGGTGGAGGATGTGGCGCTGGTGCACACCGCGGAGCTGATCGACACGGTGAGGGGCGCCGTGGACGCGGCGAGATCGCGCGGCCGCCCGGCTTCGCTCGATGCGGACACACGCGCCTCGGCGGCGTCCTGGGACGCGGCGCTCGGGACGGTTGGCGCGGGGCTCGAGGCCGTGCGCGGCGTGGCCGAGGGGCGGTTCCGCAACGCCTTCGTGGCCGCGCGCCCGCCGGGACATCATGCCACCCCGGACCGCGCGATGGGGTTCTGCCTCTTCAACAACATCGCCGTCGCGGCGGCGCGTCTCCGGGAAACGGGCCACGCCGGGCGCGTGTTGATCATCGACTGGGACGTTCATCACGGGAACGGCACGCAGGACATCTTCCAGGAGGACCCCGACGTGTTCTTCCTGTCGCTGCACCAATACCCGCACTACCCGGGGACCGGAGCGGCAAACGAGACGGGGCGGGGCGCGGGGGAGGGGTTCACGATGAACGTGCCGCTGCGGCCGGGAACGCCGCGGGACCACTATCTGGAGGCCTTCCGGAGGGCGCTTGGCGAGGCCGTCGCGCGCTCGGTCCCCGACTTCATTCTGGTCTCGTCCGGCTTCGATGTGCTCGCCGGGGACCCGCTGGGCGGGCAGCTGCTGGAGCCGGAGGACCTGCACCGAACCACCCGCATGGTGATGGACGCCGCGAAGCGCTGTTGCGGGGGCCGGGTTGTGGTATTCTTGGAGGGAGGATACGACCCCGAGCGGACCGGCGCGGGAAGCGTCGCCGTGTTGAGGGCGCTTGCCGGGGTCGGGATGGACGGCGTGCCGATCGACGGAGGCGAAGGAGGCGACGAAGGATGAGAGTGCGACCGAATCCGCTGCTCCCATCGGTCGTCCCGCTCGCGCTTGCCGTGCTTCTGCTGCCGGCCGGGCTTCCGGTTGCCGCGCGCGCCGCTCCGCAGGACCCCCCCCCGCCGGGCGCCGGACCGCAGATGCTGCACGCGGAAGCGGACGATGCCATCTCGAAAATCCTCTCGCCCTTCTGCCCGGGCCAGATGCTCGAGACCTGCCCGTCGGGGACCGCCGCGGCGCTCAGGGACAGCATCAACGCCATGGCCCATGGTGGCATGGCCGCCGACAGCATCATCGAACTGGTGCTGGCGGCGCACGGCGAGGAGTATCGGGCCTTCCCGAAGCGCACCGGGACCGGGCTTCTCGCCTGGGCGATTCCGCCGGCCGTTCTCGTGGCCGGATTGGCGGTCGTCGTGCTGGCGCTGCGCCGGCTTGTGGGACCGGCCCCGGCCCGCGCCGGGGCGGACCTTACCGATGAACAGAGGGAGCGTCTCGACGCGGCCCTCGCCGAGCTGGAGGAAATGGAGGAGCTGGAATGACGAGAGTGCCGGAGGACGCGTCGGCAGCGCTGCTCGCGAGCGCGGACGGCGTGGCGCGGGTGCAGGCGGCGCTGCGCGAGCGCGGGCTGGACGGCTGGCTGCTCTACGACTTCAAGGACCGCAACCCGATCGGGCGCTCGCTGCTCGGGCTGGAGTGGACCACCCGGCGCGGATTCGCGCTCGTGCCGGCGACCGGCCGGCCCCGCCTCCTCATCCACGCCATCGAGCACTCCTCGTGGCGCCACCTGGACTGGCCCCGCGCCAGCTACTCCAGCCGCCAGCGCATGGAGGAGGGGCTCGTCGCCCTCCTGGCGGGATGCACCCGGATCGCCACCGAGACCTCCGCGCGGTGCGATGTCCCGTACCTCGACCTGCTGCCCGCGGGCATCCGCGACGTGATCGCCGCGACGGGGGTGGAACTCCACAGCTCCGGCGACCTGGTGTCGACCTTCTACGCGGTCTGGACCCCCGCGCAGCGCGAGGAACACGGCCGCGCTTCGGCGCTGGTCAAGGACCTTGCCCGGAACGCCTTCGCGCGGGCGGCGGACCATCTGGCCCGGGGCGAAACCGTCACGGAGGGCGCGCTGGCAGCCTGGATCCGCACCGAATTGGCGTGGCGCGGCGCCCCGGTGCACGCCGACTGCATCGTGGCGATCGGTCCCAAGGCGGCCGACCCCCACTACGATCCCGGCGAGGTGGGCCGCCCGATCCGCCCCGGCGACCTCCTCCTCATCGACCTCTGGGGCGCGCTTCACGAGGACTCGGTCCCCGCCGACCAGACCTGGATGGGCTTCATGGGGGACGCCCTGCCGCCCCGCCTCGCCGAAATGTGGGAGGTGCTCAAGGCGGCGCGCGACGGGGTGGTCGACTCGCTGCAGGCGCGCTTCGCCCGCGGCGAAGTGCTGCGCGGCTTCGAAGGAGACGACGTCGCGCGGGGCATCATCACCGAGGCGGGCTACGGCGAGTGGTTCATCCACCGTACGGGTCATTCGATCGACCGGGACCTGCACGGCCGGGGGCCCAACCTGGACAACCTGGAGACGCGCGACGACCGGGTGCTGGTGCCGGGGGTCGGCTTCTCCGTGGAGCCGGGGATCTATATCCCGGACGACGTGGGGATGCGCACGGAGATCAACGTGTTCATGGGACCGGACGGCCCCGAGGTCACCGTCGACGAGCCCCAGCAGGACATCTTCCTCCTGCTCGGCAGGCCCTGACGGGCTTCGGGCGGTCCGTGGACAATCCCCGCGCCGCACCGAGGGCGGCGAGGCGCCGGGACAGGACGCCGGAGGTGCCCGGCCCTCGTTCTTCGCTCGTTGAGGTGGCGCTGCCGGTCCCGGTTCGGCGGCTCTTCACCTATCGGGTCGCGGGTGCGCCGCCTCCGGCCGGGACGGCGGTGCGGGTTCCCTTCCAGAGCCGGACTCTCACCGGGTGGGTCGTCGGCCGCGGCACGGAGGTGGCCCGGGTGCGCGACGTGCTCGGCGTCCTGGATTCCAGGCTCGCCCTCGGCTCCGAACTCCTTGGGCTGGCCCGCTGGATCGCGGACTACTACGTGGCGCCCCTCGGGGTGGTGCTGCGAGCCATGCTGCCCCCGCCGGGCCGGGCCGCGCCCCGAAGGCGGCTGGTGGCGCGGGTGGCACGTCCGATCGGCACCCTGGTGGAACTCGAAGGCGTCTTCGGGCGGGCGAGGCGGCAGCGGGAAGCCTTCGAGGCGCTCGTGCAGGCGGGCGGGTGGCAGACGGTCGCTGCGCTTGCCGAGAAGGGGTTCAGCCGCAGCGTGGTCGCGGGGCTGGAGAAGAAGGGTCTGGTCCGCGTCGCCAGCGAGGCGGTGGTGCGGGATCCGTTTCGTGACGCGGCGGCGGGCGGCGAGGCCGCGCCGACCCCGACGGCGGGACAGCGTGCGGTGCTGGAGCGCCTGGGGACGGCCGAGGAGGGGCGGGGCGGGACCTTCCTGCTGCACGGGGTCACGAGTTCCGGCAAGACGCTGGTGTATATCGAGCTGATCCGGAAGGTGCTGGAAGGCGGACGGGACGCGCTCATGCTGGTGCCCGAGATCGCGCTCACGCCCCAGACGGTGTCGCGGTTCCGCCAGGCCTTCGGCGACCAGGTGGCGGTTCTGCATTCGGGGCTCTCCGACGGCGAGCGGTTCGATGCGTGGGTGCAGCTGCAGGCGGGCGAAAAGCGGATCGCCATCGGGGCCCGCTCGGCGGTGTTCGCACCGGTGCGCCGGCTCGGCGTGATCGTCGTCGACGAGGAGCACGACGGCAGCTACAAGCAGTCCGAGTCGCCGCGCTACCACGCGCGCGACGTGGCGGTGGTCCGCGCCGCGCGGGCAGGGGCGGTGTGTCTCCTGGGTTCGGCCACGCCTTCGCTGGAGAGTTGGGCCAACGCGGATTCGGGGAAATACGCCCTGCTCGAGCTGCCGGACCGGGTGGGCGGGGGCGTGTTCCCGGAAGTGCGCGTGGTGGATCTGCGGACGCGGCCGGAGGGCGACGGCGCGCAGCGTATTGCACATTTTACGCATTTTACGCAATCCGGCCGGTCGCCGGAGTCCGCGAAGACTTCGGGGCCCCGAGGCGCGGAGACCGCCGAACCGCCCGTTCCCCCCCGCCAGGTCATCTCGCCCGAACTCTTCGCGGCGCTCGGCCGGCGCCTCGCCCGCAACGAGCAGACGATCCTGCTGCTCAACCGGCGCGGGTACGCCAGCTTCGCGCTCTGCCAGAGCTGCGGCGAAGTCATGGAATGCCTCCGCTGTTCGGTCGCAATGACGCTGCACCGGGCGCGCCGCCGGATGATCTGCCACCATTGCGGCCACACCGCTCCCCCGCCGCCCCGGTGCGCGCGCTGCGACTCCGCCGCGATTTCGTACCGGGGACTCGGCACCGAACAGGTCGAGCGCATCCTGATGGACAGCCTGCCGCGGGCGCGGATCGCGCGCATGGACGTGGATACGACCGGGGGGAAGTGGTCGCACCGGGACATCCTCGACCGGGTGGGGGCGGGGCAGGTGGACATCCTCGTCGGCACCCAGATGATTGCGAAGGGACTGGATTTCCACCGCGTGACCCTGGTGGGGGTGATCAACGCGGACATCGGTCTGCACTTCCCCGACTTCCGCAGTTGCGAGCGCACCTTCCAGCTGCTCTCGCAGGTCGCGGGCAGGGCGGGGCGGGGGCCGCTGGGCGGCGAGGTGATCGTCCAGACGTACGTGCCGGACCACTATGTGGTGCGGGCGGCGGTCGCGCACGACTACCGCGGCTTCGTGGAGCGGGAGCTGAACGCGCGCGGCGACCCCCGCTATCCGCCCCGCGTGCGGATGGCGCGGATCGTGGTGAGCTCGCCGGTTCAGGAGAAGGCGCTGCAGGGCGCCGAAGCGCTTGCGGGCTGGCTGCGTCGCCGGGTGGGGGGGCGGCCCGAGGTGCTGGGGCCGGCGCCCGCCCCGATCGAGAAGCTCCACGGCCGCTTCAGGTGGCACCTTCTGCTGCGGGGTGGAGCGGCGGATGTGGGGCGGGCCCTGAAATCGGTCGCAGATGAGTGGAGGCCCGCGGGTGCCGGGACGCGCATTTCGCTGGACCGCGATCCCTTGCATCTGATGTAGCCGTGGCGGATTCGTTATCGTGTCTGGAGTGCGGTCCTTTCGCGCCGCTTTCCTGGAGTCCACACACGGGAGTCGGCAGGTGAGTTGCCTGGCCCTCAACGCATCGTATGAGCCGCTGATGATCGTCCCGTCCAGGCGGGCGATCCGTCTGGTCCTGGACCGGAAGGCCGAGGTTCTGGAGGAGGACTCGGTGCGGGCCTACCGGTCCGTGCGTGCCAGGTATCCCTTCCCCCTGGTCATCCGCCTGGTCCGGTACGTGCATGTCCCCAGGCGTTTTCGCAGACAGGTCACCAACACCTTCCTGTTCGCGCGCGACGGCTATGCCTGCCAGTACTGCCACCGCCACAAGCGCGATCTGCGGCGCCGCGAATTCCTGACCCGCGACCACATCCTTCCCATCTCCCGCGGTGGTGGGAATTCATGGGAGAATGTCGTGACCGCCTGCTCCACCTGCAATCACCGCAAGGGCAATCATCTGCCCCGGGAGGCGGGCCTCCGTCTGGATGTGCGCCCCGTCGAGCCGAACCACGTGCAGCTGGTCTGGGCGGTCCGCAAGGTCACGCCGATCCAGGCCAAGTACATCCGCATGTTCTTCGGCGAGGATGCGGTGCCGTTCGTGCAGGGCGAGACCGGTCTGGCGGCCGGCCGGCTCGCTGCGGTCGGTACCGGGTAGCGATTCGACCTGGTCGATGTCCAACCGGGACTGTCCGATGTCCCGCCGCGACGGTGCCCCGCCTGAGTGGGCCTTTCAGTAACCGCGCGAGTCTGTTTAGCTTTCTGTCCGTCCACCGCTCGTGGGGTTCCAGAATGTCAGATTCAGACACGCGTCGGCCCGAAGCACTCCCATCGGCAAGGGATGCCATGCCGGTCCCGCGACCCGGGATGGGGGCGGACGGCGCTCCCCGGCCGGAGCGCGAGGGCGCTCCTCCATCGGCGCGGGATGGTGGCCCTCCGCCGGCGCGTGAGCGTGCCCCTCCGCCGGCGCGCGATCTGGCGCGTGCGCGGGCGCCAATGGAACCCACCCGCGATGTGGAGGTCGGCGAGGAGATCTGGACCCTGAGGGTCAAGGGCTCGGCCAGCGTCGGCACGGGCGGTGCCGGCGCGCGGATCCTCAGCGTGGCGTTCGAAGCCCCGGGCGACCGCAAGGACCCGGAGGCGACGCGGTATCTTCTGGCGCGGGATCTCCGTGATGTGGGCGAGGACGAGCTGGTCTCCCTGGTCAGGGAGGTGGCCCGGTTGCCGGCCGCTCCGGGAGGCTAACGAAACTCCGCGCGCGCGGGTCAGAAGGCAGGGGCGAACGCGGGCGGCTTCAACGAGGAAGCTGTGACAAGTGTCTAATCTCCAGGAATGAGGCAACGGTCTGACGCGGAACTCGTGGCCCAGGCCCGTTGCGGCGACAGGGAGTCATTCGGAGAGCTGGTTCGGCGGTACCAGCGGCCGGCCTACTCCGTGGCTCTGTCGGTGACCGGAAAACACCAGGACGCGGAAGACGCGGTTCAGGAGGCTTTCATGGTCGCGCTGCAACGGCTTGACGACTGCCGCAATCCGGACCGGTTCGCGGGGTGGCTCCTGGCGATTGTCAGAAACCGCTCGCGAAACCTCATCCGGCGCGAAAACCTGCGAAGCGGGGACGAGATTCCGGCGAGCGCGAGCACGCGGTTGCCGGGTCCGGACAGGATGGCGGACATATCGGCCCTGCGGGGCCGGCTGAAGGAGGCGTTGAATACATTGCCGGAGTTGCAGCGGGAGATCGTTCTGCTTCATGACCTTGAAGGGTGGAAGCACGATGAGATTTCCGAGCGGATCGGAATCCCCTCGGGCACGGTCCGGTCGCACCTGCACTTTGCGAGGAAGGCACTTCGGGCCCGGTTGGCCGAGTGGAAGGACCACGCATAGGCCTGCGAGGTAGACATGGGAAACGATGACAGAATCAGAGCACTGGAAGCCCTGGATCCCGGCCAGGGGCGTCCCGGGTACTGGGAGCGCCTCCGCGGACAGATCCTGGAGCGTGCGGCATTCGAGCTCGCGCGGCGCCGCGAAGCGGCCCGCCAGTCCGTGACGGCCGTGCTGTCCGGGTGGTCGCGGAGTCTCATCCCGGTGGCGGCGGCGGCGGCGGTGGTCGCCGCAATCATGATCGCAACCGAGGCGGGGCAGGATCGCAGTCCCGCGCCGGGCCTCGTCTTCGAGGACGTTCTGGGCGGCGGGCTTGACGAAAGCGCCTTCCAGGCAGCGCTCCAATCCGATGCGAACGCCAATGCCGCGGCCTTTCTGGCCTTCGTGGAAGGGACGCCGTAATGGAAGGGTTCAAGCAGGCGCGGGCCGCCTCGGTATTGCTGCTGGTCCTGACGCTGGCCGCCGGGGTTCTGATCGGGATGGCGTGGAGTGAGCGCCGAACCGAGGCGAGCGGTGATCCCGTCGGGATCGTCGCACAGCCCGGCCCGGCCGCTCGTCCCGAAACGGCCGAACAGCCGCCGGATGACGACGAGCGCGAGCCCCGTCCGCCAACGATCTATGAACTTGACCTCGATCCGGCCCAGCGCGGCCACGTGGACGAGATCATCCAGCACTTCAGGCAGGGACTGGAGGATCTGGACAACGAAATGGAGCGGGAACTCTGGCGCCGTCGCGGACGGCTGGCGTCGGCGGTGCGGGATTCCCTCAAGTCTGTCCTGCGCCCGGAACAGGTAATGGTCTACGACTCCCTGCTGGCGGAGCGCTACGGCTCGGGCCGGCGAAACCGGGGCGAAGGCCGCTCACGCAACCAGGAATCGAGGAACCCCAGCCAAAGGTGAGGCCGGCGATATGAAAAGGACTATCTTGAGCACGGTGTCCGCGGCGGCACTCGTGGCCGCGGTGTTGACGCTCGGGGGCGGCCACGCGGTCGCGGCCCAGGAAGCGGCACAGACCATCACGCTGGAACGTGCGCTTGAGATGGCGCTCGTCTCCAACCCGCAGCTGGCCCAGAGCAGCGCCAGCCTGGTCAACGCCGGAGGCAGCCGCCAGCGCGCCTGGGGTTCGTTCCTTCCCAGCCTGAGCATGAGTTCCGGCACCTCGGTGTCGAGTTCCCAGCGCTTCGACTCGAACACGAACCGCATCGTCACCGGGAGCAGCAACAACTACAACGCCGGCATGAGGGCCAGCTACCAGCTCTTCCAGGGAGGACGGAAATTCCACGAGCTGGACCGGTCGGCCTTTGCCTACAGCGAAGCCGAGGCGCGCCTGCAGACGCAGCGGTTCAATGTGCTCCTGCAGACGCGGACACTCTTCCTCAATGCGCTGCGGCAGGCGGATCTGGTAAGGGTGGCCGAGGCCACCAGGGACCGCGCGGAGGAAAGCCTGGCGGCTGCGCGCAGCAGGTTCCAGGTCGGCAGCGCCGTCCGCTCCGACACCCTGCGGACCCGGCTCGAACTGGTGAACGCCCGCCAGAGCGTCATTCAGGCGCAGAACCAGCTGCGGGCGACCCGGTTCTCCCTGGGACGGCAGGTCGGGATCAGCGGGCCGGTCGCGCCCGCGGCGCCCCCGGAGGGGATGGACCCGGCGCCTCTGCGCCTCAGCGAAGCGGAGATCATCGCGCTGGCGGAGGCGGCTTCACCGGCGGTGCGGGCCGCCGAAGCGGCCTCGGCGGTGGCCCGATCGAGTGTCAACAACGCCCGGGCCGCGTATCTGCCGAATCTGTCGGTGTCTTCGAGCTACAACTGGTCGAACCGGGAGCGCAGCTTCACCGGTGGCAACACCAGCTGGAGCGTGAGCTTTTCGGGCAGCTACACGCTCTTCGACGGCTTTGGGCGAGAGATGAGCGTCAGCCAGGCCAGCCAAGGCAGACGGGTGTCGCGCCTGTCGGAGGAGGACGCGCGCAGGGGTGTGAGGCAGGACGTGGATGCGGCGCTCAGGACCCTCGAAACGCAGGAGGAAGCGATCACCATCGCCATCGAGGCCGTGCGGATCGCCGAAGAGGACCTGCGCATCATCCGGCTGCGGTATCCGGAAGAGGCCACCATCCTCGATGTGATCGCGAGCCAGGACGCGCTCGCCCAGGCCGAGGTCAACCTGATCGCGGCGAGGTACGACTACTCGATCGCAAAAGCGGAGCTGGAATCAATCATCGGAGTGGAGCTTTGATGGCCAGAAACAATAGAAGGAGGCGGGGATCGTTCGACGACGACGTGGCCGCGAACGGTTTCGTTATCAGGACGGAGGGCCTTCGCAAGTACTATGTGCTCGGCGCCGAGACCGTCCGCGCCGTGCGCGGGGTCGACCTCGATGTCACGCCGGGCGAGTTCCTCGCCATCATGGGGCCTTCGGGGAGCGGCAAGTCCACCTTCATGAACCTGATCGGGTGCCTGGACACGCCGACTGCGGGCAACTACTGGCTGAACGGACGCAAGGTGTCGGAGCTGTCGGACGATCAGTTGGCGCGGGTGCGCAACCGGGACATCGGCTTCGTCTTCCAGACCTTCAACCTGCTGCCGCGCGCGTCGGCGCTGCACAACGTCGAGCTTCCGCTGATCTACGCGGGAATGCCCGCGAAGCGGCGGCGCCAGCAGGCGGCGGACAAGCTGGAGCGGGTGGGATTGGGCGATCGCATGAGCCACAAGCCCCCGGAGCTGTCGGGCGGCCAGCGGCAGCGCGTGGCGATCGCGCGCGCACTGGTCAACGACCCGGCGCTCCTGCTCGCCGACGAGCCGACCGGGAACCTCGACTCCACGACCTCGAGCGAGATCATGGAGGTTTTCGAGGAATTGAACGGTGCGGGCCAGACCATTGTGCTGGTGACGCACGAAGCCGATATCGCGGCAAAATCCTCGCGCCAGATCCATCTGAACGATGGGCTGGTCGAGCGTGACTTTCTGATCGAAAGGATAGGAATCTGATGCGACATTATCCTCATGGCCGGGGCCGCCTTGCGCGGGCGGTGGCAGGCGGATTCGCGTCCCTGGCGCTTGTCACCGGCTGCGAAGTCGTGCAGGACGACGAGAGCGAGTTCTATATCGACGTGGCGCCCGTGGAGGTTCGCGACATGCGGATCACGGCCGAGGCGACCGGCGAGCTCGAACCCGTGCTGAAGGTGGAGGTCAAGTCCAAGGCGTCGGGCGAGATCCTGGACCTCTTCGCCGACTCCGGCGACGAGGTCGAGCAGGGCGCGATCCTGGCCGAGATCGACCCCCGCGACGTCAACAACGCGTATGATGGGGCGAAGGCCGAACTGGACGTGTCGCTGGCGCGCATGCAGATCGCCGACGCCCAGCTGGAGCGGTCCAGGCGCCTGCTGGCCGAGCAGGTCATTTCGCAGCAGGAATTCGAGCAGCGCGATCTGGAGACCGCCAACGCTCGGGCCTCGCTGGTTCGTGCGCAGACAAACCTGGATTTGGCAGAGCTTCGACGGAAAGACGTTCAGATCACCGCCCCGATGGACGGGACCATCCTGGAGAAGCTCGTCGAGTTCGGCCAGGTCATCCAGTCGGCCACGCAGAACGTCTCGGGCGGCACGACGCTCTTCATGATGGCCAACCTGGACGACATGCGCGTGCGCACCCTGGTCGACGAAACCGACGTCGGCCAGCTGGCCGCGGGGCTGGCCGCGACGGTAACCGTCGAGGCGTTTTCGGATCGGACCTTCGAGGGCGTGATCGAGAAGATCGAGCCGCAGGCGGTGGTGCAGCAGAACGTCACGATGTTCCCGGTGATCGTGCTGCTGGACAATCGCTCGGGTCTGCTGAAGCCCGGCATGAACGCCGAGGTCGAGGTGCTGATCGACGAGCGCCACGGTACGCTGGCCGTGCCGAACAACGCCGTTGTGGAGCCCATGGAGCTGGCGCCCGCGGCGGAGGTGCTGGGCATGGACCCGCAGTCCGCGTCACTCGACCCCTCGGTGTGGGGTCCGCTGATGGCCGAGGCCGCGCAAAAGCAGGCGGCACTCCAGTCGGCCCCCACGGCGATGGCGGCCGCCCCGGGGCCGGGAGCCGGATTTGGCGCGATGGGCGGCCAGGGTGCCGGTGCACCCGGAGCGTCTGGTGACGGGTCCCCCGGAGCAGCCGATGACGCCGGGAGCCTGACCGTGGAGGAAATCCGGGCGCTGATCCAGTCCGGCGAAATCAGCCGCGACTCCGCGACATCGCTCTTCAGCGCGATGCCGGGGTCGGGTGGCGGCCAGCAGATGGCCGGCGGCCGGCAGGGCGATGGCCGAGCGATGAACGGCGGCCGGCAGGCGGACGGTGAGCAGGCCGGTGGCCAGGAAACGGGCGGCGCACAGCCGGGCGCCGGGCGGGCAGGCGGCGCGCGGGCAGGTGGAGGTCAGGGTCCGGGTGGAGGCGGGCAGTTCGGCGGAGGCCAGGGCGGTTTCGGAGGCCGGGGCGGCTTCGGTGGTGGCATGGGCGGCTTCGGAATGATGGCGGCGATGGGCGGCTCCTCCGGCGACGCGGCCTTCAAGCCGGCCGTGGCGTTCGTGGTGAATGCGGAGGGCGGCCTCGAGCCCCGCGCCGTGATCCTCGGGATCAGCGACTGGGACTACGCCGAGGTGCTCGCCGGTCTGAGAGAGGGAGAGGAACTCGCACTGATCGGGCCGGCGCAGCTGCAGGCGCGGCAGCAGGCTCGCGTCGAGCGGATGACCCGGCGCATGCAACCGTTCGGCGGCGGTCGGTAGCAGCCCGTGGACAGAATCTGAGGTGCACACATGTTCATAATCAAGGAAATCGTCGTCGTCGCGCTGGCCTCGATTCGGGCCAACGTGCTCCGTTCGGCCCTCACGACCCTGGGGATTGTCATCGGGACGGCCGCGGTGATCACCATGGTGGCGCTGGGCGAGGGGGCGCAGCGCGCGGTGGAGCAGCAGATCGAGAGCCTGGGGACCAACGTGCTCACCCTGCGTCCCGGACAGGAGATGTGGCGGGGCCTCGCGAGCGGCAACACGCGGCTCGAGGAGGACGACGCGATCGCGCTTCGCAACCAGCTTGCGGCGGGGTACATGGTGGCGCCCGAAGTCGAGTCGAGGTACCAGCTGTCCTACCTGCGCTACAATTCCTCGAATTCGGTGGTCGGCACCTGGCCGTCCTACTTCGATGTCCACAATCACGAGATCGAGTATGGCCGGCTCTTCGACGAGGGCGAAGTCCAGGGGAGACGACGGGTCGTGGTTCTGGGCTCGAATATTCCTGAAGACCTGCAAACGCCGCCGGGACTGCTGGTGGGCCGGACCATCCAGATTCGCGGGATCGCCTTCGAGGTTGTGGGCATCCTGAAGGAGAAGGGTGGTTCGGGGTGGGAACAGCCCGATGACCGGGCGTACATTCCCCTTTCCACCGCAATGTACCGGGTAATGGGTGGCCGTGACCGGTTGCGGTCGATCTTTGTGGCCGCGCCGTCGCCGGACGAAATCGATCCGCTGTGGGCCGACATCGACCGGATCGTGCGGCGGGAGCACCGCATCCGCCCCACCGAAGACGCTGACTTCAATATCTCCCAGGCGTCCGACTTTCTCGAGAGCTTCAGCGAGACCCAGCAGACCTTCACCCTGCTCCTCGCCGGAATCGCGGGCGTGAGCCTGCTGGTGGGCGGCATCGGGATCATGAACATCATGCTGGTCAGCGTGACGGAACGGACGCGGGAGATCGGCGTGCGAAAGGCGCTCGGCGCGACCCGCAAGACCATCCTCTTCCAGTTCCTCGTGGAGGCGCTGGTACTGTGCGTCCTGGGGGGTGCCCTGGGCGTCGCGGGCGGATTCGGGGCATCGCATCTGGTCACGAACACCTTCGGCACGAATGCGGCCGTGGCCCCCGAAGCGGTCGCCGTTGCGCTCGGCTTTTCCGCCGCGATCGGCCTGTTCTTCGGAATCTGGCCGGCGCGCCGCGCCTCCATTCTCGACCCGATCGACGCGCTGCGCTACGAGTAGCCGCGGCTACCGTACCGGGTAGGTGAGCTCCATGCGCTCGCCCTTGCGGACGACGGTTACCTGCACCGGGAGTCGGGCCAGGGACAGGTAGGTACGGAGTTGCGGCAGCGTGGCCACTTCGTTGTCCGCGACCGCGAGGATGACGTCGCCGGGCCGGAATCCTGCCCGTCGGGCGGGGCTCATGGTGACCACGTCCAGGATCAGGACACCCTGCTCGACCCCGAACACACGTCCCAACTCCGGCGAAAGCGTCCGTACCTCCGCGCCCCCAAAGACCACGGATGCCATGGCGCCGAAGGGGTCCAGAGTGGCGGATACGGGGAGCGCCCCGGCTCGGGCAACTCTGGTGAGCGGGCCGAACTGCCCGGCCGGGGTGTCGGCCCGCAGCAGCGAATCGCCCTGGAATCGGACGGCCAGCGAGTCTGGGCCTGCGTCTGCGGAGTCCCGCCGAAGGGTGTCGTTCGGAGCGATCCTCGCAACGCCGCCAACGCTGAATCCCTGGACCAGGCTGGAGCGCGTTCTCGACCCGGGCGACACTTCGAACCTCTCGTAGCCGACGGTCGCTGACGAATCGTCCATCGTGATCGTGAGCGACGTGGAATCCCACCCGGCGACTCCCCGGCCAGGCGTTCGAGAAACGATCTCGAGGGTCCCCTGCCGACTCGAGAGCAGATCCTCGATGGCGTGGAAGACTGCAGGGAGACTGTCAAAGCCCGTCATATCCAGTCGGAACTCCAACTCTTCGGCCGGCGCATCGCTGGCAACCACGGTGACGTCCTGTTGCGCTCCGTCGCGCATCAGCCTGAGGACGATCTGCTGGCCGGGATCCAGATCCGCCACCGTGCGGAGCCACGCCGGGTAGCTGTAGCTGTCCAGGGCGCGGCCGTTCCAGGCCAGAAGGATGTCTCCGGGGAGTACGCCGCTTGCTTCGGCCGGGCCGCGTATCTGGACGCCGGCCACCCGGACCGCGAGCGTGGGCGCTTCGGACTGCCCGACCCGCAACCTTGCCGTATCGGTCACCAATCCGATCCATCCCCCCGGCGGACCGGCAACGATGGTGTCCTGGGCCGATGCCGCCGGACCGGCGACAACGATGGCTGCCATCAAGACCGCTGTCCCCGGCAGTCCGCGGATAAAGCCGCCCGAGCACCGAGAGCGGCGGTGTTGTCCACCGGTTGCCGGGACGAACGCGTAATCGAGTCTCTTCACGATCGAATCAGTGCAGGTTCAGACCTCGGATTTCCTGCTCCCGCTCCGTGGCGACTTCCAGGAACAGTCTATTGAGGAACGGATCCGCGGGGGCGACGGCCACGCCGTAGTCGAGGGCGTCAGCCATCGCGTCGAGAACCAGAAGTCGCGTCGCCCGGTTCTGGCTGAACCCCGGACCCTCCGCGGCGTGGCGGAACTGCTGGAAGGTCTGCAACGCCTGCACGTACTCACGCTCGCCGTTTTCGACGGCCAGCCGCGCCTCGTCGAGCGATGCGGGAGCCGTCGCCGGGAAGCTCCCTCCCGCCCCCGGCACCCGCTCGCTCGCCGTGACCCAGCCGACGGTCGTGCCTCCGATGAACACGACCAGAATGGCAGCGGCCTGCAGCCACCTGCGCCACACAAACGGTCCGGAAGGGCTGCCGATCAGGCCGACTGAGACGAGCTTTCGCTCGAGCTGGTGCCAGCCTCCGGCCGGCGGGAGCATGTCCGGAAGGTTCTGGAGGGACTGGGTCTGCGACTTCAGCGCCTCCAGTTCGCGCCGCAGCCGAGGATCCCCATCCAGGATCGCCTGCTCCTCCGGTGTCGGCTTTTCGTCGACCAGCCGCGCCAATCGTTCGAGATCTAAACGCTCCATGCTTCTATTTCCTTACCGCTGGGTTCATATCCGCGCAACATTCTTCTCATTTTCGCACGCGCCTTGAAGAGCTGGGATTTCGAGGTGCCCGCCGTGACCCCGAGGGCGGCCCCGATCTCCTCGTGCGTGTAGCCCTCCACGTCGTGCAGAATCAGAACCTTCCGCATTCCGTCAGGCAACTGTTCCAGTGCCTGCTCGAGCTTCCGCTCCATCAGGACATCGCCGACATTGGGAGCCACGGGAATCACGTCCGGTACGGGTACCTCCCTTGTTCTCCTCGTCTTCTCCTTCCTCACCGCCTGCAGGGCCGCATTCACCGCGATCCGGTGCAGCCATGTCGAGAACCGCGCCTCGCCGCGGAAGGTGGGAAGTGCCCGGATGGCCCGGATCCACGCTTCCTGTGCGTAGTCCTGCGCCGTATCGTCGTCGCCGGCGATACGTCTGACCACCGCGTATACCCTGGGGGAATAGCGATCATAGAGGGCCCGGACTGCCCGCCCGTCCCCCTCACACGCTCGACGAATCAGCTGCGCTTCGATTTCTCCAGGTCCTTTGGTGCCGGACGGGTGGCTCACCGCGCGGTGCTCCATGCTTGTTCCACGAGTGATTCCACTCCGCTCCGGACGCGAATCGGGGCGATTGCAATACCTTTGTCGTACCATCTGATGCGCACCATGCAAGATAGGGTTGCCTGCTCCCTTTCGCCGCCCCCCTCCCGAGCCGAGAAGACATGAATCGCGTAGACACACGGATGCCCGGCGCCATGTTCCTGGAATGCACCGCGACCGGAGAGGAATTCGAGCCCGAGCAGCTGATGGGACTCTCGCCGGCGGGCAAGCCCCTCTTCGCCCGGTACGATCTCGGTGCCATCCGCGACGGCTTCACTCCCGCGGCGCTGGCCGGCCGCCCACCCACGCTGTGGCGCTACCGGGAGGTGCTGCCGGTGCGGGATCCGGGGCGCTGCGTGTCACTCGGCGAGGGGTTCACGCCGCTGGTGGAGTCGCCGCGCCTCGCCCGCGGCATGGGAGTGGGCCGGCTCTGGATCAAGGACGAGGGGCAGAACCCGACCGGTTCCTTCAAGGACAGAGGGCTGTGCATGGCGGTATCGCGCGCCTGGGAGCTGGGCGCCGCCGACCTGGCCATCCCGTCCGCGGGAAACGCCGCGGGTTCGGCGGCCGCATACGGGGCGGCGGCGGGGCTTCCCGTTCACGTCGTGGTCCCCCACGACACTCCCGTCCCGATCCTGGCGGAGATCCGCGCCCTGGGCGCCGACCTGCAGCTGCTCGACGGGTTGATCAGCGATTGCGGGGCGGTTGTCCGGGAGCGCTGTGATCGCGACGGGTGGTGGGATCTCTCGACTCTCAAGGAACCGTACCGCGTTGAGGGGAAGAAGACGATGGGGTACGAACTGTATGAACAGCTGGACGGACGGCTGCCGGACGCAATCGTCTATCCGACCGGTGGCGGCACCGGGCTCATCGGCATGTGGAAGGCGTTCGCGGAGATGGAGGTGCTCGGCTGGATCGGATCCGCACGGCCACGAATGTTCGCGGTGCAGTCCACGGGGTGCGCCCCCATGGTCCGGGCGTGGGAGGAGGGGCGCGAAGAGGCGGTCCCATGGGAGGATGCCGTGACCTACGCGGCGGGGCTGCGGGTCCCCGGTGCGGTGGGTGACTTCCTCATCCTGCGGGCGTTGCGCGAATCGGGGGGTGGGGCGGTGGCGGTGCCCGACGCCGGGATGCGGCGGTGGGTCGACACGGTGGGGGCGGCAACGGGGATCTTCGCGGCGCCGGAAGGCGGGGCGACGGCTGCAGCGGTTCCCAGGCTCAGGGAGATGGGGCTGATCGGGGCAGGGGACGAGGTCGTTCTCTTCAACACCGGGAGCGGCCTCAAGTACGTGGGCATGGAGCCCGAGGGCGGACGGGGATAGTTGCCGCGTAGCCCCGAGGGCTCGGGGGCGCGCGCGCGGCTACTTCTCCTTCTCCTTCTCGCGTGGGAACCAACGGTAGCTGAACAATTCCGGCAACGGTATCACCGAGGTGGTGGACGGGCGCATGTCGAGCGGGTCCGGACGCTTGACGCGCAGGATCCGGTTGAAGTAGAGCGCACCTCCGATGGCCTGCTGCGATGAGAGGTTCCAGTCCAACCCGACCGGCACTCTGGCGACCAGGGCGTGCCCGATCCCCTCCTCCGCCATGGCGACGAGCCAC
The DNA here is from genome assembly GCA_022823225.1 of Gemmatimonadota bacterium. Lineage (GTDB taxonomy): Bacteria > Gemmatimonadota > Gemmatimonadetes > Longimicrobiales > Gaopeijiaceae > Bin94. Next base: position 39,019 of record JAJDXM010000078.1, read on the forward strand.
CAAACGCCAGCACCGACATACGGTTCGAGCCTGTTGGCCTTCATGTACTGCTTGGCGGTGACGGATACGCTGAGGTTGCGGCCCCCGACGGGGAGGGTTCCGATCTGCAGCTCCAGGCCCTGATGCTCCCAGCGGTACTCGACGAGTCCCCCGATGAGGCTCGCGCCACCGACGACCACCCCGAGACGGTACTGTGCGGTCGCGGGGTCCGCCGTGGTCAGCAGCGACACAAAGGCCAGGGAGAGCGCCGGGACGATCCGCTGTGCAGTGCGGCGGCCACCCCGCGGTCGCTTGCGGAGTGTGGGCCCGGTCACGGAATCTGGTAACTTGTTCACCGCTAGCCTCGATCGGTTGACGTGACATGAACGCACCCGGTGGCGCCGTTTTCCCACAGACCATGCACAACAAGTATATGACCGGGGTGCCCGCATGACAGAGAGGGAAGGTGGACGAAGGGGCCTCCAACGGGCAGGCCCGGTCGTGCGTGGTCGCGGGGAAGCTGGGCTCGTCCGGCGGACTTGCGTCTGGTTGGCGCGCGGGGTTGCGGCGGCGATGCTGGCCCTCCCGGCTTGCGCGGTGCCGGACCGGCCGGAGGGGCTGGTGCCGCCACTGCCAGAAGGGGCCCGGGCATTCCTGATGCCGGATTCCGTGCGGGGGTTGCGGCTGAGTGAAGGGGTGTTCTACCACTTCGCGTGGTCAGGCGCCGGCCCTTGGGCCGTCCACCTGGTTTCGGCAGATGTGGCCCGATGCGAACTCGACCTTGTCGTCGTGCCGGCGTTGGAGGAGGACGGCGCCACCCGAACGCGGAGGTCGGTTACGCAGATGGTGCCCCTGGTGCCGCGGTGGCCCCTCGCGGGTGTCAACGGGGATTTTTTCGCTCTCGATAGCGGCGCTCCGGTCGGGCCGGAGGTTTCCGCGGCCACTACGCGCTTCGCGCTGCGGCCGGCGATCTCATGGGGCCCGTCCCGGGTGCCGTGGATCGGCGACCCCGTGCGTGACGGGGACCGAATGGGCTTCGGGCCCGACACGATCGGTCCGGACGAGGTGGCCGGAGGCGTCCAGGTCATTGGTGGCTACCCCGAACTGCTCGACCACGGTTCCCCTGCGGGAGACCTCGGAGTTGCGGACCGGCCTTCCTTTGCCGCCGCGCGCCACCCGCGCACCGCGATCGGCTTCGACAGAGGCAGGGGGCTGCTGTGGCTCGCGGTCGTGGATGGGAGGCAGGCCCCGCATTCGGCAGGCATGTCGCTGCCCGAGCTGGCCGGTCTGATGCAGGCGCTTGGAGCCGACGACGCCCTGAATCTGGATGGCGGCGGCTCTACGGCGATGTCCCTCAGGGGCCGGATCGTGAACCGGCCCTCCGACGCCACCGGGGAGCGAACCGTGGCGAACAGCCTGTGGCTGATTCGGAGCGGGAGCGGTTGCCGGCGGGGATCCGCGCCCCAGTGAGCGCCGGGCGGGATTCGTCCACGGGCTGCCCGGAGGCGGGATCGGGCCCGGCTACCGCGTCCGGTCCCAGGTGACCGACAGCCCCAGGTAGCCCCCGCGGTCCGGGCCCGGCTCGAAGTAGCGTCCGCCGAAGGCGTTCACGACGACCGACGAAGCGTAACGCGCGTCGGTGAGGTTCGTGATCGCGGCAAAGGGCGACAATCTCATTCCGCCTGCGCGAATGCCCGACCCGCCCACGCGCAGTTCGACGAGTGTGTAGCCATCGGCCCTGGCGTCGTTGGCGTCATTGGCGGGAACTTCGCCCCGAGCCTCCACCCGCAGCTCGCCGTACCAGAGGCCGAGCGCGGCCCGGAGGGCTCCCTCCAAGCGGTGCGGCGCGATCCCCGGAACCGAATTGTCGGCGTAGTCGTTGCCACCGACCGAGAATTCGGTGAAACGCGCGTCGACGTAGCCGTAGGCGAGACGCGCGCTCAGCAACGAAGACAGTTCCGCCCGCGCCGCGGCTTCGAATCCCTGGATCCGCGACTTCCCGGCGTTGCGATAGAAGCGGCGTCCCGGGGCTGAGGGGACCTCGAAGGGAACCAGCTGGTTCGCCAGGGTGGACGAATACGCGGCAAGATCGTACGAAGCGCGGCCGCCCAGGTCGCCGCGGAGGCCACCTTCCAGCGTCCACCCCCGCTGCGGCTCCAGGCCGGGGTTGAACCCGCCGGCGCGATCGGGCTGGTTGGCGAGCTCGGTGGTGGTCGGCGTCTCGAAGGATCGCGCCACCGAAGCGAAGACACCGTGATCGCCCAGGTCGAGGTGGAGGCCGAGGGAGGGATTCAGTCCGGTCATCGTACGGGTGCCGGAATCGTCCGGGTTGTCCGCGGCCTGGAAGCGATCGTCGGCGTTGAAGCTGAAATGGTCGAAGCGCAGCGCGCCAACGACGCCGATACGGGTGTTCAGGGGCAGTTGCAGCTGGCCGAAGAGAGCGGTCGCCCTCACGCGCTCCTGTTGATCCAGGGTAAGGGCGGCCGCCTCGCCGCCGTCGTTCGCGAAGTTGCGCCGATCGTCGCTCTGGAACTCCCCCTCCACCCCGAAATCCGCGCGCGCGGATCCGGCGGCCACATCCCAGCCCCTCCCGAGCGCCACCCGGACCCCGCCGCCGCTGCGGTCCAGGTCGATCACGCTCGTGGGGATGGGGTTGTCCAGCTCGCGTCTTACGCCGTAGGCGGAAAACGTCCCTTCCAACCCGCCCACGCCTCCTTGCCAGCTGATCCCGGCCTGGCCCTGCCGAACGTCCTTGCGGGTGCGTCGGCCGACGTTGAAGCCCCAGGCCTGGTTGCTGCCGTCATCGAAGAGCTCGCCCGGCAGCGATCCCGGATTCAGCGCGTCCAGTTGAAGCCCGTTGAGCTGCAGCGAAAGGCGTCCCCCGGCGGCGTTGGTCGCGAATCCGGCGTTCAGCGTCGTGCGGGTGGACTGGCTGTAGGGATCCTCGCCGGAACCCGTTTCGTTGTTGCGGAAGCCGTCGAATCGGCTTTGGGCGGCACTGGCCCGGAAAGTAACGCCTCCGGCGGTTCCCGAGCCTGTGGTCTGTACGCGCAGGAGCCCGTCCGAGCCGGCCACCACGGCTGCGTCGTGCCGATAGGCGCCGCTGTGCGGAGGTACGCTCTCGAAGAGGATCACGCCGCCGGCGCCGTTTCCGTACAGGGCCGCGGCCGGTCCCCGCAATGCCTGTACGCGGCCCAGCGAGCCGATGTCCAGATGGTCGAGTGTGCTTTGCCCATCGGGCAGGGTCGCCGGAATGCCGTCGACGAGGATCTTGATGCCCCGGACGCCGAACTGCGAACGCGCCCCGAACCCGCGGATCGAGATGCGCTCGCCGACCGACGCGTTGTAGCGGTTCTGGACCCTCACGCCCGGAAGGCCGTGCAGGGCCTCCTCGATGAACAGCCCCGTGTTGCCCTCGGTGAATTCGGGCCCGGCGAGGACGGAGGTGGAGAAGGGGACGCGGTCCAGCCGCAATGGAGACCTCAGCACTGTCACGACGACCGGGGCCAGCGTGATGGTGTCTTCCGGCTGGGTCTGCCCGTGGAGCGGCACTGCGAGGAGGGGTGCGGCGGAGACCAGGGCCATCGTCCGAAAGGCACGAATGCCCGCTCCGCGGCGGCCCGTCTCATGAGATCTTGTGCTCACGGATGTTCCTGTTCTGTGAAGTGCGGCTGGCCGGCCCATGGCGGGTCGAATCCCGGCAAGCTACCGGGACCCGGGGCGCGGCTCAACCCGGAAGTCCAGCACCGCGAGGGGGCGGCCGGACGGCACCCGCACGATCCCGTCCCTCCAGACTGCCCGGTCCGAGACCAGATCGCCCTCCGGCCGGCCCGACTCGAGGTCCCAGCCGGGCTTCAGCACCGCCACCGCGAGATCCGCGTCGACCGGGACTCCGCAGGCGCGGTAGACGCCCTGTTCGTTCGTCGTCACGATCAGGCCGTTCTGCAATACCTGCACCGCCGGCACCCCGCGCCAGATGGCGTAGTCCCGCGAGAGGATCCGCACCGCCACCCCATGTTGCGGGTTGCCACGCTCATCCAGCACCTCTCCCGTGAGGATGCCGGGCCGGTCCGCGGTACGCCCCGGCGCCGGATCGGCGGCTTCCTCCGCGCGCTCCTCTTCCCGGCAGAGCCTGTCGACGATTCGCCAGACCGTGGGCGCCGCGAAGTTGACCTGGGCCGGTGTGCGGGCTTCCTCCGGCACATCGATGTCGAAGGGCCGGGGCCGAAACCCGTAGCGCTCCAGGTATGGGTGGGAGAAGTTGACCGCGTAGGTGCCGGGCCGCAGCCCGGAGATCTCGAAGCGGCCGTCCTGGCCGGCGAACGCCACGACATCCGTCCCTTCGAGGAAGACGCGGGCGCCGGCGAGTCCCTGTTGCAGGCTGTCGAATACGACGCCGAGGATCTGTCGGCCCGGATCTCCGGTGAACACGGCCTCCTCGTTGCCGTGAGCGCGGAGCACATCGCCGCCCTGTTCGGCCACGCCCACGAGGCGCACGCCCCTGGTCCCGTTCAAGGGGTTCACGAACGCTTCCACGCGTGGCATCCGGATACGCCACGAATCGACAATCCAGGTGCCGTTGGGCATTGCCCGGAACTCCACCCTCCCTCCCGCCGCCGCCGAACCGGCCGCATCGGGCAGCCCCAGGTTCAGGTACCGGAAGTCAAGCCACTTCAGCTGGGAGTCCGCCGGGTCCAGCCAGAGCGTACCCTCGATTTCCGGCAGTCTGCGGCCGGGCACCGGTTCGAAGGCGAGTCCGATCAGGCCGGGAGCCCGCCGGTCGTCCGAGCGAAGCCGGAAGCAGTGCGTGTCCAGGAAGGGATCGGACAGGAGCACGGCCGCGTCCGGGGCCCAGTAGGTCGACCCCCTGGTGCTCAGCCGCGCAAAGCCCTCCTCGACAAGGAGTTCCGCGGCACGCGAGACGTAGGGCGACCTGGAGTACCCCCGCTGAAAGGTGCGATCCTCGGAAATCACGCGGCGACCGTCCTCATCGAGTTCGCGGCTCACGCCCATCATCTCGTACTGGTAGAGTCCGCGCTCCTGGGTCCAGAGCGCCGCGTCGAGCGCCTTGCGGGCCTCGTCCCACACACGCGTGACCGCGAGGCCCTCTTCGGGCCGCACGCGGCACCGCCCGTCTCCCTCCACCTCGATTGCGGCCAGCGAAATCGCTTCGATTTGTGCGGCCAGGTTGACGGTCAGGGTGTCGCCCGCGGCGATCTCGAAGTGGTCGGACCAGGTCGCTGCGTAGCCGATCCTCTCCGCCTTCAGCCGATAGCGGCCCGCCGAGGGCGCGGTGATCTCGAAGAGGCCAGAGCCGCGGGTCAGGGAGCTGGCCAGCCGCCGGTCGTCGTCCAGAACGATGCTCACCATCGCGCCGCCGATTCCCACCCGTTCCCGGGGATCGACGAGCCGCCCCTGGACGACCTGCGCGGTCGCGCCATCGGAGACGGAAACTGCCGCGAGCACGGCCAGGAGCATCGGCCCGGCCGCGGTCGGGCCACGCTTCCCCGGCCCGGTGGCGGCCCGGGAGAACGGAATCCGCACCATGCACCTCCGGTTGCGGCGAGTGCGAGGCCGGCGTCCGGGCGATCACGTCGCCGGCCATGCCAGTGTGGAAGGTAACAGGGTCGGTCTGCCGGGCGACAACGAACGGCATCGGCACGCCCCGCATCGGCGCGATCGCGACTTGAGCGCACTTGCCATTCCGCCTACCTTGCCCTGTTCGTGGGTCTCCGCCCGGTCCGGTGCCGGGAGCCGTGCCCCGCCCGTGGATGGGTGCTTTCCGGCCGAACCCGTCCCGGACCTCACGAGTGTGGCTGCGGCCGGAGGGGGGTGAGAGAATGACTCGGGAGCGCTCTCGTCTGCTGCGCGCCGCCGCCGTCGGGGCCGTACTCGCCACCGCAGGGGCGGGGGGAGAGCTCGGGGCCCAGAGCGGCGGATACACACCCGCGCACTACTATCGGCTCGTGGGCGTCGGCGACGTGGCGGTCGCACCGAACGGCGCCTACGTGGCCTTCACCGTCACGACGGTCGTCGAGCTCGAGAACCGCCGCCACCGGGAAGTGTGGCTTCAGCCGCTGGCTGGCGGGCGTCCGTCGGGCGACCCCTTCCGGGTCACCGCCGTGAACCAGGAGTCGAGCGGTCCGCGCTGGTCCCCCGACGGCTCGCTGCTCGCGTTCTCCTCCTCCCGCGGCGACGACCCCAACCCGATCTGGTTCATCCGCATGGACCGGCCCGCGGGCGAGGCGTTCCACATCGAGGGCGTCGACGCGCCGCCGGTCTGGTCGCCGGACGGGTCGCAGATTGCGTTCGTGAAGGCGCCGGATGACGACGGGGAGGAGGAGGCCTCTGCCGGACGGGAGGGATGGATCGCGCCGGACGCCGTCAGCCGCACCATGGACGCGGAGCGCTTCGACGGCCGGGTCATCACCTCGATCCGGTACAAGCGCGACGGCCGGCTTTCCTTCCAGCCGCACTACCTGACGCAGGACAAGCGCCAGATCCTGGTCGTGGACGCCGCGGGCGGCACGCCCCGGCAGATCACGCGGCTCGCCTTCAACGCCGGCGAGCCCGTCTGGTCCGAAGACGGCCGCCTGATCCTCTTCACGGGCGACGAACGCGAGGACGACGAACTCGACACGGAGAACACGGGCGACATCTGGGCGGTCGACCCCCGTGGCGGGGCGGTCCGGCGGCTCACCTCGAATCCCGGCAGCGAGAGTGCGCCGACGGTATCGCCCGATGGCCGGTCCCTCGCATTCCTCTCCACCCCGGCCCGCGGAGAGCAGACCGATCTGCTGGTGGCGGAACTGGGCCCCGACGGCAACTTCCGGGGCGAGCCCCGAAATCTGACGTCCGCCTGGGATCTCCGTCCGGGAGCGCCTCACTGGACCGCCGACGGGTCCTTCGTCCTCTTTTCCGCCGGCATCGAGGGGGATAGCCACCTCTTCCGCGCGGCGGACGGGCAGCCGGTCGAGCAGGTGACGCGGGGCGAGCGCCGCCTTTCGTCATTCTCGTTTTCGGCGAACGGCGACGTCATGGCCTTCACCGCCACCGACGCGGTGACGCCGGCAGAACTGTATCTCGGGTCCCCGGACGGCTCGACGGAGCAGAAGGTGACCGGGTTCAACGACGACTGGCTTTCGCAGGTGACCCTGATGCCCGCCGAGGAACTCGTCTGGTCCTCGAACGACGGAACGGAGGTCCAGGGATGGGTGGTCAAGCCCGTCGGATTCACCGAGGGCGGCTCCTACCCGATGATCCTCAAGATCCACGGCGGGCCGCATTCGGCGTACGGCAACACCTTCTTTCCCACCTTCCACGTCCTGTCCGCGGCCGGATTCTTCGTCCTCTACACCAATCCGCGCGGCTCCTCCGGCTACGGACACGACTTCCAGTACGCGACGCGGGGCGAGTGGGGGATCGTCGACCGCGAGGACTACCTCTCCGGCGTCGACGCGGCCCTGTCGGCGTATCCGCAGATCGACCCCGGCAGGCTCGGCGTGTCGGGGGGCAGCTACGGCGGCTTCATGACGAACTGGCTGACGGCCACGGAGCCCGAACGCTTCCATGCGGCGGTGACCTCGCGCTCGATCGCCAACTGGGAGAGCTGGTGGGGGACCTCGGACGCGCAGGGACTGACCGAGTACGAGTTCTTCGGGACGCCCTGGGAGGAGCGCGACCTCTACCGCCGCCTCTCGCCGATTTCGTATGTGGAGAACGTGGTCGCGCCCACGCTTATCATTCACAGCGAGAACGACTACCGGACGCCGATCGGTGACGGGGAGCAGTGGTTCGTGTCGCTCCGGAAGCTGGGTGTGCCGGTCGAGCTGGTCCGGTATCCCAGGTCATCGCACGGCCTGTCGCGGACGGGAGAGCCGTGGCTGCTCGTGGACCGGCTGGAGCGCATCCGCAGCTGGTTCGTGCACTATCTGATCGACCAGCGGCCGCGGAGTACTCCGTAGTGGGCGGGGGGGGCTCGGGCAGATGACCGAGCTGCCGCCGCTGCCCTTTCAGGCGCGGCGCGACATCATCCTGTTCCGGCTGGCGGGCGGGTCCATGGTCCTGCCGGCCGCCCCGGTGCAGTTCATGGGCGGCGATTCGGAGTACCGCTACCGCCCCGACTCGGAGCTACTGTACGCGACCGGCTGGGCGGCGCCCAGCTGCGTGGCCGTTCTGCGGGGCTTTGCGGACGAGGACCGGTTCGTGCTGTTCGTCCCGGAGCGCGACGCGAAGGCGGAGCTGTGGACCGGGCCTCGCGCGGACCCGGAGGAGGTGAAGGAGCGATTCGGCGCCGACGCGGCGCATCCGTTGCGGGAACTGGCCGAAAAGGGGCCGGGCCTGCTCGCCGGCGGCGACACGATCCACTACCGGCTGGGGGCGTCGGCCGGGTGCGACGGGGTGGTGCGGGAGGCGCTGCGCCGGGGACGCCTGCGGCGCGCGCGAAAGGGCGCGGGGGCGCATGTGCTGGCGGATCCGGGGGCCGTGCTGGACGAGATGCGGGTGCGCAAGGACGACGCCGAGATCGCGCGCATGAGGGAGGCCGCCCGGATCACTGTGGATGCGTTCCGCGACGCGCTGCCGGAGGTGCGGCCGGGGGTGGGGGAGTGGGAGGTGGAGGCGGCCCTGGAGAGCGGGTTTCGGCGAAGGGGGGCGGGCGGTCCCGCCTTTGCGACGATCGTGGCCGCGGGCGCGAACGCGTGCACGCTGCACTACTCGGCGAACGGATCGCGGATCGGGCCGGACGACCTGGTGCTGATCGACGCGGGGGCCGAATTCGGGTGGTACGCGGCAGACGTCACGCGGACCGTCCCGGCGCGCGGCCGGCTGGACGGGGCCCGCCGCGAGGCGCATGACACGGTGCGACGGGCGCGCCGGGCGGCGCTCGCGGCGTGCAGACCGGGCGGGACGGTGGAAGAGGTGCACGGAGCGGCGTGCCGCGCGATCGCGGAGGGGCTGGTGGGGATGGGGGTGGTGGAGGGGCCGGCCGGGGAGGTCCTGGCGGAGAAGCGCCACCAGGCCTTCTATCCCCATCAGACATCCCACTGGCTGGGACTGGATACGCACGATTCGGGACTCTACCGGGACGGGGACGGGCCGGTGCGGCTGGAGCCGGGGATGGTCCTTACGGTGGAGCCCGGGCTGTACTTCGCGCCGGGGAGCTGCCCGCGGGTACCGGAACTCGAAGGGACCGGGATCCGGATCGAGGACGACGTGCTGATCACCGATGAGGGCGCGGAGGTGATGACGGAGGGGTTGCCGGCGGGGTGGGGGACGGAGGGATGACGGGCCTCGCCGCCCGGCTCGCCCGGGCCGGCCCGATGGGAGCCGTCGAGCTCAGGCCGCCCCGCCGCGGCCTGGACACCGCGCGCAGCATGGATTTCTGGATCGACATGCACCACGCGGTCCAGCGCTTCGCCAGGCAGGGCACCTTCGTGCTGCTCACCGACGATGCGGCCGGAGACGCCGAGGAGGAGAGCCTCGCCCACCTGGCGGCCAACCTCGGCGACGGCTCCGATTTCGGCACCGTGATCCCCTTTCTGACATGCAAGCACCCGCTCGAGTACTGCAGGATGTTCGCGCGCCGGGCGGCCGCGCTCGGAACGGCCGGGGTCGCCGTCGTGGGGGGCGACCACTCGGTGGGACCCGAACGCTGCGTCCCGCACAGCAAGGACCTCCGCGCGCGTCTGCGCGAGGACCAGCCCGCCTTCCCGCTCGGCGGGTGGGCGAACCCGCACCGTGATCCGGTCGAGCAGGCCCGCTTCGTGGCCGCGGACGACTTCGGCGCCGACTTCGTCCTCACGCAGATCGTCTCGCACCATTCGCTCGGCCGCGTGGAGCGCTTCCGCGCCGAGCTGGACCGCCTGGGCGTCGATCTTCCCGTCGTGTACGGGGTGTTCCGGTACCGGAGCGCGAATCCGCGCACGCTCCGGTACCTCGACCGCTATTTCCCGGTGCCGGCCCGCGAGGTCACGGCGGAGTTCGCGGCGGGGATGAGCGCGGACGAGATCTGCGCGCGGTCGGTGCGCCGCCTGAGGGAAGCCGGGGCCGAAAAGGTGTACGTGAGCAACCTGCACAGCCGCGACGCGGTGCGGCGGTTGGGAAGGGTGGTGGAGGGCTAGTCATATACTAATCGACATATTCGTCTTGCGAATATGTTCTTTAGTATAGTACCTGGATTTTCCGGGGCCCGCCGGCCGGAGTTTCTCAGCTGGCGTCCGCGCTTCCCGGCCAGCCGACCCGGTAGATAGCCACCTGGGGTCCGTTGTCCTCGGTGTATTCAACGATGCTGACCGCGGGTTCGCCGCCGAGGTCGATCAGCCTCACGTATGGAGAGTCCCACAGATAGGTGCCGATGTGCCGCTGCTCCTCAAGGTCGAAGATGTCGAGGCGGGTGTCCATGTAGCCGATTCGGCGCTCCGGAGACACGCGCCAGCCTCCCGGGGTGCGCTTGAGTTCGACTTCGCGCCACTCCGGATCGGCGGTGCGGGTCGTCATCCAGAGGTGTTCCCGATTGTCCAGCGCCAGGGACCTCAGCAGAGTCGAGGGAGGCTCGCGGGTCGGATCGATGGTTTCCGTGACCTCAAGGAACCACGGAAGCTCGCCTTCGATGACCCGAAGCAGATCGTCGTCGACCGACCATTCCTGGACCCGGGGGCTGCCGGCGCGGCCCCACCACACCGTCCCCGGGCGGCTGGTCACGCTGCCCCGCACGCTGTTGGCATACGGCCCGGACCCCCGGGCGTCGCCCCGGGACCCGAAGTGATGCAAAGGCACTCCGCTGTCGATGTCCGCGAGGTGCAGCGGGAAACCCGTCGCCTCGGGCGACTGATCGATGGCCAACACGACCACCCGGTCTCCACCGACCGGCAAGAACGGACCGGGCGAGTACCCGTACGGAAGCCGTTCGATGAACTCGCCCGCCAGGTTGAAGATCGACCAGGCCCGCTTCGCACCATCCAGCGCGACGAGACGATTGTCGACGACATGCGCATCCATGATGCGGCTGAATTCGCCTGGGCCGTCCCCCTCCCGACCGACCCTGCGCACGAACCGGCCATCGTCGTCGAAGATCTGCAGGAAGGTGGAACCGACGACGACAGAGCCCAACTGCTCGCTCCAGGTCACTCGGGCGGCGGCGCCCTCGATGGCTCCGGGGCCTGCGGAGTCGCCCAAACGAACGACTTCGGTCAGCTCCAGCTCGCAGTCGGCGCAGAGTTCGAAGTCGGCCCAGGTGAGGGTCTCGTGGATGGGCCGAAGCGGGGCCTCAGTCCACACGTCCGGGTCCCAGGGAATGCTGTCCCGGCCGTGGAAGTCGGTGCCGGTGACGTCCAGCCTGTAGCGTGAACCGTCCCGGAATCTGTAGAGTGTCATGGTCCCGTCTGGATTGATTTCGACGTATTCGACGACTTCGAAGGTTTGGAGCGCGTATTCCACCGGCTGGTCCGCAGCCGCCTGCTGCACCTCCGCCGCGGTCTCCCCGGGCGGCTCCCCGGGCGCGGTCGTGGCGTACTCGTCGCACGCGGCCAGGGGCGCCATCGAGGCCATCAGCGCGGCCGCAACGGGTCTGGCCGTCCCGTCCTTCATGCTTCGACCGCCTTCCCGCACGTGATTGCCCGATGTGACATTTTCTCCGATCTTCGACGGGTTGGCCGCAATCGAGCCGGATACCCCTTTATCCTACCCGCGAGAATGACACCCCGTTCCAGCCGCCAAACGGACCCACGGCACAGCGCGCCGGCCCGCCGATGGCTCCTTTGCTGTCTGCCTGCGGCCTTCGCCGCCTGCGATCCGGCCCCCGACCCCACGCTCTCCACCCGTTCCGATTCGGCCGGCATCCCCATCATCACGGCGGAGGTGCCGGCGCGGGTCCCGGGCCAAGGCTGGCGGGTCAGCGAGGAGCCGCTGGTCCGGATCGGTGCGGTGGAGGGGCCCCGCGAACAGCTGCTCGACGGCGTGGTCGGGGCCGTGCGCCTGAGCGATGGCGACATCGTGCTGGCCGAGTGGAGCACCGGGGAACTTCGCCGCTACGACTCGGACGGCGCCTTCCTGTGGCGGGCGGCCGGACAGGGAGAGGGCCCCGGCGAACATCGCCTGATGAGGTTCATGGGGTCGCTTCCGGGCGATACACTGGTGACCTGGGACAGCGGGCTGGACCGGGTCCAGCTCTTCGGGCCCGATGGCGGCCTGGCGCACATTTTTCCGGTGGAGACGCCCTGGCCCCGGTTTCCGCCGGTGCATGCGATCGGGGTGTCCGGGCGGAATCTGCTCATCGTGTTCCACGACGCTCGCGGGGAGGTCCCGAACGGAGTCGTGCGGTGGCCGCCGGTCCGGATCGGCGCCCTGTCGCTTGAAGACGGCAGCATCCGGGAACTGATCGATGTCCCCGGCGCCGAGGCCCACATCACGCCGATGGGGGAGGGGCAGGGTGCGGTCGGTGAATACCTCTTCGGCAAGGGGCCCCGGTTCGCGGTGTCCGCCGGCGGTCTGGCCGTTGTCGACACGGAACGCTTATCCGTTCGATGGATCTCGGTGGGCGACGGGACCACCACCCGAATCCTCAGGCGCGACTCTCCGGTGCAAGAGGTCACGATCGAGGACGTGGACGCCTGGGTCGAGTGGATGACCGCGCTCAGCGTCGAGCAGGGCCTGCATCTGCCGCCCGGCCTGCGCGAACAGCCGATGGCACCGACGCTGCCGGCGGTGAAGTCGATCCATCTGGACGCGGCCGGGAACCTCTGGGTGGAGCCGCACTCCCGCCACGGCGCCGAGATGCCGCCGTTCGAGGTCTACGCGCCCGACGGCACCTGGCTGGGGACCGTCGCGGTGCCGCCCGGGCTTCAGCTGGAGAACCGGGTGGGTCTGCCGACCGGCTTCGAGGTAGGAGACGACTATGTCCTGGGCGTCTGGCGCGACGAGCTCGGCGTGGAATACGTGCGGGTGTACGGGCTGACGAAGTAGGGGGCGGATCGGACGGGGCTGCTATATGCCCAGCACACCCAGCAAGGCTTCCGCCGCCTCCCGTTCCGCCGCGACCTGAATCCCGGCGACCTCGCCCTGCAGCGCGCCCACGATTCTCCGCGCAATCTCCACGCCCTCGGCGGCGGCACGCTTCGCTCCCCGCGCCTGCGCCCGGCGCATCCTCTCCACCACCGCCTCCGGCACATGCACGCCCGGCACCTCATGCTGCAGGAACTCCGCCTGGCGGGCGGTCTCCAACGGCACGACGCCTGCGATCACGGGGAGCCCCTGCTCGGCCTCGGCCAGGAATCCGCGCAGCTGAGCGGGGTCGAAGACCGGCCGGGTCACGGCGAAGTCCGCGCCAGCATCCACCTTCCAGTGCAACCGCCGGAGTTCACCCTCGCGATCCCGGGCCGTGTGGTTCAGCGCCACGCCCGCCACGAACGCCGCCGGGCCGCCGATCCTGTTGCCCGACGGATCGACGCCGGTGTTGAGTCCGGCAACGACATTGGCGAGGCCGATCGAATCGAGATCGACGACAGACCGGTAGTCCGGGTACGGGCCCGCACCCGGCGGATCGCCGGTGAGGAGGAGGACATTGTGCAGGCCCGTGGCGGCCGCGCCGAGGAGATCGCTCATCATGCGGGGCAGCTTGCGGTCCCGGCAGGTGTAGTGGACGAGGGGCTCGGGGCCGGGACAGGACCGCGCGATGATCGCGGCCGTGGCGAGCACGTCCAGCCGGGCGCCGCCGCGGTCTTCGTGGACGGCGATCAGGTTGGCTCCGGCCGCCGCGAGCGCGCGGCAGTCCCGGACGAGCGCGGCGGTGTCCCAGCCGCGGGGGGGCATGACACGTACCGACGTCACGAATTCGCCCGTGTCGAGGCGGCGGCCCAGCTCGGACCGCTCCGCGAGGGGTGGTGCGGGGCTGGCGGCCGCGGCGGCGGTCGGCGCGTGCGCGACCCGCACCGATGTCCGGCGGGGCTGGACCTGTGCGACCCGCTCGCTGATCAGACGGATGTGCTCCGGGGTGGTCCCGCAGCAGCCGCCCAGAAGCCGGGCGCCCGCGTCGATCAGGGGGCGGGCGTAGCGTGCCGTGTAGTCGGGCCGCGTCAGATACATCTTGCGGTCGCCGACCGCGCGGGGGAGCCCTGCGTTGGGCTGGGCCGACAGGGGCAGCGTGGTGACTTCGGCCATCCGCTCGAGGCCCTCGAGGACTACCGCCGGCCCGACCGAGCAGTTCAGGCCCAGCGCGTCCGCGCCCCACGCCTCGACTGCCCGCGCCGCCTGCCGGGCCGAGGCGCCCGTCGCGGTCTTGCAGTCTTCGCCCACCGTGACGTGGACGACCACCGGCAGGTCGCACCGGTCGCGCACCGCGCGGAACGCCTGCTCCAATTCGGCCAGATCGGCAAAGGTCTCGAGGATGAACCCGTCGACGCCGCCTTCCAGAAGCCCGTCCACCTGTCGCCCGAAGTAGTCCCGGGCCTCTTCCCGCGATGTCGGCCCCAGCGGCTCGATCCGGATCCCCAGCGGGCCTATCGCGCCCGCGACCGCCGCGCGTCCGTTGGCGGCGCGAGCGGCGATCTCCGCGGCGAGCCGGTTCAGCTCCTCCGTCCGCTCCTCCAGCCGGAACGACGACAGTTTCACCGGATTCGCCCCGAAGGTGTTCGTCTCGATGATCTCCGCACCCGCCCGCACGTATTCGGCGTGGACCTCCTCCACCAGGGCGGGGTGGGTCGCATTGAGTTCGTCGTAGCAGACGTTCACGAAGACGCCGCGGTCGTAGAGCATCGTGCCCATCGCGCCGTCCAGGACGTGGACGCGGCCGTCGGAGAGGAGGGATTTCAGGTCAGGCATGGGTGTCCTCCGCCAGGTTGGGCCGCAGCCATCGTTCCGCCTCCTCCACCGCCATCCCCTTGCGCCCGGCGTAGTCCTCCAGCTGGTCGCGCCCGATCCGGCCGACGCCGAAGTAGAAGCTGTCAGGGTGACCGATGTAGAGGCCGGAGACCGAGGCCGCCGGCATCATCGCACAGCTCTCGGTGAGCGACACGCCGATCCGCGCGGCGCCCAGCAGGCGGAAGAGTGTCACCTTCTCGGAGTGGTCGGGGCTGGCCGGGTAGCCGGGCGCCGGCCGGATGCCGTCGTACTCCTCGGCGATGAGCTGGCTGTTGGTGAGCGACTCGCCCCCGGCGTATCCCCAGAACTCGTTGCGCACCCGTTCATGCAGGCGCTCGGCGAAGGCCTCGGCGAGCCTGTCGGCAAGGGCTTTCGCGAGAATGCTCTGGTAGTCGTCGCCCGTGGCCTCGAACTCGGCGCAGAGCTCGGCCACGCCCTCGCCGGCGGTCACCACGAAGGCGCCTGCGTAGTCTCGGACGCCGGAGCAGGCGGGGGCGACGAAATCGGCCAGAGAGATGTTGGGCCGGCCGCCGGGCTTGGCGAACTGCTGGCGCAGGCAGGGGAAGACGGCGATTCGCGTGCTGCGGGACTCGTTGGTGTAGAGCACGATGTCGTCGCCGTCGGCGTTCGCGGGATAGAGTCCGGCGATTCCCCTGGCCGCCAGCAGGCCCTCGCGCCGGATGCGCCGCAGGAGCGCGAGAGCGTCCTCATGGAGACTGGTGGCTTCCGCGCCGACTTCGGAGTCGGAGAGGATTGCGGGGTAGGTGCCCTTGAGGTCCCAGACCCGGAAGAACGGGGTCCAGTCGATGCGCCGGGCGAGTTCGTCGAGGTCGTAGGAGGGGGTGGCGGGGGCCCGGGGAGACGCGGAGGGGCCGTGACCGTGGGCGATCGGGGCGCGCGCGGTGCGGGCGCCGTTGGAGCCGGGGTCGGCAGCGCGTCCATCGGCGGAAGCGGGAAACACTCGCGTGCCGAAGAACGTTGGTCTCACCGCCTTGCGCCCCTTCCAGTCCAGCTTCAGCCGGTTGGCCCGCGCATCCTCCAGTGTGAGGAGCGGGGCCCGTTTCCGCGTCTCCCCGCGCCGCCTGCGAATCCCCTCGTACTCCTCACGCACGCTCGCCACGTATGCCATGCGGCTGGCCGGATCCAGCAGCTTCCCCGCCACCGCCACGCACCGCGACGCGTCGAGCACATGGATCGTGGCGCCCGAGTAGCACTGCTCGATCTTCACCGCCGTGTGGACCTGGGACGTGGTGGCACCGCCGATCAGCAGCGGAAGGTCCATCCCGGTGCGCTCCATCTCCGACGCGACGTGCACCATGTGGTCGAGGCTGGGCGTGATCAGCCCGGACAGCCCGATGATGTGCGCGTCGACCTCCTGCGCGTGCTCCAGGATGCGCTCCGCCGGGACCATCACGCCCAGGTCGAAAACCTCGTAATTATTACACTGTAGCACGACCCCGACGATGTTCTTGCCGATGTCGTGCACGTCGCCCTTGACGGTGGCCAGCACCACGCGCCTGCCCCGCCGCTCCTCGCCGCCGGGGGGCTTCTCGCGCTCCAGGAACGGCACCAGCCACGCCACCGCCCGCTTCATCACGCGCGCGCTCTTCACGACCTGCGGCAGGAACATCTTCCCGGCGCCGAAGAGGTCGCCCACCCGGTTCATCCCCGCCATCAGCGGCCCCTCGATCACCTCCAGGGCCTTTTCGGCGCCCACCCGGGCCTCCTCCGTGTCCTCTTCGATGTGGTCGGTGATCCCGTGCACCAGCGCGTGCTGGAGCCGCGCATCCACCGGGGCGTCGCGCCAGGCCAGGTCCTCGGTCTCGGCGGCCGCGCTCCCCCGGTACCGGCCGGCGAGCTCGGTCAGGCGCTCGGTGGCCCCATCGTCCCGGTCGAAAAGCACGTCCTCTACCGCACGCAGCAGCTCGGGCGGAATCTCGTCGTAGACCGCGATCGCGCCCGCGTTCACGATCCCCATGTCCATGCCGGCGTTGCCCGCGTGGTAGAGAAACGCCGAGTGCATCGCCTCGCGCACCCCGTGGCTGCCGCGGAAGGAGAACGAGACGTTGCTCACGCCGCCGCTCACCAGGCAGTGCGGGAGCGATTCCTTGATGCGCGCCGTCGCCTCGATGAAGGCGAGCGCGTAGCCGTTGTGCTCCTCGATGCCCGTGGCCACCGCGAAGATATTCGGGTCGAAGATGATGTCCTCGGGCGGGAAGCCCTCCTCGTCGACCAGGATGCGGTACGCGCGCGCGCTGATCTCCACCTTGCGGTCGGTAGTCGCCGCCTGGCCGTCTTCGTCGAAGGCCATGATGACGACGGCCGCCCCGTAGCGGCGGATCAGCCGCGCTTGCCTGCGGAAGTCGGCCTCGCCGTCCTTCAGGCTGATCGAGTTGACGACCGCCTTGCCCTGCACGCACCTGAGCCCGGCCTCGATCACCTCCCAGCGCGACGAGTCGATCATGAAGGGGACGCGCGCGATCCCGGGCTCGGCCGCGAGCAGGTTGAGGAAGGTGACCATCGCCGCTTCGGAGTCGAGCAGCCCCTCGTCCATGTTGACGTCGATGACCTGCGCGCCGCCGCGCACCTGCTGCCGCGCGACCTCGATCGCGGCCTCGTAGTCGCCGTCGCCGATCAGGCGGGCGAAGCGCCGGGACCCCGTCACGTTGGTGCGCTCGCCCACGTTCACGAAGAGCGAATCGGGGCCGATCGTGAGGGGTTCGAGGCCGGAAAGGCGGGTGTGGCGGGGCGGCGTGGGAAGGCGCCTGGGGGCGACGCCGTCGACCGCTTCCGCGATCGCGGCGATGTGCTCGGGCGTGGTGCCGCAGCAGCCGCCCGCGAAGTTGAGGAAGCCGGAACGCGCGAAGTCGCCCATGGTGGCGGCCATCGCCTCGGGCGAGAGGTCGTAGCCGCCGAATTCGTTGGGCAGGCCGGCGTTGGGGTGGCAGCTGACGCGGAACTCGGAAACGGTCGACAGCTCCTGCAGATAGGGACGGAGCGCGTCGGGGCCCAGCGCGCAGTTGAGGCCGAAGGCGAGCGGCCGGGCGTGGCGCAGCGAGTTGTAGAAAGCCTCGGGGGTCTGGCCGGTGAGCGTCCGGCCGCTCTGGTCGGTGATGGTGCCGGAGATCATGAGCGGGAGGCGGGCGTTGGCCCGGTCGAACTCCTGCATGATCGCGAAGAGGGCGGCCTTGGCGTTGAGGGTGTCGAAGACGGTCTCGACCATGAGGATGTCCGCGCCGCCCTCGATCAGGGCGCGGGCCTGCTCTCCGTACGCGCGGCGGAGCTCCTCGAAGGTGACGTCGCGGGCGCCGGGGTCGTTGACGTCGGACGAGATCGAGGCGGTGCGGTTCATGGGACCGAGGATCCCGGCCACGAACCGGGGGCGGTCGGGGGTGCGCGCCGTATGCTCGTCGGCGGCCGCGCGCGCGATGCGGGCGGCCGCGCGGTTGATCTCGCCGACCGCGTCCTCCACTCCGTAGTCGGACATGGGCAGCCGCGTGGAGGAGAAGGTGTTGGTCTCGATGATGTCGGCGCCGGCCTCGAGGTAGGCGCAGTGGATCTCGCCGATCACGTCGGGGCGTGTGAGGCTGAGGAGGTCGTTGTTGCCGAGCAGGGGGGTGGGGTGCGCGCGAAAGTGGTCGCCGCGGAAGTCATCCTCGGTGAGGGCGTAGCGCTGGATCATGGTGCCCATGGCGCCGTCGAGGACGAGGATGCGCTGGTCGAGGAAGGGCTCGATGGGGGGGCGGGCGGCCTCTCCCCGACCGGTTTGCGACGAGCTCACTCTGATCTTCCGCGCTTCCCGCCGATCCGTCCGCCGGTTGGCCTGGCCCCCGGGGATTCCCGAGGGCCGAACGCGCCGGGCGGACGTGGCTTTTTAGCTGTTTCCGGGGCCGCAATATGCCACAAATCGCCTTGGTGCCGGCCCGCATGCGCCAGATGGCCGCGAGCCGGACAAACCAACCATAGCGGAAACGGGACCGCGATTCCAGCGGCCTTAGTCCACGGGCTCCCTAGTCGCGATCCCTGCTGTACCGACTCGCCTTGTATTCCTCCAACCAGACCCGGGAGCTGCGCCACCGTCCGCTGGCGTTGCGGACCGCCCGGAGCCGAGCTCGTCCGGCCGCCGCGCGAAGGGCCGAGGCTTTCAGCTCCGAAGTCGCCAGGGCACTGAGGGGAACCAGGCGGGCCGGGCCGGCGACCGCGAGGATGACGAATCGGTAGAGGTTGTCGAGAATCGCGCGGGCGAGCATCTCGCCCAGCAGTCCCGGCTCGCCCCGGTCCGCTTTCCGGAGGGCATCGAGATATCGGGAGCGCTCGCGCTTGTAGATGATCGCGGGAGGGTAGCCGAACCGGACGAGGATCAGGTTCAAGAGCAGGCGTCCCGCCCGCCCGTTGCCGTCGAGGAACGGGTGTGTCTGCTCGAACCGGCAGTGGACTTCGGCAAGGCGCTCGGGAAAGCCTGGCAACGAAGGATCGAGTCTGTTGACCTCCTGGATCCAGTATCCATCTCCGCCGGCACGAGTGGCCACGAGACGGGAGTCATCCCCCCGGGAAACGGACGGATGTCGTGTTGACGGAAGTTGCCCGGGGCCTCCCGGTCCAGGGCGTCGGGATGGGGAGCCACCTCCCAAACCGGCGACAGGGCCGTGTGGTGAAGCTGCCGGACCTCGGCCAGGCTCAGCACCGCTCCGGGGTGGCAAAGGCCGTCCCGGTGGACAGCCTGCCGGTACACCCACTCGGCCGCGGTAGCGTAGCCCCGGACCTCCAGATACTGTCGAAGTTCGCCATCGCCAACGGCTCGTCCCTCCGCCAGAAGCTGCTCGACCTGCTTCATGGCCAGAGTATTGCCCTCGATTGCCGTGGAATGATGGGCCTCCTGATACCGGATTCCGCGCCAGATCCCGGTGGCCTCCCGTGGACTCGGCAAGCCGCCCAGGCGCTCCCACAGCTCGGCGACATCGGCTCGTAGCCGACGGTAGACTTCTCGGCGGGGCGGGCGGCCTCGCCGCTGCGGTCGCTCGGAAATGTGCTCGGCCATGGTGCATTTTGTTCGATTATTGGAATTGGAATGCAACAGAATACTTTAGGACGAGGGCGAGAGCCATCGTTGTTCACCTCCTCTTGGTCACCGGTCGCATTCGTCCCACATTGCCCTGCATTGACAGACAGACCGCCTGCGACGAGAGAGGTGAGTGCAATGAGCAGTCCGCCAGGAGCCAGGATCAGGCAAGGTGTGAAGAGGAGCAGCGGCGCGGCGCTCGCAGCCGTGTGCGTGGCCCTCGCGGCGGCAGTGCCGGTGGCCGGCCCGGGTTCGATGGCGACGCCGCTCGCCGCCCAGACCGTCGAGCAGAACGACAGCTCGGCGCGGGCAGCGCGGCGTGCCAATTCGCTCCCGCTGATCCCCGCGCGCACACTCGACTTCACGACCGACGAGGGGACATGGCTGTCGCTGGACCTCTCGCCCGACGGCGGGACAATCCTCTTCGAGCTGCTGGGCGACCTGTACACGCTGCCGGTTGGCGGTGGCGGGGCCACGCGCATTACCAGCGGCCAGGGCTACGACATGCAGGGGCGCTATTCTCCCGACGGCTCGATGATTGCTTTCGTGAGCGACCGCGACGGGTCGGAGAACCTGTGGGTCGCCAACGCCGACGGCACCGGGGCGCGGCAGCTCACCGACACCGAGCGGCAGAGCTACATGTCGCCGGTCTGGACGCCCGATGGCGACTATGTCGTGGCCAACCGGGGGTCTCAGCTGTGGCTCTTCCACCGCGACGGGGGCGGGGGGCTTCAGATGACCGGCCAGCGAGAGGACGGGGCGCCGGCCCCGCCCGCGTTGATCGGCGCTGCCTTCGGGGTGGATCCGCGCTACCTGTGGGTGAATGTGTCGGGCAACCTGGGTGGCGGGTTTCCGGTAGGGGCAGGTGGCGGCGGCTTCGGCCCGGGCGACCGGTTCGGTCCCGGCCATGCCTTCGGTCCCGACGACCCTCTTGCCCCGCCTCACGCCCCGCAAAGCTCCGCGCGCGAAGTCGGGCGTTTCCAGATCGGCACCCTCGACCGTGAGACGGGGCAGGTCCTGGTCCGCACCCACGAGCACGAGGGCGCCTTCCGCCCGGCGCCGAGCCCAGACGGCCGCTGGCTGGTCTACGCGACCCGCTACGATGCCCGTGAGGCGCTGAAGCTGCTCGACCTGGAGACCGGCGAGGAGAGCTGGCTCGTGATGGACGTGCAGCGCGACGACTCGCGGGGCGGGGGGTCGCGGGACCGCGACGTCTATCCGGCGTCCGTTTGGACCCCCGACTCGCGGGCGCTGATCACCGGCTACGGCGGGAAGGTCATGCGGGTGGAAGTGCCTTCGGGCGAAGCGGCCGTGATTCCGTTCGCGGCGCACATCCAGCAGGAACTCGGCCCCCTGGTCAAGTTCGACTACCCGATCAACGACTCGGAGCTCACGGTCTCCCAGATCCGGGGCGCGCGCCAATCGCCCGATGGCAGCCGGCTCGTCTTCACCGCGCTGGACCGCCTCTGGATCGCGGCGCTGCCGGAGCCCTCGGGCACGCAGGACGAAGACTACCCGGTCATCCGTGACGCGCGGCGGCTAACCACATCCACCGACATCGAGCACGGTCCGGCGTGGTCGCCGGACGGGCGGATGGCTTGCGGCCTGAATCGCGGCAGGAAATCGTCTAACTGTATACAGGACTGCACGATCTGCGCTTCCTGCCGTTGGACTGGATCCCGCTGGACCGTGCCGCGAGAGCGGAAAAACCGGGTTTGAATGGCGGGAATCTCAGACTAGCGTCGCATCCCGTCTTTGCCGACTCGCTCCGAGGGTCATCCTCGCTGTTCTTCCCCGGATGGGCGCCCCGCAGCCCCCAGGCGAAACGCAATTCCAGAACGCCCGGGGCTGTGGCGATACGCGGTTACCTAGCGGGATCTCCAGACCAATCCCGAACAAACGGTGGCCGGGAAAGGTGACGCCGCCGGTGCGACAATGGTAATCGGGCACGAGGCTGTACACCACGCCATCAATCCCCTTTTCCGAGGGAAGGGGTGGGGTGGCACGCGGTCTCTGCGGGAAAAGAATGCCGCCGTCGTCGCCGAGGGTGAGGGTGGTCGCCTTCCGCCTCGCCGGGGTCTTTGAGCCTGGCGACCAATGGGCGGAGGAGCTTGCCCGCGACGGCCCGCCATCGCCGGGTTTGGTTGGGGCTAATGCCGACTGGAGGTGCCAACTTGAGCGAGAATAGACCCAAGGCCGTCTACCCCAGTCTCAATGCCCTCTTTCGTCACGAAAGTTGGAGTTCCGCGTATCCCGAGACGGTTGGCTAGAGTGATGCTTGCGGTCACGCGGCTTGATGCTTGCTCGCTCTCCAAGCAGGCGACCAGAGCTTGCACATCAGGCGCGCCGACCTGGTGGAAGAAGTTCTCCCACATCCCCTCATCCATCCACTCGTCGGTGCTCATCAACCCATGATGGACGTGTTGGAACACCCCATGCTCTTCAGCACACACGGCGGCACTGGCCGCCTCGCGGGCACGAGGATGGAGCCGATCCAGTGGAAGGTGCAGGAGCGCGATGGCCAAGCCTCCGGCCACTGCCTGCTCCAGTGCTGGCTCCACCGAACGGCAGAAGGGACACTGGTAGTCCGTGAACATCGCGACAGTATCCGATGGCGGTGGTTCGTTCGTGATGATGCTCGCTTGCGAAATCAGGTCGCCCCACGACGACTCGACCAGCGCACGATGTTCACTCATTGCCCGAAAGCCGATATACCACCGGCCCAACGGACCCATCGGGCCGAAAAGAAGCATCAGGATGGTCGCCAATATTGCCACGTTGACGACAGTGTTCAAGCGGTTCGGCGCGGGAGCAGACACGGACTGACCTCACCTCGGTATCCGAAAGAAGGAGGCAGCCCGACAACTACTCGTGGCGGGCTGCCCCATCAGGAGTTACGCCGGTGGCGAGGGGCTACAACCAGCACCACCAGTTGACTCCGCCGTCACAGAAGAAGACGAGGCAGTAGTTGCCCTCCTCGTCCTCCGCAGTGCACATCCTGCACTCCGGCTTCCCCCTACAGTCCGGGTCCTCCGAGGTCGTAGCGTTGACGGCACTCGGCTGCTGCATGGTTGAGAGGACCAAGATCGCCAACATCCCGGCCAGTCTGCCGAAGATCCCGCGCTTCGCAGTCCACATTCCTCGTTTCTCCTATTCTGAGTGTCCCCGAAGCCTCGCGCATCGGGCGTACTCTCCAGTGTAAAGCGATTTGATAGGTCCCCGCAATCCTCTAGCGGACATTTTGCGGCAATCGCCTGACGGTGATGACCGGGACTCCGAGCTCGTCCGTCCCGAGGAAGGCAACCAGACCATCGGGACCAAAAGCGTCCGGCATTGCGAGCCGTCCGGCGGGGAAAGTCCCGATGTAGCGACCGTCCGGTGCGAGGACGTCGATAGCACCGGGCTCACTTGCGCCCGGCTCCATGCTCCGCTCGACCCACAGGTTACCCTCCCAAGTGGCGCGGAGAGCCGCGACCACGGGTACAGAGGAGTAGAATTGCATGTTCTCCACCGCCGCCCGGTGAGCCTCCATGTAACGGTTGATCATCGACAAGACCTGTGGGGGTGGATCGCCCTCAATTGCCGTGGCCTGCCGGTTTTTCTCCTCTTCGAGGCGGCGTTCGCGCTCCTCGCGCTTCATCCGCTCGGTCACGGGCAACGGCCTAATGGGTCGGCCAAGGATGCGCGAGATCGATCCAGACGCATCCGTCAGCTTGACGGCGTAGGCCGATGAGTCCGAGAACACGACTCCGCCCGTCGGCAGCGCGTCGAACAGAACCTCCGGTTCGAACCCCCACTCGGTACCGACCTCGTCAAGCATCTCCTCGAAGTCTACCGCGAAAGGGCCGTCTACCGACGCTCGTGGAGCCCACGCCTCCACGAGCACCTGTCTCTGAACCTCATCCAAGGACATGTTTACGCGAAGGACGGCGCGATCATCCCGTACCAAGACCGTCTGAGACCCCGTCCGCTCTGGTCGAAGATCCGCGCGGGTCACGACTCCGAATCCACCCGTCTCCCGAACCATGCGTTCGTACTCGCCGCCGGGGCCAAAGACGTGGTATCCCGTTAGGTCCCCAACCAAGGTGCGTCCGTCCTCCCACACGACGAGTTGCATCGCCCTCTGGAACTCGCCCGGACCCTGACCCGGGCGCCCAAAGGTTCGTACATGGTGTCCGGAAGCATCCACGACAACGACCCGTCTGCCGCCCCCGTTACCTGCCCCGTCCAGCAGATAAAGGCTCCCTGCATTGTCGAAACCGACGCCTTGGATGGTGAAAAACTCCTCCCACCGGGCCGCCGCGTCCGCAGAGCCGATGCGATACACCAACTCGAAGTCCGCTGGGAGCCGAAGATCCTCGGCAGGTAAACTGACAACCTCTTGGGCACCGACATCGGTGGCTCCCAAGAACCCAGCGAACGTGGTAGCGACCCGGAGCCCAACAATGGCCCGTATTCGCGCATTCGGATGCATCGCAGTCACACCTCCGGTTGGCTCAGGTCCCGTGAAGACGGAATCCACCTATCATCGCAGAGAAAGATGAGCGTACGCAAGGCGCTGACGACGCGCTCCGGGCGTTCGACCTCGGGCGTGTGCCGGGGCCACCTCACGCGGCTCGTCGTTTCCAACGGTCGGCACCTTTCGCCGGGTTCAATCTCGGGCTTCGATTGCTTTGCGGCGATACCGGGGACGGATCGGCCATGGGTGCCGGGGCCGGAACCCAGGATGGCCAAGATGGCCCAGAAGTGGATTGTGTCAACGGTCATCGCTCGAACCCACCCCCGCCACGCTCGGGACCTCTGGGCCGGGGCGGCCGGGGAACCGGGATGATGATGCTCGGGCCGCGCTCCCGCTCCCGTGTCTGTTCGCGCTCCCTCATCGTCTCCCGCACCGCCCACGCCCGACGCTCCGCGAACACCAGTATCCATTCGATAGATCTTGCGCACACCGCGCTCGATCTCACGGGCGCGCTCGCCGTGCGCCTTGCCCAACTCGGCCCGCTCGTCCCTGTGATGCCGGTCGAGATCCTCGCGCCAGCCCTCGACCAGATCCGCCCGGCCCCGGACCGCACCGACCAGTTCCCGCAGCGAGCGCTCCATCCGCCAGACCCGGAGCCGCCCGAGCACGGTGCGGCTCTCCCGGTCGAGCTTCTGCCGCATCTCCTCCTGCCGCTTGTGCAGTTCGGCCCATTCCTTCCGCGCCCGCGTCTCGAGGTGCCCGAAGCTCCACTCGCGCCCGTCCTCGACCTTCTCCCAAGCCTCCGCCTCAAGGCGCCGCCATGCTTCCAGGTCGACCCGCTCCTCATCGCGCGGCGCCCTCGCCCGCCGCGCCCGCCCGGGCTGCATCCCCTCGCGGCGGACGCGCGCCCAGTGGCGCGGCCGGTCCCCCGCGGGGCGAGGCACCTGCTTGCCCGCCCGCCGCCGCTCGTTGTTCTCGACCCGCCGCTCGCACCGGATCCGGCCCTGGTCCCGCTCGTAGCCCTCGGCCCAGCGCGACAGCCGGAGCTTGCTGTTGCCCAGCGTCGCCGCCTTCCCGGTCTCGGGATCGATCCGGTTGGCGATGACGTGGACATGCGGGTGCCGGGTGTCCTCGTGCGCCACGATCAGCGCCTCGTGGCCCTCCAGCCCCAGCGCCTCCAAGCTCTCGTCCACCGCCCGGTTCATCTCCCGCTTGTCGGGCGTCTCGTCCCTCGCCCAGCTGAGCGAGTAGTGCAGGACCGGCTTCGCCAGCTTCCGGCCCCCTCGCGCCACGCCCGCCAGCCGCTTGAGGTCGGGGGCCGCCCTCGCCGTCGCGGCCATCAGCCGCGCGGCCCGCTCC
>JAJDXM010000065.1 GCA_022823225.1 Gemmatimonadota bacterium
TACTTCACTATGCACGTTCCTGAGGCCCTGCTCTGCGTTGCTCCTCGGGCGAATAGCGCCGCTATGCGCCCGTCGTCGCGCCTTGCCAGCCCGGCGCCTCGCCGCCCTCGGTGCTACGCGGAGATTATCCACGGACTGCTAGAGCCGCTCGCTGGCGTTGCCCACCACCACGGCCCCCCGGCTTCCGGCGACGCAGCGGTCCACCGAGGCGAGGATCGAGTCGGCCTGCGCGGTGTGCGCGGCCAGAAACACCACCGAGATGCGGCCCCGGTTCCGGACATCCTGCAGCCCCGACTCGACCACCGAGACGTTCATCCGCGCCAGCCGGTCCTTGAGCGACCGAAGCACCGATCGCTTCTCCTTGAGCGAACCGGCTCCCGGGATCGAAAGCTCCCAGGTGGAAAGGGTTACGACCATCGCGCACCTCCGCGGGCCGCCGGCCGCGGGAGTTCCGGGCACAGGCTAGGCCGGCTCGGCATCCGCCAGGGTGCGCGCAACTTCCTCGACGTCGTAGGTCTCGACGATGTCGCCCGTCTTGACGTCGTTGAAGTTGGCGATGCCGATGCCGCACTCGTACCCCTCCTTCACCTCCCGGGCATCGTCCTTGAACCGCTTCAGCGACCCCACCTGGCCATCGTAGACGACGACTCCGTCGCGGATCACACGCGCCAGCGCGCCCCTGCGGATCGCTCCCTCCAGGACGTAGCTGCCCGCGATCGTGCCGATCCCGCGTATCTTGAACACCACCCTGATCTCCGCGGAGCCGACCACCTTCTCCCTGCGCTCCGGCGCCAGGAGCCCCTCGAGGGCCGCGCGGACATTGTCGACGGCCTCGTAGATGATGTCGTAGGTCTGAATCTCGATCGATTCGCGGGACGCCGCCTGCCGCGCCCCCGCGTCGGGCCGCACGCGGAACCCGACGACCACGGCGCCGGCGGTCAGCGCGAGCATCACATCCGACTCGTTGACGGCTCCGACGCCGCGGTGGATGATCTCCACCTGCACCTCGGCGGTGGAAAGCTGCTCCATGGCGTCGCACAGGGCCTGTACCGATCCGTCCACATCCCCCTTGACCACCATTCGCAGCGCACTGGTTTCCCCCGCCGCCAACAACTGGCTGAAGTCGCCGAGCTTGATGCCGCGTTCCTTGATTCGAAGTTGCTTTTCGCGATCCAGACGCTGTCGGTTCGAGGCGATCGAGGCCGCCTGATCCGCATCCATCACCTGCAGTACGTCCCCGGCCTGGGGCACCCCGGCCGTGCCCAGGATCTGCACCGGGATCCCTGGCCCCACCGAGACCATGGACTGGCCGCGCTCGTCAAGGAGCGCCCTGACGCGGCCGCTGTGGAGGCCTACGACGTAGTTGTCCCCGATGTTGAGGGTTCCGTTCTGCACCAGGATGGTCGCCACGGGCCCCTTGCCGATGTCAAGTTCCGCTTCCACGACCGCCCCCATCGCCTCGCGGGAGGGGTTGGCCTGGAGTTCGAGGAGTTCGGCCTGCAGGAGAATCTTGTCCAGGAGGTCGCTCATGCCCTCTCCGGTCCTGGCGGAGACCTCCGCCACCAGCGTGTCCCCGCCAAAGTCCTCGACCGTGACCTGATGCCGCAGCAGATCCTGCTTGACCTTGGCCGGATCCGCCGTGGGAAGGTCGATCTTGTTGATGGCGACGATCATCGGGACGCCGGCGTTCCGGGCGTGGCTGACGGCTTCCACGGTCTGGGGCATCACCGCGTCGTCGGCCGCCACGACCAGCACCACCAGATCCGTCACGTCGGCGCCGCGCGCGCGCATGGCCGTGAATGCCGCGTGGCCGGGCGTGTCGAGGAACGAAATGGTGCGGCCGTCGTCGAACTCCACCCGATAGGCGCCGATGTGCTGGGTGATTCCGCCGGCTTCGCCCGCCACCACGTTCGTATTGCGTATCCAGTCGAGCAGCTTCGTCTTTCCATGGTCGACGTGTCCCATGACCGTGACCACCGGGGGCCGCGGAGCCAGATCGCCCGGATCGTCCTCCTCCACGGCGTCCCTGGCCGGCAGATAGTCGGACTCCCGCACCGCCGCGAACCCAAATCCCTCCAGGAGCAGTTCGATCTGATCGAAATCGAGGCGCTGGTTGATCGTCACCATCAGGCCCATGTCCTTGAAGGCCGACCCTATGATCTCCGTGGCGTTCACTTCCATCAGTTCCGCCAGTTCCGCCACCGTCAGGAATTCGTTCACGCGGACGGTGCGGGCCTCGGCGGCGGTCTCACGCTCGGCCCTGGCCTTGGCCGCCACCTGCTCTTCCTTCGCCGCGGCAACCGTGCCCTTGCCCTTGCGCCGCTTCCTTCCGCCTCCCTTGATCTCCGCCATTACCCGCTGGATGTTCTCACGCGCGAGGTCGCGGTTGGTGCCCCTGCGGCGCCTGCCCTTCTTCCTGTCCCGCTTCCGCCGACCGTCCGAGGTATACCCCTCCGCCTGGATGCGGACCTTGCCTCCGGGACCGGCGCTGGCGGCCGGTGCCGGCCTCATCCTGTCGGGCGCACGGGCCGGTCCGAGCCCCTCCCGAACGGGAGCGGGAGGAGTCAGGCCGGTCCTGGCGGAGGTGGGTGGTTCGGCGCGGGGCGGCACGTCGATTGCCGCGTCCGGCGGCTGAATGGTCGCCGGCTCGCCGTCGGCGGCCACCGGCGACGCGCCCTCGCCATGGGCAGCCGGCTCGACTGTCGGCTCCGCGCCCGCGGCTGCGGCGTCCCCGGTCTCCGCCAAGGGGGCTGTGGTGGCGGGTCCGGCCTCGGGGGAGGTGGCCTCGGCCGCGAGTTGTGCAGCCTCCTCGGTCAGGCCCACGCGGTCGAGGGCCGCTTCCTGCGGTTCGGGATCGGCTGCGCCGTCCGGCGCGCGTCCGTCCGGCAGGCCTTCCGCCGTGGGCGCTTCGGCGAGTCCGGCTCCTTCGGCCACAACGGGTCCGGCCGACTCGCGCGTCCCCGCGGCAACGTTGGCACCGGCCTCGCCGGTCACCGTGCCCGGCAAGTCGTCGATTGCAAGCCCCTGCGGCGCCGCATCGGCCGGAAGCTCCTCCACCGCGACCGCACCGGCATCCCGCGCCTCGGCCTCTGCCGCGGGAGCGCGCCGTCGTCGAACGCGCCGGCGGCGGCTAACCGGCACGCTGCCCTTCAAGTCGGCCCGCATGACATCCGCCGCGCTGCCCTTGCCCGCCCTCCGCTCCCGTTCCAGGCGCATCCGGATTCGCGCCACATCCGATTCCTTGATCGGGGCGTCGGGATGGCCGACCCGGACACCCGACTTGCGCAGGAACCGAACCAGAATGTCCGGCTTCACCTTCAGGTCGACGGCGAGTTCACGAACGCGCATCACCCAGGATCGCCCCCCACCTGTCCGTCTCCACCGGCACCGTCCGAATCCGGCACGGTCAGGTCTTCAATCAGAGCCAGCAGCTTCATCGCCGCCTCCTCCGTCACTCCGTCCACCGACAGGAAGTCCCGGCGGTCGAGGTCGATGATGTCGAGAAAGCTGGTGTAGCCGGCGGATCCCAGCGCGGCAAGCGTATCGGCATCGAGCGAAAGTTCGCTCAGCGGAAAATCGGCGGTCTCGTAGGCGTCGCCATCGCCCTCGGCGAAGACCGACAGGTCGTCCCCGCGTTCCAGCCACTCACGCGAGCCGTAGAGATCGATCTGCCAGCCGATCAACTGCGAGGCCAGGCGTACGTTCTGTCCGTTCCGGCCGATCGCAAGCGACAGCTGGTCCTCGTCGACGATCGCGGTGATGACCTGGCGCCGGGGGTCGGACATGACCTTGGCCACCCGTGCGGGCGCCAGCGCCCTGCGGGCGAAGATCTCGGGATCGGGATGCCACGGGACGATGTCGATCCGCTCGCCGCCGAGTTCCGATACCACGGCCTGAACACGCGAGCCCTTCAATCCCACGCAAGCCCCCACCGGGTCTATGGAGTCGTCCCGGCTGTGCACCGCGATCTTGGTGCGGCCCCCGACTTCGCGCGTCAGTTCCTTTATATCCACGATGCCCTGGTAGATCTCGGGCACCTCCAGCTTGAAGAGCGCGGCGACGAAAAGCGGATCGGCGCGAGAGAAGATGAGGCGCGGACCCTTCGGGGTCTCCTCGACCTTCTTGAGCACAGCCCGGATGGACTCGCCCTGGCGGAAGCGCTCACGCGGATTCTGTTCCTTCCACGGGATGATCGCTTCGGCCTCGCGCGACTGGTTGAGGATCAGCACGAGCTTGCCCCGTTCGATCTGTTGGACCTCGCCCGAAAGCATGTCGCCGATGCGGTTCGAGTATTCGTCGCGAATGCGCTGCCGCTCGCCCTCCCGGACCAGCTGCACGATGCGCTGCTTGGCCGCCATGACGGCGTTGCGCCCGAACTCCCCGAACTCGACCGGGATCTCCATCACGTCCCCGACTTCGTAGGTGGGATCGTCCCAGCGCGCCTCTTCGACCGACACTTCCGCCGAGGAATCCTCCACCGACTCCACGACGCGCTTGAGCACCACCATGTCGATGTCGCCCGCCGTGTCGTCGATGTTGATCTCCGCGTCCACATTCGGACCGAATATTCGAGCGAGACCGGCGTGGATCCCGTCGCGAATGAGTTCGTTCACTTCATCCGGCTCAAGGCTCTTGGTGGCCGCGATGTCGCGGAATGCTGCGATGATCAAACCCGTATTCATGATTTCCAATTCCACTCATGGACGAGCCGGGCGCCCCGCACGACGGCACGCGGAACCTCGACCTCGTCACCCCCGTTCAACCGGAGCCGGATCGCTTCCGATCCGTCCCCACCGCGAACCAGGCCAAGCAGCTCCCCCTCGAGCCGCGACGCACGGCCGCACAGCACCTCCGACCCTCGCACCGCCACCCTGCGGCCCCGGAAGCGCCGGAAGTCCTTGTCGCGTGTCAGCGGCCGTTCCAGCCCCGGCGACGAGACTTCCAGCACATAGCGTGAAGAAAGGCGCGCGTCCCGATCCAGCCAGCCCTCCAGGTCGCGGCTGACGGCCGCGCAGTCGTCCAGCGACACCGGACGGTCAAGGGCCTTGCGCTCGATCCGGAGGCGGACGACCGGCCGCTGGGCGTTGCCTGCCCATTGCAACTCGACGAGCTCGTATCCGAGACGGTCAAGCCGTTCTTCGACCCCGTGTTCGAGGTCCGGCCAGTTTGTCTTCACACCCACCCCCTGACGACAGCAGACAAAAAAAGCGGGGGACACCATCCCCCACTCGAAAAAGGCCGCTGCTGCTGCGGCCCGGCCACATCTGGAAAATAACGGCGGCCGGAGCCTCCGGTCAATCCACCCGCTCGATCCCGGCTCCGAGCGCCGACAGCCGCTCGTCAATCCTCTCGTAGCCGCGTTCGATCTGTGTCGCGTTGCGAATCCGGCTCTCGCCCCGGGCCCCGAGCGCGGCGATGAGAATGGCCATTCCCGCCCGGATGTCGGGGCTCTCCACCGTGGCTCCATGCAGCGGCGAAGGCCCGACGACAACGACACGGTGAGGGTCGCAGAGGATGATTCGGGCTCCCATGGAAACCAGTTTGTCGGTAAAGAACATCCGGGATTCGAACATCTTCTCGTGCACGAGTACGGTCCCGCGCGCCTGGGTCGCGGTGACCACGGCGATCGAGGTCAGATCCGCGGGGAAGGCGGGCCAGGGGCCGTCATCGACCTTGGGGAGATGCCCGAACGCATCCATCTGCACCTCGGGCTCCTGGCGTCCGTCCACGATCAGGTTGCGGCCGTCGACCCGGCAGTCGACCCCGAGGCGGCGGAAACCGATCAATATCGAGTCGAGGTGTTCGACCGGCGCGTCCTCGATGACCAGAACGCTTCGGGTCAGGATCGCCAGGCCGATGAAGGAACCGGTCTCGATGTGGTCGGCGCCGATTTCGAAGTCGGCCCCTCCCAGCGTGGCGACCCCCTCGACCGAGATGTTCGGGGTGCCGATTCCCCCGATCCGGGCACCCATCGCATTGAGGAGGTGGCACAGATCCTGCACATGGGGTTCGCAGGCCGCGTTTCTGATGAGGCTTTCGCCCCGGGCGAGCGCGGCCGCCATTACGGCGTTCTCGGTTGCGGTGACGGACGGCTCGTCCAGGAACAGGTTCGCGCCGGTCAGCGCGGGAGCGTCGATCTCCAGGCCGTGCGACATGCCCACCCTGGCGCCCAGGGCCTGGAAGGCGAGAACGTGCGAGTCCAGGCGGCGGCGTCCGATCACGTCTCCGCCGGGAGGCGGAAGCGACAGCGAACCGAAGCGCGCCAGCAGGGGTCCCGCCAGGAGAATCGACGCTCGGATCCTCTCCGAAAGCGCCGGATCCAGTTCGCCCGGATTGACGTTCCCGGCGTCGACCACAACGGTCCCGGGAGCCGTCCACGTAGCCGTCGCGCCCAGCGATTCCATGATCTCCAGCAGGGTGTGCACATCCCGGATGCGCGGCACGTTGCGCAGCGTGACCGGCTCGGTCGACATGAGGGTTGCTGCAAGGGTGGGAAGTGCCGCGTTCTTGTTGCCCGCGGGACGGACCCTTCCGGAAAGCTCGCGGCCGCCGGTCACGAGGAATGTTGGCATGAAGGAAGTTACCGCTGGTTAGCTGCAGGCTGAAGTCCCATATTCGACAATCGACGGGATCACCAGGCACAGCGGATCGGAACGGCATGCACGTCATCGGTTTTCCACTCGCGCAGGATACGGCGGTCGTCGCTCTCGCCGCCGACACCCTGACGCTGGCTCCGGGATGGATCGGGGCCGTGATCGCCGCAGTGGCCGCGGCCCTGCTGATCGTCCTCATTCTGGTTCTGCTGGAGCTGCGGCGCGTTGGGAACACCTGGTCCCGGTTCCTGGCCACCACGGAGGAACGCACCCGGCCCCTGGTCGAGCACGCCAACGCGGCGGCCCGCAACGTGGAGCACATCACCCGGCTGGCGCGGAACGATCTGGGCCGCGTCAGCGAGGCCTTCACGGGGCTGGCCGACGGAATCGGCGACGTCTCGGGGGAGCTGCAGACGCGTCTCAAGGACCTCTCGGCGCTTTTGGATCTCGCCCAGTCGGAGGCCGAGAACGCGGTTCTGGACGCGGCCTCGAAGGTGCGCGCGTTCCGGTCGGGAATCGGGTTGCTGCGCTGGCCGCCGGGCGGGCGCCCGCGGCCGCAGGGATCGGGCGATGATCAATCGGACGATGATCAATCGGACGACGATCAATCGGACGATGCCCGCGGCGCCCGGACGGACGGCACCGGCGAGGACCCTCCCGGGGAGGAGCGCTCGAAGACGAAGCGGCCCGAGGAGACCGCGGCCGCGGATCAGAAGTAGTCCTTCTCCAGCCCCGCGTACCGGACCACCAGCTTCTTGCGGCCCGCCTCCGCGAAATCGACCGTGACCTTGAGCGTCGGCCCGAACCCCGACAGCTCGACGATGGTCCCCGAGCCGAATGTCGAGTGCACGACCCGTTCCCCCCTGGTGTAGCTCGGACGGTCCTGGTTGAAGTCCGTGTCGCCGCCGCCTGCCCCCTCCAGCCGCCGTCCGCGTTGGGGACGCGTGCTGCGGGAGGCAGGCACCCAGGCACCGGCCCGCGCGCTGACGGTGGTCTTCATCTCCAGGCTGTCCCGGAGCACGTCCAGGAACGAAGACGGCTTCGCCCAGGACATCTCTCCGGCCCTCCGGCGCGAGCGCGCGTGCGTGAGGTAGACCTTCCGGCGCGCCCGGGTGATCCCCACGTAGAAGAGCCGCCTCTCTTCTTCGAGCAGCTCGTCGTCGTCGTAGGCGCGCCCCAGCGGGAAGAGTCCCTCCTCCATGCCGCTGATGAAGACGACGGGGAATTCCAGCCCCTTGGAGCTGTGCAGCGTCATCAGGGTGACCGCGTCCGCGCCGGGGTCGTGGCGGTCGATGTCGGCAACCAGCGCAATGTGTTGCAGGAAAAGCCCCAGGTCGGTGAAGGCGTCGCGTTCCGAGTCCTCCAGATCGGGCAGGGATTCCGCCTCGAACTGTCTGGCCGCGGAAACCAGCTCCTTGACGTTTTCCGCCCGGTCGTCGCCCTCCGGGCCCTCCGCGCGGAGGAGCTCCACGAGCTTGAGGTGGTCGATCAGCGCGTCCACGACCTCGCCAGCGCTGTGCGTCGCCGCAAGGACCGAGTGTCTGCGGATGAGAGCCGCGAGCGCCGATAGTCCTCTCCGGGCCGTGGGGCTCAGGTTCGCGATGTCGGTCCCGCGCTCCGCGGCCTCGAGAGGCCCGATACCCTCGGCGAGAGCAAACGAGAGCAATCGTTTCAGGGACACGGTGCCCACTCCGCGGCGCGGGTAGTTCACCACGCGCTCGAAGGCATCGAGGTCGCGCGGGTTCGCGATCAGCCGAAGGTAGGCCAGAACGTCCTGGATCTCGCGGCGCTCATAGAACCGCACTCCGCCGACGATCTGGTACCGAACGCCTCGCCGCCAGAACCGGTCCTCCATTGCGCGGGCCTGCGCGTTGGTTCGGTAGAGCACTGCGAAGTCGCGATGATCCAGTTCCGGCTCGGAGAGCATTCTGCGCTCGATCTCCTCTACGATCCAGCGCGCCTCGTCCATTTCGCTGCCCGACTCCAGCGAGGTGAGCGGCTCACCGCCGGCCCGGTCGGTGCGCAGCGTCTTCTCCTTGCGGTAGACGTTTTCGGATATCACCGCGTTGGCCGCGTCGAGGATCGCCCGGGTCGATCGGTAGTTCTGCTCCAGACGCACCACCCTGGCCCCCGGGAAGCAGCGTTCGAAGTCCAGGATGTTGCGGATGTCCGCGCCCCGCCACCCGTAGATGCTCTGGTCGTCGTCGCCGACCACCATCAGGTTGCGGTGCTCGCGTGCGAGGAGTTCCAGGAATTGGAACTGGGCCCGGTTGGTGTCCTGGTATTCGTCCACGAGCAGGAACGCGAAGACCCTCCGGTACCGGGTCCGGAGGCGTTCGCTGCCCTCCAGCAGCCGAACCGGGAGCATCAGCAGGTCGTCGAAATCGAGGGCGTCCTGATCGCGCAGCGACTCCTGGTAGACCGGGTAGACCAGTGCCGCCTGCCTCATCATGAAGTCCGCGGCCTCCCCGTGCTCCTCGGCGAAGGCGGCGGGTCCCACCAGCCGATTCTTCGCGTCCGAAATGCAGTTGCGGATTGCCTTCGGCTGCCATCTGCGCGGATTGACCCCGGCCGCGATCTGGGCCCGCTTCACCTCTCGCAGCGACTGCTCGGCGTCGCGGATGGCAAAGGCGCGCGTCCAGCCCAGTTCCGGCGCGTGCCGGCGCAGGAGACGGGCGCCGAGCGCGTGAAAGGTCCCCATCCAGATCCCGCGCGGTTCCTCCCCCAGCATCGCCGTCACGCGCTCCCGCATCTCGCCTGCGGCCTTGTTGGTGAAGGTGACGGCCATGATCCGGCCGGGCGGCACGCCGTGATCGCCGATGAGTTGGCAGACGCGGGTGGTCAGTACGCGGGTCTTGCCGGATCCCGCGCCTGCCAGTACGAGACAGGGGCCCTCGAAGTGCTCGACGGCCTCGCGCTGCTCGGGGTTGAGAGAATCCAGAAGCGACTGAATTGGCGACACCCCGCGGGCCGAAGTTGAACGCTGGTCAGGAGTCGGCCGCCTGGGGGAGCCGAGCCTGGAATGTAACACCCCGCTCCCCATGGTCGAGCAGTTCGATGCGCCCCTTGTGAACCACTTCGACGATGCGGCGGGTCAGAGTGAGGCCGACCCCCCATCCGCCCGACTTGGTCGACACCCCGGGGTCGAACAGCCGGTCGCGGATCTCGAACGGTACTCCGGGACCGGTGTCCCTGATCCTCAGCAGCACCCATTTGGAATCCGGGGCCCGGGCCGAGATCGTGATCGACCCGCCGGTCCCCGCCATCGCGTCGAGCGCGTTCTTCACCACGTTCTCCAGCGCCCACGTAAGGAGGACTTCGTGCCCCTGCACCTCGGGGAGGTCGTCCGGGACGTCGACATGCAGCGCGACACCCGGCCCGAGCCGTGGCAGCCGCACCTCCATGTAGCCCCTCAACTCGTCCACCACCTGCTTCAGGGAGACACGCCGCAGTGCCGGATCCCTGCCGATCAGTTCGAAGCGCCGGCTCACCCGCTCCAGACGGACCAGATCCTCTCCGATCGCGGTGGCGATCTCGACCTGGGGAAGCTGCCCCGGCCGCTGCTGCGGCGAGAGCCCCAACACCTCCACCCATCCCTGCAGCGAGCTGATCGGAGTGCCCAGCTGATGCGCCAGCTCCCTGGCCATCGCTGTCCACGCCTGCTCGGCCGCGGTTCGGCGCTGGTACCGGAACACCGTCACCGCCACCAGCACGGTGAGCAGCAGTCCCACGCCCCAGAGCGAGGACACCACCCGCAGTCTGGCCGCCTCGGGGTCGCCGTAGTGGATCAGCCCGCCCCCGGGAATCGCCACAGGCTCATTGCGTCCGTCGAGTTGCGCGGCCAGTCGCAGGATCCGGACCGTGTCTTCGGGCGCCGGGGGATCGGATACGGCGAAGGGAAGGTTCTCGGACGCGATGTAGATCCTCTCCGGTCCGGAGGTCAGGACAAACGGAACGCCCAGCTCGACCAGAAGTCTCTGCTGGTTGAAGAGCGCGTCGAGGGGGTCCGCCCCCCCGGTCAGCCCCACCTGGACCTCGGCCATGATGCGGGCGTGCGTTTCCGCGTCGGCCGCTCGCAGGCGGATGATCTCGGCCGTGTAGATCATGTACCAGACCATCAGCGCCACAAAGACCAGGGCGAGCGCGACCGGCCAGGTCCGCGCCACCATCCCGGTGCCCGGGCTCCGTCCTGCATTCTTCCTTTTCATCGGCCTCCCGCAACTGATCGCCGCAGCGCCGGCTCGCGAGGGTTCAACCTGGCGCCGCGATCTCGGTGAAGCCAACGACCGGACCGAGCCGCTCCGGGAGAAGGATCGATCCGTCCTCGCGTTGAAACGTCTCCAGCAGCGCGACCATGAGCCGGGGCAGAGCGAGACCCGAGCCGTTGAGTGTATGCACGAATTCAGTCGCGGCCCCCCGTTGCGGCCGATACCGTATTCGCGCCCTCCGGGCCTGGAAGTCGGTGAAGTTCGAACAGCTCGAGACCTCCAGCCACTTGCCGACCCCGGGCGCCCAGACCTCCAGGTCGTAGGTGATGGAAGAAGAGAAACCGAGGTCGCCGGCGGCGAGAAGGACCACCCGGTAGTGAAGCCCCAGAAGCTCCAGCACCCTGGCGGCCTCCACGGTCAGCTCTTCAAGGGCGGCCTGGCTGCCACCCGGCCGCTCGAAGCGCACCAGTTCTACCTTGTCGAACTGGTGGACGCGGAGCATGCCGCGCGTGTCCCGGCCCGCGGCGCCGGCCTCCCTCCGGAAACAGGGCGAATAGGCAACGTACTTCAGCGGCAGCGCGCGGCCCGGCAGAATCTCCTCCCGATGCAGGTTGGTAACGGGCACCTCCGCCGTCGGGATGAGCCAGAGTCCGTCGCGCTCCGTGACGTAGGACTCTTCGGCGAACTTCGGCAGCTGCCCCGTGCCGGTCATGGTCTCCGGCCTTACGAGGTACGGCACCCTGACTTCGGTGTAGCCGTGGTCGCGGGTGTGCATCCCGATCATCCAGTTGATGAGCCCGCGCTGCAGAGCGGCTCCCTGCCCCCGAAGGACCGTGAACCCCGAACCGGACACCCTGACGCCGGCGGCAAGGTCGAGGATCCCGAGCGATTCGCCGAGTTCCCAGTGCGGCTTTGGCGCGAACGCGAACTCCGGAGGGCCGCCCCACTCGCGCACGATCCGGTTGGCCTCGACACCTCCGTCGGGAACACGCTCGTGCGGCACATTGGGGATCGAAGGCAGCTCCCCGGCAAGCCACTCGTCCACCGCGGCCACGGTTGCGTCCAGTTCGGCGATCCTGGTCCCCACCTCGCGCATCAGGGCGATCTGTTCGCCGGCGTCGTCGCCCCGGCGGCGTGCGGCGCCGATCTCCTTCGAGGCCCGGTTCCGGAGCGCCTTGAGATCGTTCACCCGCGAGAGCGCGTCCCGCCTGGCCCTGTCCCGCTCAAGCAAGGCCTCGACGGTGGCGCCGGCGTCCTCGAGCCCCCGCCGCGCAAGCGCGCCGGCAACTCCGGCAGGATCGCGGCGCAACAACCTGATGTCGAGCACTAGTGTCCCGTCCCGGAAGTTCGCGTGCTACCGAGAGTGCCGAGGCGCCGGGCTGGCAAGGCGCGACGAAGGGCGAATAGCGCAGCTATTTGCCCGAGGAGCAACGCAGAGCCCCGCGATCCAGCCCGGATGCATCGCCGTTCGAATGCCGGGGGGATTCCGTTCACGAGGTGCTGCCCGATCCGCCTAGCCCGGCGGCACGAGGTCCCTGCTGTTGCAGGCCCGGCTCATGTCGTACCGAAAGACCACCCACCCCGAGGGGATGTTGATGGCGAGGGGTTCGATCTTGCCGTAGTAGCTGCACTGCGTACCGAACAGGCCCGAGTGTCCGCGCGTGCGAATGACGTACACCGTGCGCGTTCTCATCGGCACCGGTTCCTCGCGCGAGTAGCGGGTCGTATCGCCGGGCGCCCGGGTGGCCGACTCCCAATCCTCGTCCTCGAGAGTCGCCAGGGCGGAGCTGGACGTGATTCCGAGCGCTCCGGGCGGGAGCCACACGAACTCTCCATCGAGCGTGTCGACGGCCAGGTCCCAGTTGCTGCCGGTAAGGGACGATTCGATCTGAACCGGCGTGCGCGGATGGAAATCGTAGCCGGAAACCAGGTTGGGCTCGGCGCGGGAGAGCGCATGGAGACGCACGGTATCGGGGTCCGAAACCCAACGGACCGCGAACGGGTCGTCATCGCACCCCAGCACGGACGACAGAATGAATGCCAGGGCGGGGAGGCACACCGGAAACAGCCGGCGGCCCACGGATTCCGAATCCTTCCTCACCGCGGCAGAAGAGTGGCTTCTCATGGACGAATTCTACCTTCCCGGACAACCTGGCGTCAACCGCAAGAAGCCTTTGTCCTTCTTGACCTTACCCCCGTCCTGCGGCTAGGTTTCCGCCCGTGTGACGGCTGCTTTTTCGGCCCCGGGCCGGGCAGGGCCCCGAGTTGAGACCGACAACAAATGTCAAGTTATTCTTACGCCCAGGGTGTTCCCGGCACTACGGACTGCACGGCACCGGCGTCGACTGCGAAGCGCCGGGCCAGGACATGACCGGCCCACCCGGCCCATCGGTGTGGGTGACCGTACTGGCCGGTGGGTCCGGCCAGCGCTTCTGGCCCCTCAGCACGCCCGAGCGGCCGAAGCAGCTGCTTCCCCTTGCGTCCGCCAGACCTTTGATCGCCGAAACGCTCGAACGGTTGCGCGACTTCGTGCCGCGCGAGCGGATTCGGATCCTGGCGGGAAGGGATCTGGTGGAGGCGATCCGCAGCGCGACCGGACTCCCCGAGAGCGCCTTCCTGGTGGAGCCCCGGGCCAGGGGCACCGGACCGGTTCTGGCCTGGGCCGCATGGGAGGTGGCCCGCCGTGATCCGGGGGCGGTGATGGTGTCGCTCCACAGCGACCATGTGATCGACCCCGTTTCGCGGTTCCGCGACGCGGTTGGCGTGGCGGTGGAGATCGCCGTGCGCGAGAACCTGCTCATGACGATCGCGGTCCCGCCCGAACGCCCCGAGACCGGGTACGGATACCTTCGGCCCGGCGATCCGCTGCGCGCACCACCCGGCCACCGCGCGTACAGGGTCGCCGAATTCGTGGAAAAGCCTGACGCGGAGACCGCGGCAAGATACATGGAGGACGGCTATCGCTGGAACTCCGGCATCTTCGTATGGCCCGCCAGCACCTTCCTCGAGCAGGTGCGCGAACACGCCTCAGAGATCGCCCCGGCACTTCCGTCGCTCGAGAGGGGCGACGTTGCCGCCTTCTTCGAGGACGCCGGAAGGGTATCGGTCGACGAGGGCGTCCTCGAGCGGAGCAGCCGGGTCGGGTCGATCGACGCGACCTTCGCCTGGGACGACCTGGGCACGTGGGAGTCGCTCGCCCGTCATCGCGACTCGGACGCCCGCGGGAACGTGACGGAGGGCGATGTGCACTGCGGTGACGCCTCGGGCAACATTGCCGTTGCGGAGTCGGGCCGCGTAGTGCTGCTCGGGGTCCGGGACCTCCTCGTCGTTCGGACGGAAGGGGCCACCCTGGTGATGCCCCGGTCGCGGTCCGCCGAGTTGAAGCGATACCTGGGCACCATCTGCGACGCCCCCGTATCCGGCAGCCGGAGGCCGCCCGGCTCCGGCTCCGGCTGATGGCTCCTGAGCGCCTCTTCCTCTTTGACGATCCCGTCGCCCGCGACTGGCACCCATTTGTCCTGACGCGGCCCGCGGGCGAGATCCTCCACGGCACCGAGACGCTGCGCGCCCGCTGTGAGCGGGTCTTCGGGATCCCGTGCAAGGGCCACATCGCCGGCGCCGCACTCGAAGGCTACGAGGAGCCGGGGGCACCTCCATGCGTTGCGGATCCCGGCCGGACCGCCGATGGCGACGCCCTCCTGTTGTCGAGCCGTTTCGTTCCAGCGGAGTCGGCCGGCCCGCCGCGGCCCGATGCTCCCGCCGTGCTGGCCGCGGGCGGGGTGGCGGTGGGCGCCTGGCTTCCGGCCGGCACGCAGGTCCCTTCCCGTCCGGCGTCCGGGCGCTTCCCGGAAGCATGGCCGAGGATTCCGGTCCCCGGCGCCCTGCTCGGCACGGTCTGGGAGCTGATGGCCGCGAACAGAGAGCGTCTCCGGGCCGATGGCGAGCGGTTCGCGGGCAGCCGGCTCCCGGCCGGGGTCCACCGGGTCGGCGGGGGCCGGGTTCACCTCGCGGAAGGGGCGGTGATCGAGCCGGGCGTGGTGGTGGATGCAAGGGACGGGCCTGTGATGCTTGGGGCGGGGGCGCGTGTCGGCGCGCCGTGCCGGATTTCGGGTCCGGCCTGGATCGGGCCGAACACCAATGTCCTGGGCGGTGCGCTCGCAAACGTCAGCATCGGGCCGAACTGCAGGATCAGGGGCGAGGTGACGTCGTCGATCGTACTCGGCTATTCCAACAAGTCGCACGACGGGTTTCTGGGACACTCGATCGTGGGGCGCTGGGTCAACCTGGGCGCGATGACCAGCAATTCGGACCTGAAGAACACCTACGGGCCGGTTCGGATGCACGTGGGTTCGCGAACGGTGGACACCGGACTCACAAAGGCCGGGTGCCTTCTGGGTGACCACGTCCGCACCGGCATCGGTACGCTGTTCGATACCGGCACGCTGGTCGGGGCCGGATCGAACCTGTTCGGGGGCGGGATGCCACCGAAGTTCGTTCCTCCCTTCTCGTGGGTTTCAGGGGACGGGGCCGCGGAGTACGATCTCGATCGTTTCCTGGCCACGGCCGCCCTGGTCATGCGAAGGCGACAGATCCGGCTCACCCCGGGGATGCGCACGCTGTACCGCCGCGCATTCGGCGAGACGGCCGGCCTGCGGGCCCGCTTTCTCCGCGATTGAGCGTGCGCTTCTCGGTTCTGGGGAGCGGCAGCCGGGGCAACGCCACCCTGGTGGCCACGCGGTCCACGCGCATCATGGTCGACGCCGGCTTCAGCGGTCGAGAACTCGCCAGGCGGCTGGACGCGGTCGGGGCCGCCCCGGGCCAACTTTCGGCGATTCTGCTGACCCACGAGCACGCCGATCATACCCGGGGCGCCGGCGTGTTCGCGCGGGCGCACGGAACCCCGCTCTACATGACGGCCGGGACCCGGCAGGCCTGCGACAGCCTCCTGACGGGGAGCGAAACCGTGCACGTCTATCGCCCGGGGCGCCCGGTGACCTTCGACGACCTGGCGGTCGAGCCGTTCATCACCGTGCACGACGCCCGGGATCCGGTCGCGGTCGCGGTGAGCGAACCGGACGAGGACCTGCGCCTCGGCATCGCGACCGACCTGGGCAAGCCGGGCGTTCAGGCGAAGCACGCACTGCGCGCGTGCGACGCGCTTGTGATCGAGTCGAACCATGACGAGCAGATGCTCTGGGCGGCCTCCTACCCGGCTGCGGTAAAGTCGCGTATTGCCTCGAGCCACGGGCATCTGTCCAACCGGGGCGCGGCCGCGCTGGCCGTCGAGCTTCTGAGCCCGAGGCTGTCGGTCGTCGTTCTGGCCCACCTCTCGGAGGAGACGAACACCCCCGCCCTGGCGAGATCCACGATGGAAAGGGCGCTCGCGAAGAAGGGCTACAAGGGGCGGGTCGTGGTGGCAGGAGGAGACAGTCCGACCCGGCTCTTTGATCTGGCCGAACTGCGCGGGCGGTCCCGGGCGGCCCAGTTGTCGCTTTTCGGGCAGCTTCCCGGCTGAACCCCCGCCGAATTCGACCGGCGATGGATCCGGCGGCGCCGGACGCTACAATCCCAGGAAGCGCAACAGATCGTTTCCGAGCGCCCACACCATGATCCCCACCACCACCCACAGGCCGATCTGGCTCCAGCGGACCCGCTGCGCGACCGTGAGCTTCTCCCCCCGGACCAGTTCAAGTCCCAGAAACACCATGTGTCCGCCGTCCAGAACGGGGATGGGGAGCATGTTGAGGATCGCGAGGTTGACGCTGAAGAGGGCCATGAAGCGCAGAAAGTCCGCCAGGCCTCGGCTGGCGGCCTCGCCGGACACGATCGCGATGGTTCCGATCGAGCCCACCTCCCTCGGCGAGACGTTGAGCGTGACGAGGTCCCGCAGGAAACCCAGAATGCGGCGGGTGTCCCAGGCGGTCTGCCTGAAGCCGCTCACCGCGGCCTCGCCGAGGCCGACCCGGACGTTGACGGTCTCGAGCGGAGCCGGACGGACCCCCAGGCGTCCGCGCTCGCCGCCATCGTCATCGAAGACGTCGAGTTCGGCGACTCGCAGCAATTCCGTGCCGTCCCGCAACAGACCGATCTCCACGCGTTCGCCCGGCCTCGCACCGATCTCGCGCAACAGGTCCGACCAGTTCGTCACCGGCGCGCCGGCCACACTTGTCACCCGGTCGCCGCTCTCGATCGCTGCCTCGGCGGCAGGCGAACCCCCTTCCACCGTGCCAACGACCGGATCGACCCAGCTCACCAGCGAGCCGGCAAGCGCGCGCCGGTCGCCGATCGCCTCGGGGATCCGGATCTCGAACCGGGCCGGAGGCGACGTGGTGACGATCGCGACGGGCCCCGCCGGGCCCTCCAGGAGGGCTCGCCGGACCTGGGTCCAGGATGTGGTCCCGACCTCTCCCACCTGAACGATCTCGGTGCCGGGCGGGATATCCGCCAACGCCTCGGCACCGGCCGGCAGCGTGCTGTCCGCCACCGCCATGACGCGGGTCGTCGCGAGCTCCTCGAACCCCCAGACGGCGGCCGCGGCGCCATAGGCCACGACCGCAAAAATCATGTTCATGATCACGCCGGCCGAGATCACGAATGCCCGCGCCCAAAGGGGTTTTGCGTCGAAATCACGGGGGTCGCGCCGGCGGGGGCCGTCCGAACGGCCTCCCTCCAGATGCTCCATCACCTCGTCCTCCATCCCCTGCATCTTCACATAGCCGCCGAGGGGGATGGCCGAGATGATGTATTGGGTCTCGCCCCTGAGGAACCCCCAGACCCGCGGACCGAGGCCGATGGAGAACCGCTCCACCCCGATGCCGACCGCCTTGGCCGCCCAGAAATGCCCCAGCTCGTGCACGAAGATCAGGACGCCCAGAAGTACGACCGTCGCCAGCAGTGTCGTCATGTCTTCCATTCCTGGATCATCGAAGCAGCGTGGCGCCGGGCGTCCCGGTCCACCTGCAGAATCTC
The DNA here is from genome assembly GCA_022823225.1 of Gemmatimonadota bacterium. Taxonomy (GTDB): domain Bacteria; phylum Gemmatimonadota; class Gemmatimonadetes; order Longimicrobiales; family Gaopeijiaceae; genus Bin94. The sequence goes on from JAJDXM010000065.1 coordinate 17,771, forward strand.
GTCAAGGGTGTCCGCCGAACGCCCCTGCAGCGTCTCAAGGGCACCGGCGACCACATCCGCCATACTCGTGAAGGTAACCCTTCCTTCAAGGAATGCGTTGACGGCCACCTCGTTTGCAGCGTTGAAGGCCGCGGGAGCGGCCCCGCCGGCCCGTCCCGCCTCGACGCCCAGACCGAAAAGCGGGAAGCGCACGGTGTCCACCGGCTCGAAGACCAGCGGCGACGACTTGAGCGGATCGAAGGTGCAGAGCACGTCGTCGGCGGGACGGCGCGGCCAGGCGAGCGCGTGCAGGATCGGCAGCTCCATGGTCGGTTCCCCCATCTGCGCCAGCACCGAGCCATCGACGAACTCCACGAGGGAGTGGACGATGGACGTCGGGTGGACCACGACCTCGATCCGGTCGTACGGCAGACCATAGAGGAAGTGCGCCTCGATCACCTCGAGGGCCTTGTTCGCCAGTGTCGCCGAATCGATCGAGATCTTGGAACCCATCTCCCAGGTCGGGTGCTGCAGGGCCATTGCCGCATCGACCCCCTCGAGCGCGGCGCGATCCATCTGCCGGAAGGGCCCCCCGCTCGCGGTCAGGATGATTCGGCGCACCTCCCGGCGCCGCGCGTTCCCGATGCACTGCAGGATCGCGGAGTGCTCGCTGTCGACCGGAACCAGTTCCCCCCCGCCCCGCCGGGCCGCGTCGAGGACCAGTTCACCGGCGGCGACGAGCGACTCCTTGTTGGCGAGCGCACATCGCTTCCCCGCCTCGAGGGCAGCGATGGTGTACCGGAGTCCCGCCGCGCCGACGATCGCGTTGACCACGATGTCCGCGCCGGCGAGGGTGGCGAGTTCCGAGATGGCCTCGGGCCCGGCGCGCCAGCCCGCCCGCCGCAGATCCGTCCGCCCGTCGAGTGCCCCGGGATCGGCGAGCGCGACGGCTTCGGGGCGGAATTCGACCGCCAGCGGCTCCAGCGCCGCCACGGAAGAGTTGGCGGAGAGCCCCACCACCCTGAAGCGCGACCTGTGGCGGCGGGCGACCTCCAGCGCCGAGAGGCCGACCGACCCGGTTGCGCCCAGGATAACGACCCGCCTCACGCCACAACCTGCGCCAGCAGCACCAGCCCGTACGCCAGGGGCGTCGTGAACAGAAGCGAATCGAAGCGGTCGAGGAATCCACCGTGGCCGGGGAGCAGCCTTCCGGAGTCCTTCACCCCGGCCTCTCTCTTCAGTATCGATTCCGACAGGTCGCCCAACTGACCCGCGATCCCCAGGACGAGTCCGATGACCGCGCAGATCGGCGCGGACAGCACGAGATTCTCGAAGTCGCCCATGAACAGCCCCAGCACGAATCCGGTGATCACCGCGCCCGCCAGGCCACCGATGGCGCCCTCCACCGTCTTCCCGGGACTGACCTTGGGCGCAAGTCGTCTGCGACCCACCTTCCGGCCCACGAAATAGGCCGCGCTGTCGCCGAGCGTGGTCACCGCCACCGGGAGCATGATGAGCAGGAATCCCTCCATCGGAATCTCCGCCGGCGCGCCCCTGGCCTCGGGCAGGTGACGCAGCAGCAGCGCAAACGACAGGGTCACGCCGGTGTAGAGAACCCCGGATACGGTGGCCGTCGCCGACAGGAGGGGCTGTTTGGTCTTGCGGTCGAAGATCGTGATGCCCGAAGCCAGCAGTCCCAGCAGCAGGAGCAGCGATATTGTCCGGTTCCCCCAGTGGTGGAAGCTCGGATTGAGGGCCGCGAACAGCACCACCAGGACCGCGGCCGGTACGCCGAGCCAGACCAGGGGCCGAGTGGCCTCGTCGGCCACGAGCCCGTAGAACTCGCGGGAGGTGAAGGCTGCGACAATGACAATCAGAGCCGCGAAGTACCAGCCGCCCAGGTACATCGTGACCACCCCCGGCGGAGCGACCACGGCCACGACCCGCAACCTTGATCGAAGGTCCCCGGACATCCCGCCGGAGGACACAGGGGTGCTCATCCCGCTGTGACCCGGCCAAAGCGGCGTTCGCGCCGCTGGTAGTCGAGAATGGCGGCGAAAAGGTCGTCCCGCGTGAAGTCGGGCCAGAGCACCGGCGTTACGTAGAGTTCGGTGTAGGCCAGATGCCAGAGCATGAAGTTGCTGATCCGCATCTCGCCCGACGTGCGGATGAGCAGGTCGGGATCGGGGACGCTCCCCGTAAGCAGCGCGCTTCTGAAAGTCCCTTCGTCGATCGAGTCCGTTTCGAGGAGGCCCGCACGCGCCGCTTCCGCAAGCGCACGCGCCGCACCGACGATCTCCTCGCGCGCACCGTAGGATATCATGAGGTTGAGCAGCAGCGCGTCTCCGTCCCGGGTGGCCTCCACGATCCGGCGCACCGCATCGCGCGACGGCGCGTCGAGGCGCTCGACCTCCCCCAGCACCCGAACGCGCACCCCTTCACGGGCCAGATTCCTGCGTTCCCGCTCCGCGAACGACTGGAGCACCCCCATCAGAGCCTCGATCTCTTCCGCGGGCCGGCTCCAGTTCTGGGTCGAAAAGGCATACAGCGTAAGGATTCCAACGCCTGTTTCCAGGGCACCCTCAACCGCCTCCCGCACCGCCTTCATACCTTCCCAATGACCAACCCGTCTGGGCAGATTCCGCTGACCCGCCCAGCGGCCGTTGCCATCCATGATCACGGCCACATGTCTCGGAAGATGACCGGTCATCCTGATCCGGTCGAGTCGGCTCGTCAGATCGCCATCACCTCCTTCTCCTTCACGGCGAGAAGCGAGTTGATCCTGCCACAGTACTCGTCGGTGAGCTTCTGAACGGTCCCCATGAGGCGATGGGCCTCGTCCTCCCCGGTCTCGTGCGATCGCAACTGCTCCCTGATCCGGTCCTTCGCCGCCTGGCGCGCCTGGCGCACCGACACGCGGCCCTCCTCGGCCATGCGGTGCAGCAGCCGGACGTACTCCTTGCGCCGTTCCTCGCTGAGCGGGGGGATGGGAACACGGATCAGGTTGCCGTCGTTCGACGGATTCAGACCCAGTCCGGAAGTGAGCACCGCCTTCTCGATATCGGATATCAGCGACCGGTCGAAGGGTTGGATCACGAGGAGCGACGGATCGGGGGCGGATACGGTCGCCACCTGGTTCAGCGGCATGACTCCTCCGTATGCGCTCACCCGCACCGTGTCGAGAATGGAAGGCACGGCCTTCCCCGTCCGAACCGCGCGGAATTCCCGCTGGATCGCGGTTACGGAGTCCTCCATCCTGCTTCGGGCTTCGTCCACAACGTCCAAGGTTCTCCTCCCCGGTGGGTACGCGGCGGTCTATTCCACGGTTGCTAGGAAACCAGGGTCCCGACGCGTTCCCCGCGGATCGCTCTGCGGACGGCCCCCTGGTCTTCGAGATCGAGCACGATAATGGGTAGGCCGTTGTCACGGCAAAGGGCGACGGCCGCCGCATCCATGACCCTGAGATCCCGCGCGACGACCTCGTGGAACGAAATGTCCGGGATGAAGGTCGCATCGGGGTCGCTGGCGGGGTCCGCGGTGAAGACGCCACGCACCTTTGTGGCCTTGATCACCACGTCGGCATTCATCTCGATTGCCCGCAGCACGGCGGCCGTGTCCGTGGAGAAGTAGGGGTTCCCGGTGCCGCCGGCGAAGATGACGATCCTGCCCTTCTCGAGGTGACGCACCGCGCGGCGCCGGATGTAGGGCTCGGCGAGCTGGGGCATGCGGATCGCGGTCACCACCCGCGTGTCGATGTTCTTCTTCTCGAGCAGATCCTGCACCGCCAGCGCGTTCATGATCGTGGCCAGCATGCCCATATAGTCGGCAGACACCCGATCCATCCCCTGGCGGCTGGCCATGGCCCCCCGCACGATGTTCCCGCCGCCGATCACCAGTCCGAGCGCAACCCCGAGTTCGTGAATCGACTTGACGTCGTCCGTGATCGAATCGACGACCTCGGGATCGATCCCGAATCCCTGTTCCCCCGAAAGCGCCTCGCCCGAGAGCTTGAGCAGCACGCGCCCGTAGCCGGCGCTTCGCGGCTCACCCATCGGTGAGCAGGCGCCGGTCCGCACGCCTCTCCAGCCCGGCGCCTCGCGGCTCCCGGTGCCCGGGCGGACCTGTCCGCGGGCTGCCCTCCACGACCTGTCAGCCCCCCACCTGGAACCGCGAAAAACGCGCGACCCTGATCTTCTCGCCGGTGCGGGCCGAGACCTCGGTGATCAGGTCGCCGACGCTGCGGTCAGGGTCCCTGATGTACGCCTGCTCAAGAAGGACTCGTTCCCTGAAGAACTTGCCCAGCTTCCCCTCGACGATCCTGTCGCGGATATGCTCCGGCTTTCCTTCCCGGGCAACCTGCTCCTGAAAGACCGCCCTTTCACGCTCCACGACCGCGGCCTCCACATCCGCCGGCGTCACGGCGATCGGATCCGCGGCCGCCACATGCATGGCGAGATCACGCGCCAAGGCGCGAAAGTCGTCGGTGTTCGCCACGAAATCGGTCTCGCAGTTGAGCTCCACCAGGACGCCGATGCGGCCACCGTGGTGAATGTAGCTCGCCACCGTGCCCTCGTCGGCCTTCCGGCCGGATCGCTTCGCCGCCTTGGCCTCGCCCTTGCTGCGAAGAAGGTCGATCGCGGCCTCGATTTCGCCCCCGGTCTCCTGCAGCGCCTTCTTGCAATCCATCATCCCCGCACCCGTATGGTCGCGGAGTTCCTTCACGAGCTTCGCTGTGATCTTCATCGTGACACCTCCCTGGTCACATCCGGCGCATACCCCGGAGGCCGGCAACCCGCGTGGGGCCGCTCGTCACCTCGCAGGGAGAATCGGCGGTTCCCACCAGGGCCGCGGGCGGGCCGGGAGCCTGCCTCGCGTCGGGCCTGTCAGCTCGCGCGCCCCCCGGAACCTCCGGCACCGTCGCTCTCCCCGGTCTTGCGGGCCTGGGCGATCGCCTCCGGCCGCGGTCTCCGTTTACGCGCGCGGGGCATGAGTTCCCGCGTATCGGCCGACTTCTCCCCGGTCTCCGTCGAGTAGGTCGTCGCTTCGAGCTCCACCTGCCGCCGCAGCTGTTCGTCGGGGACCTCGCGCCTCGCCGCCATGATCGAGTCGGCGATCTTTCCGGCAATCAGGCTAACGGAGCGAATCGCGTCGTCGTTGCCTGGGATCGGGTAGTCGATCAGCGCCGGGTCGACGTTCGTGTCGGCGATCGCGACCACCGGAATCCCGAGCCTGTGCGCCTCCCGCACGCCGATGATCTCGCGCTTCGCGTCCACGACGAAGACGGCGCCGGGCAGGCGCACCATGTCCGCCAGTCCATGAAAGTACTTTTCGAGCTTCACCCGCTCCCGTTCGAGGAGGAGGCGTTCCTTCTTGGTATAGAACTCGAACGCGTTCTCTTCGCGGCCCCGCTGCAACTCTTTCATGCGCCGGATCTGCCGACGGATGGTCTGGAAGTTGGTCAGCATTCCGCCGAGCCAGCGCTCGGTGACGAAAAGCGCGCCGCACCGTCTCGCCTCCTCTTCGATTACGGCCTTCAACTGCCGCTTGGTGGAGAGAAAGAGAACGTTTTCCCCCTTCAGGACGGTTCGCCTGATGGCGTCGCACGCCTGGTTGAGGCGATCGAGAGTCTTGCGCAGGTCGATGATGTGGATTCCGTTGCGCTCTCCGAAGATGAAGGGGCGCATCTTGGGATTCCATCGCCTGGTCTGGTGTCCGAAGTGGACACCGGCGTCGAGCAGCTCGGTCAACCCGACCTGGTTTTCGGCTGGATTCATTGGGCGGTGGCTCTATCTCTTGCTGAACTGGAAGCGCTTGCGTGCCTTCGGACGGCCCGGCTTCTTGCGCTCGACCTTGCGTGCGTCGCGGGTGAGCATCCCGCTCTCACGGAGCGTGACGCGCTTGTCGGCGTCCTGCAGCGCGAGCGCACGGGCGAGTCCCAGGCGAATTGCGTCGGCCTGGCCCGTAAGTCCGCCGCCGTTGACGCGAACCTGAATGTCGAAGATGCCCTGCGAGGCGGATGCCTGAAGCGGCTCTTCGATCCGGCCCCGGTGGGCGGGCCTGGGAAAGTAGTCGTCCAGGGTGCGTCCATTGATCGACCAGCGGCCATCGCCGGGCCTGAGAATGACCCTGGCGACGCTGGTCTTCCTGCGGCCCACTGCGTGGGCGGGCTGTTGAGCGGCCATGCGTGTTCCCGTGCGGTTCAGATGTCGAGTGGTTTGGGACCCTGTCCCTGATGTGGATGCACCGCACCCGGGTACACGCGAAGCTTGCGGCGCATCTGCCGGCCCAGCCTGTTCTTGGGCAGCATGCCCCGAACCGCCAGCTCGATCACCCGCTCCGGAAAGCGTTTCAGCATCGTCGCAAAGGGGATGTGCTTGTCGCCGCCCATGTAGCCGGAGTGGCGAAAATAGGTCTTCTGCTCGGCCTTGCGGCCCGTCAGCCGCACCTTCGAGGAGTTGATCACGATCACATGATCGCCGGTGTCGAGGTGCGGCGTATAGATCGGCTTGTGTTTGCCGCGCAGGACGCGAGCGACCTCGGTGGCCAGCCGTCCCAGAGGCTTGCCATCGGCATCCACCACCCACCACGCGCGGCGGATTTCTTCCTGTTTGGGTGTGATGGTCCTCGTCAACGCATTCCCTCATCCGCGAAACGAAGCCGCCTCTGCATCGTCAGCGATGCGGAGAACGGCTCGGAGAATGAACTACAGCACTTAACCATACCTTCGCAACGGATGAGTGTCAATGCCTGGCGACGACGCCTTCCGCGCCGGTCCTACCCGGTAAAGCTCTCCAGATATCGCGCCCTCGATGCGTGCCTGAGCCGCTGCAACGCCGTTTCCTTGATCTGGCGCACGCGTTCCCTGGTGATCCCCAGCTCCCGGCCGATCTCTTCCAGCGATCTGGGCACCCTGTGGCCGAGTCCGAAGTAGGTTCGCAGCACCGCCGCCTCGCGCTGTTCCAGGGTCCCCAGGACGTAGTCGAGCGTGTCCTCAAGGGCCCTCTCGAAAGCCAGCTCCTCGGGCCCGGGCGAAAGCCGGTCCGGAAGGCAGTCCATCAGGCTGCTGTCCTCGCCAGGCGCCAGGGGAGCGTCCAGCGAAAGGTGCGAGCGCGAGATGGCCAGCGTCTCCTCGACCTCTTCGGCACCCATGTCCAGTGCCTCGGCGATCTCGTCCGCCGTCGGCTCCCTGCCCAGTTCCTGGAGGAGCGCGGACTTCTGCTTGCTGATCCGGTAGACCATCCCCGCCCGGTTGAGCGGCAGCCGAAAGACACGGCTCTGCTCGGCGAGGGCCTGCAGTATCGCCTGCCGGATCCACCAGACCGCGTAGCTGATGAACTTGATCCCCTTGGTTTCGTCGAACCTCCTGGCCGCCTTGATCAGCCCCAGGTTGCCCTCGTTGATCAGGTCGGAAAGGGGGACGCCCTGGTTCTGGTACTTCTTCGAAACGGACACGACGAACCGCAGATTCGCGCGCACGAGTTCTTCCAGCGCCTCTTCCTCGCCCTCGCGGATCCTCCTGGCCAGGCGCGCTTCCTCATCCCGGTCGATCAGCGGATACCTGCTGATCTCCCTCAGATACTGATCGAGAGAACCGTCGGAGTGATCCGACAACGGTGGCAGGGTCATCTCTCCATCCTCCAGTTGCTCAGCTCCGCACCAGGCCGTGCCGTTCGATCTTCTTGTAGAGGTTCGAGCGCGGCATCCCCATGCGCCTCGCCGCCTCCGAAACGTTCCAGTCATGCTCCCGGAGCTTCAATTCGATGTACGCCTTTTCCGCAGCTTCCTTGAACTCGCTCAGCGTCTCCAGCGCCATCATGTCACCGGGAATGCCCGGCCCGGTGCCATCCGAGGAGACCAGTTGCACCACGTCGCGCCGCTCCACCCTGTCGCCCGCGCTCAGTATCATGAGGCGCACGACCGCATTCTTCAACTGCCGGACATTGCCGGGCCAGTCCGATTGCGCAAGCGTTTCGAGCGCGTCCCGGCTGAAACGCTTGTAGGGGACCCCGAATCGCTTCGGTGCGAGCTCCGTGAAGTGGATTACCAGCATGGGGATGTCCTCCCTCCGCTCCCGGAGAGGCGGGACCCGGATCGTCACCATGTTGAGCCGGTGCAGGAGGTCCTCCCTGAAGTTGCCGTGGTCGATCTCACCGGGGAGGTCCTTGTTGGTGGCCGAAATCACCCGAACATCCACGGAGATCGAGCGCGTTCCGCCAACGCGGGTGATGTCGCCTCCCTGCAGCGCCCGCAACACCTTGGCCTGCGTGACCAGGGACATGTCCCCGATCTCGTCCAGAAAAAGCGTCCCTCCGTCGGCTTGCTCGAACTTGCCTGCGCGGTCCGAAACAGCCCCCGTAAACGATCCCTTGACATGCCCGAACAGCTCCGATTCGATCAGTTCGGAGGGAATCGCGGCACAGTTCACTTCGACGAAGGGCGCACCCGCCCTGGAGGAGCGGCGGTGCAGCGCGCGCGCCGTGAGTTCCTTGCCGGTGCCGTTTTCTCCGGTGATGAGCACCCGGGCATCGGTAATCGCGATCGTCTCGATCTCCTCCAGCACCCTGCTGATCGCCGGGGACGCGCCCACGATGTCGTGGCGGATTTCGACCTCGCTGCGGAGGCGCTCGACGCTGTCCGAGAGGCCGCGGAAGGCGAGCCCGTTGCGCAGGGTCACCAGAAGTCGATCGGTGTCGAGCGGCTTTTCCAGGAAATCGAATGCGCCCTTGCGCGTGGCCCTTACTGCCGTGCCGATCGTGCCGTGCCCCGAGATCATGACCACGACGGCGCGCGGATCCTGCTCCCGGACCCGCTTGAGCACCTCCAGACCGTCCATCTTGGGCATCTTCACATCCAGAAACGTCACGTCCGGCTTGAATTCGGGATAGTCGATGAGCCCGCTCGGGCCATTCGGGCAGATGTGTACCCGGTGCCCCTCGTATTCGAAGAGCTGCCGGAGCGCGCTCCCGACCGATTCGTCGTCGTCCATGATAAGGATTCGAGCCATTGGTTCTTCGTGCCGCCTATGCCCGGACCAGCACCAGCTCGCCGTCCTCGATGTAGGCTCCCCCGATCCCGGTGAACGCCGGCACGAGGATCGCCGACGGCGGCAGGCCTCGGATCTCCTTACGCCCGAGGGCCTCGAGGATTTCGGGGAAGACCCGCGACGGTATCGGAATCCCCTTCACAAGGATATCCTGCACCAGCAACATCGAGCCGGCGTCCCCGAACGGCACCAGCGCACCGCCGACCGATACCTGAACGGTGTCGGGCAGGATCCCCACGACGGCGCCAAGATCCGGCAGCGAAGGCATCAGGGACGGCACCACGCCGGCATGAATCTCGAGCCGGTCGCCATCCATGTTCACGCTCGGATCGACCACGCCCCCGGGGAGCATCGAGGACACCGCATACCGCATGAGGGACGACACCTCGAAGGGCTCCAGCCGGAGTTCGGGATCGGCGGACCGGCGAAAGGCTTCGATCCGCTGCGCCGCCAGTTCGGCCGCGTGCGGCGTAACCAGGTCGGGCATGGTGGCATCGGGCCTCTCCCCGATTCCCAGCAGCGAATCCACATGCGGAAAGACGACATCGCCCCCTTTCCAGCCTGCGTAGGCAGCGAGAACTATCCCCAGCGCCAGCGCCAGGCGCGTCGCCAGCCTCTTCAATGCCTTGCCCATTGTCGCGCTACTCCCGGTGTCCGGTCAGAGCCACTGTGTGAATGTTCGCATACCGGGGCCCGCCGGGGAACAGTTCGCTGCGAACCAGGTGCACGGCGTCCACCGTGAAGCCGTCGATCTTCAGGCGCGATCCGGCGCCGTTCAGAGCGCGCCGGTCCGTTTCGCGCGGAGCACGGCCGGGCCGCACCCGTCCCACGGTGAGGTGGGGCTTGAAAGCGCGTGACCCGGGGGCGATCCCCTCCCGCGCCAGCGCCGTATCCAGGAGCCCGCGGAGCTGAACGACGGGAGCAGCGGTGACGCCCACCCAATGCACACGAGGCGCTCCTCTCGATGGAAACACCCCCGTTCGGGTGAAGTGCACCGGGAAGGGCGTGTGCGACGCCAGGGTGTCCGCGGCGCCGGTCAGGCGGGAAACCGCGGCACGCGACGTGTCTCCCATGAACCGCAGCGTAATGTGGAATCGCTCCGGAGGCACCCAGCGCACACCCGTGCGGGCACGGCGGAGCGGTGCCAACGAGCGCCACAGCCCGTCACGCAGTTCCTCCGGCAGCCACAGGGCGAAGAAGAGTCTGATTGCCCTCACCCCACGGGTACCGCGGTGGACCGCAACAGCGTGCCCACCCCGTCGACCGCGCCCGCGACATCCTCGTCCGTGGAAGCCCATCCCAGCGAGAACCGAACCGCGCCTTCCTCCAGGGTGCCCAGAATGCGATGCACCTCCGGCGCGCAATGGAGCCCCGCCCGTGTCTGGATCCCGTGCTCACGATCCAGTCGGCCGGCCAGCGTGGCCGCGTCCATCGAGTCCGCCCTGACCGTCACCACCGGCACTCCGTCCGGTGCCGCCGGAGACAGGACACGCAACCCCGGAACGGTGGAGAGTCCATCCAGAAGGCTGGCCTTCATCGCCATCTCGTGCCGGTGGACGGCATCGGTTCCCCGCTCCACCAGGAAGCGGCATCCGGCGAGGAGTCCCGCCATCCCCGGCGAGTTGCCTGTCCCCGCCTCCAGTCGATCGGGCATCGCCTCGGGCATGCGTCGCCGGCGCGAGTCCCCGCCGGTGCCGCCGCACAGGAGCGAACCCACCTCCACGCCCTCGCGCACCCACAGTCCGCCCATCCCCTGTGGTCCGAGGAGCCCCTTGTGCCCCGTGAAGGCCACGACATCGGCTCCCAGCGCCGCTGCACAAGGCTGGAGGTGCCCGGCCGACTGGGCCACGTCGGCCACGACGAGAGCGCCGGCTTCGTGGGCCAGGCGACTCAGGGGCTTCACCGGCATGACCGTCCCCAGCACGTTGGATGCCACATTCAGGACCAGCACCTTCGCACCTTCGAGCAGCCGGGCCGCTTCGTCCATGTCCACGTCGCCATCGGGGCTTCCCGGCAGGACGCGTACTTCCACACCCCGCTCCCTGGCCAGATAGTCCGCGGGTCGCAGCACGGCATTGTGGTCGTACTGGGAGATCACGAGCACATCTCCCGGGCACAGCAGGCCCCACAGCGCGGTGTTGAGCGCATGGGTCGCATTCTGCATGAAGGCGATCCGTCCCGGGTCTCCCGGCAGGTCCATGACGCGCGCGAGCGCGCGCCGGCAGCGAAAAGCCAGCCGGGCGGCCTCGACCGCCCCCGAATGCCCCCCTCTTCCCGGTGTGCAGCCGACGCCACCCAGGAACTCGGCAACCGCCCGGCCCACTTCGGGAGGCCGGATCGCCGAGGTTGCCGCGTAGTCCATGTAGTGGGCCATGAGCAAGGTCCCTGTCCAGTTTGCCCGACACAGTGCTTCCGACTGTCAGCCTAATCGCAGGGGAGCGCGATGGACAAGGTGCTCCTGCCCGAGTCATTGCACGTGCGGGAAGCCGGCGCTGTGGAGCCCGACGCGAAACCTGAGCGCCTCCGCCACGGCGCGTTCGGCCACCCTCTCCTCGCCCGCGAGGTCCGCGATGGTTCGCGCGACCCGCAAGGTGCGATGCACGGCGCGGGCGGATAGCCTGTACCGGGGGATGCCCTGCTCCAGAAGCCGCGAGGCCTCGGCGGACAGCCGGCAGACTCTCATGATCTCCGTCGAACGCAGCAGCGCATTGAGCGGCCCGCTTCCGCCCCCGCGAGCGACCTGCCGGCCGCGGGCCCGGGCGACCTCCGCCCGCGCGGAGGCCGAGTCGCCGCTGGGGGTGGCTGCGCGCGTCGACAGCCGGTCCCAGGTCACCGGATCGACGGGGATCTGAAGGTCGATGCGGTCGAGCAGGGGTCCTGACAGGCGGAAACGATAGCGGGCGACCTCCCGGTCGTGACAGACGCAGTCGTCGCCGGTCATGCCGCACGGACACGGGTTCATCGCGGCGACGAGCTGGAACCTGGCCGGAAAGCTCACGGTGTAGCGGACCCTCGCGATTCTCACGGTGCCCGACTCGATTGGCTGGCGGAGTGTCTCGAGCACGCGGCGGCTGAATTCGGGCAGTTCGTCGAGGAACAGTACGCCGAGATGGGCAAGGCTTATCTCTCCCGGACGAGGCGGGTTGCCTCCGCCGATGAGCCCGCCGGCGGAGATGGTGTGGTGTGGCGCGCGAAAGGGCCTGGCGGTCTTCACCGGATGATCGGTGTCGAGGAGTCCGGCGACGGAGTGGACCCGTGTGACCTCCAGGGACTCGGACTCGTTCAACGGAGGCAGGAGGGCCGGCAGCCGCCTCGCCAGCATGGTCTTGCCGGCCCCGGGGGGACCGGACATCAACAGACTGTGTCCTCCGGCGGCGGCGATGATCAGCGCCCGCTTGGCCAGCGGCTGACCCCTGACTTCGCCGAGATCGGGCTCGACCAGAGGAGGAGGTGTTGGTCGGTTCGAGACCGTTTCCGGCGTCGTTTCGCCGCGGAGCACCGCGATCACCTGCTGCAGCGAGCGGACCCCGGTCACGAGGATGCCCGGAACCGCGGCCGCTTCCCGAGCGTTGCCGCCCGGCACGAAAAGCCCATTCCTTCCCTCGGCCCGGCAACTCATCGCGAGCGCGATCGCCCCGCTCACCGGCCGCACCGATCCGTCCAGACCGAGTTCTCCCACGAAACCGACTCCGGTGAGCGCCTCGGAGGGGACGTGGCCGAATGCGGCGAGCAGGACCACCGCGATCGGCAGGTCGAAACCCGATCCGGACTTCGGCAGATCCGCCGGGGCGAGGTTGACGGTGATTCGTCGCGGCGGCAGCGCCAGGCCGGTCTGGGCCAGCGCGGCGAAGACCCGCTCCTTCCCTTCGCGCACCGCCCCGGCCGGCAACCCCACCACCGTGAACAGGGGGAGCCCGGTCTGGACCTTCACCTCGACCCTCACGGGCTGTCCCTCCACGCCGTGAACCCAGTAGGAATGTACGACTGCAAGCACCTCTTCCTCCCGTGAAAAAGCCCCCGGCATGCCCGGATCGACGCCGAGGGGGCATGCCGCGAGCGCCCCCGGGGCGCGCCCTGGCCGTCGCCGCGACGCGACGGATGTGGCGGTCGCCGACGGCCCGCCGAGACGGTAGCCGCAAAGGGGGGGCGCCGGTATGTCCAGATCGGCCATTTGGACGTTCCCTCGGCCCCGAACGAGGGTCAGGCCGGGGCTGAAGAACGCGGCCGCGGCCGGGGGGACTGGCGAAACGCGCCGCGGCGATGCAAGTTGGTCGCGCTTTTGACCGGGAGAAGAATCAATGACGATCGCGATCATGGCCGAGAGCCGGCCAGGTGAACGACGGGTGGCACTCGTCCCCGAAGCCGTGCGCTACTACGCCCGGCGCGGATGGGATCTTCGCGTCGAATCCGGCGCGGGGGCCGGCGCATCCTTCACCGACCAGGACTATCTGGAGGCGGGCGCGGCAGTGGCCCCCGACCGCGAGTCGCTCCTCGCGGGAGCCGACGTCGTGCTCAAGGTCCAGCCCCCAACCCCCGATGAGGCAGCCGCACTGCCGTCCGGCTGCATCCTGGTCTGCCACCTCGACCCGCTGGGGCCGCCCGGGACGATCGCCGCGCTGGCGACCCGTCGCGTGGCGGCTTTCGCCGTCGAGCTGATCCCGCGGATCACGCGCGCACAGAAGATGGATGTTCTCTCATCCCAGGCCACGGTTGCGGGCTACAGGGCGGTGCTCGCCGGATCCGCCTCCATGATCCGTTTCCTGCCCATGCTCACCACCGCGGCAGGCACGGTGCGTCCCGCCAGGGCGATGATCCTCGGAGCCGGCGTGGCCGGCCTGCAGGCGATCGCGACCGCCCGCCGCCTCGGCGCGGTCGTTTCCGCCTTCGACATCAGGCCCGCGGTGAAGGAGCAGGTGGAGAGCCTGGGGGCGAAGTTCCTCGAGACCACCCTGGACGAGGGCGCCGAGGACGAGGGCGGCTACGCGAAGGAGCTCTCCGAGGAACAGCACCAGCGCGAACTGCAGCTGATCGCCGCCAACATCGGCGACCAGGACCTGGTCATAACCACGGCCCAGATTCCCGGGCGGCCGGCCCCCGTGCTCATCACTGCGGAGATGGTCGAGACCATGAGGCCGGGCAGCGTGATCGTCGACCTGGCCGCCTCGGACACGGGCGGGAACTGCGAGCTGACGGTCGCCGGCAGGTCGATCGAGCACCACGGCGTCACCGTGATGGGCCCCACCAATCTTCCGGCCGAACTGCCCTACCACGCCAGCCAGATGTATGCACGCAACCTGGCCAGCTTCGTGGACGACCTTTTCGACGACGACGGGGCGATCGATTACGACGATGAGATCACTGCCGCCACCTGCGTGACCATGAACGGCGAAGTGACCAACGAGCGGGTCAGATCGAATCTGGCTCCCACAACGGAGTAGAAGAGAACATGGGTGAACTGCTGATCGGCCTTTACGTCTTCGTATTGGCCACTCTGGCGGGCCGCGAGGTTATCTCGAAGGTCCCCCCGACCCTTCACACCCCCCTGATGTCCGGCGCGAACGCGATCTCGGGCATCGCCATCATCGGGGCACTGGTGGTCACGGGCTCGGCCCCTTCCCTGCCGGTCAGGATCCTCGGCACGGCGGGGATCGTCATGGCGACGATCAACGTGGTCGGCGGCTTCATGGTGACCGACCGGATGCTCCAGATGTTCCGGAAACGCTGAGGTCAAAGTGGACACAACCATCATCGCCCCCATCGCCTACCTGATCTCGGCGATCCTGTTCGTTTCCGGGATCAAGAAACTGTCGTCTCCGGCAACGGCCAGATCGGGCAACGTACGCGCGTCGCTCGCCATGCTCCTCGCGATCGTGGTCACCCTGCTCGAGCACGAGATACTGGACTGGACCACCGTGGCCGGGGCGATCATCGCCGGAGCCGTCATCGGTGGCATCCTCGCCCGCTACATCCAGATGACCGCCATGCCCCAGCTGGTCGCCGTGTTCAACGGATTCGGGGGCGGTGCATCCGCGGCCGTCGCCGCCGCGGAATTCGTCCGCCTGAGCGGAACCGGAGCCGCGCTCGGCGCCGGAAGCGGCGTGACCATCGTACTCGGCACGCTGATCGGCGCCGTGACCCTGTCCGGCAGCCTGATCGCCTTCGGCAAGCTGCAGGGAGTCGTGACCGGCAATCCCGTCACCTTCCCGCTGCAAAAGCCGCTGAACGCACTGCTGTTCCTCGCGATCGTCGTCGCCGGCGCCGGCCTGGCCAGCGATACGATCCTGCAGGGTCTCGGGCTCGGCGGTGCGGAGGCGGGCACCTGGCTGTTCATGGCACTGGTCGGCGGCGCCCTTCTGCTCGGGGTCCTGCTGGTGATCCCGATCGGCGGCGCGGACATGCCGGTCGTCGTCTCGCTGCTCAACTCCTACTCCGGGCTCGCGGCCGCAGCCACGGGCTTCGTCCTCGGCAACATGATCCTGATCATCGCCGGGGCGCTGGTGGGTGCTGCCGGACTGATCCTCACGCAGCTCATGTGCAAGGCGATGAACAGGTCGCTCGGCAACGTGGCCTTCGGCGCGTTCGGCACCGAGGGACAGGTGGCCCGGGTCAAGACCGGAGAACGCCCGGTGCGCGACGTGGATGCCGAGCAGGCGGCCATGGTTCTGGCCTACGCCAATTCCGTCGCCGTTGTTCCCGGGTACGGTCTCGCCGTCGCGCAGGCCCAGCATGAATTGAAGAAGGTGTGCGATCTGCTCGAAGAGCGGGGTGTCACCGTGCGTTTCGGGGTCCACCCGGTTGCGGGTCGCATGCCCGGGCACATGAACGTGCTGCTGGCGGAGGCGGACGTGTCGTACGACAAGCTTCTGGACCTCGACGACATCAACGCCGAGTTCGACTCCACCGACGTGGTGCTGATCGTCGGCGCAAACGATGTGGTGAACCCCGCCGCGCGCGACCCCGATTCGGTGATCGCCGGAATGCCCATCCTGGATGTCGACCGGGCCCGCAACGTGATCGTCATGAAGCGCTCGCTCAGTCCCGGCTTCGCCGGGATCGACAACGATCTCTTCTACATGGAGCACACCATGATGTTCTTTGGCGACGCGAAGGACCAGATGTCGGAACTGGTCAAGGAGGTTCGGGAGGCGTAGGGCGCGGACGCGTGGTCCGCCCGCGCCTTACGCCCCGGAGCGGTCCCGCCAGGTCCGCCCAGCCTGCCTGTCCAGCCTCCGCCGCACCGTCCTGCAGCGCGGTCCAGGCCCCGAACACATGCTCCTCCAGGGTGTGGATGTTGCCGATGGCAATCCGCAGCCATACCTCGCCGTCGATTTCGGTGTGCGAGACGAGGGCCGCGCCCGAGGCGTTCACCTGCTCCATGATCGCCATGTTCACGGCGTCGCGCCGCCCACTCCCCATGCCCGCAGGAGCGTAGCGCAGAACGACCAGCGAGAAGAGCGAGGGCCGCCAGCGCTGCCAGTCCGGGGCCGCGTCCACGAGGTCCGCCAGGTCCCGTGCAAGCCGAAGGTGGCGCTCCAGGATGGCGCGGAGCCCGTCCTGCCCGAAGTAGCGCATGACGAACCAGAGCTTCAGCGCGCGGAACCGGCGGCCGAGCGCAAGGCCGAGGTCCATGTTGTGCGCGACGCCCTCCTCGCCGGTCTCCAGATAGGCCGGCGTGAGCGAAAAGGCCGCGTGGAGAGCCGCCGGATCGCGCAGATACAGGGCCGAGCAGTCGATGGGCGTGAACAGCCACTTGTGCGGATTGATCACGATCGAGTCGGCACGCTCCCAGCCCCGGAAATGAGCCCGCATCCGCGGCAATGCGGCGGCGGGTCCGGCGTACGCGGCGTCAACATGAAGCCAGAGGCCGCGCGAGGCTGCGATGTCGGCAATCTCGTCGACCGGGTCGACCGCCGTGAGCGAAGTGGTTCCGATCGTCGCCACGACCGCCACGGGCCGAAGCCGCGACCTCGCGTCCCGGTCGATCGCCGCCGCCAGCGCCGCCGGGTCCATTCCCCGCCCCGCCCCCGTTGCGACGGCATGCACGCCATCGTGCCCCAGCCCAAGGGCGCGAACCGCCTTGACAATCGACGAATGGGTCTCGGCCGTGGCGTAGACCCGGCCGGGAGGAGCGCCCGCAAGTCCCCCCGGGCGGGCTTCGGGCAACTGCTGCTCCCGCGCCGCGGCAAGCGCGTGGAAGGTGGAGATCGAGGCGGTGTCGTTGATGGTCCCGGTGAAGGTGGGCGGCAGCCCGATGAAGCTGCGCAGCCAGTCGAGCGTCACCTGCTCGAGCTCGGTGGCGGCCGGAGAACTCTTCCACACCATCGCGTTGACGTTCAATGCCGCGGTCAGGAGTTCGCCGAGAATCCCCGGCCCCGAGCCGCTGACGGCGAAATAGGCAAAAAAGGCCGGATGGTTCCAATGCGTGATCCCGGGCAGAACGACCGACCGGAAATCCTCGAAGAGCGCCTCCACGGGCTCTCCGCTGGCCGGGGCCTCCGCCGCCAGCCGGTCGCGCACCTCACCCGGTTCGACCGCGGCCAGCACGGGATAGTCGCCCACCCCCGAGAGATAGTCCGCCACCCAGTCCACGAACCTGTGTCCCCACCGCCGGAACTCCTCGGGAGGCATTCCCCCGGGTCCCCACTCCGTCACTTCGGACGGGCTCGATCCAGGTGTCGCATGATCCGGCGTTGTTCGGTCCGGAGTGCGCGGATCTGTTCGCACACCTCCTCGATCTCACGGCTCTTCAGGGACGAGGGCCCGCCTGAACCGTGAATCAGGCTGAAGAACATGAGGTCGGTGTGGCCGACGCTGGCCTGTGTGACACCGATGTCGAGCGCACGGTTGAGCAACAGCGCCTCACGGAAGGGAAACGCCCCGCCCGCTCCCGCCGGCGGCCGCTCGAACATCATCCTCAGAATCACCTCCCGCAGCTGATGGAATTCCTCGATCACCTCGCCCGCGGACAGGCCGCGTCGCGCCGCCACCGATCCATACAGCTCCGCACATTCGGACCAAAGCGGCGCGATATCGGGTCTCAGTGGCGTGAGCATTCCAGGAAGGAAGGAAACCAGCCCGCGGCAGAAGGGATGCAGCATCTTCCCGGCGCCACCCTCCCACGCTCCGCCTCCGTCGAGCAGACCCTCGGCCCAGCGTTCCGCCACGCCGGGGGAACGCTCAAGCAACCAGTCGACCAGCTTCACCGTGCCGGACAGCGGGCGCCCCACGGACCTGCCGCGCGGGTCGGGGGTCTGGCCAAGGGTCGACGTGAACACACTCCAAACCTACAGGTGCCCGACAGGGGCGCCAAGAGAGGTGCGCGGTCCGCCAGGACTCGTCAACGGCGCCCCGCCGCCATTCAAAGCGCCGTGCCGGCTTCCGCGTCCCGCACGGCGCGCAGACGAATCCGCACCCGCGTCCCCGTGCCGGTCTCGCTTTCGACCTCCACGGTTCCGCCCCACGAATCCACCAGCCGCTTCACGATCGCGAGCCCCAGCCCGGTGCCGGTCGACCTGGTGGAGAACTTCGGCTCGAAGATCCTGTCCAGAAGAGCCTCCGGGATACCGACGCCCTCGTCTTCGACGGTGATGATCTGCGCTCCGGGATCATCTTCCGCATCCGCCGCCACGATCTGCACGGTCCCGCCTCCCGGCATCGCGTCACGCGCGTTCTCCACCAGATTGAGCAGGACCTCCTTGAGTTCGTCCGCCCTGCAGGCAACCGGAGCCAGCGTCGCAGCGAGGTCGCCCCTCACCTGCACGGACGCGGTTCCACCACCTCTGTACAGGTCCAGCACTTCCCGAATCACTTCGGCTGCCGCCACAGCGACGAGGGGTCCCTTGTCCGCCGCGCCCGGAGAGGCCAATCGGGAAAAGCTCCGCGCGATGGAAGCGAGCCGGTCGATCTCGCCCAGAATCGCGCCCGCATTCCGGTTGAGAATGCCGGCGAAGTCCCGCCGCTGGTCCTCCCATGCCCGGATCAGGTGCTGAACCGACAGCTTCATGGGCGTCAGGGGATTCTTGACCTCGTGGGCGACCTGCTTGGCCATCTCCCCCCAGGCGAGGATCCGCTCGCTGCGGAGCTCGTCGGTCACGTCCTCCAGGTTCACCACCACCCCCCCCGGCTGCCCTTCCTGCACGATTCGCCGGGCCCTGGCACGGATTCGGCGGTCGGCCCAGCGGAAATCGCCGTCGGCCTCGGCACGCGGATCGCGGCCGTAGGCATCCAGCCACTCCGCGAGTTCGGCCGCCCGCGACCCCGTCCTGGGGATCCGGGCGCCGTTTTCCAGCGGTGTCGCGAGGAGGCTTTCGGCTCGCGGATTCGCGACGGTCACCCGCCCCTGCGTGTCCACCGCAATGACTCCCGTCGCCACCTCTTCCACGATCGTCTGAGTGCGGCGGGTCGTGCGCAGCAACTCCTTGCGGGCATCGCCGAGGCGTCGCACCATCCGGTTGAACGCAGCGAAAACGGATCCGAACTCGTCGACCCGGTGACCCGGAAGGTGCAGGTCCAGGTTTCCTCGCCCCACACCCTCGGACGCGGACTGCAGGATCTGGATGGGCCTGGTCAGCGCCCGGCCGACGAACAGGGCCAGTCCCAGCGAGAGTATCGGGCCCAGCACGACGGCCGCACCGAGAAGGTCGGCCACGTCGCGACGGCGGAGCGCGGCGGCACCCGCGCGCAGCGGCACCGGGGAGGCTACGATGTCGCCGTCCGGAAGGCGCCGGTGGGCCAATACGTATTGCCAGTCCCCGAGACTTGTCACCTTGGAAACCCCGGCGCGCCTGCCGCTCTCGAGCGTTGCGTGGATGCCGGGGTCCAGCCAGCCCTCATACACACCCAGTTCGACCAGTTCGTCCACCGAGCCTCCCACCAGCTCACCACCCCGGTATTCCAGGAGATCGGCACCCACGCGCCTGGCCAGCGACTCCATCGAGCCGCCCTCCTCCCGGTACGACTGCGCGATCTGATCCACCACGCGCTCGGCCAGAGCGGTGGCAGTGCGTTCCGAGGCCCCGGTGAGAGTGCGGTATGCCAGCGTGCCGAAAACGACGTTGGACAGGATGAAAAAGCCGAACAGGGTCCACGTCACGCGCGCCCGAAACGATGTGAACAGCCCCCGCCAATCGACAGGCACGGACAGGCGAAAGCCCACGAGTGCCATGCTGAGCAGCCAGATCGTGGAGAAGACGACGAGGCTGAGCACCAGTAACAGGGTCGCCCGGGCACACATCACCGGGAGGTTCGCAATGCTGATCGTAAGTGCTGCCGTGTAGGGACCATCGGGGTAGTAGGCCACCGTCTCGCCCCCCCATCCCTCGTCGTTGCGGCTCCAGTACACGCCCTCCGCTTCCAGTTCGACACCGTCTTCCGGGAGGCGGGCCAGCGTCAGGAATTCCTGGTCGCCACCCTGCATCGCCGCGAACAGCGGTCCCATTGTCGATACCGACGTGACTGAACGGCGGGGAGAGATCGCACCGGTGACGATTCGTCCGTCCGTAAGCGTCACGGTGACCAGTCGCTGGAGATCCGGCTCGGCCAGCGCGTGGAACTCGACCGCGCCCGCGGGCTCCGAGGCGGGCAGCAGCGCCTCGACCATGGACGGACGGGTTCCGCTCGCCAGCAGCCGGAGTTCGTTCTGCGGGACACCGGCGCGGGACCACAGCGTCACGAAGATCGGAGAACCGTGCTCGGCGAGTCCGCTGGACACCCACGCCCGGTACATCATCTCCACGTCGCCGGCCTCCGCCACATCGAGAGAATCGATTCGGTCCGCGAATTCGGCCAGCAGCGAATCCACCGCCGGATCCGGCACGGCTCCCAGTCGGCGCAATTCCCGTTCTGCGATCTCCATGCGGGCTTCGGTCCGCATCGACCAGGTGAAGGGCAGCGCGGCGGTCACCGCCAGCCAGAATGCGCAGAACCAGCGCAGGTAGGATTCGTGGGCCGAAACGTCCATGCCCCGGACGACCAGCACGGCCGGGAGCGCCCACAGCAGGGCCAGGGCCGGGGGCACGTGGGGGCCGGTGCGGACTCCCGCCGCGACCGCAGCGCTGAGTCCGGCGGCGACCAGCAGGCCGAGCACCATCAGCCCCGGGGCGTCGACCGTGCTTGTCCGCCCGCGGAGGGCAAGTGCGGCACCGCCGACAAGCGTCAGCACCGTGGTCACCGTCAACTGAAAGAATACCCAGCGCGTGTTGGTCGTCCCCAGCATGTCGAGCGGTGCACCGCCACCCATCCAGGCGAGCGCCAGGGGAAAACCGACCCCGACGAGCACCGGCAGCGCCCAGTGACCCTGCGCCAGATGCCGCCGGGGGATCACGTGAATCACCAGGGGCGTAGCCGCGATGCAGAACAGCAGAATCCGTCCCAGGGCAATCCGCGGCGGCCCCTCGAGTTCGGCATTGATCAGCGCTGCGAAGTCGGCTGGCCAGAAGGTGCTGTCGATCGGCAGAACGACCGCCGCGACCGCCAGACCCGCGACTGAGTAGCCCGCCCTGCTCCGGGACGCGCCAATCGATTGCAGCAGCCACGTGAGGACCGCCAGCAGAACCACGATTCCGGCGCCGGCGTCCCGCTGCCGGGCGCGCCAGGTGGCGGGGTCCGGTTCCTCGACGGTGATGCTGAGCAGGGCTTCGTCCAGCCAGCCGAGATCGACGACCCCCGGGGCACTTGCCCGGTCCGAGCGGGTGATGCGGATCCGTTCACCCGTGACGCGCGCGGAATGGGACGCGAAGTCGTCGATTCCCGCTGCGAGGGGCGCGGGAAGATCGGAGTGCATCAGTGAAGTGACCACGGCCGTGCCGCGGCCATCGCGTGTCTGCCGCGCAAAGTGCAGGTAGGAAAAGAGCGTCGTGCCCGCATAGGAGTATCGCGTGTCCCCGCGGCGCACATCGTCGGGAATGCGCCCGTGGTGGCTCCCTTCCCACGCGACGAGCCTACCGTCCCGGTCGAACAGCGCCGCCGCGGTCACCCCGAACCCGCTGACCACCGATCGCAGCGAGTCGCGCAGCGCCACATCGTCCAGCCCAAGGGCGGCGAGCCTGTCCACGGCATCGTCTCCCGACGTTGCCAGGGCGTCGAACTCGTCGGTCACGCGCTGCCCGACAGTCTCACGGCGGTGCTCCCAGTATCCGGGCCAGTCGAGGGCCAGGCCCCGGTCCCGCAATTCGGCATGGAATCCGGTGATCACCCCGGCGGCAACCAGCACGATGGAGACTCCCCGCCTCCAGCCGCCACTGCCCCCAACCGCCGCCCAGAAGACGAAGATCGCCGCCATCCCCAGCGCCCAGGGGGCTTCGACCCTTGTCCAGAGCAACAGCAGAAAAAGACCGGCCCAGATCATCGGACCGGAGGTGCGTACCCGGCCAGGACCGGCGTCCGCAGCCGCTTCCGAATCCGTCAGGGATCCGAAATCTCGCGCCGCGGTCCGGTCGCCCTGCACGGAATCACTGGTCATGATGTATGTTACAGTAATGGGATCACACATGTCTTGGTTGTCGGTCCGCCGCGGGTCGAGGCGACTCATGGGACCCCTCGCGGCAGCCTGTGCGTTGTTGGCCGCGGGGACGGCCGTGCCCGCGGCGGGTCAGCTGGTCGACAGGGGCACGTTTCGGATTCTGGTTGAGGGAAGGGAGGTTGGGACGGAGGAATTCACCATTCGGCGGCGGGGCGCGGGGGATGCCCAGACCACCATCGCGCGCGGCCGGATCTCCATGCGGGACGGCCG
The DNA here is from genome assembly GCA_022823225.1 of Gemmatimonadota bacterium. GTDB lineage: Bacteria > Gemmatimonadota > Gemmatimonadetes > Longimicrobiales > Gaopeijiaceae > Bin94. Next base: position 40,522 of record JAJDXM010000065.1, read on the forward strand.
TGTACTCGAAACGTCCCTCCTGATGGTCGGATCGGAACCGGTTCTGGTCGAGTATGCGGCCAACCGGACCGGGGCCGACCCGGCGACGGTGGAGCTTGCGAGAACGGGGGACCACTTCCGCGCGCGGACCGTGGACCAATGGGGCGAAAGGATGCGGTCCTACCGGGCCCGTTCGGCCACTTTCGTGCTGGACGAAGGAGTCGCACACCACTACTTCGTGCTCGGAGGGTTCATCGCCGACGATTCGCTCCCGCGAACCCTTCACGCCTACAGCAGAGGCGCCGAGGATCTGGAACCGATCGAGGTGCTGGGAGCCGCGCAGGAGAACATCGAGCTCGGAGGCGAGCAGGTGGATGTCACGCGTGTCGGCTTCAGCTCGGGCGTCGGGACCGGGGCCGCCTGGTTCGACGGAAGCAGACGACTTGTGCGGGTCGCGCTTCCGGGTGGCGCCGTCGTCGCCGAAATCGTGCGCTGACGACCGTAATCGAAGAGAACGGCACCCTGCACCGTAGGAGAAACCGGCCCGCGCTCGACCGCGTAGGGTAGTCCGGCTCTCAACGCGGCAGGCGGCGTGAGGGGTCGTTATTGGAGGAGGACGAGAACCCGGTGTGAAGCCGGATCAAGCGGGAGTCTTTGATCAACATGAAAACCATTGGAGTCCACACCACGAGGCGGGCCACGGCCGTCCTGTGTCTGCTCGCAGCGCTGCCGGCGCTCGCGTCGGCGCAGGTGCGGGTGCCCCAGTCCCTTTCGCTCGACGAGGCGCTGGAGATCGCGCTCGACAACAACCCCGCCATGCAGGCGACGCGGAACGACGTGAACGTCGCGAACTGGAATCTGACCGCCGCCTACGGGTCGTGGATGCCAACGGCGTCGCTGAACTCGGGCGTCAGCTGGCAGGGAGTGGGCGAACAGCGTTTCGGGAGCATCACCGCCGAGCAACTGGGCTTCCTGGACCAGCCCTCGTTCCTGTCGAGTTCCTACAGCGCCACCGCGAGCTTTTCGATCAACGGCCGCATGCTCATGGCGCCGGGGCAGGCATCGCGCAACCGCGACGCCACGCGGGCGCAGGTCCGTACGCAGGAGGCGACGCTGCGCCTCAACGTGACCCGCGCCTATCTGGACGTTCTGCGCCAGACCGAGGGCCTGCGTCTCGCCGAACAGCAGCTCGACCGGGCGCAGTTCAACCTGCGCCTGGCCCAGGGTCGCCGGGAGGTGCTGGGATCCGGGACGTCGATCGACGTACAGCAGGCCGAGGTCAACGTCGGCCGCGCCGAAGTCACGCTGCTTCAGTCGCAGACTGGACTCCGCACCTCGCGCATTCGCCTGCTCCAGCAGATGGGTGCCGACCTTTCGGCCGAACCCGACCTGGCGACGACCTTTGCGGTAACCGAACCGACGTGGACCGCCGATGGCCTCTACAGCATGGCGATGGACCGCAATCCGGGCCTGCAAGCGCTCAGGGCCCAGGAGAGGTCCGCGAACTACGGCGTGAACATGGCGCGCTCGTCGTACTTTCCCAGCGTGAGCATGTCCGCGGGCGTCAGCGGGTTCACCCGCCAGGCGAGCAGCACCGCGGCACAGGAGGCGCAGGCCATCGCAGCGGGCGTGGGCCGGGTCCAGCAGTGTCTGGCAACGAACGAGCTGCTCTCGGCGCTCCCCTCGCCACCGCCCCCGCAGAATTGCTCGCTTCTGGCAACACCGCAATCGGCACTCATCGCGATCAGGGAACAGAACCGGGCATTCCCCTTTGACTTCACCAACTCGCCCCCCTCCGCCGGCCTGTCGGTCTCGATCCCGATCTTCCAGGGCCTGAGCCGGCAACGCGAGGTGGAGAGCGCGCGCGCCCAGCTCCTCGACACGAGGTACCGGGTCAGCGAGCAGCGGCTCGCGCTGCGCGCCGACATCGAAGCGCAGACCGCAACGGTGCGCACCGCATACGAAACCGCGCTCATCGAGGAGCGCAACCAGGCGCTGGTTGACGAACAGCTGCGGCTGGCACAGGAGCGCTACCGCAACGGCCTCTCCAACTTCATCGACCTGGTCGAGGCCGAGACGCTCAAGGCGCAGGCGGACCGCGAGAGAATCGTCGCGATTTTCACCTATCATGATGCGATTGCCGACCTTGAAGCGGTGGTCGGCACCCCATTGAGGAACCCATAGCAAGATGCGAACAGGAATAAAGGTTCTACTCGGATTCGTGGCGCTCGGGGTCGTGGCGGCTGCCGCGATCCTCGCCATGACCTTCGAGCGGCAGGGCGGAACGCCGGTCAGGATCGAAACGGTGAGCCAGCGCGATCTGGTCGCCACGGTCACCGCCAGCGGCAACGTCCGCGCCACGCGGAAGGTGGACATCAGCTCCGACATCTCGGCCAAGGTCGCGGAACTCCTCGTCGACGAGGGCGAGGACGTCGAAGAGGGACAGGTGTTGCTTCGGCTGGACCCGACCCGCTACCGGGCCGCGCTGAACCGCAGCGAGGCCAACCTGAACCAGGTGCGGGCCCAGGTCGCGCAGGCGGAGGCCAACCTGCTGCGGGCCAGCCGCCACGCCGAGCGCATGAGGTCCATCTGGGCCAGCGACTCGCTGCTGGTGAGCCGGCAGGAGGTGGAGAACGCGGAGACGGATCTGGAGATACAGGAGTCCATGCTCGAGGCCTCGACATTCGGGGTCAGCCAGGCGCAGGCCGCGGTGGAGGAGGCGCGCGACCAGCTCTCCAAGACGGTGATCGTCGCCCCGATGTCGGGGAGGGTGACGAGGCTGAACGTGGAAGAGGGCGAGACCGTGATCGTCGGCACGATGAACAACCCGGGAAGCCTGGTTCTCACGGTTTCCGACCTGTCGGTCATGGAGGTCGTGCTGGAGGTGGACGAGACGGATGTGCCCGAAATCGCGCTGGGCGACGAGGCGACGGTGGAGCTCGACGCCTTCCCTGAACTGGAGTTCCCCGGTTTGGTCACCGAGATCGGGAACAGCGCCATTCGGCCCCCGTCCCAGAGCGCCGGTTCGGGCCAGACCCCCACGATCGACTTCGAGGTGGTGGTCACGTTGATCAATCCACCGGCCGAGCTGCGCCCCGACCTCTCGGCCACCGCGGAGGTCATTACCGACACTCGCGACAATCAGCTCAGCATTCCGATCATTTCGCTCACGCTGCGCGAGGAGGAGGAAGACGGCAACGGTACGAGTTCGTCCGGCAACGGCCGCGCCGGCGACAGGCCCGATCCCATCGAGGGCGTCTTCGTCATCCGGGAAGGGCGCGTGACCTTCACCCCCGTTCAGGTCGGAATTGCGGGCCAGGAGTACTTCGAGGTGGTTTCGGGGGTCTCCCTGGGTGACTCGATCGTAAGCGGACCCTACCAGGTCATCCGCGAACTCGAGGACGGGGAAGCGGTCCGGCACGACGAGGATCTGGAGTCGGACGACGATCAGAACGGGTCGGACTAGCCGCACGTGGACGGACTTCGCCGGGCATTCGAGCTGCCGATGTGCGCACGGGTCGCCAGCGGTTCGTTGACAATCCACCCCTCGCGACGAGGGTTGCAGCGCTCCGGAGGGTGGCCCTCCCGATGAGGATTTTCGAAGGCGTCCGGCTCGCCGCCGAGCAGATGCGCTCGCAGAAGCTGAAGAGCTTCTTCAGCCTGCTGGGCGTGATCGTCGGCGTCATGTTCCTGATCGTCGTGGTGAGCATCGTCGAGGGGATGGACCAGTACGTGCGAAGCACATTCAGCGAGCGGCTCTTCGGGGTCAACACCGTTACGGTGGTCCGGAATCCCGGCGACGAAATCGCCGCCTCGCCCGAACAGCGGCGTGCCTGGGCGCGCGCCCCGCGCCTGACCTTCGACGACCTGGAGCTCCTGCGCGAGCGGGTCACCTACCCCGCCATCGCCGGGGCGGAGTCCGACACCCAGGGAGAGATCGAATCGGAGTTCGGTCGCAAGGTCGAGAATGTGACCATCGCGGCGGTGTCTGCGGAGATCTTCGAGATCCGGAACCTGGAGGTGGAACGGGGGCGTGCGTTCACCCGCCAGGAGGCCGAGCAGGGCGCGCCGGTCGTCGTCCTCGGCAGCTCCACGGCGGACGTGCTCTTCGAGGCGGTCGATCCCATCGGCAAGCACGTCAGGATCCGCGGCTTCCCGTACCAGGTGATCGGCGTGCTCGCGGAACGGGGCTCCTTCATCGGGATCTCGCTCGACAACACCGCCACCGCGCCGACCCACTCGCTGGTCCAGCGCATGATCGGGCCGCCGGGCACGGTCGAGACCATCCAGTTCAAGGCCGAGACGCCGGAAATGGTGGTGCCGATCCAGCAGCAGATCATCGAGATCATGCGTGTCCAGAGAAGGCTGAGGCCGACGGAACTCAACAACTTCGCCGCCGAAACCGTGGAAGGAGTGCTCGGCTTCTGGGACACGATCAGCCGGATCCTCTACATATCGCTGCCCGGTCTGGTGGGGACCTCGCTCGTGGTCGGCGGCATCGTCATCATGAACATCATGCTGGTCTCGGTGATGGAACGGACACGCGAGATCGGGGTCCGGAAGGCCCTCGGGGCACGCAGGGCGGACATCCTCATGCAGGTCCTGATCGAGAGCGGGACCCTGTCGGGGGCGGGAGCCGTCATTGGCGTCGGCGTCGGCATAGCGCTCACGGTGCTGGTGGGCGCGGTCTCGCCGCTGCCCGCGGCGGTGTCACCCCAGTGGATCGTCATGGGGGTCTCGCTCGGCGTCATCGTGGGCGTGGTGTCGGGCGTGTATCCGGCGTCGCGAGCCGCGCGGCTCGACCCGGTCGACGCGCTGAGGTACGAGTAGATGGACGGTCACGGAGGTGGTTCGCAACGGCGAGGGCGGTCCCGCACGGACTCGTGGTCGCACGTCCTGGGAGAGGGCGCGCGGGTGGCCAGGGCGGCGCTCCTCGCCAACTGGCGCCGCACGGTGCTCACGGTGCTCGGCGTCGGCATCGGCGCGGGCGTGGTGGTCACGGTGGCGGCGGTCATCGAGGGAATCCGGAGCGAGGTCCTCGGCGCGGTCGAGTCGGCGGGCCCGAACAATTTCACGCTGATGCCCTTCGACTTCAGCGATGTGCGCGTCGCAATCGGCGGCTCCGGACGACCGCCCTGGTGGGACCGCCCGCCGATCACCGACCGGGAGATCCGGCGGGTGCGGGCCCTGCCGGGTGTGGCCGAGGCCGTCGCGGGCTTCCAATTCGGCGCGTCGCTCCGCTACCGATCCAACTGGGTGAGCGCGAACTGGCAGGGTTCGTCCTCGGGCTGGGCGGCGTTCACCCCCGGAGACTTCACGTCCGGCAGGGACTTCACGCCCGCCGAGGTGGACCAGGCCAGGGCGGTCGTGGTGCTGTCCGCGTCGCTGGCCGAAGCGATCTTCGGCGAGCTGGATCCGGTGGGGAAGCGGCTCCGGGTCAACGCCGGCCGCCGCGCGGCCAACGAACTTTTCACCGTCATCGGCGTCTACGAACCCGAGGCCACCCTCTTCGGCGAGGCCGGTTCCAACTACGCCGTCACCCCGCTCACGGCGGCCGACAAACGTCTCAAGGCCCGGACCCGCTTCACGTTCGTCAACGTGCAGGTGTCGCCCCGCGAGGGCACGACGCCACAGGAGACACAGGAGCAGATCATCTCGGCGCTGCGCTCAATGCGCGAGCTCGGCCCCGGCGAGGAGAACAACTTCCGTTTCGTGACCAGCGACCAGATCGGCGATCTGTTCAACCAGCTCACCGGGGCATTCTTCGCAGTCATGATGGGACTGTCCTCCGTGGGGATGATGGTCGGGGGAATCGGCGTCATCGGGATCATGCTGATCTCGGTGACCGAACGCACCCGCGAGATCGGAATCCGCAAGGCGGTCGGGGCCACCCGTCGCGAGATCCTGTGGCAGTTCCTGATCGAGGCGTCGCTGCTCACCGCGACGGGTGCGGCGGCGGGGCTGCTCATCGGCTGGGGGATCTCGGAGCTGTTGGCCTACTACACGCCGCTGCCGGCGCGGATTCCGCTGTGGTCGGTCTTTGCCGCGATCACGCTCGCCGCGCTGACGGGCATCCTGTTCGGGATGGTCCCGGCATTGCGCGCCGCGAAGCTGGACCCGGTGGACGCGCTGAGGTACGAGTGACGGGGCGGAGTGGCTCGCACGGCCGGGCCAACCGGTGACGAGGCGCCGATGACCGCGCCGCTTGACGTCCTGGCCGTGATGGCCCACCCAGACGACGCGGAGATCTTCTGCGGCGGCGGGCTGATCAAGTCGGCCGAAGCGGGCGAGCGCACCGGCGTGGTCGACCTGACGGCGGGCGAGGCGGGGTCGCGGGGGACCCGTGAAAGCCGGGCGCGCGAGGCGGCGGCCGCGGCGGAGGTGATGGGGCTCGCCGCGCGGCGGTGCGCGGGGCTCCCGGACACGGCGGTGGCGAACGACCGGAAGTCGCAGGTGGTGGTGGCCGGTCTGATCCGCGAACTGAAGCCGCGCGTGGTGGTGACGCACTGGACGGAGGGGCGGCACCCGGATCACCGCAGGGCGGCGCGGCTGGCGCGCGATGCGTCGTTTCTGGCGGGGCTGCGCAACTTCCCCGCGGGCGGCGCCCGACACCGTCCCGAGAAGGTGGTCTACGCGCTGGCCTTCCGCGAGGACGCCGTGAAGCCGACGTTCGTGATCGACATCAGCGCCCAGATGGACGCCAAGATCGAGGCGCTGGCCGCGTACGGCACGCAGTTCGAGGGGAAGAGCGGGATCGGCGAGGTGTTCCCGGGGGGGGACCGGCCGGTCCTGGACCAGATCCGCGCCGTGCACGCGACGTACGGCTCGATGATCCGGTGTAGGTACGGGGAACCCTACTGGACCGAAGAGGTGGTGATGGCGGGGACGCTGGGGGGGCTGGGGGTGTCGAGTTTCTAGTCTGCGATGGCGGGCCGGGTTGCCAGGCCGGGCAGTCGCGGTTGAGTCCCACACCTGGATTGTGCCTCCCGGGAGGACTTCCTGTCCCCGGTGGGAGCCAGCATGACCACTCTGCCATCCGCAAGGGGAGCGGCGCTCGTCACCTCCCACATCAGATGGAGGGAATCCCTCATCGCACCGGACAAGCCGTCGTGCCCGCCAATGACAAACTCGGGTTCGGCATTCACGCCTCCCCCCACGGGGCCGTCACATGCAGCAGCGGCCAACACCGTTCCGAGAAGGCAGAGATGCCTGATCCATCTGGATCCGGTCACTGACTTGCCTCCCGGGCGCCAGCAGTGAGTCGCTCCACACTACCCCTCACACCCCGACCCCCTCCCCCCGCAGCCACCCCTCCATCGCGTCCCGGATCCCGGCCAGCCGCTCCGCGGTCTTCGCTTCATACCTGGCCACGATGACCGGCTGCGTGTTCGACGCGCGCACGAGCCCCCACCCGTCGCCGAAGAGGACGCGCACGCCGTCCACCGCGACCACCTCGTGGCGGGCGCTGAAGTGTGCGACGGCGCGCTCGACCAGGTCGAACTTCTCCGCCTCCGGGACTTCGATGCGCAGTTCGGGGGTCGACACGTACGCGGGGAGCGACGCGGTTGTGGCGGAGAGAGGTTCCGGGGAGGCCGCCACCATCTCCAGCAGGCGGCAGGCGGCATACAGCGCGTCGTCGAAGCCGAGGTATTCGTCGGCGAAGCAGATGTGGCCGGAGAGCTCGCCGGCGATGAGCGCCCCCGTCTCGCGCATCTTCTCCTTGATCAGGGAGTGGCCGGTCTTCCACATGACGGGGTGGCCGCCTGCGCGCGCGAACTCTTCGGGCAGGACCTGGGAGCACTTCACGTCGAAGACGAGCGTCTCGCCCGGGCCGCGGCGCTTCAGGAGGTCGAGGCCGAAGAGGAGGAGGAGGACGTCGCCCCGGATGATGGCGCCCCGGTCGTCCACCACGCCGATCCGGTCCGCGTCGCCGTCGAAGCCGATGCCGAGGTCCGCGCCGTGGGCGCGCACGGCGGCGATCATGTCCTGCACGTTCTCGTCCACCGTCGGGTCTGGGTGATGGTTGGGGAAGGTGCCGTCGGACTCGCAGTAGAGCGCGACCACCTCGGCGCCGACCGCTTCCAGCAGTTCGACCGCCACCACCGAGCCGGTGCCGTTGCCGCAGTCGACAACCGCCTTGACCGTGCGGGCGAGGCGGAAGCGGCCGGCGACGTCGGCCACGTAGGCGGGGAGCACGTCGCGTTCCCGCAGCGAGCCGTCGCCGCTCGCCAGGTCGCTCTCGCGGATGCGCCGGAGCAGCGCCTGGATCGCATCGCCGTGCAGCGAAGCGCCGCCCATCGTCATCTTGATGCCGTTGTACTCGGACGGATTGTGGGACCCGGTGATCTGCACCGCGCCGTCGGCCGCGTACTCGTGCTCGGCGAAGTAGGCGACCGGCGTGGGCACGGTGCCCAGCTGGATCACGCCGCACCCCGACGACCTCAGGCCCGCGGCCAGCCCCGCCCGCAGCACCGGCGACGATGGTCGGTTGTCCTCGCCCACCGCCACCAGCGGCGAGGGCTGGCCGGTGCGCGCACGCAGTTCGGAGCCGTACGCGCGCCCCACGGCCTCCGCCACCCCCGCATCGAGGTCCTCGCCGACGATCCCGCGGATGTCGTACTGGCGGAAGATGTGGTCGTGGAGCGGCATCGCGCTGGCGGTTTGTTTCACGGACGGCCGCCGGTGGGCGCAGCCCCCGTCAGTTCCCCGCCACTGGGCCGGCCATGAAGTCCCGGAGGCCGGCCACGGAGTCCATGGCCATCTCAAGAACGGTGCCCGGGAAGATCCCGCCCAGCAGGATCAGGCCGACACTGAGGAAGAGCACGACGTGGGTGGCGAAGGGTGTGAACGCTTCGGCCGGGGTGGTCCCCGCCGTCTCTTCCGGCGCCTCCTTCATCCACATGAACCAGGCCACGCGCAGGTAGTACCAGTAGGAGACCACCGTCGTGAGAACCAGGATGACCGACAGCACCCACAGCCGCGCTTCGGCGGCGCCGAGGAGCAGGTTGTACTTGGCGATGAAGCCCGCGGTGCCCGGGAACCCTGCCAGCGACAGCAGAAACACCGTCATGATCGTGCCCATGACCGGCTTGCGCCACCCGAATCCGGCGTAGCTCTCGACGCTCAGGTTCTGCTCGGACTGGTTGCCCACGGACAGCACGATCGCGAACGCCCCGATGTTCATCACCGTGTAGACCAGCAGGTAGAACAGGAGTGCGGCCGCGGCCGTGTCGTTGGCGGCCACCAGCGCCACCAGGAGGTAGCCCCCGTGCGCGATCGAGGAGTAGGCCAGCATGCGCTTGACGCTGGACTGCACGAGCGCTATCACGTTGCCGGCCACCATCGTGATCGCCGCGAGCCACCACAGGACGCTCCACCACTGGGCGTAGACGCCGTCGAGCCCCACCACGAAGACGCGCAGGAAGGCGGCAAAGGCGGCCGCCTTGACGGCCGCGGCCATGAACGCGGTGACGGGTGTGGGCGCCCCCTCGTAGACGTCCGGGGTCCACATGTGGAAGGGAACGGCGGCGACCTTGAAGGCGAATCCGATCGCGAGGAGCGCCACCCCCGGGACCAAGAGTCCCGCCGGGGCCGCACCGCCCTGAATGGCAACCGCGACCGAGTGGATGTTGACGCTGCCGGTCGCCCCGTAGATCAGCGCGATGCCGAAGAGGAGGAAGCCGCTGGCGAAGGCCCCCAGCAGGAAGTACTTGAGGCCGGCTTCGGCGCTGCGGCGGTCGCGCCGGTTGAAGCCGACCAGGGCGTAGACGGCGATCGACATGAGCTCGAGCCCCAGGAAGATCACCATCAGGTCGCGGGCGGCGGCCATGACCATCATCCCGATCGTCGCAAAGAGGATCAGGGAGTAGTACTCGCCCGCCTGCAGCCGCTGCCGGTCCACGTAGGCAAGCGAGATGACGATCGAGAAGGCGGCGCCGATCAGGAAGACCCAGTTGGCGAAGAGGCGGAACCCGTCCACGGCGAACATCGCGGTGGCGCCGGATTCGCTCACCCCCCAGTAGAGCCACCCGTTGGCCACGGCCGCGACCGCCAGCACGCCAAGGGCGATCCACCCCAGCTCCGCGGACTGGCCGCGCTCCCGGCCGCGCGCGACCCCCATGATCAGAACCAGCATGCCGCCGATCGAGATCACGACCTCGGGGAGGAGCGCGAGCACGTAGTGGAAGCTGGACGTGTAGTCGAGGAGCATCAGTCCTCTCCGCCGGGGGTGGGGACCGCGGTTCGGGCCGGGGCCGGGGCCGCGTTCGGACCGACCACTGGGTCGAAGTCGGCCGGTGGGAGCGCGAGGACGGATGCGTCGGCAAGCTCGGCGTCCTCGACTGCACTTTCAGCCGCCGCGGCCATCGCCCCGTCTTCCACCCGCTCCAGCACCACCTGCACGCTGGGTTCCATGCGCCGCAGAATCGGTCCGGGCTGCACGCCGATCCAGATCATCAGCGCCACGAGCGGGCCGAGAACCCATATTTCGCGCCGCGACAGGTCGGCAAAGCTGCGGTTTTCCTCCTTGTCCAGCTCGTTGAACAGGACGCGCTGCACCATCGGGAGCATGTAGTACGCCGCGAAGATGACGCCGGTGGCGGCGATGATCGCGACGACGGCGTGCGTCTCGAAGGTGCCGATCAGCGCAAGGAACTCGCCGACGAACCCGCTGGTGCCCGGGAGGCCGATCGACGCGAGCGCGGTGATCACGAAAGTGGTGGCAAAGAGCGGCGCGACCCGCCCGATCCCGCCGAAGTCGTCGATGAGGCGGGTGCGGCGGCGCTCGTACATCATGCCCAGCAGGAGGAAGAGCGCGCCGGTGGATACGCCGTGGCTGATCATCACGACGAGCCCGCCCTGCAGCCCGTTCACTGTCAGCGCAAAGATCCCGATCACCACGAACCCCATGTGCGCGACCGAGGTGTAGGCGACAAGCTTCTTGGCGTCGGGCTGGACCGCCGCGACCCACGCCGCGTAGATGATCCCCGCCACGCCGACGACGAGCATCACCGTGACGACCGCCGGGTGCTGCGACGCGCCCGGAAAGAGGGGCAGCAGGAACCTGAGGAAGCCGTAGGTGCCCATCTTGAGCAGCAGCGAGGCCAGGATCACCGAGCCGGGGGTGGGCGCCTCCACATGCGCGTCCGGCAGCCAGGTGTGCAGGGGGAAGATCGGCACCTTGATCCCGAAGGCCAGCGCGAAGGCCGCGAACAGCCAGAGCTGCTCGCGCATCGTCAGGCTGGTGTTCAGGAAGGCCTCGTAGCTGAAGGAGCCGGCTCCCGAGCTGAAGTACATGTAGAGGATCGCAACCAGCATCAGCAGGGACCCGACCGCCGTGTAGAGGAAGAACTTGACGGCGGCGTAGATTCTCCGCTCTCCCCCCCAGATCCCCACGATGAAGTACATCGGTACGAGCGTGAGTTCGAAGAAGACGTAGAAGAGGAAGATGTCCGTGGCCAGGAACACCCCCGTCACCCCCGTCTGCAGCAGGAGCATCAGCGCGTAGAATGCCTTGCGCCGCCTCTTGATGTAGTTGAAGGATCCGAGGATGGCGATCGGGGTCGTCAGGGTCGTGAGCATGACCATGAAGACGGATATGCCGTCGATTCCCAGCGAATAGTTCACCCCCCAGGCCTCGATCCATGGAACGGAGGACTCGAAGGCGAAGCCGCCGTTTCCGGGATCGAACGCCCACCACAGTCCCAGGCTGAAGAGGAAGACCAGCCCGGACCACCGGAACGCAATCACCTTGCTCCGCTGGGCGGAAGTCGCCAGCACGTGAACCAGCCCCACCACCGGCAGCCAGACCAGGGCGTGGAGGATCCAGTCCTCGTAGATGGCCCCAAGCGCAGCGAAGAAGTCGGTCATGGCGTCATTGCAGGAAGACCGCGGCCCCGAGGATCACCAGCACCCCCAGGGTCAGCACGAAGGCGTAGGTGGTCGCCTGGCCGGTCTGGAAGAGGCTGGCGATCCAGCCGGCAAGACGGGTGAAGTTGCCCACGAAGTTGACGAATCCGTCGATCAGGACGTTGTCGACGACCTTCCAGCACCACCGCGAGGCGGCCAGGACGGGACGGACGACGGTGCGGTCGAAGATCTCGTCGAAGTACCACTTGTTGTGAAGGATTCCGGCCAGGCCCGCAGGGGGAGCACCCGCCTGTGCGGCCGGGACGTACCTGCGCACGGGCAGGAGCCTGCACGCGGCCGCGACGACCACCGCCGCCGCCCCCGTCGAGATCAGGGCCCAGGTCACCTCGCCTCCGCCGGTCAGCGGGGCGCTGTAGGACGGATCCCCCATCGCGGCCACCTGGACCGAGGCCGCGCTCTCCGTGACCGGCTCCAGCCAGTGGTGAAGCCACTCGCTCATCGGTAGCGCGCCAAAGAGCCCCACGACCGAATCGCTCAGCGCCTCGGGGACGTTGACCCACCCCCCGAAGACCGACAGCACCGCCAGCACGATCAGCGGCACCGTCATCACGCGCGGCGCCTCGTGCAGGTGGGACCGCGCGTCCTCCCCGGTGCGGTTGGCGCCGTGGAAGGTCATCACCATCAGGCGCGTCATGTAGAAGGCGGTGAGCAAGGCCGTGGCGAGCGCGACCAGCCAGTAGGCCGTGTAGAGCGCGCCATGCGGATTCGACTCCGCGCCGGCCCACGCCGCCGTGTACCAGATGATCTCGTCCTTGGAGAAGAACCCGGCGAAGGGCCAGATCCCCGCAATCGCGAGGGTGGCGATCCACATCATCACCCACGTCACGCGCATGCGGGTGCGGAGCCCTCCCATGTTCCGCATGTCCTGCGCGTCCTCGTGGCTGCCGGCCTTGTGCAGCGCGTGGTGCATCGAGTGGATGACCGCGCCCGCGCCCAGGAAGAGCAGCGCCTTGAAGAAGGCGTGGGTCATGAGGTGAAAGATGGCGGCCGTAAAGGCTCCCACGCCCGCGCCCAGGAACATGAAGCCGAGCTGCGAGACGGTCGAGTAGGCGAGCACCTTCTTGATGTCGTACTGTTTGAGCGCGATCGTCGCGGCGATGAACGCGGTCAGCACCCCGATCCCGGCCACGACCGCCTGGCTGGTGGGCGCCAGCGCGAAGAGCACCGAGGACCGCGCCACCATGTAGACGCCCGCTGTAACCATCGTCGCCGCGTGGATGAGCGCGGAGACGGGGGTGGGGCCCGCCATGGCGTCCGGGAGCCAGACGTGCAGCGGCACCTGCGCGCTCTTGCCCGCCGCGCCCAGCATCAGCAGCAGGGTGATGGCGGTGACGATCGTGCCGCCCGCGGCGAGCTGCCCCTCCGCCTCGCCGAAGATCCCGCCGAACTCCAGCGTCCCGAAGGCCTGGTACAGGAGGAACATCGCCAGCAGGAACCCGAAGTCCCCGATCCGGTTGACGATGAACGCCTTCTTCCCGGCGTCCGACTTTTCGCGGTCGCTGAACCAGTACCCGATCAGGAGGTAGCTGCAGAGGCCCACGCCCTCCCACCCCACGAACATCATCCCGTAGCCCGCGCCCATCACCAGCACGAGCATGAAGAAGACGAAGAGGTTGAGGTACGCGAAGTAGCGGGGGTAGCCCACGTCGTCGCGCATGTAGCCGACGCTGAAGACATGGATCAGGAAGCCGACCCCGGTCACCACCAGCATCATGATCATCGAGAGCTGGTCGAGCTGAATCGCGGCCTGCACCTCCAGCGTTTCGGTGACGATCCAGCCCCAGTAGGGGACAACGACCGCCTCGTGCAGATCCGCCCGCCACATGCCCGCGAAGTTCCACAGCGTCAGCATGAAGGCGAGGCCCATCACCCCGGGGCCGATCCAGGTGGGCCAGGTGTGCGTGTACGGGCGCGCGCTTCCGGCGAAGGGGTCCCACTCGCCACCGCCCCGCACCGCCACGGAGGAGTGCGCGGCTGCACGCAGCGCCAGGACGCCGTTCACGATGAAGCCGAGCAGCGGCAACAGGATGATCCACCCTGGCAGGAAGGGCTCCCAGAGGGCGGCTTCCTGGGGGAGCACCCCGGCCGCGTGTGCGATCGTGGCGGACGTCATCAGGTCACCATTTCAGCAGGTTGAACCTGTCCACGTTCACCGTCTCGTAGTGCCGGAAGATCGAGATGATGATCGCGAGACCGACGGCGGCCTCGGCAGCGGCCACCGTCATCACGAAGAAGACGTACAGCTGCCCCTCGATGCCGGTGTACCGCGAAAGCGCCACGAAGGCCAGGTTGACCGCGTTGAGCTGCAGTTCGATGCAGAGGAAGATGACGATCGCGTTCTTGCGCACGATCACGCCGAGCGTGCCGATCACGAAGAGCGCCGCGCTCAGCAGGAGGGCATGGGTCAGCATCGGATCTCCCGGGGCTCAGGTGCGCGGTTTGGCCAGCACGACGGCCGCGACGATGGCGACCAGCAGGAGCAGTCCCATCAGTTCGAAGGCGACGACGTAGTCGGTGAAGAGCGGCTCGGCGATTACGCCCGCCACTCCCTGCTCGCGGGCAGCGGCGTCGAGCGCGGCGGCCACCTCCGCGCCATCCTCGCGGAACCCGGTGTCTCCCACGTCCATGAAGCCCTGCGCCAGCACGCCCGCGGTCAGCCCCGCCACCACGAAGGCGAGCAGCGACCAGAGGCCGTACCTGAGATCCGCGCGGTAGTCGTGGCCGAGGTTCAGCAGCATGATGACGAAGAGGAAGAGCACCATGATCGCGCCGGCGTAGACCAGCACCTGGATCGCGGCCAGGAAGTGCGCTTCGAAGAGCACGTAGATCCCGGCGACGCTCGCCAGGGTGGCCACCATGAAGAGCAGGCTCGCCACCGGACTCTTGCTGATCACGACGCCGAAGGCGCCCCCCAGGGCGACGACGGCGAACAGGACGAAGAGGACTTCGGTCATTCGGAGCGCGGGTCGGAGGGATCCCAGAGAAGGGTGGTCGGGTGGTCCTGCTCCATCAGGCGGTCAAGGTCGTAGACGAAGCGGTCGCGGGTGTACTCGGCGTTCTCGAAGTGCTGGCCGACGTGGATCGCCTCCACCGGGCAGACTTCCTGGCACATGCCGCAGAAGATGCAGCGGAACTCGTCGATCTCGTAGACGATCGGGTAGCGGTTGCCCTGGTCGTCCTCGCCGCCCACAAGCCGGATGCAGTTGGCCGGGCAGACGGTGGGACACAGACCGCAGGCCACGCACTTGGGGCGGCCGTCCGCGTGCACCTCCATCCGGTGCGTGCCCCGCCAGCGGGGGTGGAGATCCGGCTGGTCCTCCGGGTATTCCAGCGTCACCTTCTTCAGCCGCACCAGGTGCTTGAAGGTGAGGCTCATCCCCTTGAGGGTGGCGCGCATGTACGAGGTGCGGCCCGCCTCCGGACGCCGCATCACCTTGACCGAAATCGCCATTTCCTTTCCTCTCTTCTTCAGCCGGGGGTCACGCCGAAAGTCGATCGGGCGGCACCCGGGGCCCCCGTCGAAGCGCCGGCCGCGCCGGAACTGGCCGGACCGGAGCCGGCCCCCGACCGGGCCCGCGCGACGCTCCCCTCCCCGTGGGCCCCGCCAATGACGCGGTCCCGATCCACGAAGAAGAGGAATACGACCGTGGTCAGGCCGCTCACCGCCGTGAGCGCGAGCCCGTAGAACAGGCCGAAGGGCACGCCAAGCTGGTCGAGCACCAGCATCGTCCCCGCAATCAGAACGATGTACCCCAGAGCCGCCGGCAGCAGCACCTTCCACCCCAGGTGCATGACCTGGTCGTAGCGGAAGCGCGGCAGCGTCCAGCGGATCCAGATGTAGACCAGCACGAAGAATGCCGTCTTGGCGCAGAACGCACCGAGGGTCAGCAGCGTGATCAGCGCGCTCGGCGTCGCCGGGATCGGTGCCCCGGCTTCGTCGAATCCACGGATCAGCGCGCCCTCGTGCCAGAACATGTCGTCGCCCTTCCAGACGGGGATGTCCCAGCCGCCGAAGAAGAGTGTCGCCATCAGCGCCGAAGCCGTGAGTACATGCGCGTACTCCGCGATGAAGAACATCGAGAACTTCATCGCCGAATACTCCGTGTGGTATCCCGTGATCAGCTCCGATTCCGCCTCCGGCATGTCGAATGGGAGCCGGTTGGTTTCGGCAAGCGCGGAGATCACGAAAAAGATGAACGCCAGCGAGAGCGGAAAGACGAACCAGAGCCCCAGCTGCTGCTGCTTCCAAACCATCTCGGTGAGCGTCACGTTCCCGGCAAGCAGGAGCACCGCGATCACGCTGAGGCCGAGTGCAACCTCGTAGGAGATCATCTGCGCCGACGCCCGCAGGCCGCCCAGGAAGGCGTACTTGTTGTTCGACGCCCAGCCGGAAAGCACGATTCCGTAGACCGCCAGCGAGGACAGCGCCAGCACGTACAGGATGCCGATCGGGACATCCGCGACCACCATGTCGACCGTCCCCACCGGCGTCGGGAGCGGAGCCGCGAAGGGGATCACCGCGAAGGTGACCACCGCCGGCATGATCGCGAGCATCGGTCCGAGCACGAAATAGAGCTTCGCGCTCGTGCCCGGCATCGTCTCTTCCTTGATCAGGTTCTTGAGCCCGTCGGCAATGGGTTGAAGCAGCCCGAAGGGTCCGACGCGGTTCGGCCCCAGACGATCCTGGATGAACGCCGACACCCTGCGTTCGGCAAGCGTCATGTACGCCACCGCGCCCATGACCACGGTGAAGACGGCCAGCACCTTCACGCCGCCGGCCACCCAGAACCAGAAGGTCGAGAGCTGGTTCATTTCATGCATGGACGCCCTCCAGCGGCATCCCCGCGGTGCCGATGGCCTCGTGGGTCAGCCCCGCGAATGCGCCGTGGTCTTCGGCCATCCGGTCGAAGGCTGCGGACGCGCTGGCCGGCGTCTCCAGACCTCGTGCCGCCGCAGCGAGCGCGCCGAGCACCAGCCAGGCCGGCCGCGCCGAACCCGGTGCGTGCAGTCCCTGCCGGAAGCACTGCGCCCGGCCCTGCACATTCACGAACGACCCTTCCTCCTCGGCGAAGGTCGTCACGGGCAGCACGAAGTCGGCGTTCACGGCCGCGGGCGAGTCGAAGGTGCCCAGATAGACGAAGAGGCTGGCGTTCGCGCCGAATCCCTCGTCCTGGTCCCGAAGCCCGTCGCCGAGCACCAGCAGGATTCCGTCGTGGTCCGCCACGTCCTCGAGCCCTCCCTCTCCCTCGTCGTCTCCCACTCGCTCCAACCCCAGGATTCCCGCGCCATGGACATTGGGGGCCAGGTCCCGGCGCCGCACCAGAAGGGGGAAGCCGGGCAGGGGATCCTCGTCCGGGGCCCGGGGGCACCTGAACACCCCGGAGGCACCGCCGTCCGCCGCCCCGCCCACGGCCAGGAGTCCGGCGAGCGCTTCGTTCGAACAGAAGGGCGACCCCACCATCCTGACGCTCGCGCCATCCTCGCCCTGCAACCTCCCGAAGAGCAGCTGCAGCGCCTCCTGCCAATCCGCTTCCCGGCGCCCATTCCCCCGCCCCACCGCCGGCTCCTCGAGCCGGCCGGGATGGTTCATCCACTCGTAGTTGGCGCGCCCGTAGTCGCACATCCAGTGGCCGTTGACCTCCCGATTCTCTCGCGGCTTCAGCCGCTGGACCAGGTTGTCGCGGGTGTGGAGCTCGATGTTGCAGCCCTGCGAGCACCCCGGGCAGATCGACTCCGTGTGGTCCAGATCCCAAGCGCGCGCCTTGTGCAGGAAGTCCTTCGACACGAGCGCGCCGACCGGACAGATGTCCACGATGTTGCCCGCGTACGACGCCCCCTCGAGTCCATGTTCGAAGAAGGTGTCGATCACCGCGCGGCTCCCCCGCTCCACCACCGTCAGGCGCGGATCGCGGGCGACTTCCTCCATGAAGCGCACGCAGCGGGTGCACATCACGCAGCGGTCGCCGTAGAAGAGCACGTCCCCACCGAAATCGTCCCGCCCGAAGACGCGCTTGGGCTCGCGGCCGCGTCCCTTTTCGCGGCCCTCCTCGAAGACGTAGTCCTGCAGCATGCACTCGCCCGACATGTCGCAGATGGGACAGTCGAGCGGGTGGTTGACGAGGTAGAACTCGAGCACGCCCTGGCGCATGCGCCTCGCTGGCGCGCTGTCGGTATGGACGACCTGGCCGTCCTGGGCCATCGTCACGCACGACGGCTGCAGCTTGGGCGCGCCCTCCACCTCGACGAGACAGATCCGGCACTGGGCCGGCGCGCTCAGCCCCGGGTGGTAGCAATAGTGCGGCACCTCGACGCCGATCCCATCGGCGGCTTGCAGCAGCGAGGTCCCCTTCGGGACCGTGACCTCCCGGCCGTCGATGGTCAGGGTGACCGTGTCCGGCTTGCGCCCGTTATCCGGCATGTGCCGTCCTCCTCGGGTCCGGGGATCGAACCGGGCGGGATGCTCGCGTGCGCCGCATCAGGCCGCTCCCACCCGCTCGCCCCGGCGGATCAGCGCCAGGTAGTCGTCACGGAACTTCTCGATTGACGAGATGATCGGCATTGCCAGCGAGTCCGACAGCACGCAGATCGTCGTCCCGGTCATCTGCTCGGAGATCTCGATGAGGGTGTCGAGGTCGTCCTCGGTGCCACGGCCGTCCTCGATGCGGCGCAGGATCTGGGTGGCCCAGGTCGTCCCCTCCCGGCAGGGCGTGCACTGCCCGCACGATTCGTGGGCGTAGAAGTACGCCATGCGGCGGACCTGCTTGACGATGTCGGCGGTCTCGTCCATCACGATCACCGACGCGCAGCCGAGCATGGAGCCGGCCGCCTCGACCCCCTCGTAGCAGAGGGTGCATTCGCGGCAGTCGTCGGCGCTCATGATCGGCACCGAGCTGCCCCCGGGGATGACCGCCTTGAGGGCGTTGCCGTCGCGCATGCCGCCGCAGACGTCCTCGATGAGCTCCATGAGGGGGAAGCCGAGTGGGAATTCGTAGTTGCCGGGCTTGTTCACGTGGCCGGAGACGCAGAAGAGCTTCGTGCCGGGGCTCTTCTCGGTGCCCCACTGGCGGTACCAGTCGCCGCCGTGGCGCACGATGTGGGGGGTGGCCGCCAGCGTTTCGACGTTGTTGATCGTGGTCGGCATTCCGAAGGCGCCCACCGCCGCCGGGAAGGGCGGCTTGATGCGCGGCTCGCCGCGGCGCCCCTCCAGCGAGTTCATGAGGCCGGTCTCTTCGCCGCAGATGTAGGCGCCGGCGCCGACGTGCAACGTCATGTCGATATCGACGCCGGACCCCATGATGTCCTTGCCGACCAGCCCTTCCGCGTACGCCTCCTCCAGCGCCCGCGCCATCACCCGCGTCGACTCGAAGAACTCGCCGCGCAGGTAGATGTAGCAGTGCGACGCCCCGATCGCGTACGATCCCACCAGGCACCCCTCGATGAGTTGATGAGGGGTCCATCGGATGATCTCGCGGTCCTTGAAGGTCCCGGGCTCCGACTCGTCGGCGTTGCAGAGCAGGTAGTGCGGACGGCGGGTGTCCCTGGGCATGAACGACCACTTGAGCCCGGTGGGGAACCCCGCGCCGCCGCGCCCGCGCAGCCCCGACCGCTTGACTTCCTCGATCGTCGCCTCCCGCCCGATCTCCAGCGCCCGCCCGATCCCCTCGTAGCCGCCGTATTCCCTCCACCCGGCCACGGTGCGCGCGGCGGGGTCCCCGAAGCCCTCGCTCAGGACTCGCGTCTCCCTTTCGTGCCGGTAGGGGTATGCCACGGTCTGGCTATTCCGGAGTCGGGGCGGTGTCGCCGCCGCCATTCAGTTCCGACTTGAGGCGCGCCAGGATCCCGGGCACGTCAGCCACGGAAACGTCCTCGAAATAGCGTTCATTGATCTGCACGCAGGTCGGGAAGCCGCAGGCCGCGAGGCACTCCGCCTCGGCCACGGTGAAGTTGCCGTCGGCCGAGGTGTCCCCCAGCTCGGTGCCCGTGTGCTCGAGGAAGGCCGCGAGGACCTCGTCGGCGCCGCAGAGATTGCAGGAGATGTTGGTGCAGACCTGTATGAGGAAGCGCCCCACGGGACGCTTGTTGTACATCGTGTAGAAGGTGGCCACGCCCCGCACATAGGCGCTGCCCAGCCCGAGCAGCTCCGCCACCTCGTCCATCGTCTCGGGGGAGACGTAGCCGCGCAGCTCCTGCGCCAGGTTCAGAGCCGGGAGCAGGGCGGCCATTGCCGTCGGGTAGCGGCTGCGGATCTTCTCGAACCGCTCCTGGTACGGGCCTTCGAAGAGGGGTGCGGCGGGGTCCCTTTCCACCAGCTGGAAGGGGTGGCTGGCCGCGGTACTGGGGTGCCTGCCCTCCGGGGGCAGCTCTCCCGCATAGCCGGCGCCCCGCACGTCGTCCTCGGTCAGGTCGAATTCCCCCGTGTTGCCGGCCCAGCCGGGGTTGTGGAAGCGCGCCCCGCTCACCGGTCGATCTCTCCCAGCACGATGTCCAGGCTCGCGTTGATCATGATGAGGTCCGCCATCAGGTGCCCCTCGGACAGCTTCGGTATCGCGGACAGGTTCACGAACGAGGGCGGCCGGATCCGCCAGCGCACCGGCTTCGGCCCCCCGTCGCCCACCACGTACATCCCAAGCTCCCCCTTCGAGCCCTCCACCGAGAACCAGCAGTCCTCGGCGGGTGCAGGTATGCCCTCGGTGATGAGCTTGAAGTGGTGGATCATCGACTCCATGTCGGACATGCAGTCGGTCTTCGACGGCAGGCTGATCCTCGGGTCCTCGACGTCCATGGGGCCATCCGGAAGCCGGTCGAGCGCCTGGTGGAGAATGCGGACGCTCTGGCGCATCTCCTCCATGCGGACCAGGTAGCGGTCGTAGCAGTCGCCGTGGCACCCGATCGGCACCTCGAAGTCGTAGCTCCCGTAGTCGTAGTAGGGCCGGTCCTTGCGCACGTCGTACGGCACGCCGCTCGCCCGGAGGTTGGCCCCGGTCAGTCCGTGGTTCACCGCTTCTTCCGCCGAAATCGCCCCAATCCCCTGGGTCCGTCCGACGTGGATCGCATTGCAGGTAAGAAGTCCGTCGATCTCGTCAAGGGTCGCGGGGAGATTGTCGGCGAATTCGCGGACACCCTTCGTCCAGCCCTCCGGCAGGTCGGCCATCATCCCGCCGATCCGCGTCGACGATGTCGTGATGCGGGCACCGGTGAGCGCCTCGTGAAGCGTGTACACCTTCTCGCGCTGCTGGAAGGCGTAGAGGAAGGGGGTGAAGGCGCCCACGTCGATCGACCAGGTCCCGAGCCAAAGCAGGTGGGAGAAGATCCGGTCCATCTCCATGCAGATCACCCGCGCGACCTTGCAGCGTTCCGTTACCTCGATGCCCATAAGCTTTTCCACGGCCATCACATAGGCGCAGTTGTAGATGAGCGGCGCGAGGTAGTCCATCCGGTCGGTCAGCGTCACGATCTGGTTCCAGGTGCGGTACTCGCCCAGCTTCTCGAAGGACGAATGGAGGTAGCCGAGCCGCGGCACCACGCTCACAACCGTCTCGCCGTCGAGCTCCACCACCAGACGCAGCACGCCGTGGGTCGCGGGATGCTGCGGCCCGACGTTCACCAGCATCGTCTGGGAGCCAAGTTCGGGTTCGGGTGCGTCGAAGGGCTCCGTCGGGCTG
Source organism: Gemmatimonadota bacterium (assembly GCA_022823225.1). GTDB lineage: Bacteria > Gemmatimonadota > Gemmatimonadetes > Longimicrobiales > Gaopeijiaceae > Bin94. The sequence goes on from JAJDXM010000065.1 coordinate 62,091, forward strand.
GCGACCGGCTTTCCGTGCGGTCCCATCTCGGGGTTGCGTCGGACGGCGTATTCGACCGTGCTAGAGGACATCGGCTTCCCCCTCGCCGCCCGCGCCGGCACCGCTCGCCTTCGCCTCGTCCCCATCGTCCGCGCCGCTCGCCACCACTTGCGGAGTCCGCTCGCCGATCTCGCCGGGCATGTAGTAGTCCTCCGGATCCTGGGTCAGCGCCCGGCGCGTCTGCTCCGCGCGCGAGAACCGGCCCCGCAGCGGGAAGTCCTTCCGCAGCGGGTGCCCTTCGGCGTAGTTCTCCGGCATGAGGATCCGCCGAAGGTCCGGGTGACCCCGGAAGTGCACGCCGAAGAGGTCGTAGACTTCGCGTTCAAGCCAGTTCGCTCCCTGCCAGATCCCGGTGACGCTCTCGATTTCCAGCGCGTCAAGCGGGAGCTCGCACTTGACCCTGAGGGCCGAGCGTTGGGGGATCGACCAGAGCTGGTAGACGACCTCGATCGGCCTTCCGCCGCCATGGTCGACCGCGGTCACGTCGGCGAGGTGATCGTAGTGCTGGTCGGGCGTCTCGTGGAGCCAGCGCAGGATTTCGGCGACGCGCCCGGAGTCGATATGGACGACATCCTGATCGCCGGCGCATACCCGGTTGCGGAGAACTCCGTCCGGGAACTGTCGGCGCAGCGCGGTCACGGAGGGGTTGACCGGCGGAACGTTCCCCGCCTCGGCCGTGTCGGGCGCGGGGTCGTGTCCCTTCCGCCCTCCGGCCGCCACCAGTCCGAAATCGGGCGCGGAGCCCCCGGATCCCAGGTCGGACGTCAACGCACCGGCCCCCGGACGGGAAGGCGGAAGTTGGGAGCAACGGTCACGGGAGGCGGTCCTCCGGGCGACCGATCGCGCCGGTTTCCACCAGGCCGCTGACCCGGTTCTGATCGGTCGAGTTGCCGAAAGGCCCCGTCAGATCGGCGACCTCCTCGTCGCCGGCGCGCGGCCGGCCGGCCCCGAGCGGATCCTCGGCCCGCAGCGCGGCGTGATCGGCCAGACTCTCGCCCCGGATCTTCTCCTGAACCATCATCAGCCCGTAGATCAGCCCCTCCGGGCGCGGGGGGCATCCCGGAATGTAGACGTCCACCGGCACGATCGTGTCGATCCCCTGCACCATCGAGTACACGTCGAAGACGCCGCCCGACGACGCACAGGCGCCCATGGAGATGCACCACTTCGGCTGCATCATCTGGTCCCAGATCCGGCGCAGCACCGGCGCCAGCTTGTACGGCACGCGCCCCGCGCAGATGAGCACGTCCGCCTGCCGGGGACTGAACGACATGCGCTCCATCCCGAAACGGGCCAGATCGAAGTTGCTCGCCGCCGACGCCATCATCTCGATCGCGCAGCAGGCGGTCCCGAAGGGCATCGGCCAAAGCGAATTGCGCCGCGCCCAGTTCACCACGAAGTCGAGCCGAGTGGTGAGAAAGGCCGGCGTGCCGGCACCGGGAAGTCCCGGGTTCGCTACTCCCATTCCAGGCCCCCTTTCCTCCATTCGTACAGCAGCCCCACGGCCAGCACGGCCACGAACAGGAACACGGCCACGAAGGGGCCCCACCCGAGTTCGCGCACCCGTACCGCCCAGGGGACGAGGAAGATCGTCTCGAGGTCGAAGACGATAAAGCTGATCGCCACCATGTAGAACTTGATCGAGAAGCGAGCCCGGGTGTCCCCGAGGGGGATCATCCCCGACTCATAGGGCATCGACTTCTGTGCGGTGGGGCGGCTCGGGTTGAGGACGTGCGACGCGACCGCCATCCCCACGGCGTTCAGGACCGTCACGCCGAAGATGATCAGGAGCGGTATGTAGGACTTCGCCATGCCGGTCGATGGCCCCCGTGTTGGTTTCCCATCCCGTCCGCGCCCGCCCGGTCCCCACCACCGGTGGGAGAACCAGCGCACGCCATGCGCTTGTGAAAACTTTCACGAGCGCATGAATCAAGGCTGAAAGATACTGGCCAACACGGGCGGATTCAAGGTTCCTGTCCTCGCCAGCCCGTGGAACGAGCCCCCGCCGCCTTCGGGAGGGTCGGCGACCGGCCCGGGCACCGCTTCGGTCCCCGCCCCGGTTGCGCGACACGCCACATTGTCATATACCGAATCATGTGGACGATACCGTTCATCGAGTTGCCGGCCCACCCCCAATCGGCTCCCCAGGGAAGCACGCGTGTGATCGATGCCCGTCAAGAGTGACCGCTGGATCCGCAGAATGGCCCTCGATCACCGCATGATCGAGCCCTTCGAGAGCGGTCAGGTCAGGAACGGCAGCATCTCCTACGGACTCTCCTCCTTCGGCTACGACATCCGCGTGGCACCGGAGTTCAAGGTCTTCACCAACGTCCACAACCTGGTGGTGGACCCGAAGGCGTTCGACGAACGGTCATTCGTGGATGTCACGGGTGACTGCATCATCCCGCCGAATTCGTTCGCGCTGGCACGGACCGTGGAGCACTTCAAAATCCCCCGCGACGTGCTCGTGCTGTGCGTGGGCAAGAGCACCTATGCGCGCTGCGGCATCATCGTCAACGTGACCCCCCTGGAACCGACCTGGGAGGGGTTCCTGACGCTGGAGATATCCAACACCACCCCTCTTCCGGCGAAGATCTACGGCGGCGAAGGGATCGCCCAGCTGGTCTTCTTTCAGGGAGACGAACCGCCGAAGGTGGCGTACGCGGACCGGAGCGGGAAGTACCAGGGACAGGTGGGGGTCACGCTGCCGAAGCTGTAGGAGCAGCGGGGCTTTGCGCCACGCGGACGCTACGGCTCCACCGCGAGCAGCTCGAGGACATACACCAGCACCGAGTTGCCCGGCACGCGCCCGTCCGATGAACCCGCGCCCCCGAACCCGAGCCTCGGCGGCACGACGAGCTGGCGCCTCCCGCCGAGGCGCATGCCTTCGAGCCCGAGGTCCCACGCCGCGATGGTCTGGCCGCTGCCCACCTGGTAGTACACCTCCCCGTCGAAAGGGCTGACGAAGGCGCCGGGGGAGAACTGATTCGCCGGATAGGTTCCCGTGTCGACGGAGGTGCCGTCGTGGAGCCAGCCCTGGTAGTTGAACTGCGCCCCGACCTCTGGCTGCGCCCGCGCGCCCGCGCCCTCCGCCAGGTCGCGAATGTAGAGGCCGGACGGCAGCCTGGTCATCCGCGAGATGTCGACGTCCAGCCGGGGGGCGAATTCCAGCGATTCGATGTCCGGCGGCTCCGGTGTGGTTGGGGTCTCGCGGCACGCGGTGGAAGCGCCGGCCGCGAGCGCGACGATGCAGGCGGCCCGCAACACGATGGGCGGGCGCAAACCGGGTCGGGTGTGTATCATGTCAGTGTGCCGTGGCCGGTCCGGACGGATGCGTTGCAGGTTCGGACGGACGGGGTGGGCGGCGGCTTTCGAAGGGGTAGACTGCTGCAACTGCCGTTGCCGGGCAAGGCTTGCCGGCCGCGGCTTCAGACAGGAGAACCGTGATGAGGAACCCATTGAAGAGAATCGTGGCCGCCGGTTTCCCGGTGGCGCTGATCCTGGCCGGCGCCGCCGCAGTCGGGGGCGGGTCCGGCAGCGCCGACGAGAAGGCCGAGCAGCTGGTCGACACCTGGATCGAGGCGCTGGGGGGGATGGAGACCTACTGGAAGCTCCACAGCGCCTCCTTCACACTGACGACCGAAATCTGGGATCCGGAATCCGGACGACTCAGGCGGACGCGCCCCCGCTACGTCACGATCGCCCGCCTGGAGACCGGCGAGGCGGCCCGGATCGAGCGCTGGGAGGGCAACGACTTCATCCAGCACGGCTTCGACGGCGTTCAGGAGTGGGCCGTCATGAACGGGGAAACCCTCGGGCCCGGCGACAAGGACTACGACGAGGCGCGCTACGTCTCCGGCGATGTCTTCTACTGGATCGGCCTGCCCTTCAAGCTGAAGGACCCCGGCGTCTTCCTCCACTACGACGGGACCGACGAGGAGGGGCGCCACCTGGTGCGCGTCACCTTCGGCGAGGGGGTCGGAGACCACAACGACACCTGGTACTATGTCTTCGAGGAAGGGAGGGCGATGCCGGTGTCCATCGGATACCGGGAGGAGGGGCGCCAGAACATCAGCCGCACGTATTGGGAGGATGTCCGCGAGGTCGACGGCTACATCTTCACCGGTCGCCGCGTCCACGTGAACGCCGACGGGAAGATCTGGAAGGTTCTCGTCACGACCGACTTCGTGCTCAATCCGGAGGTGGATCCGGCGGTGTTCAAGGGACCGTAGCGCGTTCACGGGTGCTCGCCGCGGATCCGGCGACCTCCGGGAATTCCGGCCGACCGGCAAACCGCAGGGAGCGGCCCTGCCGCTACAGACTCGCCATGACCGCCCGCACGTGGTCCGCGCTCTTCGCCAGCGCGGCGCTCTCGCTGTCGGTGAGTTCGACCTCGACCACCTCCATCAGGCCGCCTTCCCCAAGTTTGCAGGGCACGCCCAGATAGATGCCCTGCTGCCCGTACTCGCCCTCCAGGTACGCGGCCGCCGGAAGAATGCGCCGCTTGTCGCGCACGATCGACTCGGCCATCTGCACCGCCGCCGCCGAGGGCGCGTAGTAGGCGCTACCCGTCTTCAGATGCTTCACGATCTCGGCCCCCCCGTTGCGGGTGCGCTCGATGATCGCGTCGAGACGGGCCCGCCCGACAAGGCGCGAGACCGGGATGCCGCTGACGGAGGTGTAGGACACGAGCGGCACCATCGTGTCGCCGTGCCCGCCCAGGACCATCGCCTGGATGTCCTCGACGCTCACGTCCAGCTCCATGGCGATGAAAGCGCGGAAGCGGGCCGTGTCGAGGACGCCCGCCATGCCGATGACCCGCTCGCGCGGGAACCCGGTCGTTTCCCTGGCGACGTAGGCCATCACGTCGAGGGGGTTCGAAACCACGATCACCACTGCATCCGGCGCCACCCGCGCGATCTCGCTGCTCACCGACCGCACGATGCCGGCGTTGGTGCGCAACAGGTCGTCGCGGCTCATCCCCGGCTTGCGGGCGATCCCCGCCGTCACGATGAAGAGATCGGACCCTTCGGCGGGGCAGTAGTCGTTCGCGCCCGTGACCATCGTGTCGAAGCCCTCGACCGGCGCGCTCTGCCACTGGTCGAGACCTTTCCCCTGCGGAATGCCCTCGACGATGTCGATGAGGACGACCTCCCGGCACAACTCCTTCTCGGCGAGCCTCTGGGCACAGACTTCGCCGACGTGCCCGGCGCCGACTACGGTGATTTTTCCGGCAGACATTCAGGTGTTGTTCTCCGTGCGTGAAAGTGCGTGAAGCGATCGGCGGCCCGCTCGACTCATCCGCCCGTCTGCGAAAGGGCGATCAGGCCTCCGGAACCCTCCGAGGAACCCCGGACCAGCAGGTGTTTTTCCGGCTTGATCCGCAGCGTCTCTTCGACGAGCGGACGCAGATCCTCGCCGCGCCTGAGAGCGTCGCGCAGGGGCGTTTGGATCGTCCCGAACAGACACGGACGCAACTGGCCGTCGGCGGTGAGGCGCATCCGGTTGCAACGGCTGCAAAAGTTGTGGCTCATCGGCGTGATGACGCCGATCGTGCCCCGGGCGCCCGGAAAGCTGAAGTAGGCGGCGGGACCGTTGCCGGGCGGACCGGGAACCGGCTCCAGGGCGTCGACCTCTGCGATCGCGGCGAGCGCCTCGTCGCAGGAAAGGAAGTTCGACGCGCTCAGCTCCAGGTTCGACTCGGTGGGCATGACCTCGATGAAGCGCACGTGCAGGGGGCGGCCGCGCGACAGTTCCGCGAAGTCGGCGATCTCGTCGTCGTTCTCGCCGCGCATGAGGACCACGTTGATCTTGATGGGGTCGAAACCGGCCCCCTCCGCCGCGTCGAGCCCATGCAGCACCCTATCCAGCGTGCCGGGGCGGCGCGCGATGGCGTCCGCGCGGTCGGGGCGGAGCGAGTCGAGCGAAATGTTCACGCGGGAGACGCCGGCGTCCCTCAGGCGCCGGGCCATCGGCGCAAGGAGGACGGCGTTGGTGGACAGCGCGATGTTGTCGATCCCCGGGACGCCGGCGAGCATGGCCACGAGGCGGGGCAGGTCCTTTCGCACCAGGGGCTCGCCGCCGGTCAGCCGCAACCGCCTGAGTCCCATCCCGGCCATGACCCTGACGACCTCCGTGATCTCCTCATAGCTGAGGATCTCGTCCCTTCGCAGCCACGGCAGTCCCTCTTCGGGCATGCAGTACACGCAGCGCAGGTTGCACTTGTCGGTCACGGAGATTCGCAGGTACTCGATGCGCCGTCCGAACCCGTCGACCATGGCGGGCGCGGAAGGCTCCTCCAGCAGGCGGTTGCCGGACACGCCGTTCGCCGACGCGCCGTTGGAGGGCGCCGGGCGTGCGGAGGCGTCGAGAGCACGCGCTCCGCTGCCCGCCGCTCCAAGCTTTTCAGGCGCCCTGTTCACGCTCCGCGATTCCCTCTCTCGACCGGAAGGCTGCCCTCCAGCCACTCCGCCTCCCGGTCCAGGTAGTGCTCCCGCTTCCAAACGGGGAGCCGTTTCTTGATCTCCTCTATAATGTAGCGGGCCGCGGCGAAGGCCTCGGCCCGGTGCGGCGCCGACACCGCGATCGCCACGCTCACCTCGCCGACGGCGAGCCGTCCAAGGCGGTGTACGGCCGCGATGCGCTGCGTACCCGCCCGCCCGGCCGCCTCCGCAACGATCCCGGCAAGCTCGTCACGGGCCATCTCGTCGTACCCTTCGTACTCCATTCCGGACACCGGGCGGCCTTCGTTTTCGTCGCGCACCACGCCCGCGAAGAAAGCGACGGCCCCGTCCCCGGGGCGCCCGACCCGGGCCAGCACCGCGCCGGGATCGATGGGGTCCTTGGTCACGTCGCTCCAGGACATCTTCAGCCACCCGCGACCGGGGGAATCAGCGCGACCTCGTCGCCCTCGGCGAGGACCGTGTCACCCCCGGCATACCTGCGGTTCACCGCGACCGCCGCCCGGCGGGGCAGTTGCGACCAGCCCCCGCCCCGCGCCCGGAGCCGGGCGAGCAAGGTGTCCACCGTGGCGCGCTCGGGGAGCGAGACGATCGTGTCGCGGGCACCGCCGACAAGTTCCCGGTGGGCAGCGAAGAGAAGAACCGTGACGTCCACTGGACCGCTATTCGTCTCCGTCACGCCTTGGGATCGAGATCGGCCACCCGGGCGCGAAGGTACTTCGACGGCTTGAATACCGGAGTCGAGCGCGCCGGCACCCTTACCGGCTCTCCCGTCCTCGGGTTGCGGGCCATCCGCTCCCGGCGCTGGCGCACCTTGAAGGTGCCGAATCCCCTGATCTCGATGCTGTGGCCCCCGGCGAGCGCGTGCTTTACCGCATTGATGAAGCCATCGACGACAAGAGCGCAGTCCCGCTTTGTAATCCCGGGTCCAATGGCTTCCGCGACTTGTTCAACCAGGTCGGCTTTTGTCATTCCTCCTCCTTCGCGATCCGGCTGCGAAGCCGGTCTGCGGCTTCGAAGTCAGTCACCAAACTGAATATAGGGGTCAGGCGCTGCGCCGGCCCCGACTCCGCCCCGCGGCGGCCATCATGGAAACGAAATCGTCGAAGAGATAGCTGCTGTCGTGGGGACCAGGAGCCGCCTCCGGATGATACTGGACGGCGATCACGGGCAGCGTGGTGTGAGCGACGCCCGCCACCGTTCCATCGTAAAGGTTGCTGTGGGTCACCTTCAAGTCGGGCGCTCCGGCAACCTCGCGGCCGTCCCCCGCGCGCACCGCGAAGCCGTGGTTCTGCGACGTGATCTCGACGGTCTTCCGCTCGTGGTTCATGACGGGGTGATTCCCTCCGTGATGCCCGAACGGCAGCTTGAAGGTCTCGCCCCCGAAGGCCCGCGCGATCAGCTGGTGGCCAAGGCAGATCCCGAATACGGGAACCCCCCGGGACGCTACCTCGCGAATGGTCTCGGCCGCGCGTTCGACCGCCGCCGGATCACCGGGTCCGTTGGAGAGAAACACCCCGTCCGGCTCGAGTTGCAGCACCTCCGCCGTTCCGGACCGGGCCGGGAGAACCGTCACGCGGCACCCCCGTTCGGAGAGCAGCCGGGGCGAACTCGCCTTGACCCCGAAGTCGAAGGCGACGACATGGTACACCTCCTCGCCAACGGCATCAACGGTGTACGGCCGATCCGTCGAAACCCCGCAGGCCAGTTCCAGCCCCTCCATCCGGGGATGGGCGAGTACCCGCTCGAGCAGCTCCCCGGTCGAGGCGCCGCCACTTGCGATCGCGCCGCGCATCGCGCCCTCGCTGCGTATGTGGCGCGTGAGAGCGCGGGTATCGAGATCCTGAATCCCGGTGACGCGATGGGCGCACAGGTAATCCTCCAGCGCTGAGCGGCTCCGCCACGAGCTGGGCAGCCTCGCCGCTTCCCGCACGATGAACCCCGAGACCTGGGGGCGCCGGGATTCGACATCCTCCTGGTTGGTGCCGTAGTTGCCGATCAGCGGGTAGGTCATCACGACGAGCTGTCCGGCGTACGAAGGGTCGGTCAGGACTTCCTGATAGCCCGTCATCGAGGTGTTGAAGACCACCTCTCCAATGGCCACTCCCGGATGTCCGAGGGGAGTCCCTTCGAAACGTCGCCCGTCCTCGAGCAGGAGGCAGGCGGACTGCTTCGATTCGTCCGGTTGGCGGCGGAAAGACATTGGGTCAATGTAGTCCAGGAACGAAGCGTGTCAACGACTTGCAGGGCGGCCCCACGGCTCGCGCGGCCGCCGCGGCCGCCACGGAATCGATATCTTCCCAGGGCGACCGCTGTTCGTCCCGCGGAGCCGGGCGATTTCCTCGCGCAGCCAGGGAGCAGGACATGGAGAATGAGACGCGGCAGGTCCACATACACGCGGACGAATCGTGCCTCGGCAACCAGTTCGCCGACCGCGACCGCCCGGGTGGGGCCGCGGCGTTGCTGGAGTGCTGGAACCGGGGGGCCTGGGAGCGCCGCGACCTCTGGATCTGCGACCGGTCCACGACGAACAACCGGATGGCCCTGATGAGCGCAATCGTGTCGCTGGAGGCCCTGAAGGAGCGCTGCAGGGTCCGGTTCGCGTCGGATTCCCAGTATCTGGTAAAGGGGGCGTCGGAGTGGATGCCGACCTGGAAGCGCCGCGGGTGGAAGCGCAAGGGAGGCCCCATCGAGAATCTCGGCCTCTGGCAGCGTCTGGACCGGGTGGCGTCGCGCCATGAGGTCAGGTGGCGCTGGGTCAAGGGCCACGCCGGGGATCCCCGCAACGAATACGTGAACGATCTTGCCCAGCGCGCAGCGAGTGAGCAGTCGTCAAGGCCGCGGCCCGGCCCTTCCGGGTTCGAGACGTGGCTGAACGACCAGCGGGAAGAACACGGCCGCTACCTGGACTACTTCGAGTTTGCGCCGCCGGGATCGTCGACGGAGCCGTAGCCGAACTCCGCGGCCATCGCGTCGACCACGGCCGGAGCGATGGCTCCCGGGGGTACGTGCCGGCCAAGCAGCCGGCTAAGACTGGTGACCGGCCGGCCTGAGAGGCCGCAGGGCACGATGGCGTCGAAGTACGAAAGGTCCGTGCTGGCGTTCAGCGCGAAGCCGTGTGAGGTGATCCATCCCGACGATACCCGTATCCCGATCGCGGCCACCTTGGCCCCGCCCACCCAGACCCCCGTGGCCTCCTCGTCGCGCTCGCCAGCGAGGCCGAGCAAAGCGAGCGCGCGGATTAGCACGGCCTCGAGGCTGCGCAGATAGCGGTGAAGGTCCCTGCGGTCCGGCTTCAGGTCGAGGATCGGGTAACCCACCAGCTGGCCCGGCCCGTGGTACGTCACGTCGCCCCCGCGTCCCGCCTCGCTGAGGCCGATCCCGCCCGCCGCGAGCTGCTCGCGAGACAGCAGGACATGCCCGGCACCGCCCGATGAGCCCATTGTGATGACGTGCGGGTGCTCCAGCAGGAGAAGGGTGTCGGGGATTTCGCCCCTTCGTCGTTGGCCGACCAGCCCGGCCTGGAGTTCCACGGCGGGTTCGTAGGCGATCCTCCCCCGATACCGGACCGCGAGGGTGCGGCCGGCCCAGGGTTGCGCGCGGCCGTGGCGGGACGCCGGGCTTTGGCGGTCGCGGTGGACGTCGGTAGCGGCGGTCAACCCGGATTTCGCTGAAGAAGGTAAGGTAAACATGACATCGTGTAATGCTGACTTTACATTTGGGTCGGATCGTCGCTACGCATCTTCCGGGAAACCCTGCAGCAGTTCCTTGAGCGCCGAAAGGAAGCGGGCGGAGTCGGCGCCGTCAACGAGCCGGTGATCGTAGCCGAGCGAGAAAAGGGACCGCTTGCGAATGGCCATCGAGTCCTCACCGGTCGCCGGGTCGGTCACGACGACGACCCGCTTGTCGATCGACCCCGTGCCCAGGATCGCCGAGGTTCCCTTCGGAATGATCGGCATGCCGACCATCGTGCCCAGCACACCTGGGTTGGTGATGGTGAAGGTGGCACCCTGAATCTCATCGGGGGACAGCTGGCGCGACTTGGCGCGCGTGGCCAGGTCGACGATCTTCCTGGCAGTCCCCACAAGGCTCAGGTCGTCGGCGTGGCGAATCACCGGGACGATCAGCCCGGGGTTCAGGTCTACGGCCATCCCGATGTTGACGGCGCCGCGGTACACGATGTTGTTCCCGGAAATGGTGCCGTTGACGGTCGGGAAATCCCGCAGAATTCGCGAACACGCCCACGCGACGAAGGCCGTGTAGGAGACGCGCGCCCCCCTCTCGGCCCAGCGCGCCTTCTTCTCCCGCCGAATCCGGTCCACGGTCGAGAAGTCGATCTCGATGACCGAATGGACATGCGATGAGATCCGCTTTGCCAGCACCATGTGCTCGGCGGTGAGGCGTCGCACCTTGTTCATCGTCTCCACCCGGTCGCCCTCGCGTACGGGGAAGACGGGGTGCTCCACCTCCCTGTGGAATCGCTCCCAGAGGTCGGACGGCGCATCGGCGATTGCGCGCCGCGCCCGGGGTGGGCGCTCAGGCTTCGGCGGCCGCGCCGGAGCCGCGGCCGGGACGGGTGAAGGCGCAGACGTGAGCGCCGGTGCCGGGACGTCGGGTGCGGCCGGAGTCGCGGGCGGTGTCGCGGCATCGGCTCCCGCACGCTCGATGTATGCGAGGATGTCCTGCTTCGTTACCCGGCCCTGGTGGCCGGTCCCGGGAACGGCGGAGATGTCCACGCCGGCCTCCTGGGCGATCCGCCGCACCACCGGGGTCGATCGCGTTCGGAGGCGCTCCTCGCTGGTCGCAGTGCACGCCACATCCCCGCTCTCATCACCGGTGGCCGCAGCCGGCTCGACCACGTCCGCCGCAGGTTGAGCTGCCGGAGGTTCGGACGCAGCTTCCGCCGATGGCTCGATGGGGCCGGTGGCCCGAACGGCAGCCCCCGCGCCCGAACTGATGTAGGCAACCACCGTCCCCACCTCCACGGTCTCGCCCTCCGCGACCAGGATTTCGGCCAGGGTGCCCTCGGCCGGGGAGGGTATCTCCGCATCGACCTTGTCCGTGGATATCTCGAGGATCGGCTCGTCGCGCTCGACGGCGTCACCCGGTGCCTTCAACCATTTGGAAACCGTACCCTCGGCGATGGATTCTCCCATCTGGGGCATCGGCACTTCAATTCGCGACACCTGTGCTTCTCCGTGCTGCTGTTCGGTTGCCGGGGATGCCGGCCGACGACCGGCTACCCGGGATGCGTTGATGCCGCGGTTCGGGCATCAGTACCTGACAAGATAACGCGCCGCGGTGACCACATCCGCAACGGAAGGAAGGAAATAGTCCTCCAGTGCGCCGCTGAACGGCACGGGCGAGTCGATGGCCGTGACCCTGAGGATCGGCCCGTCAAGCCATTCGAAGGCCCGTTCGTTGATCCGCATGGAAATCTCGCCTGCGATCCCGCCGGTACGCGTGTCTTCGTGTACGACCAGCAGCTTTCCCGTCTTCTGGACCGAGGCGACGATCGCGTCCTCGTCGAGCGGGAGCAGGGTGCGCAGATCGATCACCTCGACGTGGATCCGGTCCCTGGCCAGCTCCTCCGCGGCCTCGAGGCTGCGATGCACCATGAGGCCGTAGGTCACGATCGTGAGATCCTCCCCCTCCTTCGCCACGCGCGCCCTTCCGAGCGGGATGGTCTCGTCGCCGAGCGGGAGCATCTCACGGCAGTGCGGGGCGCGGTAGAGACCCTTGTGCTCCTCGAAGATGACCGGGTTGTCGTCGCGGATGGCACTCTTGAGGAGGCCCTTGGCGTCACGCGGCGTGGCAGGATACACGATCTTCAGCCCCGGAGTGTGGAAGAACGCCATTTCCACGTTCTGGGAATGGAAGGGTCCGCCCCTGTTGCCGCCGCCCACCGGCCCCCGCACCACCAGCGGCAGCGGCCCCGCGCCGCGATAGAGGGATGTGGCGATATAGTTTGTCAGGACATCGTAGGCCGGCGAAATGAAGTCCATGAACTGCATCTCGACCACCGGCCTCAGCCCCATGTGCGCCGCCCCCGCGGCGGCTCCGGTAAAGCCGCCCTCCGAGATGGGCGTGTCGATCACTCGGGACGGACCGAAGTGCTCCAGGAAGCCCCGGGTGACCTTGAACGCGCCCCCGTAGGCCCCGATGTCCTCCCCCATCAGAAAGACACGGCCGTCACGCTCCATCTCCTCCCAGAGCGCCTCGGCGATCCCCTCGAGGACGGTGGCCGGGCGACCCTCGCGGGTACGGGCCACCTGGGGCGGGAGTTCAGCGGACATTTTGGCCGCCGCCCCGCGGACCCGGAAAGGGCGCGTTGCCATCGTGCGTAACGGGCCGGAACTCACCCACGGGCCGCCGGCTCCGGCGGATCCCGGCGTGTCCAGGGTGGTCCGGGAAGACGGCCCGCGTACACGGGTGCGAGCGCGTCGGGCGGCTCGGCCGCAGGCTCCTTCGCAAGCCTTCTCAAGGCATGCTCGACACCCGCTGAAGCAGCCTGCGCGATCATCCGCACCTCCTGCCCGGAGAGCCCCCCCTCCGCCCGGGCCCACTCGACGAACGCATCGTGCGCGGCCCACGGCTCCGCTGCATTTCGCGGCAACAGGGCGATCAGCGTCGGTCCCTGCCCCGCCAGCGCCCGGTTCCGCGCGTCGGTGACCGTGCTGAAGATCCGTGCAAACGGCTCCTCCGCGACCGAATCGAACGCCGTGCCGTAACTGCGCGCCAACCGTTCGATTCTCGCGGGGTCGCCGCGGGGGCCATCGTCTCCCGCGTCCAGCACAACGATCAGCGGCACTCGCTGAGCCGCGGCGAGGTTGAACCCCTCGTGCCATGCGCCGGTCTCCGTCGCGGCCAACTCCTCGAAGACCAGCGCGGCACGTCTCTGTTCCGTCTGCCTGAAGGCGAGCGCGGCCCCGGCAAGCACCTGCGTCAACGCGCCCCGGGCCCCATCCCAGCCGATCAGTCCTCTCCGCAGGTCGGTCCAGGTACGTCCCCCGGTCCGGGCGGCGGCCGGAGCGGTACCCTTGCCGGCCAGTTGCCTGAGGAACTCCAGCGGGGTTGCCCCGAAGGCCAGCAAGGGTCCCGGGCCGATGTGTCCCGGTGCGCAGAGGTCACCCCTGCCGTCAGGCGACGGTCGCATGGCCCGCGCCATGACGACCGACCTGACATCCACCGAAACGGGGGTTTCGGCCACCTCCTGGATACCCGCTTCGAGGAAGCGCGCCTGATAGCCCTGATAGAGGAGGTCCTGGACGACGGCGCGTCCCATGGTCGCGCCGCCTCCACCCCGCTGCGGCGGGGGCTCCGCGCTACCCATGAAGCGCCTTGCCGGCCCGGCGCCTCGCCGCCCCCGGGGGCAAGCGGGATTCCTCCACGGACGGCTAGCCGCCGGAGTTGCCGGACGACTCGCTCGTCGCTGGGGGCGGATCCTCTCCGCCGGGAGGCTCTTCTTCTCCGGGGGGTGGCGCTTGTTCGGGAGGCGTCTCGTCCGCCGCGCCGGGGATCAGGTCCGTCACCGAGGAACCGTCAGGAATGAGCGGCTGCGGGGGTGCGCCCACGCTGATGTCGTCCAGCACCGAGTCCGGGATCCTGGTACGTGAGGACATGATCGCGAGCATGAGCGACAACACCATGAAGGCACTTCCCGCGATCCAGGTGGCCCGGGTCAGCAGTGTGGTCGCCTGGCGACCTCCGAGAACATCGGTTGCAGCGGCCCCGCCACCCATTGCGGCCAGCCCGCCACCCTTCCCCGACTGGATCAGTATGACTACTCCCAGCAAGATCCCGTCGAGCACGAGGAGAGTCAGCAGGAATCCGTACATTTTCACACTCTTCCAAAGGTTCCGATCCGCCCCCAGGGCGTTCAGGAACGTGCCCGAGATGGTCGCTGCTGTCAACCCGCACGGCGGGCGGCCGCCGGCACGATCGGGCCGGTTCCGCCAGTGCGCGGAAGCCCTGCCCCGGCGGGGATCAGCCCGCAGCCGCTTCCGCAATCCCGGCGAACACGCCCGGGTCGAGACTGGCGCCGCCGACCAGCACGCCGTCGACACCCGGCGCGGACATCAGTTCCGCCGCGTTTCCGGGATTCACGCTGCCTCCGTAGAGGATCGCGGCGGGAGTCCGCGCTCCGAGCGTTTCCCGTACGATCGCATGGGCTTCCGAAGCGTCCTCGGGTGTGGCCGTCTCACCGGTCCCGATGGCCCACACCGGCTCGTAGGCGACCATGAACGCGGTGACACCCTCCAAGGCTCCGGCAAAGGCCGAGATCTGTCGGCGGAGCACATCGGCCAGCCAGCCCGCCCGGCGTTCCTTCAGCAACTCGCCTACGCACACCACGGGCACGAGTCCCGCTCGAACGGCAGCCCTCACCTTGCGGCCGACCTGGTCGTCCGTCTCGCCGAAGAGGTGGCGCCGCTCCGAGTGCCCGACAAGTGCGAAGGACGCACCCGCCTCCCTGGCCATCTCCGCCGATACCTCGCCGGTGAGTGCGCCCGACTCCTCCCAGTGAATGTTCTGGACTCCCAGACCGACCGGGACGCGCGCCGCCTTCCTGACCGCCCGCAGAGAGAGATCCGGCGGAAAGAGGATCAACTCCACGGTCTCGGAAACGCCCCGCGGGCGGAACCGCGAAAGGAAACCGGCCGCGGCATCGGGCCCGTGGTGCATCTTCCAGTTGCCTGCGACGACCTTGCGCATGCGGATTGCTTCAGCCTCCCGCTCGGGGGTTCAGGTTGGGGCAGAATCCGACAGCGCTTCGATTCCTGGCAGCTGTTTCCCCGCCAGGAACGCCAGCGCCGCCCCTCCGCCCGTGGATATATGGGTGATCCGGGTTGCCACTCCAGCCATCCGCGCGGCGGCGGCGGAGTCGCCGCCACCGATCACGACTGTCGCGCCCCGATCCGCTGCCGTTGCCGCACTCGTGGCCACACACAGCGTGCCGCGCGCGAAAGCCTCGACCTCGAAGGCGCCCATCGGCCCGTTCCACACCACCGTACCCGCGTCGGCAAGGTAGCGCCCGAAGAGCTCGACCGACACGGGTCCAAGGTCGCCGATCGCATCGGTCGGACCCACCTCGGAGCGGTCCACGGCACGAGTCTCGAGTCCGGGACCGACGGCCGCGGCCACCGTGCAATCCACCGGCAGCACCAGTCGCGATCCGCCGGCGTCGATCAGCCGTCGAGCCGTCTCCCACTTCTCCGGCTCCGTGAGCGACGCTCCTGTCTCCAGTCCCAAAGCGCCAAAAAACGTATTGGCCATAGCGCCCCCGACCAGAAGCGTGTCGGCGCGGTCCAGCAGCGCCTGAATGACATCGATCTTGCCCGAGATCTTCGCCCCGCCGACAGCGGCGACATACGGCCGCCGCGGATCCCGCAGCACCGCTCCCAACGCCTTGATTTCGCCGGCGACAAGGAACCCTGCAACCGCCTCCCCACCGTTTCGCTTCACGGCACGCGGCAATCCGTCGGTCGATGCGTGCGAGCGGTGCGCCGTCCCGAAGGCGTCCATCACAAAATGGTCCGCCCATCCTGCCCAGTCGTCAGCCAGCGCGGGGTCGCCAGCCGTCTCTCCGCCGAGGAATCGCGTGTTCTCGATCAGCATGACCGACCCCCGGGCCATTCCGGCCACGGCGTCCCGCACCGGGTCACCGGCGCTGCAGGGCAGAAACGAGACGGGTCCCTCGATCACGCGGCCGAGGTGGGCCGCAATGGGCTTCAGGGTCAAGTGGGGCCGGACCCGCCCCCCGGGACGTCCCAGATGGGAGAGGATCACGACCCGGGCGCCGTGCGAAACGAGATGCCCGACCGTGGGCAGGGTGCGCTCGATGCGCGACGGGTCCGCGACGGCGTCCCGGTCGAGGGGCACGTTGAAATCAGCCCTCAGCGCGACCGCTGCGCCCGAAAGCAGGGAGGGTGGGAGGTCCTGAAGGGTCTTCTTCACTTCCTGAAGGTTCAGGAAGATCCCGCTGCCGTCAATTGCTCCCCGAGCCGGATAGCGTCTCGGCTTCGGCGTCGAGCAGGATCCTCGCTGATTCGGGGCGGAAACCGATCGGAAAGCGTACCCACGTCCCGACCGCGACGCCCCGCCGCGTGGCAGGCTCGAACTCGAACGACCGAATCGCTCGCAGCGCCGCGCGATCCAGCTCGGCGAATCCGGAAGACCGGTCGATCTGGGGAAACTCCACTCTCCCATCGAGGCTCACCCAGATCAGGAGCTCAACCGTGCCCCACCCCTCGCGGCGGTCCGGGAGAGCGGGAATCTCCTCCGCCACGATCCGCCGGGCCTGATCCAGGTCGCGCAGCACCGGGACGGTCTCGGCCAGCGCGCTCTGCTCGACGACAACGCTGCCGCCGGGATCCGCCACTGCTGCGGCGGGAGCCGGCAGGACCGGCATAGGGTCCGTGAACGGGTATTCCGGCTCCGCCGACACAAACGGGGCTGGCGAAGTGGGGCTGTCGAGCGCAGGCGAGATGCCCGGCCCATTCAGGAGAACGGCCCTCATCTGCGGGACCGTGAGCGCGCCTCCTCCGAGCGCAACGACCACCCCCGCCGCAATCCCGATCGGGCGGAGCCACGAAGGGCTCCGCCTCGCGCCACTCCCCAGCCGCTGGTATTCCCTGGCCAGATCCGAGCGCAATTCGGGTCCGAAGGAACAGCGCTCCTCTATGACGATTCCGCGGAGTTCACGCTCCAATCCCCCGAGTTCGTGCGACGCGGATGCACCGTGGCCGTGTTCCCCCTTGCGTGACATCATCTCACCTTCCCGGGGTCGGACACGTTGAGCGCGGCTCTGAGTCTGCCAAGCGCGCGATGGATCCGCACCGCCACGACGTTGCAGCTGGTATTGAGTGTCGCCGCGATCTCGGCGTTGCGCATCCCGGCTCCATACCGCAACGAGAGAACCTCCTGGTCGGTTTCGCGCAGTGTCGCCGCCGCGTTGAGAAGGCGGTTCACCTGCTCCTCCCGCAGGATTCGCTCTTCCTGCGAGGGGGCCTGAGATACCAGATCCGGAGCCCGGTCCAGCGAAATGTGCAGCGAGCCGCGCCGCCGCAAGGTCCGCAGGTGATCGGTGACCGCGTTGCGGGCGATCCTCAGCAGCCAGGTTCTCGGCGACGCGCGCCGCGCATCGTAGCGCTTCAACGCCCGCAGGGCCTTAAGGAACACATCGGACGTAATGTCTTCCGCCGTCTCGCGCGTCGCAACCCGAAAGCGCACATACCGATAGACCGTCTCGCGATGGTCCCTGAACCAGACATCGAAATCCTGTGGCAGGTCCACCGGTTGCACGGGCGCCTTTTGCGCCGTTCGCGCGACGTCCCGGCGGCCCTCCGGCGTCGAATCGCCGGGCTCTCCGCGCTCGGGCGTCCGCGCGGCCACCTCACCGGGCCGCGCCCGCTTCGCGTCCACCTGCAGCGTTCGGATGTCGTCCGTCTTCATAACATCCTCTTAATACGCGCTCACATGCCCGCGCTTACCCCGGCCCGGATGTGTCCGGGGAGGCCGCATGCCCGGAGGGCGCGCCAACAACGGGTTCCTACACCCGGGCACCGAGCCGCATCCCGACGTACCGGGCCAGATCGACCACGCGCGAAGAATACCCCCACTCGTTATCGTACCACGCGAGCACCTTGACCATTCGGCCTCCCATCACCGCGGTACTCGGTGCGTCCACTACCGAACTCGCTGACTCCCCGGTGTAGTCCACCGAGACCAGCGGCTCCTCCTCGACCCTGAGAATTCCGGCCAGATCGCCTTCCGATGCGGCCCGCATGGCGTCGTTGACCTGATCGGCGCCTACGTCGCTATCCACCTCGGCGACCAGATCCACCACCGAAACATCCGGGGTCGGGACGCGGATCGCCATGCCGTCGAGCTTGCCCTCGAGTTCGGGCAGGACCAGCGCAATGGCTCTGGCGGCCCCGGTTGTCGTGGGAATCATGCTGACGGCGGCGGCGCGGGCGCGGCGAAGGTCCTTGTGCGGACCGTCGAGCACCGCTTGCCCGCTCGTATAGGCGTGAATGGTGGTCATGAGGCCGCGCACGAAGCCGAACCGCTCGGCAAGCACCTTGGCCACGGGCGCCAGGCAGTTCGTCGTGCAACTGGCGTTGGAGATAAGGTGGTGGTTCTCGGGATCGTAGGCGCCGTGGTTCACGCCGGGCACGATCGTGATGTCTTCGTCGCTGGCCGGCGCGGAAATGATGACCTTCCGGGCCCCCGCCCGCAGGTGCCTCGAGGCGAGCGCCCGGGTGCGGAACCTCCCGGTCGACTCCACCACGATGTCGACATCCAGTTCAGCCCATGGCAGGTCGGCCGGGTCCCGCTCCGAGCAGACGATCATCTCGTCGCCGTCCACGACGAGTCCGCTTCCCGACACCTCCACGGTGCCGGGATAGCGTCCGTGCACCGAATCGTACTTCAGCAGGTGCGCAAGCGTTTCACTTCCGGCAAGGTCGTTGACCGCGACGAAGTCCAGATCCGTGAACCCCGACTTCCTGGCGGCCCTCAGGACGTTTCTGCCGATGCGGCCGAATCCGTTGATCGCGACTCGAATGGACATTTGCTCAGGTTGCTCTTCCAGTAACGTGCGCTTGTTTTCAGTTGACTTCCAGCGACATGGGGACCGTGCGCGCGAAAGCATACGCAACAATGCTCCCCGGCGCACCGGCACGAAGCGCCTCCACCGCCGCCAGGACGGTCGCACCGGTGGTGATCACATCGTCCACGAGCACGATCCGGCGACCGGTGACCAGGCTCAGGCCCGTCCCGGCAAGCACGAAGGCCTCTTTCACGTTAGCCCGTCGCTCCATCGGATTCAAGGAAGTCTGGGTGCCCTTCTGGCGCCGCCGTTCAAGGCAGGTGAGCAGTGGCAGATCGAGAGCGTCCGCAAGGGAATGCGCAATCACTTCGGCCTGATTGTACCCCCGGCGGCGTACGTTGCGCCCGGAGGTGGGTACGGGCACCACCATGTGTGCACGGCGTACCGACTCGGGGGCACTCCTGGCCATCTCCGACCCCATGAAGTCACCGACGCCGCGCCAGCCGTGGTACTTGAGCGCATGGACGAGTTCGCGGGCCGGGGACTCCAGCAGGCAAAGAGCGCGCGCTTCCCCCAGCTGGTCGGGCCAGTCCGCGCATTCAAGGCACGACGG
Source organism: Gemmatimonadota bacterium (assembly GCA_022823225.1). Lineage (GTDB taxonomy): Bacteria > Gemmatimonadota > Gemmatimonadetes > Longimicrobiales > Gaopeijiaceae > Bin94. Next base: position 81,754 of record JAJDXM010000065.1, read on the forward strand.
CGCCTCGCCGGTACCGAGCGGAGCGCCGCATCGGCGGCACCACGGATGGGGAACCGGCGGCAGGCCGAGAGCGCAGTTCTGGCAGACGGATCCCCCGCCCGCCCCCGCATCACGCGCCGCCGGTCCACCGCACGCCGCGCAGCCGGGGGGAAGCAGGAAATCGGCGCAACGGGACAGGAGACCGGAAAGGCGGGACAGCCCCGACGGGAGACCCCGGCGATTGCCGCGCGCATCGGCCACCATCACGGACGCCGCTCTGTCACGGGCACCTCGCCTTCATACTCGAGCGCCCGGGCCATCGCCCCTGCCGGCGGCGGCTCTCCGAACCAGCGGGCGTACGACGCCTCCGCCTGTGCCAGCAGCATGCCCCGTCCATCCACCGCGGGCACCGCGATCCCCGCCGCGTACCTGCAAAGGGGGGTCGGCCGCTTCCCGTAGACCAGGTCGACGACCCTCAGCGGAGGCGCCGCGAGCATTTCGGGATCGAGGGCCATGCCCACTCCATCGAGGCCGGCCGATGTCGCGTTGACCAAGACGTCCGGAGCGGTTCCGCGATACTCCACCGCATGCGACAGATGGTCGTCGCCGAAATGGCGGACGAGCCCCAGCGCCCTTTCCGCCGTCCGGTTCCACAAGAGGATGCGCGATACCCCCGGCTCCCCGAGAAGCGCGAGAATCACCGCTCTGGCCGCGCCCCCCGCACCGAGCAGCAATACCTTGAGCGGCCCTTCGAGTCCCGTGACCACACCGGTCCAGGTACGCCTGAACCCCTCCACATCGGTGTTGTCTCCCCACACGACCCCGTCCTTCGCCCAGAAGGTGTTGCATGCTCCCGTAGCGGTCACGGCCCCGGTGCGCCGGTCCAGAAACGGGAGCACCGTCTCCTTGTGGGGCACGGTGACGTTCCCGCCGCCGCCGCCCAGCGCCAGCGACCTCAGCATCGGCCCGCATCGTTCGGGGCCGACGCGGCGCGCCACATACACGGCGCGGCGCCCGGCTGCCCGGAAGGCCGCGTTGTGGATCACCGGGGACAGACTGTGACTCACCGGATCGCCGAGAACGGCGAAGGTCGCCGACGTCCGTCCGGCCTCGCGCCTCCTCACGACCCCGCCCCGCGGCCCCGGCCCCGGCGCGGATCCCGGCCCGATTCGCGCGCGCGGCCAGGCCCCAGGAGGACCACCCGGACCATCCCGGCCACCTCGTCGAGCGTCGACCGGTAGATCTTGTCGCTTCGACCGAAGGGATCTTCGACCTCGCCGCTCCACCCGGCCATCTCGGAAAGAAGGTGCGCATGGCTTTCGCCTCCCAGCTGCAGGGCGCTGGCAAGGTGCGCGCGCGCCATGCACAGAATCAGACCCGATGACCTCACGACCGCCTCCGTCAGCAACGTGCTCCGGTGGGACTCCAGATCCAGTCCCGCCTCCGCTGCGGCACGGCGGGCTCCCTCGCTCGCCGGCATCCCTTCCCACGCGGCCGTCCCGGCGGAGCCGACGGTCACTCCTCCAAGCCCCTCGTCGGCGATGATCCTTCGGGCGACGGCCTCCGCCATCGGCGACCGGCAGGTGTTGCCGGTGCAGACGAAAGTAATGTGGAACGGCGGCTGCGAGCTCCGGCTCGAGTCCTCTCGGGGGCGGCCGTGCCCGAAACTTCGCGCGGGCCCATCAAGGCCCCCGGTCCGGAGTGCCGCTTCCAATTGTAGCATGCCGACCGGGCCTTCCCGTATCAGGATGGGACGACTCCGTCCGGGGCGCACCAGCGTCGAGGCCCGGCCTCCCGGTAAAGGCCCGCAATCAAGGGCGAAGAGTTCATGACCGCGGGCCCGCGCGGCCCGAAGCGCCTCCCCCACGGTCAGGGCCGGCGGCGCGCCGGGCGCATTGGCCGAACTCGAGGTGATCGGGCGGCCGCATTGCGCGAGAAGACGCCGCGTGACTTCGTGCCCCGGCACCCGCACCGCCACTGAGCCGTCCCCGGCCCGGGCTCGCGGATGGAAGCGTCCCTGAGGGTCATCCAGCACCAGCGTGAGCGGACCGGGCCAAAAGGCGTCCGCCAGGGCGCGGCCGACACGGCCAAGCATCCCGGCCACGCTTTCCGCCGAGGGGATCAGCACCACGAAGCCGCCGCCGGCCCGGTTCTTGAGGTCCTCGAGCAACTCCAGCGGGACATCGTCGAGCAGTCCCCCGAAGCCGTAGACGGATTCGGTGGGGTGAATGATCAGCCGGCCATCGTTCAGGCGCTCAACCGCTGTCCGAAGGTCACGGCGTTTCATCCGGCAAGGCCCTTCGCGACCAGCATCTCCGCAACGGCGAGATCCTCGCGCGAGGTGATCTTCAGATTCGTGTTGGACGCCTGCACCATGCGCACCTCGGCTCCCAGCTGTTCAACCATGGACGCGTCGTCCGTAGGCGGTCCGCCCATCGTCCGGCAGAGCCCGATCGCGCGCGCAAAGAGGTCGCGGGGGAAGATCTGGGGAGTTTGCGCACACCACAGCGTCTCGCGCGACGGGGTTTCCACGATCACGCCGCGGGCCCCGGTGCGCTTGACGGTGTCGACGGCGGGGACCCCGGCAACGGCCCCGACGCCGGACTCCGCCACGCGCAGACAGGCGTCGATCGCAGCGCGGGGCGGGAAGGGCCGTGCGGCGTCGTGGACCGCGATCAACCCGGCACCCGACTCAAGGTGGTCGAAGGCGTTGGCGACCGACTCGAAGCGGTTGGAGCCTCCGGAGGCGATCCGAACACGCTGGTCCTGAAGCGCCGGAAGCCGCCGGTCCGGAGGCGCCCCGAGCGCAACCACCACTTCCACCAGGTCGGGCCGTTCCAGGAATGGCGCAAGCGCCCAGTCGAGGACCGAGCGCCCGCGAAGCTCGATAAAGGGCTTGCGAACGCCACCCATCCGGGTCCCGGCCCCCGCCGCCGGTACCAGCAGCGCGAATGTCGGCAAGGCCGGGGAATCCCGGGCTGCGCCCGCCGAGCCGGCCGCAACCCCTTCAGGCGGCTGCATTTCTCCTCTCTCAGCCGGGCAGGTCGGGCGGCTCGGGCCCCCGCGACACCGAGTCGAACCGGGTATAGATCTTGTGGAAATACAGGCTGATCGGTCCTGTGGGGCCGTTGCGCTGTTTCGACACGATGAGCTCCGCCTTTCCCTCCAGCGAATTGCCGTCCTTGTCGGTTGGCCCGTGATAGTACTCGGGGCGGTACAGGAACATCACCAGGTCGGCGTCCTGTTCGATCGATCCGCTCTCGCGCAGGTCGGAGAGCTGGGGCCGCTTGTCGGGCCGCTGTTCGGGCGCGCGGCTCAACTGGCTCAGCGCGATCAGCGGGACCTCCAGCTCGCGTGCGAGCGCCTTGAGACCCCGCGAGATCTCGCTGACCTCCTGGACGCGGCTTTCCTTGCGCGTGGATCCGGACATGAGCTGCATGTAGTCCACGACCACGAGTCCCAGATCCGATTCCGCCTTCAGGCGCCGCGCTTTCGCCTTCATCTCCAGGACATTGCCGGTCGGGGAGTCGTCAATCCAGATCGGAGCCGCGTTGAGATGGCCGGCCGCGCGCGCAAGCCGCGGGTATTCATCGCCCTCCAGCCGACCGCGCCGCAGCCTCTGGGCATCGACCCGGGCTTCCGCGCAGAGAAACCGCTGGACGAGCTGCTCCTTCGACATTTCGAGGCTGAAGATCGCGACGGGCTTCTCCCGTTCGATCGCGACGAACTGGGCGACGTTGAGGGCCCACGACGTCTTGCCCATCGACGGACGGCCGGCCACGACCACGAGATCACCGGGCTGCAAGCCGGTCGTCATCCGGTCCAGTTCGGGGAAGCCGGTCGCGAGTCCCGAAACCCCGTCGGGGTTCTCCTGGAGCCGCTCGATGTGCTCGAAGGTTGGCCAGAGCACTTCCTTGATCCACACGAACCCGTCGCGGCCACGGGACTGGGACACCCCGAAAACCCGCTGTTCGGCCTGGTCGAGGATCTCCTTGACCTCCCGCTCGCCCGGCTCGTAGACATCCCGGACGATCGTCTGGGCCGCGTCGATCAGCCTGCGCAGGAGCGCCTTGTCCCGAACGATGCGGGCATGGTACTCGATGTTCGCGGCGGTGGGGACCGCGTCCAGGAGTGAAGCCAGGTATTCCAGCCCCCCCGCGTTCTCCAGCTCCCCCGCGTTCTTGAGCTCGTCCGACACGGTGACGGGATCGATGACCGCGCCGCGCTCGAAGAGCCTGGCCATGGAGCGGAAGAGTCGCCGGTGCGCCTCCCGGTGGAACATCGAGTCGTCGATGAAGTCGACGACCTTCGAAGCCGCTTCCCCGTCGATCAGCATCCCCCCCAGCACCGACGCCTCCGCCTCCGGCGAGAACGGCGGCTGGCGATCGTACCCGGCGCCCTCGGCGGTCGGCTGGATTGGGATGGGCTCGCTCACGTTGTCTCTTCCTGGCCCTTCTGTATTCGTGCCGCGCGGACTCCGGTCAGGCCCCGTCCATTACCTGGCGGAGCAGCTGCAGGTCGCTCCAGCAGAGCCGGTTCAGACCGGGGTTCCGCAGCAGGGCCGCGGGGTGATAGGTGACCACCAGGGGCACCCCCTGATAACTGTACACTTCCCCCCGCAGCTTGCCCAATGGTCCGGTTGTTGAAGTGAGCCACTGAGCCGCAAAGGATCCCACCGCAAGGAGGACTTCGGGAGCCACCAACTCGATCTGCCGCTTCAGGATCGGAGCGCAGGATTCGATTTCGCCGGGGAGCGGATCCCGGTTTCCCGGCGGGCGGCACTTCAGCACGTTGCAGATGTAGACGGAGTCCGCTCGCGAAAGCCCCACGGCGGCCAGCATCAGGTCGAGCAGCTTGCCCGCCTGCCCCACGAACGGCAGGCCGGTCGCGTCCTCGCGCGCTCCCGGCGCTTCGCCGACCACCATGAGCCGCGCTTCCGGATTGCCGTCCGAAAAGACAACTTGCCTGCGCCCTCCCGCAAGGGCGCAGCGGGTGCAGGCGAGCGCCAGGTTCCGGAGCCTGTCGTAATCGGCGGAGGCGAACTCCGGTGCCGCGGCCGCCACCGCCGGGTGGGCGGCTTGCGCTGAGACGGCTCCAACGGCACCTCGTCTTCGCAACAGGGTCATCATTTCTCCGGGTTCCAGGCCTGAGGGGAGGATCGCCGGCTCCCCGATCCGCCTCCGCTGGTCAAGGTACTCCGCCAGGCGGGTTCCGGGGTCCCGGGTCACGCGCGCGCTCATCCCCGGCTCGCCTCCTGCCGCTCCGGAAGCAGTGCCTCCACGGCGTCCAGTATCTGCCAGGCGGCCGCAAACTTCGACATCAGCGGCAATTCGCGAGGAGGCATGTCCCTTCCAAGAATCGTGATGCGGTTGGTGTCCGCTTCGAATCCGGCATCGGGCCTGCCCGCCGGGTTGGCGACGACCAGGTCGAACCCCTTGGCCGCCAGCTTTCCCGCGGCGCGTGCGACCAGATTGCTGGTCTCGAGCGCGAAACCGACCGATACGCTCCCGGACCTCATCCGCGTCCCCGACTCGGCCGCGATATCGGGATTCGCCACAAGATCCAGGGCGAATCCCGGGCCGGCCTCCTGCCGCTTGAGCTTGTCGCTGAGGGGGGAGCGGGGCCGGTAGTCGGCCACCGCCGCGGCGTGCACGGCCACGTCCATCTCCTCCACGATGTCCAACACGGCATCGCGCATCTCGCGCGCGGTCTCGACCCGGATGGCGGCCACCCCCGGGGGGGCGGCGAGAGAGGTCGGCCCCGTCACCAGCGTCACGGCCGCCCCCCGCAGCCACGCGGCGCGGGCAAGAGCGGCGGCCATCTTCCCCGACGAGCGGTTGCCGAGGTATCTGACCGCATCGACCGGCTCCCGCGTTCCGCCCCCGGTGACCAGCACGCGCCTGCCCGCCAGCTCACCCCCCGCCCCCAGGGCCCGCCCCACCGCGTCCACGATTTCCGCGGGCTCGGCCATGCGGCCCGGCCCGCTGCCCTCGCCTGCCGCCAGGCGACCATCGCCCGGACCCACCCGGTGGTAGTGCGGCACCTCCTCCAGACGGGCAAGATTGCGCCGGGTGCGGGGGTGCGCGTACATGCGGTCGTTCATGGCGGGCGCCACCACGACCGGCGCGCCGGTCGCGACCAGGACGGTCGTGAGAAGGTCGCTGGCGCGTCCGCTCGCGGCCCGCGCGATGAAGTCCGCCGTCGCGGGGGCGACGCAGACGCAGTCCGCACCTCCGCCAAGCAAGATGTGCATCGCCGCCCCCCCAACCGCGAAGATGTCGAGCAGGGGCCCGCGCCCGGTGACCCCCTCGAAGGACAGCGGCGCCACAAAGTTGCGGGCGGCCTCGGTGAGCACCACGTCGACGCTGGCCCCCAGAAGCGTCAGATCACGGGCGACCTGGACGGACTTGTATGCCGCGATCCCCCCGCAGACGCCCAGTGCGACCCTCCTGCCGTGCCAGGGCGGACCCGGTTCCCTCGCGTCCCGGAGCGGCGTCGGCGGACCCGAACCTGTTTCGGGCGCGTGCGGACCCCCCTGCACCGTGGAGCCATCCGGCCCGCCGGCGCCGGACGGGGGGCCGCCGGACAACACGGAGGATTATCCCGCGTCTGGACGCCGGCGCCGTACGAGGCGGTACTCGACCTGGCCCGAAGTGATCGCCTCGAGGGCGCGGGTGGAGAGCTTCTTCTGGTCCTGGAGCGGAAGGGCGTCGTGCGGCAGGAGGTTCAGCTCCCGCGCATATTTGGCCGCTACCAGCACACCCTGGTACTTGCTCTGATTGTGCCTGGCGATCTCGCCAGGGGTGAAGACTCTCATCGTGTATCTCCTTGCTGCGCCCCGGCGCCGCGGGGACTATCCACGGCCTGCAAGGCGCATGATCTCCGAACGCGCGGCCTTCTCAAGGGCCTGGCGAAGCCTCGCGGGCCGCTCCGCGTCGCGGCGCCTGCCCGCTCCGCCCTCCACGAGAGCCAGCACCTCGTCGACGGCGTCGTCCAGATTCGCGTTGACAACGAATTCCGTGAAGAACGGAGCCTCGGCAAGCTCACCCAGCGCGGTACGCAGACGTCGTGCGATCTCTGCCGGTGACTCCGTCCCCCTCCCCGCCAGGCGCGCAATCCATTCCTCCGGCCCGGGGGGGAGAATGAAGATAACCAACGCTGCGTCCGCGCGCCTCATCAGCTGCCGGGCACCCTGTATGTCGATGTCCAGGACCGGGGCCGGCGAAAACTCCTCGGCGGGCATGAGATTGGCGGCCGGCGTCCCGTAGTACTCCCCGTGCACCTCCGCCCACTCGGCCAGTTCTCCGGCCGCGATCATCGCCTCGAATTCCGTCCGGGAGCGAAAGGAATACTCGCGGCCATCGCGTTCTCCCCCGCGGGGAGCGCGGGTCGTCACGGACACCGAAAAGGCGAAGCGGGCGGGGTCCTTCGCGACGAGGCGGGCCGCGATCGAGGTCTTGCCGGCTCCCGACGGACCCACGAGCACCACAGGACCGCGGCCGGCGCTCACTCCACGTTCTCCAACTGCTCCCGAAGACGCTCCAGCTCCTCCTTGACCCGGATCGCGGCGGCCGCGATCGCGGCGTCGTTGGCCTTCGCCCCGACCGTGTTCGCCTCCCGGTGCATCTCCTGCACCACGAACCCGAGTCGCTTCCCCACCTTGCCGCCGGGGCCCGGAGCATCGTCCAGCGTCTCCAGGAAGAGCGCCACATGAGAGCGCAGCCTGGCGACTTCCTCGGCGATGTCCCACCGCTCCGCCAGATACGCAATCTCGCGCGCCAGCCGCTCCTCGTCGGCCGCCACGTCCCCGGCGAGCGCTTCGGTCCTGGCCCGGACCCGATCGCGCTCCCGCACCAGGCGCCGTGGGGCGAGGGTCTCGATCACCTCCGTCTCGGCCTCGATCCGACCGACGCTCCGCCGCAACACCTTCTCCAGCCGCCGCCCCTCCACCTCCCGCATCTCGAGCACGGCGCAGAGCGCAGCGTCCAGACACGACATCAGCCCTTCGGCGTGCGGCGCGCCGCCATCTTCCGCCGGGGCGTCGATCCTGAGCACCCCGGGCAGCCGGGCCAGCGTGTTGACGTCGAGACCGCCTTCAAGACCCAGCACAACTTTCGCTTCACCGAGCAGTTCGGCCCAACTCCGCGCCTGCTCCAGATCGAGCACCGGTGTCCCGGCGTCGGCGCGGTCCGGGCGTTCGCACGCCACCGAGAGAGACACCGCACCCCGCGACAGGGCCCCGCGCACCTTCTCCATCACGCCGGGGCGCAGCTCCTCCCACCCGCGCGGGAGACTCGCCGAGATGCTCAGGTGGCGGTGGTTCAGCGTGCGGACCTCCGCGCGGAGCACCCGCTTGTCCGTCAGCGTGACCTGCGCGGTTCCGTACCCCGTCATGCTTCGTATCATGCGCGGCATCCCCCATTCAGTTCCAGAAGGTCCAGCGAACCCCGTAGAAGCCGCGGGTGATCGGCAGCAGCCTCCCCGGCACGTCCTGGTTGTTCTTCCGGTAGGTCACATTCTCGATCGTCGCGAAAATGTTCAGTTCGAGCACCCGAATCTGCAGGCGGAAATACCAGTCCTGATAGAACGGGACCACCGACGGCGCGCCCGCCGGGCCGTCGCCCGTGCCGGGCGCAGGCGGAGGCGGGCCGTCCGGCAGCGGGACCTTCATCTCCGCACGTCCCCTCGCTCCCAGGTCCACCCAGAATTCCAGGTTGCCGGTCGGGAAGTAGCGCCGGTGGAAGGTGAAGCTGCCCCGGTACTGATGTTCGGGGAAGTAGAGCGATCCCACGGCGGTCGAGTCCTCCGCCTCCCACAGCTGCACCTCGCCCAGGAAATACAGGCCCGGGGGCCAGAGCGGGATGCGTCCCATCACCTCGATGCCGCGACGCTCCGGCTGGGGCAGCACGAGGCCTCCCCGGTCGAAAAGCAGCTGCGTGGGCCAGATGGAATCGGCCTCAACCGTGACCAGGGCCCCGGTGAGCTCGATCCCGCGCCAGCCGAGCCGCGCCCCGAGCCGGGTTCCGCCACGGTCCGTGAAGCGGCTGGCCGGACCCGCGTCCAGCGAATCGGGATCGGCCGAAGAGGTGTCGGGACCCGCCGTGGCGTCGCCCGGGTCGGCATCCGTGGTGTCGACGGGCGGGGGCAGCGGCTTCAGGAAGGGGACCGACCGCGTCCCGCTGCCGTGTTCGGCGAAAAGCGCCACATACCGGACCGGCGTCACCCATGCGCTGAGGTCGAAGGAATCGCCCGTCTGCCCGTCCCACGACTCCCGGCGCGCGCGCGCGGTCACACCGCCCCACCGGAGCGAGACGGCGGAGAGTTCGGCCGCAATCTCCCGGTCGACGATCCCGGCCCCGTCGTTGAACCGGCCGGTCGCGCGCCCCCAGATCCCCCCATGCCCCGCGGACAGGCGCAGCCCGGTCTGTCCCCGCGACTCTGCCGTGTACGGAAAGGCCTCCAGGGTGTCGCCCGCGGCAACCGACGCGCCGGTGGCCCAGACTTCGGTCAGGAACGTGCCAACGGGAGCCCACCGCCCCTGCAGCGTCCAGTCGGAGCGGGTGACGGAACCCGGCGCATCGGTGAATGCATCCCGCTCCGTGCCCATTCGCCGCACCTCGAAGCCGAGTCCGGCACGGTCGCCCCGGTGCAGACTGTAGCGGAGCCAGCCACCGGTCACGGCGCCCGGCGTGTCCCGCCCCTGCGTATCGAGACGTTCAAGCGCCACTGCCGTCTTGCCGCCCAGGGCCCTGGGGAAGGAGAAGGTCGCGCGCAGGAGATTCGTGTCGAGGTCGCCGGTGCCCGCCTCGATCAGGGTCATCGGCCGGGGGTCGGTGTGCTCTTGGCGGGTGAGGTGGACCTCCAGCCCTCCCGGACGCCGAATGACGCGAACACCCCCCAGCCCCGAAACGGGGATCCGGTTGAGGTCCGGCACCGCGCCCTCCAGCGGCAGGTGCTCCACCCCGTCGTAGTACAGGCGCAATCCTCCCCCGGAATAGCCTGTCGGAAAGACCGTGGCGGCGGCACCGTAGTCCCCGCTCCGGACCGACACCAGTCCCGGAATGTCCGCAAGCAGCTCCCACAGCGTCTGGGCTCGGGTGCCCATCAGTTCTTCACGGTCCCAGGCGAGTATGCCCGTCAGGTACCCCTCCGGCGCAGGGTCGGGGAGGGTGGGAAGCACCGGGGGCCGGGGAATGCTGTCCGCCGCCGAGACGGTGTCCGCCGACAGAGAATCGGCGACCTGGGTGGAGTCCGCCTGCGTGGAATCGCCACGCGCGGCGAGGCTGTCAGGATCCTGGGCCGCCGCGGAAACAGGCGGGAGGGCCGGAAGGAAGACCAACGCCGTCAGACAACCGGCCCACACCCGCAACCCCGCCCCCGCACCCGCGCTCAGAGCCCGCTCCTCGCGCATACCCATTCCAGGAGGAGCCGGCAGGGTGTGCCGTTCGGTCCGTTCCGCAGGTACGGCTTCTTCGTCGTGCCGTAGGCCGTTCCGGCGATGTCCAGGTGAGCCCAAGGGGTCTTGCCCGTGAATTCGGAGAGAAAGCATGCGGCGGTGATGGTGCCGGCCGAGCGTCCGCCGACGTTCTTCAGATCGGCCACACTGCTCCTGAGTTGCCTGCGGTACGGCGCGTCGAGGGGCAGCGGCCAGCAGGGCTCTCCGGCCAGATCCCCGGCGCGCCGCAACTCGGCCATGAGCTCCTCGTCGGTGCCGAGCAGCGCCGAACGATGGTGCCCGAGCGCGACCACGCACGCGCCGGTGAGTGTCGCGCAGTCCACGATCGCCGCGGGATCCCAATCGGTGGCGTAGTCGAGCGCGTCGGCGAGAATCAGGCGCCCCTCGGCGTCGGTGTTGATCACCTCGATCGACTTCCCCGCGCGGCTGCCGATCACGTCGCCCGGCTTCGTCGCCGACCCGTTCAGCAGGTTCTCCGAGCTCGGAATCACGCCGACGATGTTCGCGGGGACTCCCAAGCTTCCGACCGTGAGCATCGCGCCGATCACTGCGGCGCCTCCGGACATGTCGTACTTCATCTTCTCCATGCCCTTCGCAGGCTTGATGGAGATCCCGCCCGCATCGAAGGTCAGCCCCTTCCCCACCAGGACCAGAGGCGCGTCTCCGGGTTCGCCCCCGCTGTGCCTGAGCACGATCAGCCGCGGCTCCTCGTCCGAACCCCTCGAGACGGCGAGAAGCGCCTCCATCCCCTCGCCGGCCATCTCGGCGGGACCGAGCACCGCCGCCTCGAGCCCGGCCTCCCCGGCGATCCGCACCGCCTCGGCCGCGAGGTGGGCCGGCGTCGCGACGTTCCCGGGACGCGCCTGCAGCGTCCGCGCCGCGTTCTCCCCGGTCGCGAATGCGTGGCCGATCCGGACGCCGCGCTCGAGCTCGGGCGACGCCGGAGCCACCAGCACTGCCGACGCCACCACGGGGGGCCGCTCCTCCCCGGCAGCTTCGGCGTCGGCCTCTTCCACACCACCGGACCGCAGCTCGTCGAACCGCCACGCTGCCAGCACAAGCCCTTCGGCGGCAGCCTGGAACCCCCTCGCGCCGACCGTGTCCGGATCCGGAAACGCGAGGCACAGGGCCAGCGACCGCACCCTGCACCGCTCGGCCGCCCGCACCGCCCGGCCCGCCGCCACGCGCAGCTTCTCGGGGGTCAGCGCGCCGGAACTGCCCACGCCCAGGTACAGAACGCGCTGCGGCCCGCCCCGCCCCTCGCTGTACGCCAGAAGCCGGTCCCTCTCGCGACCCCGGAAATCGCCGGCCGACCGGGCGAGCGCCAGGGCACCCCCGACCAGCCGGTCCACCACCTCCAGTCCGTCCGCGGGACCGTCCGTCACCACCAGCACCGCCAGGAGCGGCGTGTCGATCCGCTCCGGCGCCCCGTGGCTCGTCTCAAGACGCATTACCGGTCCGCTCCGCCCGCTTCCACGGCTCACATGTGGGCGACGATCGTCTCGCCGAACCGCGAAGTCGAGACCTTCGTGGCGCCCTCCATCTGGCGCTCCAGGTCGTAGGTCACCATGCGCGCGCCCACCGCCCCCTCCAGTCCCCGGTCGATCGCGCGCGCCGCCTCGTCCCACCCGAGGTGCTCGAGCATCATCGCGGCCGAGAGGATCAGCGAGCCGGGGTTCACGCGGTCCCTGCCCGCGTATTTGGGCGCCGTCCCGTGGGTCGCCTCGAAGAGCGCGACGGTGTCGCCCACGTTCGCGCCCGGCGCCATCCCGAGCCCGCCCACCTGGGCCGCAGCCGCGTCGGACAGGTAGTCCCCGTTGAGGTTCGGAGTCGCCACGACCGAATACTCGGCGGGGCGGAGCAGCACCTGCTGGAACATCGAATCCGCAATCCGGTCCTTGATGACCACGCGCCCGTTCACCTCTTCGCCCTCCCAGAGCCGCGACTCGGGGACCGTGGAATCGGGGAACTCATCGGCGGCGACCTCGTAGCCCCAGTCGCGAAACGCCCCCTCGGTGAACTTCATGATGTTGCCCTTGTGCATGAGCGTCACCGACTCGCGCCCGCGGGCCAGCGCATACCGGATCGCGGCGGCCACGTGACGCTTCGTGCCGAAGGGACTCACCGGCTTGATCCCGATCCCGCTGAGTTCGCGGATCGAGGCGCCCATGCGCTCCTGAAGGAAGTCCCGCACGCCGTTCGCCTCGGCCGTCCCGGAAGCCCACTCGATCCCCGCGTAGACGTCCTCCGTATTCTCGCGGAAGATGACCATGTCGACCTTCCGGGGCTCCTTCACCGGGGATGGGACCCCAGGGATCCAGCGGACCGGCCGAATGCACGAGTACAGGTCGAGCACCTGCCGCAGCGTCACGTTCAGCGAGCGGATGCCCCCGCCGACGGGGGTGGTCAGAGGTCCCTTGATCGCCACCCTGAACTCGGTGAGCGCATCGAGCGTCTCCTGCGGCAGCCATTCGCCCGCGACCTCGCTGGCCTTCTCGCCCGCGTAGACCTCCATCCATGCGATCCCGCGCGCGCCCCCGTACGCGTTGGCCACCGCGGCGTCGACCACGTGGCGCGTCGCCGCCCAGATGTCGGGCCCGATCCCGTCGCCCTCGATGAACGGAACGATGGGGCGGTCGGGGACGGTCAGGCCGGCGGTTGACCCGGTGATCCTCTCACCGGTTGTGGGGACCTGGGCGTGGCGGTAGGTGGACACGGTGGTGGCTCCGGGGTTGAAGTGGACGCGCTGGATCGACCGATTCCGTCGGGCAATGCGTCAAGTAATCTGTCCCACGCCGATGCACATTAGAAGGGGGGCGGCTCGTCGCGGACGGCTCCGGCACGGTTCCTTGCACCCGGTGACAAACCGATTGACAGATACTAGCGTGAATCTGTCAAGGAATCTGACATGGAAACCGTCACGGAATCCGTCGCGTGCACCACGGTCCGCCGATGTGCCGGCGACCGGGTCCCGCCGGGATTCCCCGCACGAACCCGAAGGGGGAGCGGAATGGAAGCAAAACCGACCCGGCCACGCTACCGGCGCCACTGGAGCATCTCACCCAGGACGCGGTACCAGCTCGGCGAATGCGACGCGCTTGTCACGGCGATCCGTTCCACTCCGATGCCACCGGAGGCGCACCGGCAGCGACTCTCCGGCGCAATTCGGGGTGCGGCAATGGCCACAACCGCCATCGGGGGCAACCTGCTGTCGGCCGAAGAGGTCGCCGAGGCACTGGAGTTCGACCACCCGATCCCCGGCGAGCACCACTTCGCCACCGAGGTGCGGAACGCGGCGGCCGCCCTCCTGATGCTGGTCGACGAGGCCGCCGGGGACGCCCCGGCTCCCGTGGATTCGACCCTTCTCCTGCGGGTGCACGGCAGGATCGGCACCGGCCTCGGCGAGCACCTCGGCGCCACGCCGGGCCAGCTGCGCACCGGCGAGGCCCGGGCCACGTACTCAGCACCCCGTGCCGACGATGTGCCCGGTCTCCTGGACGGCCTCTTCGGCTGGCTCGACCGCGAGTTCCCCCGGGCCGCTCCAGGCGGGGACTTTGGCGACGCCGTCGTCCGCGCGGCGGCCACCCATGTCTACCTCCTCTGGATCCGCCCCTTCAGCGACGGTAACGGCCGCGCCGCGCGGGCTCTGGAGTCGTACGTGCTGATGCGCTCCGGGACGCCGGCGATCGCCTCGCAGATCCTGACCTGCTTCTACCATGAGACCCGCAGCGAATACCTGCGCCAGCTGCGGCTCGCCACCGCCGACCGCTCGCTGACCTCGTTCATCGCCTACGCCGCCGAGGGACTCCGCGACGGCCTGGTGGAAACGCTTGAGGAGGTCCGCCGGATCCAGCTGGAGAGCGCCTGGCGCGAGTTCGTCTACGACCGATTCGACGCTCACCCGCAGCGCAAGCGCACCGTCCTCCGCCGGCGACGGGACCTGATGCTGGCCTTCCCCCTCGGGGGGCGGCTGGAGCTGGGGCAGGCCGGGTTGCTGAACCCGACGATCGCACAGCGCTACGGGGCGCTCTCGGAGCGAACGCTCCGCCGCGACCTGGCGTTCCTGGCACGGATCGGGCTGCTGGTGGAGGCGGATGGCCGGTTCCTGGCGAACACCGGGGCACTGCGGATTCTCTGAGCAGACGCCCGCCGCACCTGTCGCCCGTCGCACCTGCCTCCCGCCGCCCCTGTCCCCTGCCGCCCGGGTTGCCAGGCAACCCTCCGGGGCGGTAGTGTTTCCAACAGGGTGCAGCGATCCGATCACACCCCCCGCCAGGAGGCATCTCATGGACGACCAGGAAAAGCAGGCCAACACCGTCAGCAAGGTCGTCATTCTCGTGGGATGCGCCTTCGCCGCGCTCTTCGTGGCCATCGTGGTGGTGATGGCGGTGAGGGAGTCGCCGGCGCGAGCAGGCGAATCCGACTACAGCGTGACCTACACGATGTCGCCGACGGCGAGCACCGTCGACTTCGTTCCGAACGCCGGCGCGGAATTCTTGCGGATCGGGTATGGCAAGGCGTTCCAGGAAGCCCCCGTCAGCACCAGCTACCGGCTCACGGTTGCGCCCGCCGCTACCAGCTACACATTCGAGGGCGCCCCCCGTGGCGCCAGCTACAGGCTTTCGAGTCCAGTCGTTTACTACCACATGAGTACGGGCGAAAAGACCGTGACCGGGGTCCACCCGGAGGAGAAGAAGAAATGAGACAGCGCCGCGAAGACGCCAGAAACATCGCGCTCATCGTTGGAAGCGGGTGCATCGGAGCGCTCGTGGTGGGGCTCGGGTGGGCCGCCGCCACCTCCATGGACGTCCAGGAGAGCCCGGGGTTTGCGGTGGAGGAAGTGGAGAGGACTCTGGTCATTGCGGGCCCGAAGCGTGAGACGCGCCGCGTGTCGATCCAGTTCGTCCGGGAGCCATCCGGGGAAATCGGCAAGCAGCTGGAAGAGGCGCTGGTTGAGGAACTGGACCTCCGCCTCGATGTGGACGGAAAAGGCATCGTCACCAAGGATGTCTACGTCACGGGAGTAGCGTCGGTGTCCAACGGCCCGCGCGTCCGCATCACGGGATCCATGGCCACCGAGGGCAGCCCGATCGTGTATGTCGACGGCGTCCGGCTCGACGGCGGCCTGGAGGAGCTCGAGCCGGAGGAGATCGAAAGCGTCGAGGTCGTCAAGGGCGACAAGGCGACGCAGATGTACGGCTCGGAAGCCCGGAACGGCGTGATCATCGTGATCACGAAGTCAGGGAAGAAGCGGAGGGGCGGCGGCCGCTGAGCTCCCGCGGGCCTCAGGCCCCCGGCTTCGGAAAGAACTGATCCACCAGGATCGGATTTCCGTCCGGGTCCACGATCACGATGCTAGCGGGCCCCGTCCCGTCCGGATCCGTGTCGGTGGTGATCTCGATCCCGTCCTCCACGAGCGACTCGCGGATGTCGCGCACGTCGGTGAAGTCGGCCACGATCGAAGTATCCTGGCCGAGTCCGGGGTTGAAGGTCAGGATGTTCCTGTCGAAGAGGCCTTGAAAGAGCCCGATGATCGTCGTCCCGTTGATCATCATGAGGTACTTCTCACCGTCACCGCCGGTTACCGCGAAGCCCAGCTTCTCGTAGAACGAACGGGAAGTCGCGAGGTCGGAGACGGCAAGGCTGATGGAGAAGGCGCCGAGATCCATGGTGGTCCGGGGGGATCGGGGTGGATGGAGGCCTGCCGCGGAGTGGATGGAGGCTTGTCCTTGCAAGGCAGCGCGCGCGGCGGGTATTGTCAAGGGGACGGGTGCCGGGGTCGGCCAGAGGCAGGCCACGGGCCACCGGAGTTCGGCCCCTGCACCCGGTTCGGTGGGCTTGCGTTGCCACCAGTGCCTTCAGGACCGTTATTCCGGCATGCTTCCGCAACATCACCGCGTCCTCGCCCTGGACTACGGCCTCCGCCGGATCGGAGTTGCCGTCAGCGACCCGACGGGCACCCTCGCGTCTCCAGTGACGACGCTCAAGCGGCGGGCGGGGAAGCGTGCGCCCATCGCCCGGATCGTCGAACTGGCGGGCGAACTCCGCGTCCACGGCTTTGTCGTCGGGCTTCCGCTTGAGGAGACCGGGCGCGAGAATGAATGGACGGCGGAGGCGAAGGACTTCGGACGACGACTGGGACGACGTAGCGGACTCCCCGTCCATTTCGTGGACGAGCGCTACTCGTCGCTGGAGGCGGAGGCCAGGATTCGGTCGATCGGACTGCGGCGCAAGGCGAAAGAGGACAAGGCGAGAATCGATGCCGGAGCAGCGGCGATCTTCCTCCAGGACTGGCTCGACGCTGGCGGGCGAGTCGGGACCGGGGAGGAGCCCGACCAGGGAGACGGGGACGACGGCTGAGGGAGGCCCGGCGGAGGAGCGCCGAGAATCCGCCGAGGCCGGCGCGCAGCCCGATCATGCCGCGGCGGGAGCCGAGGCCGGCCCGGCCCCGGCGGATGACACCGGGACGACTGCCGGCACCCTGAAGGGGCGGCCCGGGATTGCCGGAGTGATCAGGAAGTTCATCGCCCGCCGCCCTGTCGTGGCCTTGGGGGGGCTTGCGACACTCGTGGTCACGATCGCCGCCGCCGTCTTCACCCTGACCGCCCCCGAACTGCCCGGCGGCGAGGCGGTCGTTGAAGTCCCGCAAGGCGCTACGTTCCGGGACGTGGTCGGAATCCTCGAGGCGGAGCAGGTAGTCGGGCGACCGACAGTCTTCCGGATCTACGCACGGGCGCGCGGTCTGGATCGCTCGGTGAAGGCGGGGACCTACCGTCTGTGGCGAGGCGCGCCGTATGGCGAGATCCTCGGGATCCTGACGGACGGAAAGGTCGTGACCTATCCGATGACAATCCCGGAGGGGTGGACACTCGGCGCGATGGCCGGGCGAATCGCCGCCGCCGCGGGTTCCGACTCGATCACGGTCGCGGAGATCCTGGACGGAGCGTCGGATTCGGACTGGGATGTGCCCGGACCCGGGCTCGAGGGGTATCTCTTCCCCGATACCTACCGGTTCGCGGAGGGCGTCGGGGTGGAGCGCGTGGTGGCCGCCATGGTGCACGGCTACCATGCCAATTGGACCCCCGAGCGGCGCGAACTCCTCGCGGCCTCCGGCATGAGCGAGCAGGAAGTGGTGACCCTCGCCTCGATCATCCAGGCCGAATCGGGCAACACGCGCGAAATGCCCACCATCTCGAGCGTGTACCACAACCGTCTGCGCATCGGAATGCTGCTGCAGGCCGATCCCACGGTACAGTACGCGCTCACCGAATCGTTCGGCGGCCGCCGGTCGCGCCTCCTCTATGCCGCCATCGACTCGGTGGCCGATCACCCCTACAGCACCTACCACCGCCCCGGCTTGCCGCCCGGCCCAATCGGCGCTCCCGGCGCCGCCGCGCTGGACGCCGCACTGGCCCCCGACAGCACGGACTACCTGTACTTCGTGGCCGGACCGGACGGCAGCCACATCTTCAGCCGTTCGCTCCGGGAGCACAACAACGCGATCAATCGGATCCGGGGGCGGTGAATTCCGGGAAAAGGGGACGGCCGAGGTGACGGGCAGTGAGCATCGTCGGGCGGCGAACAGGCGGGGCATGGGCAGGGGCGACGCCGGACGGCAAGGGTCCGGTTGATGAGCCGACACGCACCGGCGGCAACCAGGCTGGCCCGCCAGCTCCGCCTGATCGTGATCACCGACTCCGGGCTTGCCACGCCGCGCGACGTGGCCGCCGTGACGGGGGTCGCCCTGAGCGCCGGAGCGCCCGCGGTGCAGCTGCGCGACAAGGTCCTGCCCCCGCGCGACCTCCTGCCGCTCGCGCGCCGGATCCGGGCCGACACGCACGCCGCGGGCGCGCTCTTCTTCGTGAACGATCGGCTCGATCTGGCGTTGGCCGTGGGCGCCGACGGCGTCCATCTCGGCCCGGATGACCTCCCGGTCGCCGCCGCGCGTGCGATCGCGCCGCCCGGCTTCCTGATCGGTCACTCCGCAGACGATCCTGGCTCCGCGCGCGCCGCCGTGGCCGCCGGCGCCGACTACATCGGGTGCGGCGCCGTCTTTGCGACACGCACCAAGGCGGACGCGGGGGCCGTGATCGGCGTCGGGCGGCTCGCAGAAGTGGTTGCCAGCGTCGATGTCCCGGTGGTCGGTGTCGGGGGGATCACCGTGGGGCGCGCGCCGGAGGTCTTCGCGGCCGGGGCGGCCGGGTGCGCCGTCGTGGGCGCGGTGATGGGCGCCGGGGAACCCGGACGCGCCGTGCAGGGGTTTCTGCGGGCCGCCGCCGGGCTGCCCGCGTAGCTTAACGCATGAACGCCCTGCCGGGAGATCGTTCCCGGGCAGGGCGTTCGGATGATCGGGCTGGCAGCGACGTACTCTCCCACCGGGTCGCCCCAGCAGTACCATCCGCGCGGCAGGGCTTAACTTCCGAGTTCGGGATGGGATCGGGTGTATCTCCTGCGCTGTGGCCACCAGCCTGAATCCAAAGGGAAGAAGGAAGCACCAGGGCCTCATGACGTGCTGGAAATCGTGGAGGAGGATGCTGGTCAAGCCTCTCGGGCCATTAGTACGGCTCAGCTACACGTGTTGCCACGCTTCCACTTGCCGCCTATCAACGTGCTAGTCTCGCACAGCCCTTCGGGGACCCCGAGGGGTCCTGGGAGTACTCATCTTGGGGGGGGCTTCCCACTTAGATGCTTTCAGCGGTTATCCCTTCCCGACGTCGCTACCCGGCGATGCCCCTGGCGGAACAGCCGGTACACGAGTGGTCAGTCCACTCCGGTCCTCTCGTACTAGG
>JAJDXM010000094.1 GCA_022823225.1 Gemmatimonadota bacterium
CACGAATCGGTTGGAGGCGCTGGCCGTGGTGGGCGGCATCCCGTCCCTGCGGGAGCGCGGCAAGCGTGACAACGTGGCCGGGCTGTACGAGTCCATGGCGAAGCGCGGCGAGTTGCTGGTACATGACGGGTTGCGGGTGCCTGATTACGGCCAGTTCGTCGACGACGTTCTGGCCCGGTGGGGCTCGCCTTCGGTGATCGTGGCGGATCGGTACAAGGAAAACGAGTTGCGCGACGCCTTGGACGCCGGGCGGATGCGCCGGGGGCTCCCGTTGGTGATCCGGGGAACGGGATGGAAGGACGGCGGCGAGGACGTCAGGCGGCTACGCCGGGCGGTGGCGTTGGACAAGGTGGCCGCGCCGCGCTCGAAGCTGATCCGGGCGGCAATGGCCGAAGCGCGGACGATAACCGACGTGGCCGGTATACGAAGCTGGCGAAGAAAAGCGAAGGCGGGCGGCGACTGCGGGCGCGTGACGACGTGGCCGCCGCCGTTATTCTGGCCGTCGCGGAGGCCGACCGGCGCGGGCCGCCGCGCGAAGGGCCAGCGGTGCGGTTGGTGGCGATCTGAGAAGAAATATGCTAATCGGGGGCATATTACCGCCGCGCCTCCATTGGCGGAAGGCTGCACAGCTTCGGCGGGCGGCGTTGGAGCGGGCGGGCCACAGGTGCGAGCGCTGCGGGCGCGGTGCGCCTCTCGAATGTCACCATCCCGACCGGGACCGATGGAACCCTGATGCGCGGTTGGAAGTGCTGTGCAAGCCGTGTCACCTTCGGGAGCATGACCGCTTGAAGGGCCAGCCGAAGGCGCAAAGGTGGCGCGAATTGGTCCGGGAGTTGTAGATTACGGGCCATGCGCGGGGGGGCTCCCCCGTCGGGAAAGTTGCCAAGGAAACGAAAGACTTATCCCGACGGAAGGGTTGTAGCCCATGAAGCGGTTCGTGAAGGTTGAAGCAGTGGCGCTTGTGCTGGACGACGGGCGGCGGGTTGCCTACTTGTGGGACGGCGCTACCAACCGCGTGATCCAGTATCTGAACGTGGACCTGATGTCCGAAGTCGTCCCGTATGAGTTCGTGACGGCGTTCAGCGACATTGGCGCGCCGAACGAAGACGCTCCGAAGGCGGCGGGCTCAATGGTCTGCATGTCGAACGGGCGTGACCTGATCATCGCCGAAGCGCCGGAAGCCTTTGCGGCGCGCGTGGAGCCCGAACCGGAAGCGGAGCCGTTGAGGCTGACCGACCGGGGCGTATGGACAGCCGACGAGCAGTACAACACGCTTGACTTCGTCACCACGAAGACGGGGAAAAAGACGTATCTGGCGATTGCGCCAAGCAAGAGCACGTCGAAAGGCGTGCTCCAGAATCGCGCGTTCTGGTGCGTAATCACGTTGCCGGAAGCCGAAGCCGAAGCCGAATAGCCCAAAGGGAGGCGTTGGAGAATGACCGACAAGCAGAAACTCGAAGTTGCCGCCGCGAAGGCTCGCAAGGAATTGCGGGCGCTGGCGTTGGACGAAGAGGCGACCGCCGAACAGATTGCGGAGGCTACGGCCAAGGTGGACAATCTGGAGGCTCGGGCCGCCGCGCTGCCTGATGACCCGGAACCGAACACGGGCGAAGGCGACGGGGAAGGCGAAGGGGCCGGGGAAGGCGACGAAGGCGACGCCGAAGCGCGGGAGTTGCGGAAGCTGCAAGACCGCGCCGAAGTGTCCCGGTACGTCGGGGCCGCGATGGAGGGCCAGCCCGTGGACGGTGCGGAAGCGGAGTTGAACGCCGGGCTTGGCATGGGCGCGGGCGCGTTCCCCCTGCGGTTGCTCGCGCCGGAAGCGCGCGCGACGACCGACGCCGACGGCCAGGCCAATCAGGGAACGTGGGTGGACCGCATCTTTGCGGACTCTGCCGCGGCGTTCCTTGGTATTACCATGCCGTCGGTAGGGCCGGGGATCGCAGCCTATCCCGTGACCGGGGGCGGGCCGTCGCCAGCGCAACGGGGCCGGACGGAAGCCGCCGACGATGGATCGTTGACGGTATCGGTCAAGGAAGTGAAGCCGACCCGTAACGCCGTCCGGGCCATCTTCTCAATTGAGGATGCCGCGCGGTTGCCGGGAATCGAAGACGCCTTGCGGCGCGACATGCGCATGGCGATGACCGAAGCCGTTGACCGGGCAATCCTGATGGGCGACGCGGGGGCGAATGAGGACGGGGCCGACATCACGGGCCTGAATACCGCCACCGGCGTTAGCGAAACGACCATCACGCAAACGAACAGGGCGAGCCCGAATTCGGTGCTTGCAAAGCTGCTGGCGTTGGTGGACGGGAAGACGGCAACGATGCTGGGCGACCTGCGCGCGGTTCTGTCCATTGGTGCCTATCGGCTGTGGGCCGCTACTCGCAACGACGCGACCGACTCTACCCTGCTCCGCTTCATCGAGGCGTCCGGGCTCCCGCAGGTGCGGGTTCGCGACGGGATCGCGACCGGGACGGGCACGGGGGCATTTGCGGCGTTTGTGGGCCGCCAGCGCGGCATCAGGGGCTCCGGTGTCGCGCCGGTCTGGGAGGCCGCGCGGCTGATCCGCGACCCGTACACCAAAGCCGCTACGGGCGAAGTCGCCGTGACCCTGACGACCCTTTGGGGGTTTGCGCTGCCGCGAGCGACCAACTACGGGCGCGTCAAGTTCGTAGCGTAGGGCCATGCGCCGCGCTTCCCCGGTCGAGATTCGGGAGGCCGAAGGCGGGCCGCACCTGTACGGCGTCCTGATTCAGGAAGGCCGGGCGGCGCGCCGTCGCCGTGAAGTCTTTGCGCCGGGCTCCGTCGAATGGCCTGCGGAAGGCGTGGGGATACTCACGCGCCACCATGGGACGCCGGAGGCGCGGGCCATGCCGGAACGCCAGCCTGACGGGCGCGTGACGGTCAAGGCGCGGGCAACCGATCCGATCCGGGAGGCTGTCGAGGCCGGACGGCGGTTCATGTCGGTGGAGTTCATGGCGCTGCGGGAGCGCCGGACGGAAGGCGGTATCCGCGAAGTGCTGCGGGCCATGGTCCCTGACGTGGCGTTGGTGTCGAGCCCGGAATACCAACAGACTGCCGCCGAAGTGCGGCGGCGTGGCGGCTACGGTACTCGGATACGTTCGGGCCGTCGCATGGACTGCCGGTGCTCCGGCCAAGTCAAAGGGGGCCGCCGTGTCTCAAGTATCGAGTTCGAGGAAGACGCCTTTGACGACCTGCTGCAGGAAGTCGCGAGCAAGCGCCGCAACGTGTCGGCAATCTCGCGCTCCGCTTCGGACGTGGTGGGCGACACGAAGACGGGTTCCCTGCGGCTGTCGAAAGCGGATGACGGGCTACGGCTGTCGCTTGACCCGTTGGATACCGAAGCCGGGCGCGCGGTGCGGGAGCTACTGGACGCCGGTGTAGACGTCTACGCTAGACCCGTGATCGACTTCGAGGCCGCGCGCTACCGGATCGCCGGAAGTACGGCCATCGTGGAAGTTGCCGGATTCTCCTACGTCTTGGTCAAGCCGACCGACCGAACCGCCGGACTGGAGCCGCTCGCGCGCGCGCGCGAAGGCCGGGGGGTGACGCTGGCCCGGCGGCGCGCGTTGCTGGCGGGGGCCGTCTAGTGGCTATCCCGGTGACGGAAGCCGAACGGCGCGAATACGTCGGGCTCCCCCAGGGCGGTAGCAACGTGGTCTTGGACCTGATATGGGCCGCCGTCGAAACGGAGATTGAGCGACACGCGCCGGACGCGCCGGTAGCCGTGCAGAAACTCGCCGCGCTGTCCGCGCTGTCCTATGCATGGAGCAACCGGGGCGGGGATCGGAACGAGGCAGGGGACATTGTCCCGGCGAACGCGCTGCGGAAGTCCGGGGCGCTGACCCTGCTTCGGCCCTATGTGGAGCACAGGGCCGGGCTGATCGAGGACACGGAAGATGACTAGCCGAAGCCGTAGAATCGCCTCTAACGCCCGACAGGCCGCTACCCTACCCTTACCCTTCGGGTTCCGGGCCGATTCTCGCCCGCTTGGAGCGCTGTAGCCGTGTGGCCGTTCTCGAAGTTCCGGGAGTTGCGCCGGGAGGCGCGCGGCTACTCCGACACGCTAACGGAGTTGCTCGTTGCCCGCGCGGGCGGCGGTGACACGCCGAAGGGCTCCGCGCACCTTACCGCAGCCGTCGAGGCTTGCGCCGGTATGTGGTCGCGCGCGTTCGCCAGCGCGGAAGTATCCGCAGACGCGCGCGACGTGCTCACGCCGTCCCTGCTCGCCCATGTAGGCCGGTGCCTGATCGTCGCCGGTGAATGTCTGTACCTGATCCAGGTACGGGACGGCGCGGTGCGGCTGATCCCGTCGGGATCGTGGGACGTGTTGGGCGACGATCCCGCGCCGGAATCGTGGCAGTACAAGCTACAGTTGGACGCGCCTTCGGGCTCCCGGACTGTGACCGTTCCCGCCGCGTCCGTGCTGCACGTCATGTACAGTTGCGACGCCTCCCGCCCGTGGCAAGGCGTGGGGCCGCTCACGCGCGCCGGGCTGTCGAGCGACCTGCTGTCGGCGGTGGAAACCCGCTTGAGCCAAGAGGCGAGCGCGCCAAGCGCCTATGTGATCCCGTCGCCGGTTGACGGCAAGGCTACGTCTTCGGCAACGCTGCGAACCGACCTGAACGCCGCGAAGGGCGGCGTTGTCATGGCGGAAACCATGATGGGCGGATACGGCGAGGCCGCGAACCGACCGGCGGGCGACTGGGGCCAAAAGCGGATCGGCGCGCATCCCCCGGACGTGCTGCGAGTGCTGCGGACGGAAGCGGGCCGGGCCATCATCGCAGCTTGCGGAGTCCCGGAAGCGCTGATCGTCGAGGCCGACGGAACGGCGCAACGGGAGGCGTGGCGGCGGTTCGTGCATGGCGCGGTAATCCCCGTGTCCCGGATCGTGGCGCAGGAAGTCGAGGCCAAGCTAGACGCCGAACCCGCCTTCGACTTCGGCGGGCTGTACGCTTCGGACGTGGTGGGCCGCGCGGGGGCGTTCGCCCGCATGGTGCAGGGTGGAATGGACGCGGCGGAAGCGGCGGGGCTGTCCGGGCTCGTTGCGGGCGAGTGACGCGCGGCGTCCAGTGTATCCGGTTCCGAAAGGAAGGGGACGGCTACCTGCTCCGCTTCGACGTGACCGGAAAGGCTTGCGTTTATCGGGCGACCCGTTACGGGGTGCTGCGGGTGATCCAAAGTCACCGGGCCGTCTACGATGGCGAACGCTACGGCTGGCACGTCTACAGGGTTCCGAACCCGCAAGTACGGGAGCCGTCGCCGCGCTACTGTGTGCAGTGCGGGGCGCAACTGGACCATGACGCGCGAAGCTCACGGCGCTATTGCGGGGCCGCTTGCCGGATAACGGCAGCTTCCGAAGTGCGAAGAGCGCGAATACTGGCGCAACGAGCGGGCCGGTAGTACCTTTGGGGTGCCAGTAATTCTCCTTACTGCACGCGCGGTCCCGGTGGGGGTTCCGACCTTGGTCAGTCCTGCCCCTGCCGGGGCCGTGTTGTGTAAAGGATTCTGGCGCGGGCTCCGTATAGAGGGCTGACAACCCCCGGACTTGCAAGGACCGGGGGGATAGCGCGGTTGCGGCGGGTTTACTCTTGGTCGGGCTGGCCCGTCGCGCCGCGTTGTCATATCGCCGGGAACGCCAAGTAAGGAGACTGGACGCGATGCCGAAGACCGACCTGACCAACCTGATTGCCCGGCTTGAGTTCGAGGCGTTCCGCGACGATGCCGGAAACGTCGTGACCGACTACCGGAAGCTAGAGGCGCTGCGTAGCCTTGGCCGCGCGCTGGCCAAGGCGCTGATTGCTCACGCCGACGCCCGCGCGCTCGCCAAGGTGGGCCTGGTCGCGGCGCTGTGCCTTCGGGCCATCCAAGAGCGCTGCGGCGAATGAGGCTCCGATGCCGGATCGCCGTATGGCTGCGGTGGGGGTGGCTGTTCGAGCGGTTGGGGTGCTCGTTCTACGAAACCGACGGCTACAGCCTGAACGAGTAGCCTACTCCGGGGCGTCCCCCTGCGCTTCGAGCACCAACCGGGCGAGATAATCCGCCGGGGCGAGTCCGGCGGCGCGGGCGGCTGCCTTCATGGCCGCAAACTGTGATCCGGTGAGCGCGACGTTGACACGGTGATAGCGGACCTGTTCCGCCCGGTCTTCGGGATAGTAGCCGTGAGCCCGGTAGTAGCGTTCCCGTGAGCGCTGGCCTGCCTTCTCAATCTCCCGCTTCCGTTCCGCCATGCGGGCCGCCTCCATTCTCTGTTTCCGTTCGGGCCATGCAGCCCGGCACGCGGCGCGGGCCGTCCGTGTCTCCATCCCTACCGCCGCGCTCACGGCTTCAATGAAGTCCGCTTGCTCCCCCTTCGGCTGTGAGCGGGCCAGCGACCGGATTACGGCGGGGGTGAGTCTCTCCCGGTCAAGGGGAAGTCCAACACTACATCGCTGGCAGGTGACGGCTTCACGTCCGACGCGCCAGCGGTGAGCGCAAGGCGTTCCTGTTCGACGCGCAACACCTTGTCCGCTTCCGTTCGCAAGGTGCGCCGAACCCATACCGCCGTCGGGACGCCCGACACCTGAGCCGCGCGCCGGACGGCTGCGAGATCGGCGGGATACATTCGGGTCTCTTGGACCGCGCTTCGTGTCAGTCGAGATCGAGCCATGGGCGGTAGCATACTTCCTGCGGGGGTGCTGTGGCATCGTGTCTCTTTCCAATCGGCTTTCCGGTTGCGTTTCCTGTCGCCTAGCGACAGGTGAATAGTAGCGGTTTTGCCCGGTCACCGCAAGGGACATGGAGGGGGGCTAAGTCGTTGGGAATAATACATATTATGCGAACCTTTGCAGCGAACACGGCTCTTGCGGGAAAGAGGCCTCCCCGGGCGTCCCCGGCCCCCATGGGGTCCTTCCTGCGCCTGCAGCCCCTACCCGCCGGAACCCGCCCTTGCCGCCACCTCGGAACGCCACATCACGATCCTGTCCCGGTCAAGGCTGCCCTCTTCCATCTCTTCGAGCAGCCGGTCGTAGATCTCGAGCGCGCCGGCGTAGTCGCCGCGTTCACGCCGGAGCCGCGCCGCATCGGCCAGGGCATCCCACCTCTGGAAACCCAGCCGGGCCCGGTCGGCGAGCCGCTCGTACAGGCCTTCGGCCACCTGAACGTCGCCCATGTCCTCGGCAACCGCCGCCAGGAGGACCGCGGCCTGGGCCCCGAGCGGGCTTCTCACGTCACCGGCCAGAGGCTCAAGGATGTCGGCGGCTCCCTGGTGGTCTCCCTCCGTGGCCAGGATCTGGCCCAAAGTCAGCCGTGCCTCATCGGAGAAGTCGGTGCTCCCGAAACGCTCCAGGAACAGCTCCAGATCCGCCCGGACGGCCACGACGTCACCCTGCTCGAGGCGCATCTGAAGCTCCTCCAGCTGGCCGGCGGCAGCAATGTTGAGCGTGGTCCGATGGCGCGCGTAGTACACCATGGACGCCACGCCCAGCCCGACTATGACGACCGCGGCGGTCAGGATGGGCCGGTTCCGCTGCGCCCAGCCCGCGGCTTCCAGCGTCTTCGCAACGAAGATGTCTTCCTGCTCGGCAGGATTGACGGGTCTGCTCGGGCCGGTTCCCGGTTTGCGGTATTTTGCCATTGCCATGTCCGGTCTGTTGGAAACCCGTTCCCGGCTCCGGCCGGGAGACACACGGAGATGCGACTACTAAAATACAGCAAATCGACCAACCTCGTGGAGGACTTCGCCCGAATGACCCGATTCGCCGTGTTTCCGGCGCTTCTGGCCGTTGCCCTGACGGCGTGCGACGGCGCCGCGCCGCGCGTGCCGCACTCCGTGGTCGTGGCGCCGGCACATGCCGTCGCGACCCGGGTGGGCGATTCGCTCCACTACCGCGCCCAGGTGCGCGACGCCGATGGCGACGTCATCCACGAGGGGGCGATCCACTGGTCCTCCAGCGACGAACGTGTTGCCACCGTCTCGAACACCGGCCTCGCAACGGTCCGGGGACCCGGGAGCGCCGAGATTCGGGCCACCCACGCACACCTGACCGGCATCGGCCTGCTGGAGGTGATGCTCGAGCCGGCCCGCCTGTTTGCTGCCGGAGGCGACGCCCAGACGGCACCGGGACTGTCGCGCCTGCCGATCGATCCGGCGGTCCGTGTCGAGGACGCGGGCGGCACCCCCATCCCGGGAGTCCGCGTCAACTTCGCCGCGGGGTCCGGAAGCGGCAGCCTGACACGCACGGAAGCCACCTCCGACGACCACGGGATCGCCTCGACGGGCTGGACGCTGGGCGTGCGCGAGGGCGAGCAGTGGATGCGCGCCTGGGTCGGCGCGCTCTCGATCGGGTTCACCGCAACCGCGACCGCACCCGACCTCGCCATTGCCACCTCCGAGCTGGAGCGCGCCCGGGCGACCGTTCCCTACCGGGAGCGCCTCTCGATCATAGGGCGCCACGATCCGCCGCTCACCTGGTCGCTGACGGCCGGGACGCTTCCCGACGGGATCACTCTCGATTCGGCGGGGATCCTGATCGGCACGGCCACCGACACCGGATTCGCAGGCTTCACGGTGACCGTGCGGGACGCCGCCGACCGCGAGGATTCGCGGGCGCTGACGCTCCAGGTATGCGATCCGCCGCTGCGGATGGAGCGGGGCTCGGTGGCGATCCTCGGCCGCGGCGACTTCGCCCCCTGCCCTCCCCTACTCCCCTCCGGCGCGCCGGGAGATCGCTACCGGGTCGCCGCGCTGCAATCCAGGGTCATCCCCTCCGGGGCGCTCCCCACGGTCACGGTTGCAATCAGGGGAATCGGCGCCGGTTCGGATCCCGTCGCGCCGGCGCGCGCCGCCAGGTCCGTGCCAACAACCGACCACCAGGACGCGGGGGCCTTGCAGGCGCTGCAGGCGCTCCCACCGGCACTCGCCGCCGGAGTGCGCGTCGCCGAATCGACCTCCCGGCATCATGCGGCCCTCCTCGACGCCGCCGGACGTCTCATGCGCGGCCTCGGTCCACAGGCCGTCCTCACCGACATGCGGGCCGAGGTCGTGTCCGGCGCAGCCGCTGGCGCGTGGCAGGCGGCGCCACCGGAACGGTTGCTGCTCGTTCCCTACCGGCGCGGCGTGAGCTGCAGCCCTCCGGGCCCGGCTACGGTCCCTGCACTCCTCGTGGGGTACTCCGACCACCTGGCGATCTACCAGGACTCGGTGCAGCGCGACAGCATTCCGGTCGCGGCCGAGCACGCCAGGGCCGTGCTGGACTACTACACCGCCTACGGCGCCGAGACGATTTCCGAGTTTGCCGGCGAAGTCCCCGACGTCAACGGCGACGGCCGGGTGAACGTCTTCGTGTCTCCCGCCGTTCCGCCCGAGGTGGCCGGATTCGTCTGGCCGGGAGACCTCCTGTCGAAGAGCAGCTGCGCGGCCTCCAACGAGATGGAGCTCGTCTACCTCAACGAGAACCAGCTGAGCGCGCTCGGGGCGCCGGTCGGCACGCAGCACTTCCTGGCGCTGTCCACGGTGGTTCACGAGGTGAAGCATGTCGTTTCGCAGTACAACCGGTTCCGGTCCGGCAGCAGCCAGCCGCTCTGGATCGAAGAGGGCACGGCCGAGATCGCCGCGGAGATGTCGTCCCGAAAGGCCATGGACGCGGCCGGGGGCGTGGCGCGCGGCGCGATGCTCGGACGCGACGCCTATCCGCCGCGCGAGGGCTCGATCGTCACCCCGGAGAACTTCGGGGTGCTGATCGCGCTGGCCAGGACCACCATATCCTACATCGCGGCCGTCAATTCGATCACTGCCGACTATTCGGCGGGCCACAACTACTACGGCACGTCCTGGCACTTCCACAGATTCCTCGGCGACGTCTACGGCGATGCGGCAGGCAAGGCCGACGGAGAGCTGTTCCGGACCCTCAACGACTCGGTGCCGCCGATCGGCGTGGCCGGAATCGAGGAGGCGACCGGCAAGGCGATCGGGTTTCTCCTGGAGGACTACGCGATGGCCATGATGTTGAACGGAACGGACCTGGGCCAGGATGAGCGCAGCTTCCGGACCTACGACTTTCCATCGGCCACCTTCGAACTGTTCCGTCCCGGGAGCCAGCCCGAGGGACTCTACCCGTGGCCGGTTACAGGGGCACAGCCCGCTCCCTTCCGGACAGACATCCACATCGGTTTCCTCGCGCCCGGCGGGATCCGCTTCCACGACTTCGAGTCGGATGGCACAGGCACGGGAATCGAGCTCGACGTGTCGGCCGACCCGTTTCCGGGGCTGCGCGTGGCGATCGTGCGGCTGCGCTGAGGGCGGCGTGGCACGCGCGGTGTGATCCTCCTGGCAGAGGCCGGAGTCCCGAGATCGCCGACATCCCCGCTACCCACCCGGTCCGGCCAGCCCGGCAAGCGCGGCCGCATCGATATTCCCCCCGGACACGACCACCGCCGCGCGACCACGCGGCCGGTAGCCCGACCACAGCGCCGCCAGTCCAACCGCTCCTCCGCCCTCGACGACAAGCCCGCTCCCCCCGAAGGCTCTCGCCACCGCGGCCCGGATCCCGTCTTCCTCTACGACCAGATGCTCCGACACCACCTCGCGCACGATCTGGAAGGTGAAGCGGTTGTCGAGCCCGATCCCGCCCGACAGCGCCGACGCAACCGTTTCCCGGTCGGGCACCTGGACCGGCCGCCCCGCCTCCAGACTCTGCAGCATGACCGACGCGCGCCGTGCCGAAACCGCCACGACACGCACCCCCAAGGGCTTCAGCGCCAAGCCGATCCCCGCAACCAGTCCGCCGCCCGAGAGCGGAACGATCACCTCTTCGATGCCGGGCAGCTGCGCGGCCAGCTCCACCCCGATGGTCCCCTGCCCTTCGATCACCCGGCGATCGTCGAATGGGTGCACCAACGTCAACCCTTCTGTCACGGCCAACTCCGCCGCCCGGTCCTCGGCCTCGTCGTAGCTGGAACCCGCCAGCACCACCCGGGCCCCGGCACTCCGGATCGCATGCAGCTTGGCCGGGTCCACCCAGTCCGGCACGCAGACCGTCGTCGGGATTCCGAGGCTGCCCGCCACCTCGGCCACCGCCCGGCCGTGGTTCCCCGAAGACACGGCGACCACGCCCCGGCCCCGCTCCCCGGCGGTGAGACAGAGCAGCCGGTTCGCGGCGCCCCTGACCTTGAAGGAGCCCGTCCGCTGCAGCGACTCGAGCTTCAGGAAGACGGTGTCTTCCGCCACCTCGAGCGGCACGAGGGGCGTCCGCCACGCGATGCCGCGGATGCGCTCCAGGGCGGCGGCGAAATCGAGGCCCACAGGGGTCTCCTACGAGATGATTCGCTGTCCTTCTACGAGCTTCACCACCCACAGACCCGAATTGAGGTCCGAGGTGAAGATGTGACCCTTGTGGATCTGCGCGCCCCACGTCATCCCCCAGTTGGGGACCGTGGACTGGGCGTCCGTCGTCTTGAGGATCGCGATTTCGCGCCCCTGCCGGTACAGGTCTCCGCGCAGCTCGCCGGAGATGTCCACGACGCGCAGACCGGCCTGGTAGTAGCCCACGTAAAGCCGGTCGCCCTCGACCCAGATGTTGTGGGCGCCGGCTTCCGGAACCTCGTAGCGGGCGACTTCGACCGGGTTGTTCATGTCGGCCATGTCCAGCACGTGGATGTACCCGCGCGCCTCGATCGGCGCGTCGGCGTCCCAGTCGTCCGGGAAGATCTCGTCGCCCACGAAGAGGTAGCGGCCCGCCCGCCAGGCGGTGTGGGTGTTCCCGGCCGGGTACCTGTAGCGCGAGACGAAGGCGGGCTCGGTGGGGGTTCCGCCGTGGGTCCCCGCGCCCACGTCCAGGGTCACGGCGCCGTCGTCCCAGTACGAGAGATAGGCGTAGCCGTCCTGGACGATCACGTCGTGCAGCGACTTGTGGTCGGACTCGGGCATCCCCCAGCGGCCGACCTCGTCCGGCGCGGCGGGGTCGGAGATGTCGATGATGTGGATGTCGCTGGTGCCGTTGTGAACCGCGTAGACCAGGTCGCCCTCGATCCACACGTTGTGCACGCCGCCCGGCACCGTCCGCTTGTACTCGGAGATGATCGAGGGGTGTGCGGGGTCCGAGAGGTCCAGCACGACGATCCCGTTCCGCCGGTCGGAAGCCCCCTCGCGCGTCAGGATCCCGAGCCGGTTGGAGCCGTGGATCTTCACGTCGTTGATCCGCCGCGCGTCGAGCTGCACGGAGTCGGTGAGGACCGGAGCCGCCGGATCCGTCACGTCCCACACCTTCATCCAGTCGTACATGTAGGTTCCCACATACGCATAGTCCCGCCCGTCCACGCCCTCGAAGACCCAGGTGTCGCCGGAATGGTGCTCGGCCGCGGCGCCGCGGCCGACCCTGACGAGCTCGGCCTCCTCGATGCGCGCAGTTACGGTGGCCGAGGCCACGGCGGCCAGGCCCTCGCCGTACACGGCCGTGATCCGGTAGGTGCCGGGCCGCTCGGCGACGAACACGCCCTCGGTGCCGTCGGCTTCGATCTGGGCGCCCGCCCCGCTCACGCTCCACTCCGGGTACAGGGCGGTCGAAGCCAGGACCTCGAAACGGACCACGTCGCCCGTGCGCGCACGCAACTCGCCCGGGACCACCTCGACCGGGCCGAGCTCGCCCGCCTGCACGATCACCGCCACGGTCGCGGTGGCGTCCCCGGACCCGATGGTCACGCGCGCCATCCCCGGGGCGTGGGCGTAGACCCGCCCCGTCGCGTCCACGCTCGCCACCCCCTCGTCGCTCGATGCATAGCTGAGCTCCGCCTCGGCCACGCGTTCACCGCCCGGTCCCGTTGCCGCGACCTGCAGCGGCGCGCTCGTCCCGGTGAGCAGCGTCGCCACCGGCAGGTCGGCCTCGATGCCGGCCACGGGAAGCGCCCGCACCACGACCGCCGCGAAGCTCATCACATTGCCCGTCCGGGCCGCAATGCGCGCCTCGCCCGGCGAGACCGCCGTGACCTGCCCCGCCTGGTCCACCGCGGCGACCTCCGGGTTCATCGCGATCCAGCGCACCGGCGCGTCGGCGATCACCATCCCGTCATCGGACCAGACCGTGGCGGTAACGGTCACGGTCTCGCCCGTGTCAAGGGTCATCCGCGCGGGGTCCAGATCGATGCGGTCGGGCCCGGCCTGCGCGCCCGCAAGAAGCAGAAGCAGTGTACTCGCGATCATCGGGAAGCACTCTTGTCTCGGTGGTCTGGTCAGGGGGCGAGGTGCCCGGCTGAAGGAAGATAGGCCGCAACGGCGGCGGTTGTCACGGAAGGGGCACGGGCAACCCTTGTTGAGGCGCGCGTGTCTCCCTGGGCATAGTCCCCGCAGCACTCCCGACTCCGCCCGGACCCGAAGAGGCCAGAATGACCCGCCGGTTGCTCCTCCTGGCAGTCACATCCCTCCTTGCCGCCGCGTGCACCGCCGGCGACAGCGCGTCCCAGGCTTCCATCGTGCGGGACAGCGCGGGCGTACGGATCGCGGAGAATCCTTCCCAAGCCCGCGGAGAGGAATGGCGGCTTCAGACTCCTGCCGCCCTCGAGATCGCGCGAAGCGAGGGACGGGGACCCGGCCCGGACCTGTTCGGCGTCATTCGCCAGGCCATCCTGCTGTCGAACGGGAACATCGCGGTAGCGGACGGGCTCGCGGCGGAAATCCGCGTCTTCGACACCGACGGAGGTCATCTGCTGACCTTCGGCGGACGCGGCGAAGGACCGGGGGAGTTCACCAACCTCTGGACGATCGCGGAGTCGGCGGGTGATTCCATCGCAGCGGTTGACGCCGCCGGGGAACGGATCTCCGTCTTCACGTCCGCCGGGACATTCGCTCGATCGTTCGCCATCCCGCGCATGCCCGGAGCCTCCTTCCCCAATGTGATCGGATGGCTTGAAGATGGTCCCTTCCTCATCGCAACCCGCACGCGGTCTCCATCCCGGGACACCCGTGACCAATCCACGCAACTTCTGTACGCTGCCGACAGGCACGGCGAGATCCTGGGTACGCTGGGCGAATTCCCGGGCGAGCGGCTCGGCGGCAACGGCTTGGGCCTGGCCTTCGGCGGGCGCGCGGTATTCGCGACAGGCGGCACCCTGGCCTGGTATGGGCATTCAAGCCGTTTCGAACTGATGGGATACGACGCGACGGGATCGCTGCGGAGAGTCGTGCGGCTGGACCGGGCCCTGCGACCGGTGACGGACACGGACATCGGCAGGGCCAGGGCCGAAGTCGAGGAGGGGCTCCGGGGAATGACCGGCCCGGCCGTGGAGCGGATGCTTGCCACGGAGTTCGCGAGCACCCACCCGGTCCACGAAGAAATCCTGTCCGACAGAGTGGGAAACCTGTGGGTCGAACGGCATCGAGATCAATTCGCCGAGGATCCCGGTCCGCAGGTGTGGGACATCTTCGACGCCGACGGCAGGCTCACGGGCCAACTGGAAGCTCCGGCCGGCGTGCGCATCACCGCTGTCGGTGCGCGGTCGGTCGTGGGAGTTCACGCGGATTCGCTCGGCGTGGAGACGGTGCGGCTGTACCGGTTGCAGAGGGGGTCGGGGGGCGCTTGAGGTTCAGCGTAGGGAGGTGCCCGAGGCACTTGGTGGTAAAGAGAACATGACATTATGTAAGGTTCTCATGACAGTGCGATATGGGTTAGCGGGGCCAGGCAGCGCCGATGGACCGCGGCCCAGGTGCAGCGGGAACTCATTCCGCAGGTCTCCGGAGAGCATTACCTTAGGCATCATGCAGTCCCCGTAGCTCAGATGGATAGAGCGACTGCCTCCTAATCCGCGCCAAAGGGACGCGAATCACGGCAAGAAATCACTGTAAGTCTAACTGGGACTGCACGATCTGCGCTTCTTGCCGTTGGGGCGTGTCAGGGTCTGCCGGACTGAAAAAGCCGGAAAATCGGGTCAAATGGCAGACATTTGGCAGGGTAGTTGCCTTGACAGGAGACACGCCAAAGACGATGCTCGCGGCCCGCCGTCTATCGCCGAGGATCATGAGTGGATCGGTGAGCCGGACTGGGAGCGGGATCCGCAAGCTACTGATCTGATCAGGCCGCAACCTCCGCGTTCGCCGCGCAGTTCCTTGGAGGACACCGGACCGCACACCAGTTGGCGTCAGACGACCGCCGCTAGACCATCGTTAACGGCACGCACCTCCGATACCGACGGCACGCTAAGGGTGTCCGACAGGATGAAGATCTCACGCCCTTGGTAGGAGCTGGTAGCGCTGTACTGAAGGTTGTAGGCGAATCTTCTTCGCCCCTCGTACAGATCCATGATGTCCTCGTGCGCGTCGTAGGACACCATCCAATGATGAGCGAGTTCTGTCTGGATGACGCCAGCGAGGCGCACGTGGTCGGCCCGCTCATATCCGTCCAGGTACAGCCGTTGCGACCGCTCGTAATACGGCGGATCGCAGTAGATCAGGGTCTGTTGGATAGGAAGATGAGTCGGTGCATGTCGGCGCATGAAGTCCTCGGCATCCAGGTTTGTCACGCGAATCCGGTCCGCCTTCGTGGCGATGGCCTCCACCCGTCGGGCCAACTCATTTCGCGGAAACCGGGCGTCGATCCGCCACCTACCAGTTTGCGCCAGACCTCCTATTACCCCGGCGGTCAAGATCCCCGAACGGTTACACCGATTCAGGTAGAAGGTGCTGAACCCGAGGGAGAAGAGATCGTGGTTCTCAGGATGACGGACGATCTCACGATGCCGCCGCCAATCGTCCACGGTAAGCGCCGCCGTTCGGATTTCTCTACAGAAGTCCTCCGGGCGCGTGACGATCGAGACCCAGAAGGCGTAGACATGCAACGACGAGTCGTTGAGGTGTATGTGGCTGACATGACCGCCGAGAAGGAGATCTAACGCAACGCCCGCTCCACCCGCGTACGGCTCTGCGTAGTGACCTCCGACAAGGTCATTGAGCTCCAAGATCTCTCGAACGAACGGAGCCAGCCGCTGCTTCCCTCCGGGATACCGGAGTGGCGTGACGTAGCGCGCGATCAGAGACCTCGTCGATCTTGACCCCAGCGTGCCCCGTCTGGTGGCCCGGCCTCATTCATTCATTGCTTCCAGGAGTGGGAATATGTTTCCGAACAACTGACAGACATCCCCCGTGGTCACCGAGAATCTCGGGTTGTGAACCAGCTGGTTCATGGAGGTCACCGACAACAGACCTTCCGGTCGAGCCAGCTCGGTCATTGCTCCGTGTAGCTGCTTCGTGCGGTCCTTGTCGGTCTTGTTCTTCGTCAAGTGGTTCGTGATGTCCCGCAGGATGTCCACTAGAGGTCGATCCCTGCCCTTCTTGCTCGCGGAAAACCCGCCCTTGGCACCGTGCTGCCCGCAGTACGCCTTCGCGGAAATCTCGAACATGCTACGCAACAGGAAACAGCCAACCGGGAAATTGCCCGTGAAGACGCCGACGGCGGTGCGGTCATCAGAGAGCCCATCACCGTTACGGCGTGAAGCGCCGGGATTTGCTGCGGCACTTGGCGCAGCATGGGTGCGCCTTCCTGCGTGAGGGCGGGAACCACACCCTCTACATCAACCGGACGGCCAAGAGGGTCTCGACGATTCCCCGGCACAACGAGATCAACCGGGACCTCGCCAGAAAGATCTGCAAGGACCTCCAGGTTCCCCGGCCTCCGGACAGCTAAGTGGCGAAGCGGCTGCTGCCGCCGATGTCCAAGGGGCGTCTCGCCACCGAACCGGGTGGTTCAGGACCGACCTGTGATACTCACCTCAATCGGCAAGCCGTCGGATCGGTTCCTAGAGTTCGAGCCCTGAGTCGGCTCCTCTACCTTGGCTTCGGGGCGCTGGCCATGGCCGTCATCTTCGGACTGTCCACCGATGTGCGGGCCGCCGTCCGCCGCGTGTTTCCTCCGCGTCGCCAGTAGTCCGCGAACCTTCGCTCCGCCCCCCGAAGCGATGATCGGCGGCTGTCGCGACCAGCTTCCGGATCGTGTAGGGATTCGTGCTCTCTCACCACTGGTACGGCTTATCAGATGGGTCATACCAGCGCGCCCACAGGTACTCATCCACCGTCGGCCGTCGGATTCCCCGAGATTCCGACAGAATGTCGAGGATCTCATCTGTGACCCTCATCACGGCCATCGCCGCCGGGTTGAATTCATTCCCGTGACGAAGTAGCACCGACCGATCCTTTTCCTGATGCGCTAGCCACTTGTTCCGGAATGTGACGAGCGGCTTTCCTTTGACGCTCGCTTCCTTCACCAGGCTGCGAAGCCGTTCCCGCGCGCCCTTATCCCCGATCAGGTCCAGGTAAACACCCTCGGTCAGAGTGTGCAGGCTGAGCGCGCGCGTGTCCCGATCCAACAACTTCACCGCTTCGAGAAACATTTGATCCGCCACCAGTTCCGCCAAAGACATGAGACGAGGCGACTCTTCGCGCTTCATCTTGTCCTCGATCGAGTAAAGGAACTGCCTACCGACATCAATCTGGCAGAACCGGGCCATTATGAAGTCGTGGATATGTCCGAGACGCTGGCGCGCCGTCTGGGCCGTCACTTCTTGCTTCGCCTTTCCTTTTCCCAACCTCAATTCTCCTGATCCGAGGGGGGGCTTCTCCTACGCAAGGTAGTTTGGCCCGGTGGCGACCTTCAATCTGGGGGTTCCCCCCGAGCCCGCGCCAAGGCGCTCTTGACGTCCTCGCGACCTACAGTTCCCCTCTCGGCTTTGGGCGATCATTCGCATCGTACCGCACCGAACGAGCGGCGGCCGACGGGGGCGAATTGCAAGCCGCTGGCGGCCCTGTCCAACGGCTCTGACACGTTCTGAAACGTCCTGACACTCCGTCAGACATTCGGATGTTTCCCAAGGGTTGACTGTCTCGCGCAGGATCCTTCACCGTTCCCGCATGGATGTGCGGGAGCAGCTGCTAGACGCGGGGTCCAGCGGGGCCGTCGTCCCACCGTGCGACGGCGCTCGAAACGGCTGGGATGGACGGGCGACCGTCCCCGAAGGGATCCCTAGATGGCCGCGGATCGGTATCGGCGGCCTTCGTCCCCGACGGCTGGATTGAAACCGATTGCGGATGAGATCCGTAGGATGTCGCCCTTCGGGTGATCGAAGCGTGCGGGGCAGCAGGAGCAAACGAGGCGAAACGACGGAGGAGAAGCGTAGTCAGGTTGATCCACCCCACGGCCGTACTGATATCCGTGTCCATCGACGGGGGCGCTCGCGGGATCAGTCGCCGCTCCGGCTTCGGGTATACATGGGCGGCCCGGCACCGCTGGCCTCTGTCCCACCGCCAGCTGCGCTTCGCGAGGTCCGTCTGAACGGGTTCCCCGAAGCGCTCGCGGAGGTGCTCCGCCACCGCATCGGCGGCGGCGGTCGCCGGGTCCTGGGCGTGCCGCCAACGGGGGTGTTTAGCGCGGCTAAGGCCGGGAAGCCAGCATACCCCGGGTATAACCCGGGGGCTGGCGAGGGACTCCGCCCCTTCGATCCCCAACTGCCCCGCGCTCCGGTGGATTGCGCGGGCGGGGGCGTCGCCCCCCTTCCCCCCTTGGCGACGCTGGCCGATGGCTAGACGCCGCCCGATCCTCGTCGCCGTCCGTCTCACGCCGGACGAGTCCGCCGACTGGCGGGCCAAGGCGAAGGCAGCCGGTGTGCCGCTCTCTGCCCTGGTCCGCCGGGCGATGGCGCGCACGCGGATCTGGACAGTCCCCGCCGCCGAGGTCGAGCGCGAGCGCACGCGGCAGGTGTCCCGCATCGGGAACAACCTCAACCAGATCGCCCGGTGGGCGAATACCCACAAGGGGGCGGTCGAGGCCATCGAGGTGATCGGCCACCTCATCGCCGTCAAGCGGGCGCTCGCGGCGCTCGCCCGCTTCGAGAACCGGGACCGCGATGCACCTTAAGTTTCTCGCGCACGGGACCGGCTCGGCGCGGGCCGCAGCGAAGTACCTCCTCGGGGAGCGGGACGCGGCCGGGAAGCCGCGCGAAGGCGTCGAGGTTCTGCGCGGGGATCCGAACGAAGTGGCCGACGTAGCCGACACGCTGGAGTTCGAGCACAGGTACACCTCCGGCGTGATCGCGTGGGCTCCGGAGGATCAACCGACCGACGAACAGATCGGCGCGGTTCTGGACGCCTTCGAGGACACGGCCTGGGCCGGGCTCGAACCCGACCGCTACTCATGGGCGGCCGTGCTGCACCGCGAGCGCGGCGGCGGCGGTCACGTCCATGTCCTCGCCGCCCGGTGCGACTTGGAGACCGGCCGTAGCCTCAACATCGCGCCGCCGGGCTGGGAGAAGACCTTCGGCCCCCTCCGGGACGCCTTCAACCACGAACACGGCTGGGCTCGCCCGGACGACCCGGCGCGGGCCAGGGTGGAGCAACCCGGCCACCGCGCCTACGTCGAGGCGGCACGGCTGCGGGCCGGGCTCCGGCTCGAAGCCTCACCGCGCGACCTGATCCGGGACTACCTGCTCCAGCGCGTCGAGCACGGCATGGTGCGGAATCGTGCCGACATCGTCTCCGCACTGCGGGAGGCGGGTCTCGAAGTGCCGCGCCAGGGCAAGGACTACCTGACCGCGCTGGACCCTGAGACCGGGGATCGGTGGCGACTGAAAGGAGGACTGTATGGAGAGAACTTCGACCGCGAACGACTTGGCCGAGCGGCTTCGGAGGAGGCTGGAGAGCGAACGCAGGGAGATCGAGGAGTTGACCGCGAGCGAGCTCGAAAGGCTCGCAGCGAACTCGCGGCGCGTCGCGCGGAACGCGCTGCGTACAATCGAGCGCGATACGGAGGAGGCGACCGGACGGATCCGCGAGTTGCTGGCAAAGGCGTGGCAGCGGCCCCTGATCGTAGGCCTGAGCCTCTGGATCGGTTTCTTCGGCGGAAGCTGGGCGACGATGCGCTGGTTGGCGACGAGTATCCAGGACCAGATCGAGACCTTGGGGGAGCTGGACACGCGGACCGAGTGGGCGCGCACGATGCTGGCCGAGATCGAGGAGACGACCTGGGGCGTCGAGCTGATGGAGAGCAGCGGGGAGCGGTGGGTGTCGCTGCCCGCCGGCACGCCGGTCCAGACGGCCTTCACCATGGAAGGGCGGCCCTACTTGAAGCTGTCGAAAGAGTGAGGAGGAAGCGGAATGACCGAACTGGAGAGGCAATTGACGGAGGCCTTGAAGAGGTTGTCCGAGCAGTACGAGACGGAACAGCGGCGGCACTCCGAGCAGGTCGAAGCCTTGCGAGGGTACGTCGAAGTCTTGCGAGAGTACGTCGAAGCCTTGAGGCAGCACGCCGAGCGGCAGAGCGGGGAGAACGAAGCCTTGAGGACGCGAATCGAGTGGCTGGACGGACAAGTGGAACGCTTGGCCGAGTCGTACGGCACGCTCGCCGCAACCTTGTGATGATGGTAGCGGCGTTGCGGCGGCGCTTTCCGGGCCGCGACCGCGATCATGGGTGGAGCCGCTGATGAACGGGAAATCTGGCGCGGACGGCCTCCCGCAGCGAGCTTTGATGAGCGCAGATCGTGCGGTCCATCACACGAGGAATCGAATGATGGCACGCACGAAACGAAGTCGGCGCTCCTACGGCGCTGGCGAATGGGGCCGGAACCGGGTGAGGGTCTTCCCTGATCCGAAGACCGGCATCTACCAGATTGAGTGGCGCGAGAACGGGCGCAGGCTCACGAGATCGCTGAAGCACCGCGATTGGGCTCACGCCAAGAGGCAGGCGGACGAGGTTGCCGCTGGGTTGACGGTCCACGAACCCGCCGGCAAGGCGGAGGCCGAGCCCGAGCCGCTCACCCTGGGACGGCTTTTTGACATCTACGGCGAAGAGGTGATACCCACCAAGGGCAACCGGTCGCGGCTGCAGAACAGGGCCGCGATGAAGATGTTTCTCGGGTGCTTCGGGAGGGACCGCAGACCCGAGACGCTCTCGCAGCGCGACTGGGACCGCTTCATCCTGGCCCGCAGGTCGGGCAGGGTCGGACCGAGCGGAAAGCCCGTGGCCGACCGGACCATCGAACACGACCTGACGTTCCTGATGACGGTGCTCAACTGGGCAACGAGGTCGAGGGACGAGCACGGTCGTCTGCTGCTGGACAGGAACCCGCTCAAGGGCCTCAAGAAGCCCAAGGCGAAGAACCCAACCCGGGTCGTACTCACCGACGGGGAGTACCGGGCGCTTCTGAAGGTGTCCCACCGCGTCGGCTGGAGGTTCCGCGTCGCGCTCGTACTCGCCCACGAAACGGGGCACCGCATCGGTGCCGTTCGCCAGCTTCGGTGGCCCGACATCAACCTTGAAGACGGAATCATCCGATGGCGGGCGGAGCACGAGAAGAACGGTTATGAGCACCGGACACCGGTAACCGCCGACGCCTTGGCGGTTCTGAAGGAGGCGCGGGCGAGGCGCACTTCGGACGGGGATGTCCCCGTGCTGCCCTCGTCGAAGGATCCCTCCGTTTGTCCGAGTCGCTGGATGAGCCGGGCTTGGTGGGAGAAGGCCGAGAGGCTCGCCGGACTGGAGCCGAAGCGCGGTCGGGGCTGGCACTCGCTCAGGCGCAAGTTCGCAAGCGATCTCATGGACCAACCGCTCAAGGTGCTGTGCGAGCTCGGAGGCTGGAAGAACGCCAAGACCGTCCTCCAGTGTTATCAGCGCCCCGACGAGACCCAACTCAGGAAGGCACTCGCGAGTCGGACGAGAATCGGCACCTCGCCAGAAGTGGCGGGAATCAGTTAGCGGGAATCCGACGGGTTGATCCCGTAAACTCAGTGGTCACAACAAGATCCGAATTTCCGCGCACATGACGGGCCACCGGATCGGCGCGATCCGCCAGCTTCGGTGGTGCGACATCGACTTCGAGGGCGGGACGATCCTCTGGCGTGCCGAGCACGACAAGTCCGGCTATGAACACACCACGCCCGTCACCGAAGACGCCCTCGATGCACTGAGGGAGGCACGGAGCCCGCACCTTGAGGCTCCGGTGCTGCCCGCGCCCAGGAACCCCTCGGCCTGCATGGGAGCCCAGTTGGCGCAGGGATGGTGGGACAGGGCCGAGAGGCT
The DNA here is from genome assembly GCA_022823225.1 of Gemmatimonadota bacterium. GTDB lineage: Bacteria > Gemmatimonadota > Gemmatimonadetes > Longimicrobiales > Gaopeijiaceae > Bin94. The sequence continues at coordinate 22,047 of JAJDXM010000094.1, forward strand.
CGCGGGTCTGGAGCCGAAGCCCGGCAGGGGCTGGCACTCGCTGAGGCGGAAGTTTGCGAGCGACCTGATGAACCAGCCGCTGAAGGTGCTCTGCGAACTGGGCGGCTGGAAGACGGCCAAGACGGTGCTTCAGTGCTATCAGAGGGCCGACGAAGGACAGCTTCGGAAGGCACTGGAAGCTCGTAGGAGGTCTCGCGGCTGAGATCGCCAATCGGCGGGAGTCAATTGGCTGGAATCCGGCCAGTGAATCTCGTAAGTTCAACAACAATGAACAGATGCGAATTCACGAACTACTGCCGGGCTGGCA
>JAJDXM010000084.1 GCA_022823225.1 Gemmatimonadota bacterium
ACCGCCCGAAGCCCGCGCGCCGGCGCAACAAGAAGGCGGAATGAGCGATGTCGGAGCCTTTCTTCATGAAACAGATGTCCCGCCGGGAGCCCATCCCGCCGGACCTGATGATCCGGGAGTTTCCAGCGTGCCAGATCCCGGCCGACCTGGGCCGGCTGTGCGTCGCGCGGGGGTACGTGGAGGTCTGATGCACAACGCGCGGCTGGAGACCTCAGAGCGCCTGGCGCGGGTGCACGAAGTCCTGAAGGACGGCGAAGAGCATTCGACGCTGGACCTCGTGCAGCGCGCGGGGGCGTGCGCGGTCAACAGTTGCGTGGCGGAGCTCCGCGAGTGCGGCGCCGAGATCGGCTGCCGCATGATCGTCTCTCCGGACACAGGCAAGCGGACGTTCCTCTACCGGATGACGCGGCGGGCGCCGGAGCCTCGCGCGGAAATGCGATGGCAGGCCGCCATGGACCCGCGGGAGCGGCCTTTTCCAACCGATGCCAAGGGCGGCGACGGCCGCCATTCAAACGAGCCCGGCGAGGCCATGCGACAGCGCGAGCTGCCGCTACCCTCCCGGGCAGCCGGGTCCGGCGATCCTGCCGGACCCGGCCCTGCGAGCGAGGATGCCCGATGATGCAGCCCGTCACGCCCGCCCAGCTCGAGGATACGAAGCGGTGGTGCGCCCTCGATGACCGGCCGTGGATCCGGCTGGAGGTCGAGCGCCGGCACCGGGCCGGCCTGTATTGCATGCACCACGATCCGCAAGCGTGGCTTGCTGCTGCTGCTGCTGCTGCTGCTGCTGCTGCTGACGATGCCGCCTTCGATGCGGCGATGGAGGTGCTGGAATGCGCGAAGGGGTGCGTGAACGCCATGGAGGAGCCCGCGTGAAAGCGAAACTGTATCTCCATCCCGCCGCCATCCCGCACGCGCGGGAGGTGGAGGAGGCCACCGGGACGGTCGCCGCGCCGACGCCCGCGGGAACCGCCGTCCAGCTCCTGCGCCGGATGCCTCCTTCCTGGGAGGTCTGCCGTGGGCCCGACCCATGGGAGGAGGGATGATGGCGAGCCCTGGCGATGTGGCTCCCGGCCGGATCCATGTGTGCTGCCCGCACTGCCTCAAGGTCTTCCCGCAGGCGCAGCACTGGCAGGTGACCTGCGCGGCCTGCGAGATGCGCGGCCATACAACGGACTTCCCGGACGATTGTCCGGCGTGCACCGGCCTCGGTGCGGAGGCGGGGCATGCATGAGCCAGACGTCCCTGTCGGATCGGATCTCGGCCGCGGTGGAGCGGCTCTACGCGCGGGATCCCCGGCGGTACAACAAGGAGCCACTTGCAAAACTCCCTGAGTGAGGGGGTTTTGTACGGGTGATGGTGTAAGGGAGGGGCGGTTCCCTGGTATGTTGTGGTTAGCCGACCTCGAACATACAGCTACGAAGAGCTGGAAGGGAACGCCCCATGTCGTTGGTATCAAGTCTAACCGATATCTGGAACCGATTTCAAGGGGAACTGTTTCCGAAGCTGGCCACCGAGGTGGGCGAACTGCACACGAAGCACCGGCGCCTGGTAGCGGTTCTGGACATGGTTGGGGTGGAGGGCTTCGTGGGAGTGCGGGGCGGCGGGAGCGGGCGACCGGTGGAAGACCGGGCGGCGCTGGCGCGAGCGTTCATCGCCAAGGCAGTGTGGGACTTTCCGACAACGCGGGACCTGATGGACCGGATCGCATGCGATCCTGTGCTGCGGCGGCTGTGCGGGTGGTCGAGGGTGGGGGCGATACCGAGCGAAGCGACGTTTTCGCGGGCTTTTGGGGAGTTCGCGCGGAGCCGGCTGCCGGAGCGGATGCACGAGGCGGTGATCAGGACGGCGTTCGAGGAGACGATCGTCGGTCACGTCTCGCGCGATTCGACCGCCATCGAGGCCCGTGAGAAGCCCGAGCCGAAGGCGACGGACGAGACCGTGGAACGCAACCCCGGACGCCCGCGCAAGGGCGAGGCCAAACGGCCGACCCGGCTGCAACGGCAGTTGCGGATGGACCGCACCGCCATGATCGATGAGTTGCCGACAGATCCAGCGGTGGGCTCGAAAAAGAACGCCAAGGGCTTTGTCGAGACCTGGAGGGGCTACAAGCTGCACGTGGACACCGCCGACTCGGGCGTCCCCATAAGCTGCCTGCTGACCTCGGCCTCCCTGCACGACAGCCAGGCGGCCATCCCCCTGGCCACCCTGAGCACCGAACGGGTGACCTACCTCTATGAACTGATGGACGCGGCCTACGACGCGGAAGAGATCGGCTGGCACAGCTACCTCTCAGGCCATGTTCCGATCATCGACGTCAACACCCGCAGGGACAGGCACTGGAAAAAGGAACGGGCCAGGGAGGCTCGCGCCCGGCGCTGCGCAGGACACCGCGATCCCCAAAGGGTGCGCTACAACGAACGGTCCACCGTCGAGCGGGTGAACAGCCGGATCAAGGACTCCTACGGCGGGCGCCACGTGCGGGTGCGGGGCCATCACAAGGTCTTCTGCCACCTGATGTTCGGCGTCCTCGCCCTCACCGTCGATCAGCTCATGCGCCTGACCCTCTGAACACAAACCTCCAGCCTCCCCCCA
>JAJDXM010000092.1 GCA_022823225.1 Gemmatimonadota bacterium
CCACGCCCCCGAGTGGGGCGACTCCGCACGATGGAGCGTGGATTCGGAACCCGAATTCGTGATCGGGGGCACCAATGTCATTGAGTCGCCCGACGATCCGTCGCAACTGATCTGGCAGGTGCGCGGTCTGGCCCGTCTCTCAAACGGGAACATCCTGGTCCACTCCGGCGGTGAGGAGGCGGTCTTCCTCTTCGAACCTTCCGGCGCGCTGGTGACGATGATCGGGCGCACAGGCGAAGGCCCGGGCGAGTTCGTCCGCCCGCAGCACATTCAGGTTCTTCGGGGCGACACCATAGCGGTGTGGGACTACATGTTCACCGGGGTCAACCACTTCGACTCAACGGGCCGTTTTCTGCGCAAACGCCCGATCGATGTCGCGAACGTTCTCGCCAGGACGCGGACGGCCGCGGAAACTTCGCCGGAGTCGATCAGGATCCCCCTTCTGGACGGCTCGTTCATCGTGGGGCGCGGCCTGCGGGCCCGTCCCCTGCTCCAGCCGGGCGAGATCCGGCGATTTCCCGTGGAATACCTCCGGATCGATACTGCCTATGTTCTTCATTCGTTTGGGTGGTGGAGGTCTGGCGAGGTCATCGGCTTGAGGAGCCGGTGGGTCCGGTTCCCGTGGCCCCCCTTTCCGCGCCGGTCCTTCATCGCGGCCGGGGGGTTCCCCCCTTCGGTGTACGTCACCGACGGCGACGGATTCGAGGTACGGCAGTTTGCGGCGGACGGTACTCTCGATCGGATCCTGCGGCGCGACGCCGCCCCGGTACCCATCACGAGCGAGGAACTCGCGGATTGGAAGGCGAGAGCCGCGGAAAGCACCCCCAACGCCGACTGGGCAGACTGGGAACGGACGCTCGCCACCGCACCGCCCCGTGAGTTTCACCCGGCTATTCTTTGGCTACTTGTGGACACCGAGGGCTACTTGTGGGTGTGGGAGCCGGGTTTCTCCGGACCCGGCGTTTTCGACCCCAAAGGGCGGTGGTTGGGCAGAGTCGAGGGCGTCCCGGCCCATCCACAGTGGATCGACGAGGAGATGATCATCCTGACCCTTACCGACCCGGATACCGATGTTCAGAGGATCGAGGGGTATCGGCTGCGGAGGAACTGAGGGGCGTTGAGCCTGGCAAGCCGGCACCAGAAGCTGGCCGGGGCTGCCTCGTCCAGGGGGAAGGCGGACCTGCACCGTCCCCGGAACGCCTAACGTCCCGGAGGCTCGTCCTCCACAAACCCTCGATACCCCAGCGCCCGCTGCCGCGGCCACACCTCGTCCAGCGTCGCGGCGTCGAAGAGCCGCCCGTTGATCATCACCTGCTCGACCGACACGGTATTGCGCAGGTCGTCCAGAGGGTTCCGGGACAGAATGACGAGGTCCGCCAGCTTCCCGGGCTCGATGGATCCCAGCTCCGTCTCCAGGCCGATCCCGTTGGCGCCGAAGATCGTGGCGGACCGCAGCGCGTCGTGGTTCGACATGCCGCCGGAGGCGACCATCCACAGCTCCCAGTGGAAGCCGAGGCCCTGGAGCTGGCCGTGGCTGCCGACGCCCGCGAAGCCGCCGCCGAGGACGACGTCATTCAGGAAGCGGGCGTGGTCCTCGAAGACGTACTCTTCGTCTACGGCCCAGGCGACCGCACCGGCCGCTCCCGACCGCCGCCGCGTGCGCTGGTCGAGGGTCTCGTGGGGGGTGAAGCGGGCCAGGCGCTCGTTCCCGTGGACATCTTCGCGGGTGAACCAGTAGATCTCGCCCATTGGGCCGCCGAAGGAGACGATCAGGGTCGGGGTGTTGAGGACTTTCGTCTCCGAGAAGAGGCGGACGACGTCCCGGTAGAGCGGGTAGATGGGCAGGTTGTGCTCGATCCCGGGGTAGCCGTCCATCGCGTGCGTGAGGTCGGCCTGGTAGTCGAGACCGGCTTCGGTGGTCGGCATCAGCTCCAGCTCGCGGGCCGCCATGATGAGCCACTGGCGCTGCTGGCGGTTGCCGGCCAGGTACATCTTGAAGGTCTTGGTGTCGTAGTAGTCGGAGTAGCGGCGGAGGATGTCCCGGGCGTGGTCGAGGTCCCGGATGCCTTCGAGGGCCTGGTAGTCGCCGAAGACGCCGGGGCCGGTGGAGTAGATGCGCGGGCCGAGGATGTCGCCGGAGCGCACCCGGTCGGCGTAGGTGAGCACGTCCGACACGCCGGTCTGGGGGTCGCGCGTGGTGGTGACGCCGAAGGCCAGGTTCGCGAGGTAGGCCCACGGCTGCGTGGTGTGGATGCCGGAAGGCGGACGAAGGTGTGCGTGCGTGTCGACGAAGCCGGGCGTGATGGTCATGCCGCTGACGTCGCGGGTGACGGTGCCGTCCGGTACGTCAAGGGAGCCGGACGGGCCCACCGCGGCTATGCGGTGGCCGTCGATGAGGATGTCTCCCCGGGCGAGGATCTCGTCGCCGCGCATGGTGATGACGCGGGCGCCGCTGAGGAGGAGCGTTCCCGTGGGGAGATCGCGGAGTGCGCGGAGATCGACCCGGACCTCGGTGGGGTGGTAGCGGGGGTCGTCGGCGTCGCCCGAGCCCTCGGCTTCGGACGGCTCATCGGGGTCGCCAAGGTCGTCGCCGGCCGCCGCTTCCGCTTCCGCCGCCTCGACGCTATCGGCAAAGGCGCGGGCCGCCTCCAGGTCGTAGCGGAAGTACGCGTTGCCAAGCGCCCAGAGGACGGTGTTGCCGTCACTGCTCCAGGAGGGAAATTCGCCGCCGAATTCGGTAACGCGGGTGACTGGGACCGCCGCGCCGGAGGGACTGCGCACCGAGATCGTCGGCGCCTCCGCGCCCACCTGCGGCACCGTCACCACGTACAGGTCGTTGCCCACCTTGGCCAGGGCCCGGTCGCCCACCGGCGCCATCGTCATCGAGGACGCATTGGCAGGGCCACCGCCCCGGTTGGCCGAAAAGCCGGTCACCTGCAGGTGTTCCTTCTCCTCGGTACCGTCCCAGCGCACCGAAACGAGCCCGCGCCCGCCCGCGTGCAGGTAGATGCGGTCCGGCTCTTCAGCCCGGAAGTGCGGGCGCGACCGCCCCAGCGCTTCCGCGACCACCGTCGGTTCACCGCCGCCCCCGGCCTCGTACCAGACGATGTCGGTCCGCCCACCCCCGCCCCCACCCCCCAGCCGCCCCCGCACCGGCCCCTGCAACACGACAATCCTGTCGCCCCCCGGCGACCACGCCGGCGACTGCATGTAGCGCGGCGCCCCCGACACCCGTCTCGCAGCACCACTTTCGCGCGACACCACCCACAGCTGCCCACCGTCCGGTTCCTGCCAGCTCACCACCGCCAGTTCCTGCCCATCCGGCGACCACGCCGGCTGGAACAGCGCGGCCTCGATCCCCGCGCCGATCCGCACCGGCTCGCCCCCCTCCACCCCCATCACGTACAACCGCCCCAGCGCCGTGAACGCGATCTCCCCCCCGTCCGGCGACATCACCAAATCCCGGATCTGCCGCACCCGGAACGTCGGCGTATCCTCGACCGGGTAGTCGAAGTCGAGCCGCGGCCCCGCATGCACCACGACCTCCGCCTCGAAGGCGATCTCGACCGGGTCGCCCCCATCCATCGGCACCCGCCACAGCCGCCCGCCATACGAAGCGACCAGCGCCGCGCCATCCGGCGTGAACGCGTACCCGGGCAGCAGGTCCAGCGTCGCCCGGCTCTCCATGTCGTCGCGCTGCACCGGGTAGACCAGCCAGCGCTCGTTGCCGCTGGCCAGGTCACGCGCCCGCAGACCGGTCGCGTCCTCGTGCCGAGTCCCGTAAACCAGCGTCGACCCATCCGGCGACACCGCCGGCCTGAATCCCGACCCATACCGTCCCGTCACGGTCGCCCGCCGCCCCGTCTCGCGATCGTACCGGCTGAGCTGGTACTTCGGGAACGCCGCGTCGTAGGTCCAGTCCCCGGTCCCTTGCGCCAGGTAGATGTACCTGCCCGTCGGGTCGAAGGCCGCACCGATCGCCTTCAGGTTCGCGGGTTCGCCGATCAGCGCCACCCCGCTGCCCCCCTCCCGGTGAAACAGCCACGGCTTCGCCGCGCCACCGAGCGGGCTGAAGGTCCGGGACGCGACCAGGTAGTCCCCGTCCGGCGACCAGTCCGGCGACGTGTACAGGTTGCCGTTGCCGCGCGTGATCTGCGTCGTGTCCGACCTGTCGGCGGCGATCAGCCAAAGGTTCTGTCCCCCGCTCCGATCCGACACGAAGACGATCTCCGACCCGTCCGGGCTGAAGCGCGGCTGGCTCTCGAAGGCGGGCCCCGTCATGAGCGGCGTCGCCGTGCCGCCCCCGGCCGGCAGCGTGTAGAGGTCGCCGAGCAGGTCGAAGACGAGGGTCGTGCCGTCGGGACTGATGTCGATCGACATCCACGACCCCTCATTCGTGGTGAAGCGGATCTCGCGCGTGGGCTCCAGGGGGAGCGATTCGGTAGCGAGCGAGTCGCGCTGCGCGGGGGCTTCCTGGGCATCGGCGAGCGTGGGTGGGAAGGCAAGCATGGCAAGGGATGCGGCGGCAGCCATGCCCCGGCGCGAGCTTTTCATCTCAGTTCCTCTCCGATTGAACAATCCCCACGTCGGGGCACCACGTCGAATCCGGCCTGCGAGAAGCGACGATCCGTCGTCAACGCCCTCGGCAGTCCAAGCTCCCTCATGACGACGAAGCTCGTGCAATCTGTAAACGCAAAGCCCTTGTCCGTCCACTCGAAGAACCACTCCCGCGCCTTCGCAGCCCGCGACGCATCGACGCGCTCCCACCGAATCCGCGAAGTCGCGTCGATCTGCGCCCACCAGTCCGCAGCCGCCCGCAGGCCGAGTCTGAAGCGCACGAGCGTCAGAGTCTCGTTGATCACGTAGTCGGTCGTGACCAGGATCCCGCCGTCTCGCAAGCAGGAGTCGCGCTCCCGGCGGCTCGCATCATGCAGCGGATCTGCGCCGTCCGCCATGGCCATCCAGCCCGCCGTGTCGACGAAGAGCGATGGCCTACTCGACAAATCGGCCATAGAGAGAGCGGTCGTGATCCACGGATGTCAGCCCATCCGACGACTGGCCCACCGCCCCGGCGCCATAGAGCGAATCGTCTTCGGGACGACCGAGAGCCGCCCCTCCATGCACCGGCACGATCCGAAACGCCGGGCGGCTGCGATAGAGCACGGTGAAGTGTTCTCCCCTCTTCACCCGCTCGACGATCCGGCGCATCTCGTACCGGAGTGTCTTGACGTTGATTGTGGTCGACATGGTTGCTTGGCGTCCCTGGGCTCTCGGCAGCGCAGTTGGGAGCATCATCGATTCAATAAAGATAAACTTAAGATGAACTTCATGCCTTGGACCGCAAGCTCCGGAATGGTGTATCAGGTCCAGGCGATCCCGTGTTGCGCACACCCGAGGAGAAACCCGTATGAGCCTGGTCTTGACGGCAACCGCCGCAACCCAACTGTGTGCCGGGTGCACCGTGGAATTCGTCCCGACGGACACGTTGGGTGCGAGGGAGGACCCCGCCGGCGTAGGGTTCTTCGCGGAGGCTCTCGACATGGGAGATCGGGGATACCTCGTCAGTTCCGACGCCCTTGGCGGCGTGGTGATCCTCTACGACTCGGAAGGGCGCTACCAGCGCGAGCTGACCCGCGAGGGAGATGGCCCCGGGGAACTCCGCGGGGAGCCGAGGTTCGCCATGGGGGCCGGAGGAATCGGCCTGTTCGAGCCGAACGGCCCCAGTGTGCACCTTTATTCGAACGACCTCAGCCTCACGAGGACGGTCCAGGTTGGCGGGCGGGTGAACTCGGTGTTTTGGGATCGGGTGAACGACGCCTGGCTGGTCAGCGCCGTCCGGGTCGACGCAGGGTCGGAGCCGGGCACTGTGCGACTCGATCCGCGTATCCTGTTCCTTGATCAGGCTGGAGACTCGATCCGTTCAATGCAGGTCGACCGGGAATCCTCGTGGCATACCGTCGTGGACATGATCCGAGGCGCAGACAACACGATCTGGACCGCGTCGACGGACGGGACGGTGGAAGTCTTCGATCAGGATCTGGCCCTCCTCGGCAGCCTTGAACTGGAACTGCCCGGGATGGATGAATGGAACCGCATGGGTAGAGGCGGCGTGTCGGCCTTCGTCAGCGACCTCCACCCCGCCCCGGACGGCCTGGGCGTCTGGGTGTTCGCATTCGGAACAGCCATGAGCGTCAGCGACGTGATTGAGGAACTGGAAAGACTGGATGCAACGGGCGAAGAACCCAGCTTTGAACGGCTGGGCGACACCTTCATCTACTCGCTGCGCCTCGACCCGGACGGCCTCACCCTCGTCGGCACGGACCGGCTGGACACCATTGTGCGCCCGCTCGGCGACGGGGACCGAGCCTTCGACCTGGTCGATACTCCTGACGGGGACCGGCGAGTTCGGGTGGGGCGACTGCGCTTCAGTGACGGGAGCCGCTGAGGGAGACCGGGCGCACGACGCAGGCTGCACTTACTCCAAGGGCGCGATCTTCCCCGGCGCCTCCAACCTGCGTGCGCGCTGCCATGCCTCTTGCAACTCCGCTTGGTGCAAGGAAGCCCATTCGACGACAAGGCCGTGGGCACGGGGGGGCAATTGTCCTTGCATCACGGCGAGACTGTCGATCTCCACCAAGGCCTCGTGCCCGCCGTACAGTGCGTGGAAGTGCGGTGGACCGTGGTCATTGAAATACATCCGAATCACGATTCCGTAGAAGCGGCACAATTCAGGCACGCGTAGCGACCGCCCGAGCGCGAGGGATCATTTCCTCAAGCGACTTGCCTGTAAGCTGCATATATAGCGCGTCCGGACAGAGTTCGATTTCGTCACCCCAGGCTACGGCTCCGGCTGGTCCCAAGTGGACTTCCTCGAAGCATCGACGATCATTCCAGGCCCGAAACACGCCACGGCCAGCGAGGTGCGACAGATCCACCTCCCCGACAGTATCGTCCGAGTATCGAACGCGGATTCGGAATCCTGCCAAGGCTGCGACTTCTATTGGGCGCACCACCATGATCCTCCGGCTCCAGGGACAAACGACCAGTCCAACACACAAATATGGGAGACCGGGGGGAGGTGTGGGAGGGTGACCGGGTGACTGGGTGCCGCCGGGACCACACGTTGCTCCTCCAATGACCTCTGCGGCCGTCGCCCGCGCCCCTCAACTCGCCCGCCCCACCCGGTACCGCTCAAACCACGCTACGATATTCGCGATCTTCGCCATCAGCTGACTGGGCCGCCGGCTCATGTCGTGCGAGGCGCCGGGCAGCCGGATCACGGCCGTGTCGATCCCGCGGAACTTCAGCGCGTGGTACAGCTGGTACGACTCCGACAGCGGGGTGCGCAGGTCCTCCTCGCCGGTGATGATCATGGTGGGCGTGTTGACGTTTCCGGCCAGCGAGATCGGCGAGAACTCCCAGTAGGGGTCCGGATTCTCCCACGGCAACCCCTCGTAGCGGCTGATATAGTAGCCGTACCAGTTGTCGGCGGTGAGCGTCTTGCTGATCCAGTTAACGACGGGCTTCTGCGCGGCCGCGGCCCGGAAGCGGTCCGTCTTGCCGACGATCCACGCGGTCATGATCCCGCCCGCGCTGCCGCCCGTGACGAAGAGGTTGTTCTCGTCGACGTACCCCCGCGCGATCACCGCGTCGACCCCGGACATCAGGTCGTCGTAGTCCTCGCCGGGGTAGTTGCGGTAGAGGAGGTCGCCGAACTCCTCGCCGTAGCTGGTGCTCCCCCTCGGGTTTGCGTAGAGCACCACGTAGCCGGCTGACGCCAGAAGCTGAACCTCGGCCGAGAAGCGGTCGCCGTAGTTCGAGATCGGCCCGCCGTGGATCTCCAGGACGAGCGGATAGCGGCGGCGCGGGTCGAAATCCGGCGGCTTGACGACCCAGCCCTGGATCGGGCGCCCGTCGAAGGACGATTCCCACCAGATCTCCTCCACCTCGCCGAGGGTCTTCGTGGCCAGCAGGTCCGCGTTGAGCGACGTGACCGTGCGTGCGGACCCGTTGGACCCGAAAGCCACCTCACCGGGCATGTCGGGACGCGTCCGGTTGAACGCGACGATGCCGTCCCGCGAGACCGAGAACGAACCGCCGCCGTAGGGCCGTCCGTAGGAGGTGCCGCCGACGTCCTCGGCCTCGATGCGGGTCTCGCCGTCCAGCGTGACGAATCCGACCTTCGTGTTGCCTTCGTCGTCGTACTGGAAGTAGATCCCGCTCCCGTCCTCCGCCCACACGGGGCTGGACACGCTGCGGTCGAGATCGGCCGTGAGGACGCGGTGGCCGCTGCCGTCCAGGTTCATGACCTGCAGTTGGCTGACCTGGTAGGTACGGGTGCGGTCCTCGTAGCCGACGAAGGCGATCCGGCTCCCGTCCGGCGAGACGGCGGGGCTGTGGTCGGGGCCGGGCCGGTCGGTGAGGGCGCGGATCTCGCCCGCCGGGCCGCCGCCAGCTCCCGGTGCTCCGCCGCCACCCGGTTCTCCTCCGGCACCGGGCACCACGGCGATGTACAGCTCCGAGTTCCGGAAGTCCCGCTCCCAGTCCGGATTGCGGTTGGACGAGAAGACTAGGTGCCGGCCGTCGGGGGTCCACGCCGCCGCCGAGGAGTGGTTGAAGTCCCCCGAAGTGACCTGCACCGGCGTCCCCCCGTCGGCAGAAACCACGAAGATGTGGCTGTAGCCGAAGTCCAGGTACCCGACCCCGTCCTGGGTGCTCTTGAAGCGGTCCTCCATGATCGGCGGGTCGGCCCATTCGGCCCCCGCCGGCGGCCTGGGCGGCGCGGCCAGGCTCGGTGGCGCATGCGGAACCAGCATGTTGAAGGCGATGTGGCGCTCGTCCGGCGACCAGCGGATCCCGCTCGGCGACTCGGTCAGCTGGGTCAGCGTCGAAGTCTCGCCGGTGTCCATCCAGCGCACCTGGATCTGCCCGTCGGCGATGTACGCGAGCCGCGTCCCGTCCCGCGTCCACCGCGGAGAGCTGCCCGCCGCCAGCCGCCGGTGTCCGGTCCCGTCCAGGTTCACGACCCACAGCTCCGAGCGCTTGCGGTCCGTCATGATGTCCATCGAGGTCCGGACGTAGACGATGCGGTCGCCGACGAAGGTGATCCGCGGGTCCGCCGCGTACTCGAGCTGGAAGACGTCCATGGGCTCGAAACGCGACTGGGCGGCTGCGGGGGCGGCCGCGAGGAGCGGGATCAGCGCCATTGCCGTGGACAAGACGGCGGACTGGGCGATGGATTGTGTCGAGGCGGGAGTGCTCTTGGTCATCGTGTCCATGAATTCGTGCGCCGGTTCGGTGGGCAGGATCGGTGACTTGAAGTTATCATGAGCCCCCTTGCCAGAAACCGGGAGAACGACTTGACGACGGGACGCATGGTGTCAGCGCCCATAACCCGCGAGGATCTCGCGCGCTGGGCCGAGGACCAGTTCGGCGACTGGATCAAGGCCGTCGTGGACGTGTCGCGGGAGATCATCGCGGTCGGGGGCGAACTGCACGCGGACGACGAGGCGCTCCTGCTCGCGGATGGTTCCCGGCAGGAGGATCTGTGGGGAATCAACCTCTATCCGGATGAAGACGGGCGGGACTGGATCGAGTTCGATTCGATGATCAACATTCGCCCCCGTGAAGGAAATCGCTCCCGGGGGGTCGATGATCCGCATATGCGCGCCCGCATCCGCGGCGTGGTCGCGTCACTGATTCGGGCCGAGTAGCCTCGACGCCATGAAACGCACCCTGCACAAACATGCCGCTGCCGGCGCGTGGAACCGCCTCGAACTCGTGGAGCAGCTCGGAAACGTGGGGAGCGAGGTGGAGCGCGCCATCCGGGCCCATTCGGCGGGGCGAACAAACCGCTTCGAAGGCGCGTTCGAGCGAGCACTCGAACTCTTCGATCTCACCGCGGCAGACCCCCGCTGGCGAGGCCACCGCTGCCAGGAGATCCTGCGCGCCCGCGAGGAGTTCTGCCGCCTCTTCTTCGATCCCGACGTGGCGCCCGATTCAGCCGAGGGGCTCCGAAAGTACTTCTTCGGCTTCGGCCACGCGGCCCGGATGCTGCACTACCGGCGGCGGTCCGGCGGCGGCGCGTGACCGTCACCGGTGCCGATATGCCTCCTGCCGATGGGCGATCCGAATCACGAGAATGACCAGCTCCTCGTCCAGAAGTTCGTACACCACCCATCATATGGGACCGTCAACCACCTCCGCCACCACGCCAAGCACCAGTTCCACCACGAACTCCGGCGCCTCATACGGGAAGTTGTGCCCCGTCCCCGGGGGCGTGTGAATCAGCCGCGCATCGCTCGAGACGTCCAGGTAACGCACCCGCGCCCGCTCCAGGAAGTTCACCGCGCGCGCCGCCGCCGCCTCGCCCAGCCCGAGCGGCTCGACGACCCGCGCCGCGCCCCCATCCGGGATAACCACGTACACCGGCAGGTCGACGAGTTCGCCGTCGTAGACGACCAGGCCGGGGGCGGTCTCCGTCACCTCCCCCGCGCCGAATTCGCGAAAGATCGACGCCATTGCAAAGGACGTCGCCGCGCGCCGCCGGTTTGCCGCCATCGCCTCGCCGACATCGGCCAGCAGACCGTCCCGCCTTCGCAGCAGTTCCTCCAGCTCGCTGTCCGGTTCAGCCATCGCACCGCCCCGCAGTCCCCAAACACCGAACACCTTCGCCAGACCCTCACGGTCCGCGGCGCGGGCAAGCTCCTCCAGCGCGCCCGACCCGTACACCGGCGCGTAGACGAAGGCGTCGGGAGGTGACGCATCCAGCAACACCACCGCCGCAGTTTGCTCCGGATGGCGCCGCGCGAAGTTCGCCGCCAACAACCCGCCGTACGAATGGCCCACCAGGATGAAGGGCCCCTGCTCACCGCTCCGCTCAAGCAGCCTCGCGAGCTCGCGCGCCTCCGTCGCCGTGCGCCGGGGGAAGCCGCCGGGATCGCTCCAGCCGGTACCCGGGCGGTCGAAGAGGATCGAGCGCACCTCACCGCGAATGGCCACGTGCAGGTGGTGCAGCGCCAGCCCCTGTTCGTGCGCCCCGGGGATCCAGACCACCGTGGGCCCAGGTCCGCCCTCTCCCTCGGCCAGGATGTGCATCCGGTAGCCGCCGACGTCGATCAGCTCGCCGGGCGGGGGGTGTTGCGACCGCAGGTATGCCAGCGTCACGACCGGTACCAGCGCGCCGACCACCAGCAGGCCCCCGGCGCCGCAGACGATCCACGCGAACAGCTTCCCGAGACCGCGGTGCGGCGATTTCGACCTCTGCGCCCACTTCAGGAGAAACACCCCCGCCAACCCGATGAAAACCGCGACGATCACCCCGCCGAAGCGGTGGGCGAGCAGCGGATGGAAGACCTCGATCATGCCCGCGCCAGCTCGACGCGGACCTCCGCACCCGCGCCGCTCCCCAGTCGCAGCGTCGCCGGAGGCACCACCTCGCGGCGCACGTACCCCAGTCCGATCGCCTGGCCGAAACGCGGCGACTGGGCAACCGAAGTGACCCGCCCGCGCATCTTTTCGCCCCCGGCCTCGAAGAGCTTCTCCCCCGGGCGCACTGCCGCGTCGCCGAACCGCATCGCCCGCAGGTGCCAGTTGACGCGCCCGCGATGCCGAATCCGCACGATCACCTCCTGCCCCGTGTAGCATCCCTTGCCGTGATCGAAGGCGCGGTCCATGAGTCCCGCTTCCACCGGAATCGTGGTGTCGTCCATGTCGACGCCGTACTCGGGAAACCCCGCCTCGACCCGCAGCGTGTGCCACACGCCCAGGCCCACCGGCGCCGCGCCGGCGTCCGCAAGCCGCCGCCAGGTATCCTCGATCCTGTCCGCTCGGAGCCAGAGATCCCAGGACCGCACCTGCTCGACGCCGAACACGACCGCCGAACCGTCCCGCCGCGCGCCGCCGCCGGCCGCCGGGCCGCCCCCGACCAGCGCGAATCCCTCACCCGGCTCCAACCCGAGCACCTCCCGCACAACCCCCTCCGCCCCGGGACCCAAAACGGTGAGCAGCCCCACACGGTCGCCCAGGTCCTCAACCCGTGCCATCCGTGGTGGGAGGAAGCGGGCAAAGTGCCTCATCACGGCGTCGTGCCCATGCGTGGCGACATTCAGCCCCAGCCCCTCCTCCCCGCCAGCCCCCAACCAGAGCGTCACCACGTCGGTCACCATCCGGCCCTTGGCGGTCAGGATCGTGCCATACACCGCGTCGCCGCGCAGCGCGCCCGGCGGCGTACCGGCCGGCGGCCCGGGGATCCGGTTCGTCAAGATCCCGTTGAGCATCCGGGCCGGCGCGCGTCCGTGCACCCTGAGCAGCCGCCGGTCGTCGCGCCGGACCACCCCGCACCCCTCGACCGCCGCCCGGTACTCTGCCGCAGGGTCCCCATAGTGGCGCCGGGGCTCCGGCGTCCCCCCCGAAGTCACTGCGCGCCGCTGGGCTTGCCGTCCGTCTTCAGCTCCCTGACCAACGCCTCCACGCGGTCCACATCACGCGCGCCCGGCGCGAAGGTCAGGTAGGTCTCCAGCTGCGTGACCGCCTCGTCGGGCCGTCCCAGCCTGGCGAGCAGGTAGCCGCGGTCCCGGATCTGCGACGGCGCCGTCGGCCGTACGATCAGGATGCGCTCGACCACGGACAGGGCGCGCTCGTGGTCTCCGGAGCGCTGGTAGATCCCCTTCAGGTTCAGAAGCAGCCGCACGATCATGTCGCGCTTGCTGGCCGTGTTGAGGTGGTGTTCGTCAAGCCGCACGATCCCGCCGTGTTGCCGGTCGAGGATCTTCTGGGCCTCCTCGCGCAGCCGGATCTTGCCACCGTGGAAGGGATCGATCAGGAACTCCACCGCCTGGCGCGAGTAGCGCACCAGGAAATGGCCGGGGAAGTTGACCCCTTCCATGGGGAGATCCAGCCGCCAACCCACCTCAAGGAGCACCACCGCGAGGGTGAGCGGGATGCCGAGCCCACGGTCGAGCACGTCGTTCAGGAAGGAGTTGCGCGGGTCGTGATAGTGGTCGCGGTTCCCGCGCAGCTTTCGGACCACGAAGAGGTGGCGAATCGCTTCGGCGAGCACCACCGCCGGCGCGGATTCGGAACCGAGCCGATCGCGCGTCTCCTCGGCGAGAACGTCCAGCCGCATGAGGTACCGGTCGACCGGGAGCTGCGGGTACTCCTCCCTGGCCACAAGCAGCGCCGCCCTCGCGAGGTCGAGCTCCTCCTCGGGACGCTCCACCTCGCGGGCGAATTCCTTCCGCGACGACCACGCGGGCGCGCTCATGAACCTCCTTGTCTCGCCGCCGGGACGGCAATGGTTTGCGGTTGATCCTGCCCACAATATAAGCCCTGACGCCCGGCGGGCACGCGGGTTAGCTTTCCCCCATGACGAACGACAACCGCGACCAGCGGCCCCGAATCCGGCTGGCGAAGCTCTCGCACGGCGCCGGCTGAGGGTGCAAGCTCGGCCAGGCCGAGCTGGCGCAGGTGCTGCGCCACCTTCCGCCGTCCGATGATCCCCGTGTGCTGGTCGACGCCGGGGACGACGCCGCAGTGTATCGTCTCGCCGACGGAAGGGCGCTGGTCGTCACGCTCGACTTCTTCACCCCGATCGTCGACGACCCCTACGACTTCGGGCGGATCGCCGCGGCCAACGCGCTATCCGACGTGTACGCCATGGGGGGGCGCCCGCTCTTCGCCCTCAACCTGCTGTCCTTCCCGCGAAACCTCCTGCCCGAAGGACTGGCCGAGGAGATCGTCCGGGGCGGTGCCGACAAGGCGCGGGAAGCGGGGGTTCCCGTCGTCGGCGGCCACTCCATCGATGACGCCGAGCCCAAGTACGGGATGGTCGCGGTCGGCGAGGTCGACCCCGGGAAAATGCTCTCCATCGACCGGGCCCGTGCGGGCGACGATCTCGTCCTGACCAAGCCGCTGGGGAGCGGAATCGTGGCGACCGCGGTGAAGGCGGGGACGTGCCCCGACGAGGTTCTCGCCGACGCCGTCGCCACCATGGCCCGCCTGAACCGTGGCGCCGCCGAAGCCGCGCTCGCGGCCGGCGCCCGCGCGGCCACCGATGTCACCGGGTACGGCCTGACCGGACACCTCGGCAACATGGCGCGCGCTTCGCGGGTCTCGGCCCACATATGCGCAGCCAGCGTCCCCCTGCTCCCCGGCGTCCGCGCTCTCGCCGAAGCGGGCCACGTCCCGGGTGGCACCCGCCGCAACCGGGAGGACTGCGCCGACGCCGTAAGCTACGAAGCGGACGTGGACGAAACCGGCCGAACGCTCCTCGCCGACGCGCAGACCTCCGGGGGGCTCCTGATTTCCTGCCCGCGCGACAGGACGCCGACTCTGCTGACTGAACTGGTGGCCAGGGGGGAGCAAGCACACCAGGTCGGCGAAATGCGTGACGGACCTCCCGGGAGAATCGTGGTCTCGTAGCCTGCCGGACCAATCTGCGGCCCCTACGCCTGGATCGGCGCAACCTCCTCCGTCCGCACCGTCGCCACCGCCGTTCCTCCCGACCGCTTCGGACTGCGGATCGCCAGCTCCACCACCCGGTGCAGGTCCTCCACGAGATGGACCGTCAGGGTGTTGCGTACGGCGTCGGGCAGGTCGTCCAGGTGCGCCTCGTTCTCCTGCGGCAGGATGATCTCGGTGATCCCCGCGCGCACCGCGCCCAGCACCTTCTCCTTCACGCCGCCGATCGGCAGCACCCGCCCGGTCAGGGTCAGCTCGCCGGTCATCGACACATCGGCGCGCACCCTGCGCCCCGACACGGCCGAGATCAGCGCCGTCGCCATCGTGATTCCGGCCGACGGCCCGTCCTTGGGCACCGCGCCGGCCGGGACGTGGATGTGGATTTCGCGATTGTCCAGCGCCTTCTCGTCGATCCCCAGCGGTTCGCAGTGGCTCTTCGCGTATGAGAGCGCCGCCCGCGCCGACTCCTTCATGACGTCGCCGAGCTGCCCGGTGAGCACGAGCCCGCCCTCGCCCGGCATGACGCTCGCCTCGACGAACATGATGTCGCCCCCCATCGGCGTATAGAACATTCCCGTCGCCACGCCGACCGTGTCCTCCGTCGCGCGGCGCTCGGGGTGCACGCGCGGCCGGCCCAGAAGCTCCTTGCCGGAGTCGCGCGTGATCTCCATCCCGTCGCTCTCGCCCGCGGCGATCTTGCGCGCCACCTTGCGGCTCAGCTTGCCCAGTTCCCGCTCCAGCTGCCGAACCCCCGCCTCGTGCGTGTAGTTCTGGATTACGCTCAGGATCGCGTCGTCGCCGATCTCCAGCTCATCCTCGCGCAGCCCGGACTGGCGCATCTGGCGCGGCAGCAGGTAGCGCCGCGCGATCTCCAGCTTCTCGCTCTCGGTGTAACCGCGGAACTCGACCGTCTCCATCCGGTCGAGAAGCGGTGCGGGGATCCGGTCCTCATAGTTCGCGGTCGCGATGAACAGCACCTCGGAGAGGTCGAAGGGCACGCCCAGGTAGTGGTCGATGAAGGTGGAGTTCTGCGCCGGATCGAGGACTTCGAGGAGCGCCGCGCTCGGGTCGCCCTGGAAGGACACGCCGAGCTTGTCCACCTCGTCCAGAAGGAAGACCGGGTTCTTGCTCCCCGCCTCCTTCATGCCCTGGATGATCCGGCCGGGCATCGCCCCCACGTAGGTCCGGCGATGACCCCGGATGTCGGCCTCGTCGCGCGCGCCGCCGAGCGAAATCCGGACGTATTTGCGTCCCACCGACCGCGCGATCGACCGCGCGATGCTCGTCTTGCCGACCCCGGGCGGGCCGGCGAAGAGAAGGATGGGACCCTTGCCGCCGATCTCGTCGAGGTGGGCCAGCGGATCCTCCTCGGCCTCGGCCTCGCCGGTGTCGGCGGCGGATGGCACGTCGGCCGCGGGCTCTTCACCGGTCGGGGGCGTTTCGGCCCCGTCGTCGCCGGATGCCGTTTCAGCCGCACCCGTTTCAGCGGCCGCGCCCTCCTCCTCTTCCTCCTCGAAGCGCTCCTGCTGCAGCTTGCGGACGGCGAGGAACTCGAGGACCCGGTCCTTCACGTCCTCCAGCCCGTAGTGATCCTCTTCCAGGATCTCGTCGGCGCGCCGGAGGTCGATCTTGTCGTCGGTGCGCTCGCCCCAGGGCAACTCCGTGATCCACTCCAGGTATGTGCGGATGACCTGGTACTCGGCCGATTGCGGCGCTGTCCGGTCCAGCCGGCGGAGTTCGCGGTCCACTTCCTTCCGGGCCGTCTCCGTCAGCGGCAGGGCCTCGATGCGCTCCCGCAGTTCATCGGCGTCCTCCCGGTCTCCCTCTTCACCGAGCTCCTTGCGGATCTGCTTCATCTGCTCGCGCAGCAGCATTTCGCGCTGGCGTTCCCCCAGCTCCTCCTGGACCTTGGCCTGGATGTCCTCCTGGGCGTCGATCCGCACCAGCTCCCGCTCCACCGCCACGAGCGCCGCCTTCATGCGCTCCTCGTCGTCGAGCATTTCGAGCAGCCGCTGCTTTTCCGCGGTGGGAAGTTCGAGGTAGAAGACGACCAGGTCCGCGAACGCACCCGGTTCGTCCACACCCTGGATGACCTGGTTCAGTGCCTCCGCGGACTGGCCACGGCGCGTTCCCAGCTCCGCGGCGCGCTCACGGAGTTCCGAGTCCAGCGCCTTGAACTCGGGGTCCCGCTTGTCGACGGGACAGAATCGCTCGAGGCCCACCAGCGTCGCGCGGAGCATCGCGTCGCCGTAGCGGGAATACTGGACCGCGCGCGCCCGCGACTCGCCCTGCACCAGCAGCTGGATGCCGCCACGCGCCCGATGGGTCTGTATGATTCTGACGACGGTGCCCACCGCGTACAGGATCTGCGGATCGGGCTCATCCTGGTTCTCGTGCTGGGCCACCGCAAAGAGAAGCCGGTCGCCGTCCATGGCCTCCTGGACAGCCTCCACCGTGCCCGGCCGGCCCGCCGAAATCGGCACGGCCACGCCGGGGTAGACCACCGTCTCCCTCAGCGGGAGCACCGGGAGTGAGAATCGTCGGCTCATTATGTTCCTCGCCTCGTCATCCGCTCATCCACTGCTCGTCGTACTTGTCCGGTACCTTCTGCGGACCGGCGGGTTGTCCGCGACCGACACCGGAATAAGGGTGAAGATGCGATACATGCACGATCCTTGCCAGTAGGACAGGCTCGCCCGGTTCGGCCATTTTGGCAGGTTGCACCAGCGGATTCGGCCGTTTTGGCAGCTTCCCCGGATGGAGTCGGCCATAATGGCAGGAACCGCTAACTTGGGTTATGGATTGGAGAACCACCCCGACCCGTCGAACCCGGGAACAAGGACACATGCGATGCCTGCCCCCCGTCTCCTCCTCGCCCTCGCCGCCGTGGCGTCCCTTCCAGTGAGCACCCTGTCACAGGAGCAGGACATGGGCCGCCGCTCAACCGTGTACGCACCGCGCGCGGCCGCCGCGACCAGCCAGCCGCTCGCGACCGCCGCCGCGCTCGAGATCATGCAGCAGGGCGGCAACGCGATCGACGGCGCCGTTGCCGCGGCCGCGGTCCTCAACGTGGTGGAACCGCACATGACCGGGATGGGGGGCGACGCGTTCTCGATCGTGTGGTGGGCCGAGACCGGCGACCTCTTCGGAATCGACGCGAGCGGGAGGAGCGGGAGCGGGATGACGGTGGAGGCGTTGCGGGCCCGCGGGCACGAGCGGATGCCGGGGAGCGGGCCGGAGGCGGTGACCGTGCCCGGCGCGGTGTCGGGGTGGAGCGCGCTGGTCGAGCGGTTCGGGAAGCTGACCCTGGCCGAGGTGCTGGCGCCGGCGATCCGGATTGCGCGCGACGGCTTCCCGGTGACGCCGGTGATCGCGCGGCAGTGGGGCGGCGCCGCGGAGAGGCTGGCCGGGGACGAGGGCGCCCGCGCGACCTACCTGGTCGATGGCGAGAGGGCGCCCCGGGCGGGGGAGTGGATGGTCAACCCGGACCTGGCGCGCACCTTCCAGCGGATCGCGGACGAGGGGCCCGACGTGCTCTACGGCGGGTCGCTGGGACGCGAGCTGGTCGACGGGCTCGCGGCGCTGGGCGGGTTCCTCACGCTCGAGGACCTGGCCGCACACAGGATCCGCTGGGTCGAGCCGCTGAGCACGGACTTCCGGGGCTACACGGTCTGGGAGCTGCCGCCGGCCGGCCAGGGTATCGCGGCGCTCGAGATGCTTGAGATCCTCGAGCCCTTCGACCTGGCGGGCATGGGGCACAACTCCGCCGACTACCTCCACCATCTCATCGAGGCGAAGAAGCTCGCGTTCGCGGATCTGAACCGGTACGTGTCGGACCCCGAGACGATGGAGATCGACCCGAACGCGCTCCTGAGCCCCGGCTACGTGGACGCGCGGCGCGCCCTGATCGACCCGGACGTCGCGGCGGACCGGGTGGGCCCGGGACGCGCGGTCACCGATTCCGAGACGATCTACCTGAGCGTCGCCGACGCCGACGGCAACATGGTCTCGTTCATCAACTCGGTGTACTCGTCGTTCGGCTCCGGGGTGGTGATCCCGGGCCTCGGCTTCGCGCTGCAGAACCGGGGCGCGGGCTTCACGCTCGAGGACGGCCACCCCAACCAGGTCGCCCCGCGCAAGCGCCCCTTCCACACGATCATCCCGGGTTTCGTCACGCAGGACGGCGAGCCCGTCATGGCCTTCGGCGTCATGGGCGGCTCGATGCAGCCGCAGGGACACACGCAGCTCCTCCTCAACATGCTC
This sequence comes from Gemmatimonadota bacterium, assembly GCA_022823225.1. Taxonomy (GTDB): domain Bacteria; phylum Gemmatimonadota; class Gemmatimonadetes; order Longimicrobiales; family Gaopeijiaceae; genus Bin94. The sequence goes on from JAJDXM010000092.1 coordinate 18,724, forward strand.
ATCTTCGGGATGGACCCGCAGGAGGCGGTCGATGCGGCGCGGTTCCGGCACCTGTCGGGGCTGCGCGTGGCGATCGAGCGCGTGAGCGACGAGGTGGCGGCGGATCTGGAGGCGCGCGGACACGAGATTGCCGACTGGCGTCGCACGGACTTTGGCGGCGCGCAGGTGATTCTGCGGTTGGCGAAGGGGTGGGCGGCCGCGTCCGAGCCCAGGAAGGACGGGCATGCGGCCGGGAACTGAGGGGGAGGGGGACGCGGGAGAGCCGGCGGGGCGGGGTCGGGGCGGGAGCGAGGCCCGGAGCGCGTCCCAGAGCGGCGAGCCACCCCCGGATTACGAGATTCCCGCGGAGCGGCTGCCGGAAGGGTTCGTGGACACGGTGCTCGAGGTGCCGAAGGTGCCGGCGGTGCCGAGGGCGAGCGCGACGGTGGTGGTGGTGCGCGAGGGTGAGCGGGGCGCAGGCGCGACGGCAGGGTCGGGGGCGCCGCGCGGGGCCGACGAGGCCGACGCGCAGGGCGGGCCCGAGGTGCTGCTGCTGCGCCGCAACCGCGCGACCGGTTTCGTGCCGGGGGCGTGGGTGTTCCCTGGTGGGCGGGTGGATGCGGCGGACGGGGAAGCGGCCATGGCCGAGCGCTGGGTGGGGCTGACGCCGGAGGGGGCGGCGGGGCGGCTGGGGTTGGGGATGGACGCGGATCCGCCCGCGATCGCGTACTACGGGGCCGCGGTGCGTGAGGCGTTCGAGGAGACGGGGTTGCTGGCGGGGGTGGTGGGGGGCGGGGGGCGACCGGAGACCGGCCTGCGGGCGGCCCGCGAGGCTCTGCTGGGCCGGGGCGTGCCGCTCGCCCGCGTGCTGCAGAGCCTCGGCGCGCGGCTGGACGGCACGGCCATCGAGTACATCGCGCACTGGGTGACCCCGGTCGCCGAACCCCGCCGCTACGACACCCGCTTCTTCGCGGCCCGCGTGCCGCCCGGTGCGGTCGCTGTCCACGACGAGCGCGAGATGACCGGCGCCGTGTGGCTCACTCCCCGTGCGGCGCTGGCCCGCCACCGCGCCGGCGACCTCCCCATGATCTTCCCCACCATCCGCACTCTGGAAGATCTTTGCGATTTCGCGACCGTCGAGGACCTCCTCGCGCACTACCGCGGCCGCGCAATCCCGCGCGTGCAGCCCGAGATCGTGCGGACGGCCACGGGGGTGGCGCTGCGGGTGCCGTGACACAAGTACGGTGGGAGGACCGTATACCGGAGAGGAGGCTCAGGTCACCGATCTGCGATTGAATCCCCTTACGAGAAAGCTCGTGCAAGACCATCATCAACCGACCATGCGACTCGGCGGCGCTTGCCTGCTTGCCGCTTCGCTGCTCTCCGCGGCCGGCCCGTCGCCGCTGGCCTCCCAGGCCCGTGTCGTCGAACTTCCCTCGGAGGACCTCGAGCTTGCCGCCGAGTTCGGCGACGTGTTCCGGGTGGGCGGCGGGGGTGCGGAGTGGGAGCTGCTGACCTCCATCACATCCCTGGCGTTCGACGCGTTCGGCAACCTTCACATCACCGATGTCGGACCGGGCGGCGGCGACATGCGGATACTGGTCGTGGACTCCCGTGGCGAGCTTGTGAGGGCATTCGGCCGTGCCGGGGACGGGCCGGGGGAGTTCCGGGCCGCCAACTCCGCCGTCGTCCTCCGGGACGGGACGATGGTTGTGCCCGACCATGGTCACAGGGCGTACCACGTCTTCCGGCCGGGGGGCGAGTTCGACCGGATGGTTCGGTTTCCTTCGGGGCCCGGCAACGAATCTGCCGAGCCGAACGAGCTCCCCAATCTGCTGGGGCGGGGGGCCAGCATCAGCAGTAGCAGCAGTTTCCCCCTTCAGCGGGGAGAGGCCGGCGGAACGCTGCTCGGCTATGTCTACAGTACGCTCGGCGCGTACGCCGCCGTGGCGGCGGACGGCACCCGCTCGTTGAGTTTCGGGTCGCGCCCAGGCCCCAGAGTCCTTGAGCGCCTGAGCATCGACGGGAGCCACGCCCGCGTTGAGGAGCTCGTCAGGGCCTGGGTTCCCCCGGGGACCGAGCGCCGTCCTTTGCCGGCCTTTGCGCCGAAGCTCCTGTTCGATGTCCTGCCCGGCGGCGGGTTCGTGTTCTCGGACTCCACCGAATATGCGATCAAGTTCGCCCTGCCGGACGGGACCATCGACCGGGTGTTGACCAGGCCGGGCGAGGCACGCGCGGTGACGGAGGAGGAGCGGGACCGATACCAAGAGCAGCGCGAGTTGGAAATTGATGACAGCTTTTTCGAGTTTGACCCTGACTATCCGGTCTTTGCGAGAATCCCGGTCGTTGACGACCTGAGAGCCACCTGGACGGGCGGCGTCTGGGTGCGGCGCACTCCGCAGGACGGCTACCCGTGGGAGGATCACGTGACCGGCGGCTTGATCAAACCCGCGGGATTCAATCTCGGCACCTCCGCGGCTCCCGCGTCGCCCATCGACGTCATCAGTGCCGACGGCCGGTACGTCGGGACTTTTCCCGCACAGAGCGGAGCCATCATGTTCGCGGCTTTCGGGCCCGACGGGCTGGCCGCCTACGTTGAGCACGATGAGCTCGACGTGCCCACGGTGGTGGTCAAGCGTCTTCCGCCCGAGGTGAGATAGCCGGATGTGGGATCGGGGCGTCTGCCGCTCCGCCAGGATGGGAAGAATCGGCTACAGCTGAACCGGATCCCGGGCCCCCGCCTCAGCTCCCCCCCATCGCCTCCAGTACCGTATTCACCACCTGGTTGAACGCCCCACCCCGGATCCACCTGCACACGATCACCAGGTCGTTCGCGGGGTCGACGTAGATCAGGTTCGAACCCGCGCCCACATGCGTCCAGGTGCCGGGCCGCGCGGAGCTCAGCGAGAAGTTCATGAAGCCGAATCCCCTGTTCACCGCGCCGGCGGTCGTCGCCATCCCGAACCAGTCCTCCGACACGAGTTGCTCGCCGTTCCAGTTGCCCCTGTGCAGGGTGAAGAGGCCGAATCGGGCCTGGTCGTACGCGCTGAGGATCATCCCGCCGCCCCAGTGCGCGCCGCCGCTCGGCGACTGGATCATGCGCCCGTCGAAGTTGACCCAGGAGTTCTCGTAGCCGTGCCAGGCCCAGGTGGTCGAAGCCCCGATCGGGTCCATGACGTACTCGCGCAGGACTTCGGGCAGCGGGCGGCGCCACACCGCCGTGGCGGCCAGCGCCAGCAGGTTCACGCGCGTGTCGTTGTACTCGTAGGCGGTGCCGGGCTCGTTGCGCGGCCGCGTGCCCCATGTGCTCGCATCCCGGTCGGGACGGTCGGCCCACTCGGGCTTGCCCCAAAGCGTCCCCTCCCAGTCACTCGTCTGCCGCAGCAGGTGGTTCCAGGTGATCTTGCGGTTGTGTTCGGAGTCGAAGAGGAGCTTGAGGCGGCGACCGCTCTCATCCCCGGGCTCGCCGTCACCATCGTCCAGCACGACCGGCGGCATGTAGTCGCGCACCAGGTCGTGCACGTCGCCGATCAGGCCGTGGTCGTACGCCAGCCCGACCGAAGTCGAGAGGAAGCTCTTCGAAACGCTGAAGGTGTTGTCGGCCTTCGCGGGATCGCCCCACTCGGCAACGATGTACCCCCGGTAGACGATGAGCCCCGTTTGCGGCGCGCGGACCGTGAAGGGCCCCACCGCGTCGCCGAGCGGCTCGCGCCCGAACGACGAGAGGTGGTTGAAGGCGAGGTCGGGCGGGGACTCGGACTCGCCGGCGATCGCGATCTCGACGGCGCGCTGGATGGCCGCCGGGTCGAGGCCGAGCTGCTCCGGGGTGCGGCGCTCCCAGTCCGGGTGGCGTCCGGGGAAGTACGACTGGGCGGAGAGGAGGTGGGGGGTGAGGAGGAGGAAAAGGGCGGTCGCGCAGAGGAGGGCGCGGACCGCGGGCAACGAGGTGGTGTGGCGTGACATGACGGATCTCCCGGGGGGTACTCCCGTGGCTGGGTAACGCGACTCTTGGCGTGCATGGTAGGCGCTGCCCCGCCCGGAGTCCAGCGATGCGCAGCTGGACTGGACACGGGCCGTCGCGACTCAGCGCACCTCCGCCGGCAGCCGCCTCACCACCACCCTCGGCACATCTCTCTCGTCGAACTCGATGAACGCGGCCAGGCCGTCGGGACCGAATGCGTCAAGGGAACCTGGTCGCGCCGGGGCGAAAAGTGCCGACATACGCGCCCGCAACCGTCACGACATCGATGGGTCCTCCGTCGTTCTCGGGCAGTTCGCCCCGGCGTTGCACCCAGACCCGCCCGCCCCATGTGGCGGCAAGCCCGCGGAGCACGGGGACCTCGGGGTAGTAGTTCGGTTCGTGCAGGGTGGCCGTGGGGTTGAGATTGGCTCCTGCCCCGCGCCCCGAAGACCCCATCAGTTCACGCATTCGGTCCAGCATTCGCTCTTGTGTCTCCGCCAGCGCGTCCGCTCCTCCGATTTCTTCGAGAACAGCCGCTCTCCTCTCCTCGTACTCGCGCCGAACCGAGGACGTTACGGGTTCCGGCAACAGGGGCCGCCGAATAATGCGCGCGACTTCTCCCGAGCCCGGCGAAGTCACCTTGAGTGCGTACGCGGACGAATCGGAGTGAACGATGCCACCATCCGGAAGGACGGCCACCAGAAGCCTGGGCTCGAACACCGCGGGCAGGCTCAGGCTCAGCATCCCCATCATGTTCCGGATCTCGCCCTCGACCGGCACGTTGCCGGGCATGGGTTCCGCACCGGTGCGTGGCGGCAGCCATCCCCGGACCACCGTGTCCGGCTGCGCGACATCGCCGCCCAATGAGACGCGCGCGATCGGCCGCGAAGTGGGCGGAGCCCCCGCGGCACCGAATCTCATGCTCAGTCCCGCCTCGGCGAATTCTCCCGCAAAGACGGCTCCGCCACGAGGGTCGGCGTGGAGGCCCCGCGGAAACGACTCCCCACCTACGCGAACATGGCGTTGAAAGACACCCGATGCGTCAAAGAGCTGGTAGGCGCGGTGGCCCGCGTCGCCGACGACCGTGGTTCCGTCCCGCAACACTGCGAACCCGACCGGTTGCCTGAATTCGCCGGGACCTCCGCCCCACGAACCGAACTCGCGGATGAAGCCGCCCGTGGCGTCGAACACCAGAACCCGCAAATCCCGGGGACCCGCCAGACCCGCGGTCCCTTCGAACACATACAGACTGCCGCTGGCGTCGAACGCCACCTGATTCACCTTGCCGAACATTTCCCAGGGCTCGCCGTCAAGCACTCCGACGCTGTACACCTCTTCGAAGGCAGGTTCGATCAGTCGATCCCGGCCTGGCAGTTCGAGCACCTCCTGAGCCTGCGGTCCACGGGCCGACAAGGACATCGGAGCACCGAAAAGCGCGGCGGCCAGGATGAGGGACGGCAGTCGGTGGATTAGCCCCGCAGCCATCACTCCCGGCCCTCCGGCACGCGGATGGCTTCACGGAGCCTCGTTCTCAGCTCCCGGACCCGGCCGCTCCACTCTCCGGATTGTTCCCACGCCCGAGGAGCTTGCACGTATTCCCGCATGAGCTCCCGCATCTCGGCCAGCATGGCCTCCAGTTCGGGACTCCGTGGTTCCGCGGTCGAAATGCGGGACGTGTAGTCGCCGGCATAGAGCCCGCGATTGCGTTCCACCATCTCCGTGACGAGCAATTCGCCGTATTTCCGGCGAATCTCATCGGGGATGTCATTGTCCAGGGCATAACTGATCAGGTACCCCGAGGCTGCTCCGCTCAGGTATGCGCTCAGTTCCCGGCCGTGTTCCTCGGTGAGGTCCCCGGATTCCATCCCCTCCCGGATGAGCTCCTGCAACGCCGCTTCCCGCTGGGAGAGGGCCCGCGCAACCCGCGCAGCCGCGTCCGCGGCGGCACGCAACTCATCTGCGCCGACAAGCAGCTCTTCTGTGCCGACAAGCAACTCGCGCAGGGCAACCAGTGCCACTTCTTCGGCTGGATTCATTGCCGCTTCGTCGTCGGCCGCCATCGGCGCTGTTGCCCAATCGCAGTAGATGAGCCCGAGCGGCAGCGCGCACAGCAGGGCCAGTCGGCCGGTGGTTCGCAGCCAGCGAGACGCGGGCGCTTGGGTCCTGGTTGAAACGATCATTCTGATTCTCCTTTCGAGAGCCTGGGTGCGCCCGACTCCGCCGGCCGCGCTGGCAGGCAGCAGCGGGCGGACGCCGGGCGGTATCGATGTGCTGGCGACAACACGCAGCAGCGCGTTGGCGTAGGTCTTCGGACACGATCTTCCCGCATCCACGGCGAGCCGGTCGCAGCACGCGTCCTCGGCGATCTGGAGCTGTCGGCGGGCCCACCACGCCACCGGATTCCACCAGAAGACGGTGCAGGCAAGCCACTCCAGCCAGCGCACCAGGTGGTCTCGGCGGCGCACGTGCGCCAGTTCGTGGGCCAGCATGGCGCGGAGTTCCTCGCGGCTCGTGCCGGTCAGGAGAAAAGCGGGGATCAGGACGCGGACCTTCCCCCCGCTCCACCACACCATGGGCGTTACGCGGGCGTCGGCGATGTTCAGTTCGGGCATCCGGGACAGGCCAAGGTCCCGGCCGATCTCGGCAGCCTCCCGCTGCAGCCACGCGGGCGCCGCGCGCAGGACCCTCGCGAGCGTGCGCCGAAAGCGGATCGTTCGCACGAGCGTCCAGCCCAGCAACCCCGCCGTGCCCAGGAGCCAAAGCATCGCCACGGCCTGTGGGGCCGTCGCCCCGAGCGGCGGGCCCGTGGAGGGGTACGAAGCCTCGTCGGCCAATACGAGGGCGGGAGCACCGGCGCTCGGCGCAGGGAGCGGCACGGCCGGTGGCGCCGGGAGCACCGGAAGCGAAACGATCGCCGGGACCAGCAGGGTCACGAGCACAAGCAGCCACAGCTGGCAGGACACGGCGGGGCGGTCCACACTCCGGTGAACCATCCACACCGCGCAGGCGAGGACGACCGAGACCGCCAGCTTGGTGGCGCCGATCTGGAGCAGCAGGCCGGTCATGCCTCCTCCGCCCATCATGCCTCCTCCTCAAGAATGCGGCGCAGCCTTTCGATCTCGGCGTGCGACAGCTTGTTGTCGGCGACCAGGCGGGTGATCATCGGCGCCAGCGAACCCTGGGTGAGCCGGTTCGCCAGCGACTCGAGTTGCGCGCTGGCGTAGGCATCGCGGCTGATCGCGGGTGTGAACACGCTGATTCCCAGGCTGCGGTCACGAGCCACGAAGTCCTTGGCCGAGAGGCGCTGCAGGAGCCGCTGCACCGTGCCGTGCTGCGGTTTGGGCGCATCCGCGTAGAGCCGGTCGATGATCTGGCGGGCGGTGAGGCGCCCCTTTGTCCAGAGAAGCTCCATGACGGCGAGCTCGGCGTTCGGCAGGGCGGGTATTGTCACGGCGGAATCCCTTCTTGACGGAGATGACACGACTTCATGTCGTCATGTTAAGACACAGAAGTCGTGTGTGTCAAGTTTGGGGGGATTCAGCTGTGATGGGCCTCCCAGCGGTTCGAGGCTCGGGATCCACGTCCGCCAGTCACGCCGAGCACGGCTGGCGGGGCGCTGCAACCGGGCGCGCGGCCCCCGTCGTGCTGGCCCTCAGCGCACCTCGGCCGGCAGCCTCCGTACCACCACCGTGGCCACTTCGAGTTCATCGAGCTCTATGAAGGCAGCGAGTCCGTCGGGGCCGAAGGCGTCCGGCATCCTCGTTGCACCGGCCCGGTAGGTGCCGACGTAGTCGCCATCGCCGGTCACCACGTCGATGGGGCCGTCCGCGAGGAGTTCGTCGCCGCGGCGCATGACCCAGATGCGTCCCTCCCACGTGGCAGACAGGTCTTCGATGACCGGGAGCTCCGGGTAGAACGAGGGCTCTCCCATGTTGATTGAAATGTCCCCTCCCTCAGCCCCCGACGGCAGGCCGCCTGCCGCGCCCGGAAGCGATGCACCCGATCCGATGGGAATCATCACCGAACTGACGTTGAGTCCCGAGCTTCCGGCCGACAGATTCGACGCCGCCTCCTGCCGCTCCTCCATCAGCCTCTTGTATTCCTCCTCGATCCTCGGCGTCACCGGACGCGGGCGCAGAGGGCGGGTGATCCGGCGCACCGCCGCGCCGCCGCCGGGAGCCGTCACGTTGAGCACCCAGGCGGAAGAGTCCGAGTAGACGATCCTTCCGTCCGGGAGCAGGCTGTTCAGGAGCCTCGGTTCGAAGGTGGCGGGCATGGCGACGCCGCTGCTGATCGGCAGGCTGATCGCCTGTCCACCGCCGCCTCCCGCCGAGACCGGAAGGGAGCCGGAGATCTCCGCCTCCTGCTCCACCTGCGGAGGAAGCCACGCCTCGACCACGACACTCCGTTCGGCATCTTCGCCTTCAAGTCCCACCCGATGGATCGGCCGGTGGTCCGGCTGCTCCTGTGCGGGACCACCGACCATGAAGCTGCTGCCCGCGCCCACGGTGTAGACCGCGCCCCCACGCGGATCGGACTGGATCGGAAGCGCGACCGCCATCAGGCCCTCCAGGGCGCTGCTCATGTCCGCGATGTTCAAGGTGGCGCTGCTCACCGGTCCGCCGCCGACGCGCACCAGCCGAAGGAATTCTCCCGTTTCGTCGAAGAGCTGGTATCCCCGGTGCCCCATGTCGCCCACGATGGTCGTGCCGTCGCGCATGACCGCGTACGAGATCGGCGTGTTGAATTCACCCGGGCCCTGGCCGCTCGACCCGAACTCGCGAACGAAGTTGCCGGACGGATCGAAGACCAGGACGCGCACATTCCCGCCAATCACGGTCGAGCCGTCGAACACGTAGAGATTCCCACGCGCGTCGAAGGCCACCTTGGGCACCGTGCCGAGCATTTCCCAACTCTCGCCGTCGAGAACCCCGACGCGGAAAACCTCCTCGAAGTCGGCCTCGATGCCACTGTCCCGGCCGGGCAGTTCGATGACCTCCTGGGCGTGAAGAAGCGGTGCCGCAAGAAGCGCGACGGTAAGGGGGACGAAGTGAAACGCTCTGCGGGTGCGGATGCTCATGCTGCTGCGCCTTTCTCGCTTTCCGATGTGCGGTGGCTCCGGCAGGCGGAAACCTCCTCCACGGCCTGCCGGACCTTCCAGTCGCATTGGATGCCGGACTCCGACTCGGGGGTTGTCCGGGCGGCGCGAAATCGCAACGATGTTTCCAGCCGTCCGACTTCAACTGGAGCCGCCCGCCTCGCAACCGGAGGAATCCGTGACCAGCGCCACGCACAGATCCATCTTCCCCTCGGCGGCGCTCGCCGTTGTCGCCGCCATCGCCTCGGTCGCCTGCGACAGGCCGGCCGCCGAAGACACCCCCGAACCGGAACCCGCACCCGAACCCGAACCCGCGAACACTTCCATGCTCCTGACCCCCGAAGCACTCAACGAAACCGCTCCCGACATTTTCCGGGCCCGTTTCGAGACCTCCAAGGGCGACTTCGTCATCGAAGTCCACCGCGAGTGGTCGCCCAACGGCGCCGACCGCTTCTACAACCTGGTCGCGAACGGCTACTTCGACGATGTCCGCTTCTTCCGGGTCGTCGCCGGGTTCATGGCGCAGTTCGGAATGCACGGCGATCCCGCCGTGACGGCGGCCTGGCGCACCCGGCGGATCGAGGACGACCCGGTCATGCAGAGCAACACGCGCGGGTTCGTCAGCTTTGCCGCGACCAGCCAGCCCAACAGCCGCACCACCCAGGTGTTCGTCAATTTCGGGGACAACAGCGGGCTCGACGAAATGGGATTCTCGCCCTTCGGCCAGGTGATCGGGGGCATGGACGTCGTGGATCAGCTCCATTCCGACTACGGTGACGCGCCCCCGGGCGGCCGGGGACCAAACCAGGGCGCGATCCAGACGCGCGGCAACGACTACCTGATGGAAGCCTTCCCAAACCTCGACTTTGTGAGGCGGGCGACGATCGTCCGCTAGTGTCCCGTCCCGGAAGTTCGCGTGCTAACGAGAGTGCCGAGGCGCCGGGCTGGCAAGGCGCGACGAAGGGCGAATAGCAGAGCTATTTGCCCGAGGAGCAACGCATAGCGGAGCCTCAAGGACCAAAATGTAAATAAAACATGACATTTGGTAATGTAGACATGACAGTTTGGTTCGGCGAGCGCAGCGGTCCAGCGCGGATGCATCGGTGCTCGAATAGCCGAGAAATCTCCGGGACGGGACACTAGGCGTCCGCGGAGAGTCCCCCGCGTCGCACCGAGGGCGGCGAGGCGCCAGGCCGGCAAGGCGCGACGACAGGGCGCTCAGCGGAGCTACCCGCCCTCCAGCGCCTCCAATTCCGCGAGCAGTCGTTCCTGGATGAGCCTGTCGTAGGCGTCGCCCAGCGGGATCCGGGACGCCTCCAACATCATTTCGCGCTGCAGTTCCCTGCCCTCGCGATCCCTCAGCAGGGGCATGCGCAGCGCATACTCGAAGATCACCAGCCTCGACCCCGGATTCATCGCCATGGCGCGCTCGAAGTGGGCGGTCGCTTCGCCGCGGTTTGCCCCGTAGGTGACCCGGGCCATGAAGCGTCCGGCGCGGTCAACGATGTCCGCGTGCCAGCCGGCCAGCGCGAGATGGGCTTCCCAGTACGTGGAATCGCGGGCGAGCGTGGCCTCCAGCAGATCGCGGATCCGGCCCCCGTAGCCCCGCCTGAGCGCGGTCATCGCGCCTATGGTCTGCGAGTACCGGCCGAGTGCGTGGGCGGACTGGTAGTGCGCCTCGGGGTTGCTCCGATCGGCCTCCACCGCCATTTCGCCGAGCGCCATCGCCCGTTCGAACAATCCCTGCTTTTCCTCTTCGGCAGCGATGTAATAGCCATGGATCGCAAGCGATTTGGTCGCCAGGGCGTAGCCATCGGAGGTGCCGAGCGCCTCGGCGATTTCGACCGCCTCGAGAAAGCGGCCCTCCGTGTAGGCGGCCCGTGCGTCCTCGATCGTCTGCGCACCCGCGGCGGCGGCGAGGAGCAGCGGACCCGCCAGAACCGGGGCTAGCAGCGCGCGCGCGGACGCCACCGCCCGGCACGGATGCGACGCAGGGGCCGCGAGTTTCGAAAGTCGGGTGAGGTTCATTTCGGCCTCCGCTGGTCGGCGCGTCCGAATGAATCCGGCGCGCGATCGCATCACGCGTTCACTGCGACTGCCAGTCCTATTCTACAGTGATGTCGAATATGCGCAACAAGTTCTGCGCCCCATCGGCACCTGTCGCCGAAGCCGCAAAACTGGACAATTGATCTGACCAGTCATATTATGTGTCCAACTTTTGAAAGGGACTGGATCCATGAAAACAGCGCCCACGCCCGGCGGGAATACCGCCCGGCCCCGGAGGATCGGTGCGGCACGGTTCAAGGCGCAGTGTCTGGCACTCCTGGACCGGCTCGGTCCTGACGGGTTGGTGATCACCAAGCACGGAAAGCCGGTAGCGCGGGTGCTACCCTATGATCAGGACCCGGCCAGTCTGATCGGGAGCCTGCGGCACGAACTCAAGATCAGGGGAGACATCATGTCGACCGGGATTCGCTGGGACGCGGAGCGCTAGGCGGCCCGTGGAATAGATGCTGAACCTCGACACGCAAATCCTGATCTGTGCCCTTCGCGGCGAACTGCGCACGAAAGAGCGCCAGCTGCTCGAACGCAACCAGTGGTCCGTCTCAGACATCGTCTTTTGGGAGATTGCGAAGCTGGTGCAACTGGGCCGGATCGAGCTGGACCTCGATGACCGGCGAGTGGTGCGCACACTGAGCCGCATCCAGTCGTGGCCGATCGACCTGGCCGTGGCCCGCGCCTCGACCGCGCTGGACTTCCGGGGCGATCCGGCCGACGAGATCATCGCGGCGACCAGCGTGGTTCACCGGATCCCGCTGCTGACCAGGGACTCGGCGATCCTGAGGTCGGGCCTCGTTCCGCTGGCTGCCCGGCGGGCCGTGGAATAGGTCCTCGCCACATCCGGCGCGACGCGGAGACTCCACGGCCCGGGGGCGTGGCGGCCACCCCTGATCTGGCCGCAAGGGCCGTCCCGCAGTACCATGCTGACCTGTACCGATCGTTGCGCCTACTCATGTGAGGAGTCTCCCAATGCGTTCTCACCAGATGCGAATCCCTGCACTGCTGCGCGCCCCGGCTCTCCTGCTCGCCCCGGCCTTCCTGTTGGCCCCGGCCCTTCCGCTCGCCCGGCCCGCGGATGCCGCAGCCCAGGAACGCCGGAACCCGCCCGGCGAGTGGCGCTACCAGAGCGCCGACGCGTGGGGCACCCGCTTCTCCCCCGTCGACCAGATCAACGCGGAGAACTTCGGCGACCTGGAGGTTGCGTGGGTCTGGCGCGCCGACAACTTCGGCCCCGGCGTCGACCCGCAGATGAAGTCCACCCCCACCTACATCGACGGGATCCTGTACACGGTGGCGGGGCAGCGGCGCACGGTGGCGGCGATCGATCCGGCGACCGGTGAGACGATCTGGACGTACCGGGAGCCGCACACGACCCGCTGGGAGCGCTCGATGCGCCAGAACTACGGGAAGGGCGTGGCATACGGCGAACTCGACGGTCGCGGAGTCATCTACTACACGTCACCCGCCTTCTTCCTGCATGCGCTGGACGCCAAGACCGGGCGGCATATCGAGGGGTTCGGACACCCTGTGCCGATCGAGGGGTTCCCGGAAACGGGCGTTGTGGACATGCTGCCGCCCCTCCTCGACGGATGGGGGCCGTGGATGGGCACGGAACAGGAATACGACCCTGACTACGGCATACCGCGCGCGCTCGGCTACATCACGACGTCTTCGCCGCCGATCGTGATCGACGGGGTGGTGGTGGTCGGCAACTCCGCCGAGCAGGGGTACAACCAGACGCGCGTCGAGAACGTGCCGGGCGACATTCTTGGCTTCGACGCGCGAACGGGCGAATTCCGGTGGAAGTTCCACGTCATTCCGCGCCCCGGCGAGTTCGGTCACGAGACGTGGGAAAACGACGCATGGCAGTACACCGGCGACGTGTCGTCGTGGGCGCCGATGTCCGCCGACTACGAGCGGGGGATCGTCTACATCCCGACCAACCCGCCCACGATCGACTTCTTCGGCGGCTTCCGCCCGGGCAACAACCTTTACTCCACGAGCGTGATCGCGCTGGACGCCTCCAGCGGCCAGCGGGTGTGGCACTACCAGGTCGTCCACAACGACCAGTGGAACTACGATCTGCCCAACGTTCCGATCGTCGTCGACCTGACGGTGGACGGGCAGGCGGTTCCTGCGGTGATTCAAACCACCAAGACCGGCATGATCTTCGCCTTCAACCGCGAGACCGGCGACCCGATCTGGCCAATCGAGGAAGTTGACGTGGTCCAGACCGAGGTGCCCGGCAACTGGACGGCCGCCACCCAGCCCGTGCCGACCTGGCCGGAGCCGATGGAGCCCATCGGGCTGCCCGAGGACGATGTCATCGACTTCACTCCGGAGCTGCGTGCCGAGGCGATGGAGATCCTGGCCGACTACCGGGTGGGAGGGCCGTTCGTGCCGTGGCTGCACGTCGGGTACGACGGACCCGTGCGGCAGAACGTCCGGTGCTACGGCGGGCTCAACATCACCCACCCGGCCACCCTCGACCCCACGACGGGCATCCTCTACGCGTCGCACCGGCGCAACTGCAGCGGGGGCCGGATCATGGCGGGCACGGATGCGGACGACCCCGACGATCCCGGAACCACGGGCGTCACGGTGTCCCAGTGGGTCGCGGGCGGGGGCGGGGGCGGACTGCCCCGCATTCAGGGCCTGCCGATCTGGAAGCCCCCGTACAACCGGCTGTCGGCCTACGACATGAACACCGGCGAGCGGCTGTGGTGGATCCCGATCGGGGAGGTGTCCGAAGCGATCCGCGAGCACCCGGCCACGCAGGGCGTCGACCTGTCTCGGGCGGGAGGCGGCGGCCTGTCGATCCAGATGGTGGCGGGCGATCTGCTCTACGCCACCCGCGGGTCGGGCGGCCCGCCGGTCCTCGACGCCTACGACAAGCTCACCGGCGAGATGGTCGGCACGGTCGAGATGCCGGGCGCCGGCCAGTACGGAATGATGACATACAGCCACGAGGGCGTGCAGCACGTGGTGGTGCAGGTGGGGCGGCCGGGGAGGCTGGTGGCGCTGAGGTTGCCGGGGTGAGGAGCCGCGCCGTAGAGGAATCGGCTACCGAGGCTCGCAGGCACCCCAGGCCGGGTGCTCCTGCCGGGTCGGACGACCGTTCCGGTCTGGAGATGGACCGCGAACAGATGCTCCAGCTGGCGAATCAGGTCGCCGAACTTCTGGTCGGCCGGATGGAGAACCTGCCCGGGGAAGTTGCATGGGAGGGAGACTTCAAGGAGTCGCTCCGTGACCAGCTCATGGAAGCTCCTCCGGAGGATGGCCAGCCGGCCGGCGAGGTCCTGACCCGGGCCGCACAACAGATCCTGCCTCTGGCGGCCCGCATTGATCACCCCCGCTTCTTCGGTTTCATCCCTTCATCCCCCACCTGGCCGGGGGTGCTCGCCGACTTCATGGTGGCCGGGCACCAGGTCAACCAATGCACCTGGCTCACGTCGAGCGGTCCCAGCCAACTCGAGCTTGTCGTCATCGACTGGATGCGGCAGTGGGTCGGTTATCCGGAGGGTGCGGGAGGACTGCTTACCAGTGGCGGATCCGTGGCCGCGATCACCGCTCTTGTGGCGGCTCGGGAGGCTGCAGGGCCCGGCGGCCAGCCGACCGTGTACATGAGCGATCAGAGCCACAGTGCCCAGATTCGTGCGGCCAGGATCGTCGGCGTCGAGAGGGAGCATGTACGCCTGATCGCGAGCGACCGACGTTTTCGGCTGGACCTGGAGGCGCTCGCCGACGCCGTGGCAAGAGACCGGGCTGCCGGACTCAATCCCATCGCGGTATGCGCGAACGCCGGGGCGGGCAGCACCGGCTCGATCGATCCGTTGGTGGAGCTTGCCGACTTTTGCGAAGCGGAGAGGATCTGGCTGCACATCGACGGCTCGTACGGAGGTTTCGTGATGGTCACGGAGAAGGGACGGAAACTCCTGCGCGGGATGGAACGCGCCGACTCGATTGCGCTCGACGCCCACAAGTGGTTCTTTCAGCCCTACGAGGTGGGATGCCTCATGGTTAAGGACGTGGACACGCTGGAAAACGCATTCGCCGTTCCGCACGACATGCTGCAGGACACGATCTGGGGCGCCGGTCATCCGAACTTCTCGGATCGCGGGCCCCAACTGAGCCGCTCGGTGAGGGCTCTCAAGATCTGGGCGTCGGTCCGGACCTTCGGGATGAGGGCGTTCCGCAGGGCGATATCGAAGGGAATGGAGCTGGCCGGGCGGGCGGAAGACTACGTTCACGCCAGCCCGATGCTGGAGATGCTGAACCCCACTTCGCTGGGGATCGTCTGTTTCCGGGTCAACCCGACCGCGGGCGTCCTCGACGAACCCGCCCTCGACGAGTCGGCCCTCGAGGAGATCAACCGGGAGGTTCTCGCCAGCATCTTCTGGGGGGGTCGCGCCTTCATATCCTCCACGATGCTCCACGGGACTTTCTCGCTGAGGCTCTGCATCCTCAACCACACGACGACCTGGGAAGATGTGCGCGAGACGCTGGAAGCGATCGAACGCAGCGGGAAGGCGTCGGTGGAGCGCCATCGGGGCGGGTCCTGACCTTTCGGGACCCGCGGTGCGGAACAGGCGCCGAAACGGAGCTCCCGGCTCGACGGCTCAGAACCGGAACGAGGCATCGGGCGCGACGCGACCGGCCGCCTCCCCTGCCGCGGTAAACACCGTCAGGTCTACCTGCACCACGTCGGGCAGGATGTCCGCGAACCGCAGGCTCGCCGGTCCGATGGGCTCGCCGGAACAGGTGAGGGAGGCGAGGAGGTGCACTTCTTCGTGTTGGGTGCCCTCGTCCTCGTGAGCGTGCTGGTCCTCGCCGGCATGGTCATCTTCCATACCTTCGGGCGCCTCCACCTCCGCCGAATCCAGCGCACAGGTCACCCCGTCCGGAAAGGCAAGGAGACGCGCGCCACCGGTTCGGAGTCTGTCGATGGCCTCCGCTACGGTGGCCCGCTCCTCGGCCGAGCGGGGGGCGTGTTCGAAGCCGAAAACGGATTCTGCGGGGAGTTGCAGATCGACGGTGAGGCGGGTGCCGTCCACGGCCAGGCCCAATCGAGCGATGCCGTGTTCGTGGGCCCCAGCCGTCCCCAGTCGTTCGCCCTCGACCAGGGGAGGATCAGGACGCGCGGAGGATGATTCGCCGCATGCGACGAACAGCAGAAGACACGGAATCGTCCACCCGACGGAAGGGGAGCGGACCTGGGGTCGATCGAGTGTAGGGAAGCTCATGGTGACCGAACCGGTTGGGGTTCCGTGCGTCCAGTACAAATGCAGGTACATGAATGATAGTGTATTCTCGTTATTATTGCCTGGTTCCCCCGAAGGGCGAGGATTCCCGTCAAATGCCAAAGCCACGCTGCCGATTTCCGATTTCCTGGACACCCCTCCAATTCGCCCTGGTCATCATCGGCGGCTGGCTTGCGCTCACGTCGGGCCCCCGCTCCGTCCTGGTCGATCCGGGCGATGGAGCGAGGATCCGCGCGTCCAGTGTCCCGCGGGACTCCATTGAGGTGGATTGGCAGATGCTGGCCGCCCTGGATTACCGGACGGGCGAGATGTCACAGGAACTCGAGTCGGTCGTGGGGCGAGAAGTGAGAGTGCCCGGATACATGGTCCCCCTGGAGGACTGGGCCGGCGAGGTCTCGGAGTTCCTCCTGGTCCCGTACGTTGGGGCCTGCGTGCACACCCCGCCCCCGCCCCCCAACCAATTGGTCTACGTCAGGATGGAGAACGGTCAACGCGTGCCGGTCTCCTTCTGGAATCCCGTCTGGATCCACGGCACCCTGACCGTGGAGACGACGACGAACCTGTACGGATCGGTGTCCTTCAAGATGGCTGGCACCTCGATTGCACCCTACGAGTGGTGACGAGGCGCAGCCCTGCCGAGGCCTGCCGGTGTTATCGTCCTGTCACGGAACGTGTCCATCCCTCGCCCCTGATTCGATGCAACGAGACACTCCTCAACGCCGGGCGATCCGCCGCGTATTCATAAGCACCGGGCGCCCTCTCACCTGTGAAGAGGTCCTCCGGTACGGCCAACAGATCGTGCCGTCACTCGGAGTGGCGACCGTCTACCGGAACGTTAAGATGCTGGCTGGAGAAGGGTGGCTGTCGGAAGTCGAGCTCCCGGGCGGCGGGCTTCGGTACGAGTTGGCCGACCTGCCGCATCACCACCATTTCCTGTGCCGCTCCTGTGATCAGGCGTTTGACGTCCATCAGTGCCCGGACGAAGTCGAGTCGCTGGCGCCCGACGGCTTTGAGGTTGACAGCCACGAGCTGATCCTCTTCGGTCGCTGCGCGGCGTGTACGTGACGGGCCTCCCTGGTCCAGCCGCTCCCCACGGCGGCCTGGTGGCACCGTCGCCGAGGTCGTGGACCCCTCTTCCTTGACCGTTATTGATAAATTATTATCATTACGATCCAGGCACTCGCCGGTCCACTGTCGCGCCGCTGACGGCGCCCCCAGCAGGAGACAATCATGCCACCCGGTATTCCCATAGCGATATCCAGGCGCTTTACCGTCCACTCTTTCCTCCTCGGGATGATCCTCGCAGGCGTTCCGGCACCCTCCGCCGCGGCCTCGACACCTCTTGAGCAGCAGGCCGCGGAATCCATCGACTATGTAGCGGGAATCGTCCGGTCGGCAGACAGCGGGACGCCTCTCGCGGGCGCGATGGTGGTGGTCGTCAGCACGGGCGGCGGCGCAATCACGCACGGTGACGGGTCGTTCCGTATCGCCGTGCCGGATACGGAGCGGTATCGACTCCGGATCGATCGCCTCGGGTACGCGGCGGTTGCAGTCGATGTCCGTGCGGGCGAGATGGCCGCTGTCGATCTCGAGGTGGCCGCCGTCCCGTTGCCGAACGTGGTCGTCACGGCGGTCCTGAGTCCCACGGCCGCCAACGAGACGATCCGGCCTTCCTCCGTTTTCGCGCAGGAGAAGCTGCAGCGGCAATTGGCGGGAACCGTTGCGCAGACGGTTGCATCGGTTCCGGGGGTGTCTGTGACCAGCATGGGGCCGGGCACCTCCCAGCCGGTCATCCGCGGCCTGGGCGGAGACAGGATCCTCATGCTCGAAGACGGCCAGCGGGTGGGTGACGTCGTCAACAGCGGCGCGGACCACGCCACGGCGCTCTCCCCTTCCTCGGCCCGGCGGATCGACGTGATTCGGGGACCAAGCGCGATTCTCTACGGTAGCAGCGCACTGGGCGGGGTGATCAACGTGGTTCGGGACGAGGTGCCCCTCGCGGTGCCGTACCGCGCGACCGGCTTCACCTCGCTCCAGACGGAGACGGCGACTCGGGCCATCGGGGGGAGCAGCCAGTTGACGGTCCGAGTCACCGAGCGCGTCCCTCTTCGCGTCGAGGTATCGAGACACGAGGGGGGAGACTTGCGAACGCCCATCGGGACGCTTGCCGGAACCCAGACCGACACGTGGGGCGTGTCCGGCGGGACATCGTGGGTGGACGACTGGGGCTACGCGGGCGGTTCGTTTCGCTTCTACTCGAACGACTACGGAATCCCGGGAGGCTTCCTCGGCGGCCACACGAACCCGGTGCGCACGGAGCAGGAGAGAGCCGCAGGTCGATTCCGCAGCGTCATCCGGCCCGGGCGAGGCTTCGAGGCGATTGAACTTGATGCCGGCTACACGTGGTACCGGCACAACGAGTGGGAACCCCCGGACATCCTCGGAACGCTGTTCGAGCGGCAGATCGCGAGCGGAGAGGCGCGGGTGCGGCACGCCGGGTGGGGGCCGTTCGCGTCGGGCGCCGTCGGAGCGAGGGTCTCGTGGGAGCAATTCGGATTCGGGGGCGCGCTGTACTCCCCGAATACCCGGCG
Source organism: Gemmatimonadota bacterium (assembly GCA_022823225.1). Lineage (GTDB taxonomy): Bacteria > Gemmatimonadota > Gemmatimonadetes > Longimicrobiales > Gaopeijiaceae > Bin94. The sequence continues at coordinate 37,675 of JAJDXM010000092.1, forward strand.
CACGACGCAGGCCGCGTATGTCCTTGAGGAGATCCAGCTCGATCCGGTCCTGATCGAGGCCGGGCTCCGCTACGATCGGGTCAACCTGGAACCGCACAGGGAAGAGATGTCCGACATCGGGCACATCCGCGCACGTTCCTTTGGCGCGATCTCGGGATCGCTGGGCGCACTTCTGCGGTTGACGGGGCAGTTCACCGTGGGAGCAAGCGTGGCTCGGGCCTTTCGCACCCCGGATGTACACGAACTCTACTCGGAGGGGCCGCACCTCGCGGCCAATTCATTCGACGTTGGCAATCCCTCGCTCGAGACGGAATCGGGACTCGGAATCGACGTGTTCGGACGTTTCACAAGGCAACGACTGAGTGCGGAGGTGACGTGGTTTCGAAACACGATCGCGGGCTACATCTTTCCGGAGGCGACCGGCAAGCTCAGCCGTGTACTGCTCCCCATCTATCAGTACGTGGGCGAGGACGCACTTCTGACCGGCTTCGAGAGCCTGCTCGGGTGGTCGATGCCCGCGGGGTTCACGCTGGAGGCCGCCACGTCTTACGTGCAGGGCACGATCCGCGCCACAGACGAACCTCTCCCGTTCATGCCCCCGCTCCAGGGCCGCCTTGCGATCGGCTATTCGCCGGTGGACTGGTTCGTGGAGGCCGAGGCGCGGATGGCCGGGAGCCAGGAACGGACCGGGCGGTTCGAGGAACCTACCGATGGATACGCGGTCCTTGGCCTCTCGGGCGGTGTGCGTCTCACTGTCGCCGGGCGACTGCACGTCGTGACCCTCCACCTCGACAACATCGGCGATACCGTATACCGCAACCACCTCTCCCGCGTGAAGGAGATCATGCCCGAGGCCGGAAGGGGCCTGGGTGCTACCTACCGGGTCGTGTTCTAGCGAGCCTGCGCACGACTCACCACCTGCTGAACTGCAAGGAGACATGAAATGAAGAGATGGAGCTACGGAAACCGGCCGTTCGCGGTCCTTGCCGCCTTCGCCCTGGTCCTCGCGGCCTGCGATTCGACGACCGAGCCGGAGGAAGAGCACTACGAACCCGAAGGTGTGGAGCTCGTGATGGGTGGCCAGGTCATCGCGTCGTACGACGGCGACACACAGCGCTGGACCGGGGAACTCGAGGTCGATGTCGGTGAAGAGACGCCGCACATCTCGGTCCGCTTCGTGGATCACGACGGCGACCCGATCCCGTTGGGAGACGACACATACCTGGAAGTCGAAATCGAAGACGAGTCGATCGCCGAGTTCGAGCAGGACACTCCCGGGGAGTTCGGGGGCCACCTGCACGGCCACATGGAAGGCGATACCGACGTGACGTTCATGCTCATGCACGGCGCGGTCGGATCGGGACACGCCGACTTCGTGACACAGCCTGTGCACGCGCACGTGCACGAGCACGGCTAGGCGACTGCTGGCGACTGCCGCGCAACGGCGAGTGCTCCTCAGCGGACGCGAAACGGTTCGGGCGAGCCGATGACGAATGGAACCGGGTCAGTCGACATTGTCATTGTCGGCGCCGGGGCGGCGGGTCTCGGCTTCGGGGTGACGCTGCGCCATCTGGGAATCGAGAACTTTGCGATCCTCGACCGCGCCGCCGTCGGTGCCTCATTCCTGCGCTGGCCCCGACAAACGCGCTTCATCACGCCGTCGTTCGCCAGCAATCAGTTCGGCCAGCTGGACCTGAACGCCGTCTGTCTGGAAACTTCGCCGGCCTACTCGATCGGCGTCGAGCACCCCACAGGGAAGGAGTACGCCGCTTATCTGCAGGCGGTGGCGAAGCATTTCGAGTTGCCGGTAACGACCGGGATCGACGTTCTCTCGATCGCGAGGAAGGCGCCGCACCAGCGCTTTCGGCTGGAGACGAATCGCGGCGACATCCGTGCGCGTTTCGTGGTATGGGCGGGCGGCGAAATGCAGTATCCGCGGACCTGCGGCTTCCAAGGCGCCGAGCTTTGCCTGCACTACTCCCGGGTGACCTCATGGGACGATCTCGCCGGCGGCGAAAGATGCATCATCGGCGGTGCCGAGAGCGGTGTCGACGCCGCCATCGCGCTAGCCCACGCGGGTCGGCGAGCCGTCGTCTTCGACCGCGAGGAGCCGTGGAATCGAAAAGGCTCGGACCCCAGCCAACTCCTGTCACCGTTTTCGCGGGCGCGCCTGCACTCGGCCGTTGAATCGGGTCGGGTGACGTTGTGCGGCGGCAGTGTCGTCACCGGCGTTCGCCGCAACGGCAACGGCTATCAGTTGGCGCTTGAAGACGGCGAAGTCTTCGACTCCGCCGATGAGCCGATCCTGGCCACCGGATTCGTTGGTTCGGCAAGCCTCGTTCGCACGTTGTTCGATTGGCGAGATGAAGACTTTCCGTTGCTGACGGAGAACGACGAGTCCACGGTGACGAGAGGGCTCTTCCTGGTCGGGCCGCAGGTGCGCCAGGGCAATCTCGTCTTCTGCTTCATCTACAAGTTCCGCCAACGCTTCGCCGTGGTAGCCAACCAGATCGCCCGCCGCCTGCGAGTGAGCACGGACCCGCTGAAGTGGTACCGCCGCCACGGGATGTACCTCGACGATCTGTCCTGCTGCGAAGATGCCTGCGCCTGTTGACCGGGTCCGCCCTTAGCAGCCCTTGGCCACGGGCTGCCAGGCCTTTCTGGGCGCTGCTGCTGTTGCTGACGCCCGCATTGGTCGCGGTTGGCGCCGCCAACCGTCTCGCGGATCGAATCGACCCCTGGGTCCGAGCCCGGACCGAGCCGCTGACCGGGTTGCTGACGAGCTGGCCGCAGCCGTTTGCGGAAATTCTGGCCGGCGACTACGGCTTTGTCACGATGGGGCCGCTGCTGCTGGTCTGGGCGACTCCGGTCGTCGTGCTCCATGCGCTGCTGATGGGCGCGTACAGGTCAAGCGGCCTGCTCGACCGCCTCACAACCGCCATGAATCCGTGGCTGCGTCCGTTCGGCATGACGGGCCGCGAGGTGGCGCGGGTCGTGATGGGTTTCGGCTGCAACGTCCCCGCCGTCATCAGCGCACAAACCTCGCCGGCCTGCTCGCGTGGCGCATGCGTTTCGGCCATTGCCTTCGGCTCGGCCTGTTCGTATCAGCTGGGAGCCACGCTGGCGGTCTTCGCCGTGGCGGGACGAACCGGGCTGGTCGTGGCCTACCTGCTGTTCCTTGGCGCTACGACAGTCGCCTATGCCCGCCTGACCGCGCCGCGAGCGGCTCGCTCCCCCTTCATTGTGCTTTCGACGGAGGCCCCGGTCATATTGACCTGGCCGCGCCCGAGGGCCGTCTGGCTGGAGGCGCAAGGCGTTGTTTCGGAGTTCTTTCGCAGGGCCTTGCCGGTCTTCCTTCTAATCACGGCCGCGGCGTCCCTGTTGAATTGGCTGGGCGCGCTGCAAGCCGCGTCGACCGTCGTCGAGCCGGCAATGGCCATCTTTCGATTGCCCCCGGAAGCGGCCACGGCGGTGGTCCTCGCGAGCGTGCGCAAGGACGGCATCCTGTTGCTGGCGGAGCCGGGAGTCGCCGCAAGCCTCAGCGCCGTCCAGCTGTTGACGGCCGTCTACCTGGCCGGCGTGCTGCTGCCTTGCCTGGTCACCTGCCTGACGATTGCGCGCGAGCAGGGCCGGGCTTTCGCGCTGCGGTTGGTGGGTCGGCAGGCTCTGGCGGCCACCGGTTTCAGCGCTTTGCTGGCCTGGGGCGGAGCATGGCTGTGAGTTCGATCTCAGGCCCCTGCCGACGCAAGGGGCAGGAACTGTTGCACCGGCAGTGCTGGAACTGGGGCCGGGACATCGTGCGCCCGGAGGGCAACCTTCTGCTCGAAGCGGGCTTCCTCAAACAGCGGCCACCCAAGGGCGAAACGGGGTCGAGCTGCTACACGCTCGCGCTGCCCCACGGCGACAGCCTCATGTTGTGGGGTTTCGGGCTCCTGTACGGAACGCCGCAGAAGGGTGGCGTCTACCTCAACCGCTACCGGTTTCGAACCGTCTGGCTCCCGTCGGAGAAGATCCAGGGGCCGATCTGGAAGCCCGGCATGATCCCGACCGAACAGGCGCCTCCGTCGCTCCGCATACCGGTCGACCTGACCGTCGCTGCCATTCGGCGCGTCGCGGACTACGAGGAGTGGATTCTCGCGCATTGCGGTCCGGAGTATCGTCACGCCGTCCTGCGCGAATGGAACCGGCCTTCCGGGCAACTGCCGCCGGAGGCGCTTCCCCAGGCCTGGCGCACGCTCGCCGACGCCATCGACTGCCAACCGCATCCCGCGCCCATGGAGGAATCGAGTTCGGCGACCCACGCCTTCCCGTGACCTCGTTCGCCACGGCGACGCCGAGCCCCCCCTTGACCCTGACGTTACGTCAGCCTTTCCCCGCCTCCCCGCCCAGCCCCCGCGCCTTCCACAGGTAGAACGCCACCGGGAACAGCAGCAGCACGACCGCGCCCGAAGTCACCACGCCCCCCACCAGCGGCGCCGCAATGCGCTTCATCACGTCGGCGCCCGCTCCCGCGCTCCACATGATGGGCAGCAGGCCGAAGACGTCGGTCGCGATCGTCATCATGATCGGGCGGACGCGCTGGACGGAGCCGCGCCGGATCGCGTGCATGAGCGCGGCACGGTCGGTGAGAAGGCCGCGGTCGGCGTAGTCCTTGACCGATGAGTTGAGGTAGAGCAGGAAGACGATCGCGGTCTCGGCGTAGAGGCCGGCCAGCGCGATGATCCCCACCCAGACCGCGATGCTCAGGTCGTAGTCCAGGATGTGCAGCAGCCAGAACGAGCCGGCGACCGCGAAGGGGACGCCGAGGAGCACCATGGCCGTCTCCGTGACGGACCGGGTGGTCAGCTGGATGAGGACGAAGATCAGCAGCAGCGTCAGCGGGACCACATACATCAGGCGCCCCTGCGCGCGCTCCAGGTACTCGTATTGCCCACTCCACGAAAGCGTGTAACCGGGGGGCAGTGCGACCCCGGCCGCGACCGCTTCGCGCGCGGCCTCCACGTAGCTGCCGATGTCGATGTCGCGGATGTCGATGTAGACCCAGGCGTTCGGCTTCGCACCTTCGCTCTTGATGCTGGGCGGGCCGATCACGTACTCCATGCTGGCCAGGCGCCCGAGCGGCACCTGGTGCCCTTCCGGGGTCGCGACCAGGACCGACCTCAGCGCGGGGAGATCGTCGCGCAGCTCACGGCTGTAGCGCAGGTTGACCGGGTAGCGCTCGAGCCCCTCCACCGTGGTCGTCACGTTCATGCCGCCGATCGCGGTCTGGATGACCTCCTGGACATCGCGCACGGTCAGGCCGTGCCGCGCGATCGCTTCGCGGTCGATCGCGAAGTCGAGGTAGTTGCCACCCATGACCCGGTCCGCGTAGACGCTGGCGGTGCCCGGAACGTCCCGCACGACGGCCTCCACCTCGCGCCCCAGCCGTTCCAGTTCGGCGAGATCGGGCCCCGCGATCTTGATCCCCACCGGCGTGCGGATCCCGGTCGAGAGCATGTCGATGCGGCTCCGGATCGGCATGGTCCAGGCGTTCGTGAGCCCAGGAATGCGCAGCGCCGCGTCGAGCTCCTGGATCAGCCTGTCCGGCGTCATTCCGGACCGCCACTCGCTGCGCGGCCTGAGCGCGATCGTGGTCTCGATCATCGACAGCGGTGCGGGATCCGTGGCCGAATCCGCGCGCCCCACCTTCCCGAAGACGTGCTGCACCTCCGGGAAGGTGTAGATGATGCGGTCCGTCTGCTGCAGGATCTCGCGTGCTTCGGTGATCGAGACGCCCGGCAGCGTCGTGGGCATGTAGAGCAGGTCGCCCTCCCACAGCGGCGGCATGAACTCGGAGCCCAAGCGGGACAGGGGCACGATCGTCGTGGCGAGCGCGGCAACCGCGGCGACAATCACCCACCGGCGGAAACGCAGGACGAACCCCAGCACCGGCCAGTACGCCCCGGCCAGCAATCGCCCGACCGGCGTCCTGCCCGCGGGCCGGACCTTCCCCCGCACCCAGTAGCCCACCAGCACCGGCACCAGGGTGACGGAGAGCAGCGCCGCGGCCGCCATCGCGTACGTCTTCGTGAACGCAAGCGGCTTGAAGAGCCGTCCCTCCTGCGCCTCCAGGGTGAACACCGGCATGAACGACACCGTGATCACCAGCAGCGCGAAGAAGAGCGACGGGCCGACCTCCCTCGCCGCGCGCGCGATGATCTCCCAGTGCGGCCTCTTTCCCCCGTCCTGCGCGAGGTGCTTGTGCGCGTTCTCGACCATCACGATCCCGGCGTCGACCATCGTCCCGATCGCCACCGCGATTCCCCCCAGCGACATGATGTTGAGGGTGAGCCCCTGGATCCGCACCACGATCATCGCCAGCAGGATCCCCACCGGCAGCGCGATCACGGCCACCAGTCCGCTGCGCAGGTGGAAAAGGAAGACCAGGCACACCAGTCCCACGATCAGCAGCTGCTGGAAGAGGCTGGTGCGAATGCTCCCCACGGCGCGGTCGATCAGCGAGGTGCGGTCGTACGCGACTTCGATCTCGACCCCCTCGGGCAGTCCCGGCCCGATCTCGTCCAGGCGGGCGCGCACATCCCGGATCACCCGCCGCGTGTCCGCGCCCGGCCGCACCACGACGATCCCGCCGACCGTCTCCCCCTCCCCGTTCCACTCCGCCAGCCCGCGGCGGCTTTCCGGCCCCAGCGTCACGCGCGCCACGTCCTCCACAAGGATCGGCGTCCCGTCCGGGCCCACGCCTAGCCCGATCCGGCGGATGTCGTCCACCGACCGGATGTACCCGAGCCCGCGGATCATGAACTCCTTCTCGCCGACTTCGATCAGGCCGCCCCCCACGTCGCTGTTGCTCTCCCGGATCGCGGTTCGGATCGCCGAGATCGGAAGCCCGTAGGCGCGCAGACGGTTCGGGTCGACGGTGACCTGGTACTGGCGCACGAAGCCCCCGACGCTGGCGACTTCCGAAACGCCCGGGATCGCCGTCAGCTCGTACTTCAGGAACCAGTCCTGGATCGAGCGCAGTTCGCCGAGGTCGTGGCGGTCCGATCTGAGCGCGTACATGTAGGCCCAGCCGACGCCGGTGGCGTCCGGGCCGAGCTCCGGCGTCACTCCCGGCGGGAGCTGCCCCGCGATGGAGCTAAGGTACTCGAGGACGCGGCTCCTGGCCCAGTACAGGTCCGTCCCATCCTCGAAGATGACATAGACGAACGACACGCCGAAGAACGAGTAGCCGCGCACCACCTGCGCGAAGGGCGCCGCCAGCATCTGGGTGGTGAGGGGATAGGTGACCTGGTCCTCGACGATGCGCGGGGCCTGGCCGGGGTATTCCGTCTGGATGATGACCTGGACGTCGGAGAGGTCGGGGATCGCGTCGATGGGCGTGCGCGTGAGGGAGAAGGTGCCCGCGACGACGATCGCCACGGTGCCGAGCACGACCAGGAGCCGGTTCCTGATCGACCAGTCGATGATGCGCGCGAACATTGGCGGGCCTCCTCAGTGGCCGTGCGGCATTGCAGCGGCCGTGTCGGACTCCTCCTCCGCACCGCCCAGCAGCTGCGAAATGGCAGCCCGCAGATTCGCGTCCGAGTCGATCAGAAACTGGGACGAGACCACGATCATCTCGCCCTCGGCGAGTCCCGACGCCACCTCCTGCATCCCCTCGCTCTCGGTCCCCAGCACCACCTCGCGCGGTTCGAAGACCCCGCCCCCCCTCGCCACCACCACCACGGCGCGCGTGCCGCTGTGCAGGATCGCCTCGGACGGCACCATCACCGCATCGACCGCCCCGCTCGTCCGCACCGTCACGTTGACGTACATCATCGGCCGGAGCCGCAGGTCCGGGTTGGCGACCTCGACGAACGCGGTCAGCGTTCTCGTCTGCGGGTTCACCGCGGGCCGGAAGAAGAGGATTCGCCCACTCCACTCCCGCCCCGGGAAGGCGTCGGCCTCGATCACGACCGCCTGGCCCTCGCGAACGTGTCGCAGATCATCCTCGTAGAACTCCGTCTCGGCCCAGAGGGTCGAGTGGTCGGCGATCTTGAGGATCGTCATGCCGGGGGCAAGATTCATCCCCTCCATCGAGTCGCCCATCTTCTCGACGATGAACCCCGATGCGGGCGCAAAGACCCGGACGGTACGCGTGACTTCACCCGACTCGGCGAGTTCGTCGATCTGCTCGGGGGTCATGTCCCAGTACAGGAGCCGCTCCCGGGAGGCCTCGAGGAGGGACTCGGCGCGCTCGACGGCCTCTGGATACGCCCCGCCGTCGCGCAGACGTCCCACGTATTCCATCGCGCCCAGGAACTCGCGCTGCGTCGTGACCAGCTGAGGGCTGTAGATCTCGAAGAGCACGTCGCCCCGCTCGACCGTTTCGCCGACGTTGTTGACGCTGGCGCGCTCGATCCAGCCCTCGTACTTGGTCTGCACCGAGACGACCCGCTCCTCGTTGTGCGCGAGGATGCCGACCGTGCGGATCGAGACCGGCAGCGCGCCGCGGTGCACCATGGCCGTGCGCACCGCGAAGTTCTGCAGGAAGGCCTGGCTGACCCGGATGCCGGTGCCGGCGCCTTCCCCCGGGTCGCCAGCGGCAGGCGCCTCGTCCGCGTAGACCGGGACCAGGTCCATCCCCATCGGGGACTTCCCCGGCCGGTCCGAGGTGTAGTTCGGGTCCATCGGGGCCCGCCAGTAGAGGATTTCGCGTTCGTCGGGGTCGCGCTCGCCGGCGGGCGGATCCATGCCCGGATCGGCCGCTCCGGGCATGGCCATCCCCTCGTGGTCCGCCATCCCCATGGGCTGGGCCATCTCCGGGCCATCCGACCCGCCCCGCATCAGCAACGCGGTACCGCCGGCCCCAACCACGATGCCGGCCACAACGAAGACCGCCCCGCGCATTCTGTTTCTGTCTCTCATGATCCCTCCTCCGGAAAAGCCGAGCCAATGGCCCGTTCCATCTCTGCCAGCGCCTTCATGTAGTCGGCCTGCAGGCGCGCGAGGCCGAGGCGCACGTCGAGGAGCATTTCCTCGCTGTCCAGCAGCTCCAGCACGCCCGTGACCCCGGCCGAGTACGCCTCCTCGGTCGCGCTGAGCGCCTGCTCCGCCTGCGGAAGGAGCGCATCCTCGAAGAGCGCCAACTGCCCCTCGATCGTCGTCAACCGGAACGCCGTGGTGCGCACGGCAAACGCAACCCGGTTGGCCGCGTCCCGGTAGGCCTCTTCCGCGGCCGACAGGCGCGCATCCGCCTCCCGAACCCCCGCTTCGTAACTCGACCTGAAGACCGGGATGCTCGCCCCGAAGGTGAGGCTGTAGGTGTCCCGGCCATTGCCCGGCGGCGGGTTCAGGCGCCCCGGCTCGTCCCGCCGCCCCAGCACGTTCCCCCATGCGATGCCCACGGTGAAGTCCGGCCGGTAGCTGCGCCGCGCGAGACGCATTTCGTGTCCTCCGCTCTCGATCCGCAGACGCGCCGACCTGACTTCGGGCCTGTCGCTGAGCCCGTTGCCGCGCAGGGCCTCCTCGTCGAGCGCCACCGCAGGGCGTTCGCCGATCTCGACCGCCGGGACCGGCGTGTCCACCGGCCGGTTGGCCAGTACGTTTAACGCCGCTTCGAAGTCGGTGCGTTGTCGCAGCAGATCCTGTTGCCGGTTCAGAACCCGCGTGACCTCCGCCTGCAGCTTCACGACCTCCTGCTGCTGGCCGAAACCCTGCGAGTACCGGGCCTGCGCCAGCGCTTCGTAGTGGAGGAGGAGCTCCTCCTCTTCCCCGGTGATCCGCAGCGCCTGATCGAGGTAGGCCAGGTCGTAGTACGCCAGCTTGACCTGCCGGACCACCTCGGCCTTCTGCTCCTGGTGAGACTGATTCATGATGTCCGACTGGGCCGTGGCGATTTCCCGGCGGTCCGACAGCGTGCCGAACCAGGGCAGTGTCTGGCTGACGGAGATGCTCGACAGCTGCGGTCCGACACGCGTCTGGGCGCCCGCCAGGTGCTGGGTGAACGACAGCGCCGGGTTCGGCAGGGTCGACGCCTGGACGACGCGCGCCCGGGAGGCCTGATGCTCCAGGAGCGCCGCGCGCACCCGCGGGTTGCCTCTTAGCGCTTCGGCGATCAGCGCGGCAAGCGCCGGGTCGCCGTTGCTGGCGTACGACGGCGTCTGCGCGACGGCGGGCGCCGGGTCGATGGATTGCGGGACGGCGATCGCGGAGGCGACCGCCATGATTCGCAGGATGTGCATGGTTGCCTCGCCATGGATGGGACAGGGCGGCTGTCCCCGCTCACGGATTGGTTCGTGGGGGACCTGGTGCCTGCAGGTGTGGTGAGCGCCCCGTTCGGGAGCGCGGGCGATCACACCGTGAGGCGAGGCGGGGGGGGTTCGACCGCCAGGTCGGCGGCGACGGGAATGGCGGGCGCAAAGGCAGCGGCGCGAACGAAGGGGGTCGAGATGCGCGCGACCGCCACCGTGCGAACGGCGCGGATCGAGGCCGTACCGCAGGCCATCATCATCAGGCAGGCGTCGCGGTCGGCGTGGTGGGGGGCTGGGTGGCCGCCGTGGCGCGAAGCGGTCTGATGCGCGGCGGCCTCGTGCGCCCGGCCGGTCTCGTGCCCGGCGGCATCGTGCGCGGAAGCGGCCTCGTCCACGGCCGCCCCGTGGTGCGCGGGCGCACCCATGTCGCAACGGAGCGCGACCAGCTGTGACGATGTCAGGGCCGCGAAAGCCAGGATAGCTACGGAGCGGCGCATGGAGGAAATGTGCGTTGGGGGCGGTCGGTCGTCAAACCCCTGGCGTTCCCCGGACGTGAGGGAGCAATCCATGCCCAGGCACCATTCCCCGCAGGAAGTCGCCGACCGGCAGGCACCAGATTCCGTCGATGTTCAGGCGTTCGCTACCGCGATAGAGCATGGCGGCGTCAGCCTCAGGATAGTCCGTGCGGAAAGTCCGCAGGGCGCGCAGGTCCGAAGAATGCACCCGTCCGGCATTCTTGACTTCAAACGCGTGAAACCCTGTGCGGCCATAGACGACAAAGTCGACCTCGGTGCCTCCCCTGGTACGCCAGTAGTACACTGAAGGGCCCTCGCCGGAGTAGGCCGCCCATGCGCGCAGGTGCTGGGCCACCAGTCCCTCCAGAGCCTGGCCGTCGATATCACCGGGCCGGTCCAGGGACCGGTGGGACGCAATGAGCGGAAGACACCGGCGTCGAACAGGTAGAACTTGTCGCGGGCCACTGTCGCCCGCTTCGCGCGCTTGCGGAAAACGGGTACCCGGAACGCCATCAACAGATCCTCGAGGATGCCCACATACCCAGCGACCACTTTCCGCGTCACTTCGCACTCCCTCGCAACCGCCGCCAGGTTCAGCTGTCCGCCGTGGGAGAAGCTGATCGCTTCCAGGAACCGCGCGAATGCGCCGACATCGCGCGTCAGGCCCTCTGCGCGCACCTCCTGATCGATGTAGAGGGTCGCGTACGCTTCGAGTGTGTGTTCGGGGGATGATGCGTCCACCACCAACGGAACAAGGCCGACTTGAAGCGCTCGTTCGAGATCGAAATCGGGCAGCTCGGCGGCCATGAACGGATGGAGGGTGCGGTGCAGGGCCCGTCCGCCCAGCAGGTTGACCTCTCCACGACGAAGCTTGCGAGCACTGGATCCGGTGAGTACGAAGCGTGGCGGGGATGGCTCTTCCAGAACCGCATGCACAACCGACAGCAGTTCGGGAACCCGCTGGATTTCGTCGATCACGACAGTGCGCGCGTCCGGTGAGCCTGCCAGCGAGTCCCGCAGCCGCTCCGGGCGCGCAGACAGCCTGCGCTGGAGCCGAGGTTCCAGGAGGTCGAGGTACAGCGAGTCGGGCAACCGGGCCCGCAGCCACGTCGACTTGCCGGTCCCACGCGGACCGAACAGAAAGAAGCTCTGCTGTGGAATCCTGACAAATCGACTTACCAGGTTCATTTTGCGTCGCAAAGTGGCTGTGAACAGGCCGAAATGTAACTCCAGAAGGCCTAATCAATCAAGACAGCGAAGGCCCGTCTCGCACCACCACCAGCACCCGCCACACCATCCCGTCGCGCAGGTAGCTCCGCGACAGCCCGTGCCGCGCCAGCACGGCCTCGACCTGGTCCGGGTCGTGGACATACACGCGGAACGGATGGCGGCGCAGACGCTGGAAGAAGTTCACCACTGCGACGCCGGAGCGCATGAACCGCGTGCCGCGCGGGAAGATCAGTCCCAGGGTGCGCCGCGCCCGGACTGCCGCCGCGCCGAGGAGCGCGGGCATGTCCGGATAGCAGCACACCACCCGGTCGAGCGTGACGATGTCGGCGGCCTCGACTTTGTTCGCCTCCCGAACAAAGTCCCCCTCGACGTAGGTCATCCTGTCGGCGTACCCGCGAGCCTCCGCCTCGGCGCGCGCCGCCGCGAGGTAGGCGGGCGAGGCGTCCGCGCTGGTGCCACGAGCGGTGCCGCGCGCCATCAGCTCGTGCTGGATTGCCCCGACCCCTCCCCCGATGTCGATGAAGGTTGCGCCCGCGACACCGGCGCTTGCACCCGCGACCGCATCAATGAGCCTTCGCGTGGCCCGCCCGGGTCCCTTCCGGCGGTAGTGCCGAAGCTGGCGGCGAGCCATCCGGTCGCCGAACATGTCTTCAATCCCCTGGCATTGGCAGCAGGTCACGGGACTTCCACCTGAATCGGTTCACGCCAATCGCGGTCGAAGTGATCCTACTGCCGCGACCGGCTTCCGGATAGCTGGCAGGCGCCGGGCTGGCAAGGCGCGACGAAGGGCGAATAGCAGAGCTATTTGCCCGAGGAGCAACGCATAGCGGAGCCTCAAGGACCAAAATGTAAATAAAACATGACATTTGGTAATGTAGACATGACAGTCAGGTTCGGCGAACGCAGCGGTCCAGCGCGGATGCATCGGTGCTCGAATAGCCGAGAAATCTCCGGGACGGGACACTAGCGGTTGGCGAGCGAGTCGGCGGGCGGCACGCGAACGGCTCGCCAGGCCGGCAGAAGGGCCGCGACGATTCCGGTGATCGCGAGGGCGATCGCGCTGACCAAGGGTCCCACCACGGAGTATTCGACCGTCAGCATGGGACGGACCGCCGAGCCGCCGAAGGACCAGGTGTCGATGAACCGGCTGAGGTCGATGGGGTTTTCGTAGATGTAGATCATGAGCGGGACCGCGAGGGCCAGCCCGGCGCCCAGCGACAGCAGCCCCAGAAGGATCCCTTCATAGACGACGATCCGGCCCACCGAAAGGCCCGATGTTCCCAGCGCCCGCGCGACCCCGAACTCCCGGCGGCGCTCGAAGGTCGCCAGGAGCATCGCGTTCGCGACCCCGAAGGCCGCCATCCCGAAGATGAACGCGGCAACGACCCAATTCATCGAGTCGGCGTAGGTGACGATGAAGAAGAGCTGTGGCTGCAGGACCGACCACGGCTCGGTGCGCAGTCCCGGTGCGATCGCCGCCGCGGCCTCCCGGATCCGGTCCGCGGCCACCTCCGATTCGCGGACGCGTTCCACGGACACCGCCACCTCGTGGATGCGCCCGGGGTCCATCGCCATGAGTTGCGCGAGCGTGCCGAGCTCGAGGAGCGCGTAGCTGTCGTCGAACGCCCCTACGCCGACGCCGAAGATCCCCGACACGGTGAAGGGGTCGTTCCCCGTCGACCCATCGGCCGCGGGAGCCACCAGCACCACCTCGTCGCCCACCTGAGCACCGACCGTTTCAGCCATTGCTTCGCCCAACGCGATCTCGCCCGGGCCCGGCATCCGCCCCGCCACCAGCGAGCTCCCGAAGCGGCTGACTTCCGCTTCGCGCACCGGGTCGATCCCCATCAGGATTCCCCCCACCGTTTCGTCACCGGAGCTGACCAGCCCGCCCCCGTACAGGCGCGGCGCCGCCCCCACCACCCCATCCTGCCCCTCCACCGCAGCCAGCAGGGCCCCAACATCCAGCCCCGCCCGGCCCCCGAGCGTGCGGTGGATGCTCCGCTCGGGCTCGTAGTCCTCGGCGTGGATCTGCACCTGCCCCGTCGCCACGCGCGTCCCGTTGGAGACGAGCTCCTCCATCATCCCGTCCATGTACCCGATCATGAGGACCGAGGCCACGAAGCCGAAGGTGAGGGCGGATGCCGTCAGCGCCGTGCGGCGGCGGTTGCGCCCCAGATTCCGCCAGGCGATCCGCCACCACATCCGGTTGGTCACGAGCCCCAATCCGTCATTGGCGCGCCCGCCGCCCATGAGAGGCCGGCCCAATCCGTCATCGGCGCGCCCGCCACCCGCCCGCGCCCGTCCCGATCCGTCATCGGCGCGCCCGCAGGTTGCGCAGGCTGAAGAAATCCTCGCTCAGCCCCACGTCGAACTCCAGCTCCAGGTAGGTCACGACCGTGCGTTCCTCGCTGTCGGCGGGCTGGATCACCGTGTGCGTCGGCACCAGGCGCCCGCCCAGGGATCCGAAGTCCGAGAAGGTGATGGTCCGCGAGACCGTCCCGTCCTCATCGTAGTAGCGCGCCCAAAGCGGCATGCGGTCGCCCTTTCGGATCTGCTGCTCGATCCGACCCCAGATCACCGGCGCCTCGGGCTTGGGCGTCATCGTGAATTCCCAGACCTCTTCGCCGTCGCGGTCGCCCTCGTAGGAGATGACGATGTCGTAGTCCTCGATGATGCGGCTCTCCTTGACCAGGTCGTCGTTCGTGAAGTGTGAGCCCATCCACGCACCGAGCATCATCGACGGCGGAATCCTGATTGTGCGGTCGGCGCGCGGCAGGTACTGCCACACTTCGTTCTCGACCTTGAGAGTGCCGGCACCCGCCTCGCGCGGGGGACTGTCCACGCGGATCAGCGAGTGCTCGGTCCCAAGCGACCACACCCGCATTTCGAGCGCGCGCGACCAGTTCTCCGTGTCGATCTCCATCCGCATCCGGCCGGTACTCGACTCGCCACGCATGAGGCGATCGACCTCGTCGATGATCTCCAGGACCCTGGCGTCGGTCTGGGCGGCGCCCGGACCGGGCTGCGCGGCCACGGCCACCGCGCCCAGAAACAGAGAGTAGGCGGTCCCTCGCCAAGTGTACGGTAAACGTGACATTTTGTAATGTCCTCTTTACATCATGGTCGCTGCCGCACCCCACGGGATGACCTCGCGGCGCCCACTTCCGGCCGGTCGGTGCCGGGCCAGGCTTCGGATCCTCCAAACTGGCCCGTGGCAATCCGCCACACTATTGTGCCAAACCGGCGCGGGCCAGGCGCCCGCGCAAACCTCCACCCCGCAACGCGGATTCACTCTCAATGGTAACCCTTTCCGCCCTCTGGGCGCCCGTTCTTCTTGCCGGGGGCATCGTGTTCATGGTCAGCGCCATGGTCTGGATGTTCATGCCGCACCACAAGAACGACTTCTCTCCTCCGGACGACCAGGATGCCCTGATGGACGCCGTCCGCAACACCACTGCCGGCCCGGGGATGTACTACTTTCCCTGGGCCGGTCCCGAAGGGGAGCAGTCCGACGCCTACAGGGCCCGGGTGCACGCCGGACCCGTCGGCATCCTGCGCGTTCGCGATTCGAAGGCGGTGCTCGACATGCGCTCGTCGATCCTCAAGTCTCTTCTCCTGCACCTGGTGGTCGCGCTCTTCGTAGGCTACCTGGCGTCCGCGACCCTTCCGGCCGACACCGGCTACTCGAAGGTCTTCCAGGTCACCGGCACGGCTGCGTTCCTGGCGCATGGCTTCATCGGCTTCCAGGACAGCATCTGGTTCGGCCTTCCCCCGCGCGTCGCCTTCAAGCACGCCGGCGACGGTCTGGCCTACGCGCTGGTGACGGCGGCGATCTTCGGCTGGCTGTGGCCCCGCTGAGCGCCGCCCATGCAGGGCGCCCACAATTCCCAACGAACCATTGACTGGAGCAATTCCCCGATGAACGACATCGTCTACGAAGCGGATATCCGAATCGAGCGCACCCGCGGCCCGCACCGCCTCGCCTGGCTCCCGGCCCACGACGGCCCCGTCGAGTTCGGCGTTCATGGCGCAATCGCCGAGCACTACGGCGTGCGCCTCAAGACCGAGACAACCACCACGCTCGACTACGTGATCGCCGCGACCGGAGGCTGACTCGTCGGCACCTTCGGAGGCGTGCTGGAGGCACGCGGGATCGCAGCGTCGGACGGCAGGCTGGTCGCTGAAGTCAAGGGCAGGGTCGGCAAGGAGGAAGGCGTACTCGTCGTCCGCCATATCCATGTGAAGTACCTGTTGCGGGCCGCCGACGAGGACGAGGCGGCGATTGCGAGGGCCTACGACCTGCACCCCATGCGGTGTCCGGTCTACCGGACGCTCCACAAATGCATAGACATCACGACGGAGCTGGCGATTCTGTAGGGCGGCCGGCGCGGAGCGGGCGGGCGGTGGCCCGCGGGCCGGCGGCAGGCCGGCCGGGGCGCCGCCAGGATCCACCGTCCATGGACCGCCGCAGGTGGCTAAGGCTGTCGGCCGCGACAGTCGCCGGCGGCTGGGCGGCCGGATGCGCGTTTCCGGGCACAGGCCGGGGGTGGGACGTCGCGGCGCTTGCCGGATTCCACCCCGCGACCGTCTCGCCCGACCGGGTTATTCGCGTCGACGCCGGAGTGCGACCCTATCGCCCACAGGGGTTCGTGGTGCGGGCGGAGGCGCTCGCCGGCAAGCTTCTCGTCCACAACTACGGACACGGCGGGGGCGGCGTGACGCTGTCCTGGGGCACCGCCGGAATGGCCGCCGATCTGATCACGGGCGGCGGGCCCGAGGGCGACGTGGCGGTCGTCGGCGCCGGCGCGGTGGGACTCGCGACGGCCCGGCTGCTACAGCGGCGCGGACGGCACGTCACCATCTACGCCCGCGAGCTCCCCCCCGACACCACATCGAACGTCGCGGGCGCGCAGTGGTCGCCCACATCGGTCTCCGACAGCCTCGACGGCTCGTTCGGCGTCCAGTTCGAGGAAGCTTCGCGGCGCGCACACCGTCACTTCCAGAACCTTGTCGGCCCCGACTACGGCGTGCGCTGGATCGACAACTACTTCCTTTCGGAACGGCGGCTGGGAATCCCGGGGTACATGTCGAGGATCCGCGACCTTTACCCCGGGCTCGAGGACCTGGAGGGCGACGCGCACCCCTTCCCCACCCGCTTCGCGCGCCGCGTGGCGACGATGTTCATCGAACCGCCGCGCTACCTGCGGGCGCTGATCCGCGATTTTCGGCTCGCCGGGGGCGACCTGGTCGTGGGGGAGATCGCCGACCAGCGGCAACTGGCCACGCTGCCCGAGCCCGTCATCGCCAACTGCACCGGCCTCGGCGCCAGGGAACTCTTCGGCGACGACTCGCTGATCCCCGTCAAGGGCCAGCTCGTCGTACTGCGTCCCCAGCCCGCACTCGACTACCTGACGATCGGCGGCGGACGCTTCTCCCGGAGCGGCAACCAGTACATGTTCCCGCGCTCCGACGGCGTCCTGCTGGGCGGGACATTCGAGCGGGGAGTCGAGAGTCCTGAACCCGACCCGGTGCAGACGGAGCGCATCCTGTCGGTCCACCGGAGCTTCTTCGACGCAATGGAGGAGAAGGCGGGACGCAGATGACGAGGCAGGAACCTTTGACGCGGCGACACTCGTATGCCCAATTATTGGGTCGGAGGCCGACGCCGGCACTCCGACAATCGACCAGATACGGAAGGGATGGACTGAATGGCCCAGATCCTGAAACGGATCCTGCGCTTTGTCCTCGACTGGCTGCGCTCCAAGATCTGACGTAACATTCGAGCGCACTTCGGAACGGGACGTGCCCGGAGCCGGAGCGAACCCGGGAGCGGAGTGAAGGCGAACATGGCACAGCGCACCCTCCTCGCCATCGCGGCGGCCATTCCGCTCGGTATCGCCGTACCCGCCGCCGCCCAGCTTCCCTACGCCGTCAACGGCGCCGACCTCGCGGACGCGTCCGGCGAGGCCATCTACGCCAACTCCTGCGCGAACTGCCACGGACTGGACGGGACGGGAGTGGAACCCTCCCTGTTGGCCTTCGAGGAGGAGATGCCCGACTTTACGGACTGCGACTTCGCGGCCCGCGAGCCCGACGGGGACTGGATCGCGGTGGCGCACGAGGGCGGGCCGGTGCGCGGCTTCAGCGAGATGATGCCGGCGTTTCGGGGCGCCCTCAGCGAGGAGCAGCTTGAGCGCGTGATGGGGTACATCCGCAGCCTGTGCACCGACGACAACTGGCCGCGCGGGGAACTCAACCTGCCGCGCCCGCTGGTCACCGAGAAGGCGTATCCGGAGGATGAGTGGGTGGTCGAGGCGGGGGTCGATCTGGAGGGGGACGGGGCGGCGGCCGGCGCGTACGTCTACGAGCGGCGCTACGGTCCCCGCAGCCAGGTCGAAGTGGTAATCCCCTACGGCTGGCGGGGCAGCCGCGCCGGCTCGCACGATCACGGAACGGACGACGATCGCGCGCCGGGCGCCGGAGACGGGGGAAGCCACGGCCTGGGCGACATCGTGCTGGGCGTCAAGCACGCGCTCTATCACAGCTCCCAGACCGGCACCATCTTCTCGCTGGGAGGCGAGGTCTTCCTCGCCACCGGTGATGAGGAAGCCGGGTTGGGGGCGCCCGGAAACGCGGTGGAGGCGTTCGCCGCCTTCGGTCAGATCCTGCCCAACGACGCGTTCATCCAGGCCCAGGCCGGGGTTGAGGCGCCGCTCTACGAGGACGCCGCCAACGAGGTGTTCGGGCGTTTCGTGCTGGGCGCGACCTTCACGGAGGGACAGTGGGGGCGCGCGTGGACGCCGATGGTGGAGGTGCAGGCAAGGCGGGATCTGGAGTCGGGAGCCGCGACGCACCTCGACCTCATCCCCCAGGTGCAGGTCGCGCTCAACACCCGGCAGCACGTGCTGGGGAACATCGGTGTTCTGGTGCCGGTGGGAAGTGTCGCGAACGAACGCGCGCGACCCATGCGTCTGGTCGCGTACGTTCTGCTCGACTGGTTCGACGGCGGATTCTTCGAGGGATGGTGACGATGCGAACGCCTGGAAGCTCGCCCGCTCGCACGCGGTTCAACGTCGCCTGCACGGTCTGCATGGCGATCGGCGGCCTTATGGTTGCGGCCGGCGTGCCATCGGTACGTCCCCACCTGCCGGACGCCGAATCCCTGGATCTGGTCGCTGCCAACTCTCACGCACCGTCAGGGATGTCCGCCGACAACTTCCACACCGCCGACCGCTGCATCGCCTGCCACAAGGGGGTCGCCGCCGAGGACGGCACCGACGTCTCGATCGGCTTCGACTGGCGCGCCTCGATGATGGCCAACAGCGCGCGCGACCCGTACTTCCACGCGGCCGTGCGGCGCGAGGTCATGGACCATCCGGAGGCGGCGGCCGCCATCGAGGGCGAGTGCGCCCGCTGCCACATGCCGATGGCCACCGTGGCCGCAATCCAGGACGGGGGCTCCGGCCAGGTCTTCGCGAACCTGCCGATCGGCGACGCCGAAGGACCGTACGCCGCCCTCGCGGCCGACGGCGTCTCCTGTGCGCTCTGCCACCAGATCCAGCCCGACGGCCTCGGCACCGAAGCGACCTTCACTGCCCGCTTCGAGATCTCCCCCGAGACGCCGCCCGAGGGCCGCCCCGTCTTCGGCCCCTTCGAGCCCGACGAGGGCGGCGTCGGCATCATGCACTCGGCGACCGGCTTCCGCCCGACATTGGGCGAACACGTCACCTCGTCGGGACTCTGCGCGTCCTGCCATACCGTAATCACCCATGCGGTACAGAATGACGGAACCGGTCCCCCGTTCCCCGAGCAGGCTCCCTTCCTCGAGTGGCAGGCGAGCGACTATGCCGAAGGCGCCGCGCGCGAGCACAGCTGCCAGGACTGCCACATGCCCGAGGTCGGCGAAGACGTCCCCGTCACCCGCGTGCTCGGACAGGCCCGCCCGGAAGTCTCCCGCCACGTCTTTCGCGGCGGCAACTTCTTCATGCTGCGGATGCTGAACCGCTACCGGGCCGAACTCGGCGTCACCGCGCTCCCCCAGGAGCTGGAACTCGCGGCCGAGCGCACCGCCGACCACCTCCGCACGGCGACCGCCACCGTCGAGGTCGGCGACCCGGTCGTGCGGGACGGCCGCCTCACGGCCACCGTGACCGTGCGCAACCAGGCCGGACACAAGTTCCCCACCGCCTACCCGTCCCGGCGCGCCTGGCTGCGCGTCGCCGTGACCAGCGCCGCCGGCCGCCTCGTCTTCGAATCCGGCGCGCTCAACCCCGACGGCAGCGTCACCGGCGACGACCACGACGAGTACGGCGCCGGGTACGAGCCCCACCACACCACCATCGACTCGCCCGACCAGGTCCAGGTCTACCAGGGCGTGATGGCCGATGCCTCCGGCGCGGTCACCACCGGCCTCATGTCGGCGGTGCGCTGGGTGAAGGACAACCGCATCCTCCCGGACGGCTTCGACGCGGCCCGCGCCGACGCCCGCGTCCGCCCCATCGGCGCCGCCACCTCGGACCCGGACTTTGCGGCCGGCTCGGATGCGGTACGCTACGCGGTGGCCGTGGACCCCGCGGCGGGCCCCTTCACCATCGTCGCCGAACTCTGGTTCCAACCGATCGGCTACCGCTGGGCGGAGAACCTGGCGCCCTACGACGCGCCGGAGACGCAGCGGTTCGTGGCCTACTACCGGGAGATGTCGGAATCTTCGGCGCTCAAGCTGGCGTCGGATGAGACGGTGGGGGGATCCGAGCAGTAGCGACTGTTGCTACGGCGGCCCGTGAACGCGTCCCGGCCAATCCGCCGGAGCCGCCCACGGGCCGCCGCTTCTGGCTAGCTGATGACCCGCACCCTCTGCATCAGCTTCGTCATGTACTTCTCGAAGAACCACTTCTGGATATCCATCATGTCGAGTTCGCGGCCCTGGATGTAGGCCTGCTCGATCTCGCTGGTCATGTCCAGCGGGGTTCCCGTCGTGATGAGCAGGGTGGCCTGCTTGCCGGGCTCCAGTGAGCCGACCCGGTCGTCGATCCCCATGAACTCGGCCGCGTTGATGGTCACCGCCTTGAGCGCCTCCTCCTCGGGGAGCCCGAAGGCCACCGCGACCCCCGCCTCCCAGGGCAGCCGGTTCGAGTAGAGCGAACCGGAGCCGCCGGAGATGGCGAAACGCACCCCGGCGTCGTGCAACCGCGCGGGCATCGTGTAGGCGCCGTCGTACCCCTCGTACTGCCGGCTGGGGCCGGACATCGTGGAGGTGAGGATGACCGGAATGTCGTTGGCCACCAGGCGGTCGGCGACGTGGATGGCGTCGCGCCCGCCGCGGATCACGATCCGGAGTCCTTCCTCCTGGCCCCACGTGATCGCGTCGTTGATCTGGGCCGCGCTCTCGGCCGAAACCACCACGGGGATGTCCCCGTTGAGCGCCGGAATCATCGCCAGGTAGCGGGAGTCGCTGAGCACCTCTTCACCGGCCGCAAGCGCGTCGCGGTAGGCGCGCGCCTCGGCGAAGAAGTCCTTCAGCTCCTGCACCTGCCCCTCATAGGTCGGCCTCTCCGGCATCTCGAACCCTTCGGGCAGGTTGGGCGGCCTGCCGCCTCCGAATCCGCGGAACCTGCCGCCGCGCGGGTTGGGCCAGTTCACGTTCAGGGCCGCGGCCGATTCCATGGACATCTCCTCCCAGCTCCACCCCTCCAGGTTCATCGCCGACGACATCCCCGAGACCATTCCTCCGCCCGGGGTCGTGAGCGTCACCAGCACGCCCGCGGAACGGGTCGTGCCGATGTGCCGGCTCTCCGCGTTGACCGCGACGTCGGCGTGCACGTTGGGGTTGAAATCGCCGATCTCGTTGAGGTCGTTGGATACGTCGACCGCGCCGATTTCGGCGATCCCGACCGCGCTGTAGGCGTCGATCAGGCCGGGATAGATGTGCTTGCCCGTGGCGTCCACCACCCGGGCGCCCGCCGGGATCTCAACGTCCGTTCCGATGGCGGTGATCACCCCGTTCTCGAAGACGATCGTGCCGTTCTCGATGACGCCCCGGGTGACCGTGTGGATCGTCGCGCCCTGCAGCGCCACGGTCTGGGTCTGGGGTGGTACGGTCATGCGCACCTGGGCGTCCGCCTGGGCGGGTATGAGTGCGCCGACGGCGGCCACGGCCAGCATGAGCGCGGCCGCGCCGCCCACTCGGGTCAGCATCCGGTTCATGGCTCCTCGCTTCGTCGTTCTCATGATCGGTTATCTCCCTCCGGCCGCGAGAACGGCCTGTATGAGCTCGTTGCGTTCGGCTTCGATCTGGTCCCGCATGGCGGCGTCCTCCTCCAGGGAGAAATAGCGCCGCCCGTCGACCCAGGTCTGCTCGGCAAGGGTGAACTGGGACAGCGGATTGCCGTTCCAGATGACGAAGTCTCCGTCCTTGCCCGGCTCCAGTGAGCCCACCCGGTCGTCGATGGCGATGGCCTTCGCCGCGCCGTTGGTCACCGTCGACAGGGCCTGTTCCTCGGTCAGTCCGGTGCGGAGCAGCTTGCCCGCCTCCCAGTTCATGCGGCTGGCGATCTGGCTGTTGTCGGAGTGCAGCGACGTCGTCACGCCGGCCTCGATGAGGATGCGCGCGTTGTACACGGTGGCGTCGTAGGCCTCCAGCTTGAAGGCTCCCCAGTCGCTCCACACCACCGCCGCCACGCCCGACTCGGCCAGTTCGGAGGCGATCTTGTACGCCTCGACGCCGTGCTGGAGCGTCTGCACCCGGAAGCCGAACTCCTCGGCGAGCCGCACGAGTGCGAGGAACTCGTCCGCGCGGTAGCCATGCGACGAGATCAGGAGCTCCTGCCCCAGGATGTCGAGGATCGCCTCCATGCGAAGGTCGCGCCGCGGCGGGATCCCCTCGCCGTTCTCCTCCCAGCGCTGCCACTCGCGCTCGTAGTCGCGGGCGGCCATGAAGTGGTCGCGGATGATCTCCTGCGTCCCCATGCGCGTGTCGGGGTAGCGCCCCTGGCGCCGCTTCGGGTTCTCGCCGAGCGCGAACTTCACCGTGCGCGGCGAGTCCTCGAGCTTCAGCTCCTCGGGCAGCGCGCCCCAGCGCATCTTCACGATCACGTTCTCGCCCCCGATCGGGTTGGCGGAGCCGTGCTTGATGTGGGCGCTCGTCAGCCCGCCGGCGAGCTGGCGGTACATCCAGATGTTGTTGTGGGTGACCACGTCGCCCATCTGTACCTCGGGGACGATCGCGAACCCGCTCTCGTTCACGGAGCTGACGCCCGAGTGGATGTGCGGGTCGATCAGCCCCGGCGTCACGTGCTTGCCCGTGGCGTCGATCTCCACCGCGCCCCGGGGAGCATCGAGGTCCTGGCCCACCGCGACCACCTTCCCGGCCTCGACCAGGAGGTCGGCGTTCTCCATGCGGCCATCCGCGCCCTGCGTCCACACGGTGGCGTTGCGCACGACCACCGCCGACGGCTGCTCGGGCAGCGAGGACCGGCCGTAGTCCATCATGGGCCGGATGAAGGGAAGGTCGATGTCGGGAACTTCCATCGCCGCCGTGCTCCGTTCCGAACCCTCGAAGGGCTCGACGCGCATTCCCTGGAAGGACGGATCCGCCCCGTTCGGAAGAGACGCCCAGCCGTAGAACTCGTCCCCCCGGACCGAACCCGAGAGGAGTGCCGTTCCCTGGTAGCCGAGCGCGTTGCCGTCGAAGCGCGCGTCGATCCGGCCGGTCTCCGCGACGGCCGTGGCCGACACGAGGTCGATCCGCGCGCCACCCGGGAGATCGGGTCCGGTGCTGGCCACGTCGAGGTAGCCGCGCAGGCGGTTCATCGTCCCTTCCAGGACGAGCATGGCGTCGAATCCCCACTCGTCCTCCGAGGCAATCTCCCAGCTGCCGCGGACATCGATCTGGGTCGGGCGGGTAATTCCGTACACCCTCCCCTGCACCCACACGTCCCGAACCGTGGCCTCCTCGGTGAAGAGATCGCCTTCGGTGACCACGAGGTTCGCGACCTTGCCGTCGGCGATGGTCCCGTGGGTACGGTCGATCCCGAGCCAGGACGCCGGCGTCGTGGTCAACGCCGCCAGGGCGTCGTCCGCCGAAAGCCCCCGCGCCACCGCGACCCGCAGATTGGGCAGGAACTCGTTCAGCGACGAGAGCCCGTCCGCTGTGATGGCGAAGGGAACGCCGGCGTCGGCCAGCCGGGCCGGGCTTGTCGGCGCCAGATACCAGTGGCGGAGCTGAGCCAGCGACGCGTCGAGCGCCTCCGCCGGTGTGCCTACATCGGGCGCATCCGGGAAGTCGAGCGGAATGACGAGGGGCTCGCTGCGGCCCCGCAGCACGTCGATCAGGCGGTATTCCAGGCCGCTGCCCCGGAACCATGGGTCGAGCCCGAACTCGGTGGCCAGCTTGTGCGCCCGCAGGTAGTCCTCCTCGCTGTTCGCCTCGAAGAGGACCGGCTGATCACCTTGCGCGGCGTCCTGAAGCGCCGCGAGCGCCTCGCTGGTTTCGGGCGGAAGGAAGGCGCGGCCGCTGGACTCGTACGCGCCCCACGCGCGGCCGTACCACTCGGTGTCCATCCACGTCTGCTTCATGAGGGCGATCACCCCCATGGCGGAGTTGGGATAGGACCCCCCGAGCTGGAAGGAGCGCTGGAAGCCGACCGACTGCGCGATGTCGGGGCGCAGCACCCGCTCCCGGACGCCTTCCTCCCCGAGGTTCACCACCGATGCGGTCCCCCGGAAGATGCCCTGCCGCGGAACCGCGAGCGCCGTCCCGAAGCCCTGCGAGCGCAGCGCGGAACGGCGGCTCTCATCGTCCTGCAGGTTGGAGGTGGTGCTGAACCAGGCGCGGACCTGGGGGTTCCAGTGGGTCGGCCCCACATCGCCCCCTTCGGGCACGGCGTCCATGCCGAGGTCGGCGTGCGCGTCGATGAAGCCCGGATAGACCGTGAGGCCCGTCATGTCCCAGACCCGGGCGCCCGCGGGCGCGTCCCCGCCCCGGCCCACCCGCTGGATGAGCCCGTCGCGGATCACGATCGTGGCGTTTTCCATGACCTGGCCCGGCCCCGTCACCACCCGGGCGCCGACCAGGGCGTGATACCCCGTGCCGTTGTCCCGGATGCCGGTCACCGGCTCGGTGCGCGACGCCTGCTGGGCGCCGGCGACTCCGGCCAGTGCAAGGGTGAGCCCGAGCAGCCCGAGGACGCGGGCCGCCGGTGCGGCGAGAAGTGGTCTCATGGATGTTCCTCCTGAGAAAGTTGGTTTGCGCGCGTGGGCGGAGTGGCCCCGCGTGGGCGCGCGCGTTCGTGCTGATGTGACAGTACTACAGGGACAATTGGGGGGGGAGGGGCGTTGAGGGGCAAGGGTTGCCAGGCGATCTATCCGCCTGGCGGCCGGCTCGGTCTGCTTGCAGGCCGCGGATAATCCCCGCGCGCCGCGGCCAGCCCGGATGCATCGTCGGCCGAATGCAGCGGGGACTTGTTCCGCGGCCTGCCTGAAATCGGCGCGGACCCCGGTCCCCTGTTAGTCTGAAAGACGTGAAGACGCGCACCGACCCGGACGAAACGGGACAGGACGATTTCGAGCGACGGATGGCCGACGTGGACCGGCTTCCCGAGCCGGAGCGGCTGGTCGAAGAGACGGTCGTCAGGGAGGGTGTGGGCGCTCGCCAGCCGCGCGGAAGGTCGCGGCATTCCTGGCCCAGTCCGCCCACCGGGGTCTGCGCTGCGTTCTGGTGATCACCGGGCAGGGAAGGAGCGACCCGCTCGCCGAGGCCCGGGGCGTGCTGCGCCGCCAGCTCGAAGACTGGCTGAACGAGCCCGCGACCCGACCGTCTGTGCTGGCATGCGTGCCGGCGCGGGGCAGGGATGGGGGGCAGGGTGCGTTTTTGTGCTGTTGAGACGGGGGGGTGGGGGAAGGCGATGACGGCGCGACCGCACAACGTCACCGCCCCGAGCCGCAATCACCCACCCCCCTCCCCCACCCCCCGAAACCACTCCAGCGCTTCCGGGTTCGCCAGCGCCTCGACGTTCCTCACCGGCTCTCCGTGCACCACCGCCCGCACCGCCAGCTCCACGATCTTGCCGCTCCTCGTCCGCGGAATGTCCGGGACCTGAACGACCTTGGCGGGCACGTGCCGCGGGCTCGCCTGCGTCCTCAGCACGTCCCGGATCCGGCCCTCCAGCTCCTCGTCGAGCCGCACTTCGGGGGCCAGCCGCACGAAGAGCACCATGCGCTCGGTGGCTCCCATCAGCTGTGCGATCGAGAGCGCCTCCGCGACCTCGTCCATCGCCTCGACCGGGCGGTAGACCTCGGCCGTTCCGATCCGCACCCCGTGTACGTTCAGCGTCGCGTCCGAGCGCCCGTGGATGATGTACCCGCCCGCCGCGGTTTTCTCCGCGTAGTCGCCGTGGTGCCACACGCCCGGGAAGCGGTCGAAGTAGGTGGCGCGGTAGCGGGAGCCGTCGTCGTCGCCCACGAACCCCAGCGGCAGCGACGGAAAGGGCCGGGTGCAGACCAGCTCGCCCTTGCCCGCGGCGAGGGGGGTGCCGTCGTCGGCGAAGACATCGGTGCCCATCCCGAGGGCGGGGCCCTGGATCTCGCCGGCGTGAACGGGCCGCGTCGGGATGCCGCCCACGAAGCAGGCGCAGAGGTCGGTGCCGCCGGAGACGGACGCCAGGTGGACATCCGGCTTGACGTGCTCGTAGACGTACTCGAAGCCCTCCGCCGAGAGGGGCGAGCCGGTGGAGATGACCGTCCGCAGCGAGGAGAGATCGTGGGTCTCGCGGGGACGGAAGCCGGACTTGCGCAGCGCGTCCAGGTAGCCGGGCGAGGTGCCGAGCAGGGTCATTCCGGTGGCTTCGGCGAAATCGAAGAGCGCGCCGTTGCCCGGGTGGACGGGGGAGCCGTCGTAGAGGAGGATCGTCGCCTCCGACGCCAGCGCCGAGACCAGCCAGTTCCACATCATCCATCCCAACGTCGTGTAGTAGAGGACGCGGTCGCCGGGCCGGATGTCGCAGTGGAGCCGGTGCTCCTTGAGGTGCTGCAGCAGGACGCCGCCCGCGCGGTGGACGATGCACTTCGGCACGCCGGTGGTGCCGGATGAGAAGAGGATGCAGAGGGGGTGGTCGAAGGGGAGGCGGGCGAAGGGGATTTCGGACGCCTGGTGTGGGGCGATGAAGTTGTTGAGGGGGATGGTGTCGGTGGCAGGGCGGGCGGCGGCCGCCGGGTCGTCGGATCGTGCCCCCGGGCCGGGGTCCGGGCCATCCGCGCCGCCCGGGCTCGGCACAATCACCGTCCGCTCCACCGTGGGGAGTCCTTCCAGGATGCTCGGCACACGTTCCAGCGTGTCGTACCGCTTGCCGCGGTAGCTGTACCCATCCGTCACGAAGAGCAGCCGCGGCTCGACCTGGCCGAAGCGGTCGATCACGCCCCGGACGCCGAAGTCCGGTGACGCGGTGCAGACAACCGCGCCGATCGAGGCGGCCGCGAGGAGCACCACGATGGCTTCGGGCACGTTGGGGAGCAGCGCGGCGACCCGGTCGCCGGGGCCGATCCCGGCATCGCGCATGGCCTGGGCGAGGCGCGAGGTGAGGTCGTGCAGCTCGCGCCAGCTCACCACCCGGCGCGCGCCGTCCTCGGACCAGGCAATGATGGCGGGGTCGTCCGTGCGGCGGCGCAGCAGGTTCTCGGCGAAGTTGAGGCGCGCGTCCGGGAAGTAGCGGGCGCCGGGCATGCGGTCGCCGTCGACGAGGACGCGGCCGCCGCGCTCGCCGACGACGCCGCAGAAGTCCCACAGCGCGGCCCAGAAGGCCGGTTGATCGGTGATCGACCAGCGCCAGAGGGGGTGGTAGTGGGGGGTTGGGTGGGCGGGGGCGGGGGGGTCGCGCCGCGCAGGGTCTCCAGGCCGCGCTGGGAGGGCAGCAGGGCTGGCAACCGGGCCGGACCCCTCCCCACGCCCCGCCAACCAGGCTGCAAAGCCCGCCAGATTGGTCGCGCCCACACGTTCCCGCGACGGGGTCCAGAGCGGCGGCTTCGCTGCCGGCCCGCCCGGGCCGGCCGTGGCAGCCCGCCTCATGATATCACCTGATGTTGCACGATGATACTACTCGCGGGCTGCCCCTCGCCGCGCTCACGAGCCCGACGCCGCCGCGCGCTCCTTCTTCTGCTCCTCCACCATCCTCGCCACATCCTCCAGCAGCTGCCGCGCGTCGTAGATGATTCCGTCCTTGATCGTGTACCTGATCCCGCCGATGCGCTCCTTCACGCCCGTTTCGGGATTCAGCCGCTCGTGGCCCGTCCCGTACAGCACCTTGAGGTTGTCGATGGGGTTCTCGGGCACGATCACCAGGTCGGCCAGCAGCCCCTCGCGCACGATCCCGAAGTCGATCGGCCGGCCCTTCGGCTCGAATAGCGCCTCGGCGCCGTGCATCGTCGCGCCGCGGATGACCTCCAGCGGGTGGAAGCCGGCCTCCTGGAACAGCTCCATCTCCTCGATCGTCGAGAAGCCGAAGAGGTTGTAGATGAAGCCGGCGTCGGAGCTTACGGTGACGCGGCCGCCCATGTTGTAAGGCGGCGATTGCGTGCCGTGCGGGGGAGGGTGGAGTCGCTGGTCGGCGAGTCATGGCGCGGGCTCCGGTCGCGGGGCGGTCGGATGGACGGACGGTAGGCGGAAGCTGCGGAGTGCCGGCCATGTGCCGCAAGTCACTCAGACGGGTGGCACAACGGTTTCGCTGAGTCCGACCGCATGGTACCCGTCGGCCCCCGGCGACAACCCTGTTTGGCGCCGGCCGCGTCCTACGGATGAAGAGAATGCCCAACATGCAGCGGCCGTGGCGCCTCGGAATCCGTCTACGTCCACGCACTTGCCTCCTGGAGGGCCAGCCAATGAACCGGTCGTGTTGTCTCTTCCTCGCCCTCGCGGCCCTGGCGCTGGATGCCGCGGCCTGCCACGCGCAGGAGATCACCGTTCTCACCGAGGACCGGTGTGCCTCCTGCTCGATCGAAGTCACCCCCGACGTCGTGCTCGGCACCGACGGCGAGTCGGTGATCGGATACGCCGTCGACATCCAGCGGCTCTCCGATGGCCGTTTCGTGATGGCCTTCGACGACGCGCCCTACGAATTCACCGTCTTCTCCTCCGATGGCTCCGAGTACCGGCGGGTGGGCCGCAGGGGCCAGGGGCCGGGGGAGTATCTGCATGTGTGGTCGGTCAGGGAGCACGGCGACAGGCTGCATGTGTTCGACAGGGCGGGAATGCGCATGACGGTGCTCGAACGGGACTACGAAGTGGCAGGCACGATGCCGGTGGTATGCTTCCTTTGCCTGGCGGGGGATATGGCCATGCTCCCCGACGGCTCGACCGCGCTGAGCTTCGGCCTTCCCGCACCCGGCTCCGAGCGAGTCAGTAGCCCGCAGGACCTCATCGCCGCAGAGCGCTGGCTCACCGTTCACATCCTCGGGGAAGACGGTCAGCCACGGCTCTCGATGGACGAGGCTGACCGGACCGAGGGTGGGGAACCCGTCCGCCATCTTGAGATTGCGCCCGACGGGTCCCTGCTGTCGGCCCGTTTGACGGAGTACCGCATCGATCGCTGGAGTCCGGCAACGGGAGAACACCTCGAGTCCGTCCTGCGGGAAGCTGACTGGTGGCCGGAAGTCAACCCGGTATTCTCCGGCGGGCCCGACCAGCCGCCCCCGACGAAGATGGAGGCGATGCACGTCGACGAGGCCGGACAGCTGTTCCTGTACATCAATCGACCCACCCGGGACTGGCGGGACCACGTGGAGACCGGCTTGCCGGGGAATGTCTTCCGCTATCGGCCCGGAGCGACCGAGTGGCTTGTTGAAGTCCTGGATATGGAAGCAGGCAGCGTAGTCGTGTCGCAGGTCGTGGACGCGGTGCCGAGATTGGCTCGCTTCTTCGCGCCCGGCTGGCTGGCCGTCTACAATGACGATGGATTCCCGCAGTACCGGATGTACCGGGTGCGGTTGCAGGGATTGGAGCCGGCATGAAGTCTCGCGCCGTACCTCGCAGGGCCCGGCAAGGCCGCTGGAAGCTCGCGATTGCCGTTGGGTTGGCGATGCCGTCACCGGGATTCCCTGAGGCTCTCGCCCCACGACTGACGGCTCAGACCGATTCGGCCGGGGTACCGATCACCACGGCACGGGCCCCGCTCTGGGGTCCCGGCGAAGGCTGGACGGTCAGCGACGAGCCCCTGGTCCGGATCGGCGCCCTGGCCGGGGCCCCCGAACAGCAGCTGAACGGCGTGGTGGGGACCGTGCGCCTGAGCGGAGGCGACATCGTGATCGGAGAATGGACCACCGGTGAGCTGCGCCGCTACGGGGGGGACGGGAACCTGGTGTGGCGCGCGGCGGGAGAGGGTGAGGGCCCCGGCGAGCACGCGTTTCTGGCATTCGTGGGCCGGCTCCCTGGTGACTCCCTGGTCACCTTCGACCAGAGCCTGCTCAGGGCTCAGGTATTCGCTCCGGGCGGGGAAGCGGTTCGCACGATGCGCGTGGAGTGGCCGGGTAGCGGTTTCGGGCCCGGAGACGCCCCAGGTACGCAGTCTCCGGCGGTCGGCTGGCGCTCGCTGACACCGAGCGCTTTTCCGTGCGTTCGATCGCGCTCGACGACCTTTCAGCCACCTGGCTGCTCAGGAGGGAAGAGCCGGCCCGCGAGGTTACCAGCGAGGATGTGGAGGCCGTGGTCGAGGTGAGTATCTCGATGATCCGCGGCGTGGAGGGAATGCCGGCAGGCGCCGGAGAGGGCCTCAGCCGCAGCATGCACGAGAGTCCCACGGCTTCGACGCTTCCGGCGCTCCAGTCGCTCCACTTCGACGCGGCCGGGAACCTCTGGGTGGAGCCCTACTCCCTCCCCGGCACCGACCTTCCGCCGTTCCAGGTCTATTCGCCGGAGGGCGCCTGGCTGGGGACCATCGCCATGCCCCCCGGGCTCTCCCTTGAGCCGCCATCGGGGCTCCAGCTCGGGATCGGGCTGGAGATCGGCGACGACTACATCCTCGGCGTCTGGCGGGACGAGCTCGACGTGGAATACGTGCGGATGTACGCACTGGAGAAGTGACTGCACCACGGCAGGGATTCCACCAACGCCGTCTTGACAGACACGACGGCACGTCTTAACGTGACGACGACATGTCGTGTTGCCGTCGACGAAGGGCTCCAGTCATGAACGATACCCGCCCTGCCCAACTCCGAATCAGCCGCGACGCCTATGCCCGTGTGCCGATGATCACCCGCCTGGTCGCGGACAACAAGCTGTCGCAGGACGAAATCGAGAAGCTGCACCGCATTCTGGAGGAGGAGATATGACCGCGTTGCTCCTTCAGATCGGCGCGACCAAGCTGGCGGTCTCGGTCGTTCTGGCCGGGGCGGTGTGGATGGTGCACCGGCGCGTGGACCGTCCCGCGATCTCCCACCCGCTTTGGCTCATGGTGCTCGTGACGCTGCTGGTGCCGGCGGTCGTTTCGCTCCCGGTGCTGCCGGCGGAGTTTGCGGCGCCGTTGGCCACATGGCGTGCTGGCGCTTCCGAATTCATGTTGGCCGAGGGGACTTCGTACCAATCCACCGGCCCGCCGCTCGGCGCGGCTGCCCCCACGGCCCTGGCGATCCTGTGGCTCCTCGGCACGACGGGGTTCCTGGGATGGACGCTCGCCCGGACGATCCTGTTTCGGCGCACGTTGGCCAGGGCATCCTGTCAGGCACCCGCGTCGCTCCAACGCCAGGCCGCCGGCATCGGCCGCGAACTCGGGCTGGCCCGGATCCCGGAAGTGCATACCACGAACGCCCGCGTGACGCCCATGGTCTGGTGGACCGGGGGGAGGGCACGGGTGCTGATTCCCGCCTTCCTTCCGGCCGAACTGAGCCGTGCGGAAATGCATGCCATCCTGACCCACGAGCTGTCACACGTCCGCCGCGGCGACCACATCGTGCGCTGGCTGGAGTGGCTGGTCTGCTCCGCCTTCTGGTGGAACCCGGTGGCCTGGTGGGCCCGCCACCAGCTCCGGATCGCCGAGGAAGCGTGCTGCGACCGGCTTGCTCTGGACACCGCGGGATCCTGTCCCAGGACCTATGCGAACGCGCTGCTGCGGGTAGTCACCAGCACGTCGGCCCCGCCCGGCTACCGGCCACCCTTGCCTGCGAGCGCGGCCGGAGGGGTCGGACGCGCCAGGGAACTCGAAAGGAGACTCACAATGATTGTTTCGAACGACACCAGCTCCCCCGCTCCGCGTTGGCTGCGCGCAGCAACCTGGGTCGCGGTGCTTTGTGCACTGCCTTTCGGGCTCATCTATTGCGACCGATCCGACGCGCCGACGGGAGCCGACGAGGAGGAGGCCGCCGGATTGGTGGTGCCGGACGCTCCACAGGAAGTGTCGGAGCCGGCCGAGTCCGACATTGAGGCAATTCTCGCGACCCGCGAGGAGGAGATCAACCAGGGAATCCTGCAAGAGGTGGAATCGGGCGCACTCAGCGCGGTTCAGGGTCTCGAACTCAGTGCCTACGTGGCCGGCGCAAAGGCGGGCCTTCTGATCTCCTACGGGGACCGCGATCTTTCCGAAGCGGAAAAGCAGCTGGCCGCCGACAGGCTCTCCGAGAGCGTCGACCGGAAGCGTCCGCCCGATGGGACGGCGATGCGGGACACGTTATTGCAACGCGAACTCATTCAGTCTGCGCTGAGGGAACATTCCGAGCTCATTCGGCGTGTATCGCTGCGGTTGGTACGCTTCCATCCGATTGAGAAGAGACCGGCTCCTCCGATCATCAAGGGACCGCTTCCCCTACTCCCGAAAAGACCCCCGGGCGGGGCCTCACAGACCGTAACGGTAATATAGACACGACATTATGTAATGTATACTTTACAACTTGGCCGATCGTGTCACCCCGTTGTCATTTTCGCGACCTTGATCGCCAGCACAGCATGCG
Organism: Gemmatimonadota bacterium; assembly: GCA_022823225.1. Taxonomy (GTDB): domain Bacteria; phylum Gemmatimonadota; class Gemmatimonadetes; order Longimicrobiales; family Gaopeijiaceae; genus Bin94. The sequence continues at coordinate 70,577 of JAJDXM010000092.1, forward strand.
GTGGCGACGCGGCTCCCTCCCCGCAGGACGCGAGCGCGAAGTGGACCCTCTCCGAAGAGCCCACCGTCGTCATCGGCGGCGCGGACGAGCGCGAGGCCTACCTTCTCCACTGGGTCACTGGCGCGACCCGTCTCGGCGACGGCCGAATCGTCGTTGCGAACGAGAGCACCTCGGAACTGAAGTACTACGATTCACAGGGGACGCACCTCTTCGACACCGGGGGCGAGGGCGGGGGTCCGGGCGAATTCGCAGGGTCGATCGAGCGAATCACCCGAGCTCCCGGGGACTCCGTCCTGGTGCTTTCCTCGCTATCGCGAATCACCCGATTCGGGCCTGATGGCCGGTACGCGAGCTCGAGTCGATACAACCTGCCGCCGTCCGGACATTGCCGGCGCGTCGAGGGTCGCGAACGCCTGGTTCCCGATGGATCGATCGTGATGGGTTACGGACTGTTCGTCGGTCGCTCCGGCGAATGCCCGCCCCCGGGGCCCGGCGAGGCGCGCCAGCCGATGGTGGTCGGGCGATTCGTCCCGGCAACCGAAGACTTCGATACCATCGCGGAGCTGCCCGCTGCGGAGATGACCTCCGATGCCGAGACCATGCATGCTTATCCGAGGAACCGGGTCTACGGGATCGGGCACGACCGCATCTACCTCGGCGACACCGGCTCGGACACCATCCTCGTGATGAGCTTCGCCGGCCAGCGCATCGTCACCCTTCCCGTTCCCTTCGAACCGGCTGCCGTCCCCGCCGAGGCAAGGGAGAGGCTGGTCCGGGAGATGGAGGCCACGAGGGCGGGGCAAAGCATGACCATGACCGTGAGTTGGACGCTGGTCTATCCGGACTACTATCCCCGCTACGCACGACTTGTCGCGGCTCCGGAGGACCGGGTCTGGGTGATGGCCTACCCGCCCCTTACGGAGCCGGTCGTATTCGCGGACGAGGTAATCCATCCGAGGATTTCCCGCCGCCTGGACGGTGGTGCGCTGTGGAAGGTTGTCGATCGTGACGGGTCGCCGATCGCCGAGTTGCGAACGCCCCCGGGCTTTTTTCTCCTCGAAGTGGGCGACGACTACGTCCTCGGGATCAACAAGGACGAGGTCGGGCGTGAGAGTGTGCGGCTATTTGGGCTGATACGGTGAGTGGCATCGCTTCCTGGCCGAGCCAGACTCATCGTCCTTCAGGTCAGTGCGCCCACCCCAGCCCCTCCCGCAGCTCACCCACAAAGCTGCGCAGCCCACGCCGGACAATCGAACGCAGGAAGAGGCCGGTCAGCAGAACGAGGCTGCCCAGCTGGATGACGCCCGGGGTTTCCTCCATCAGCGCCGCCAGCGACGGAACGGAGAGTGCGCCGAAGGCGGCGTTGATCGCGACCCCCGCGGTGACCGCAAACGTGACCATGACGGCGGCAAACGCGATGGCGGCCTTCCTGCCGTGCAGGCTGCTCACCAGCCCCAGCGTGGAGATGTTTGTGGCGGGCCCCGTAATGAGGAAGGCGATGCCCGCGCCCGGTGAAAGGCCCGTCGCGAGGAACGCGGCGACCAGGGGGGTGGCCGACGCGGCGCACACGTAGGTCGGGAAGCCCAGCAGGGCGAAGATGAAGACGTCGGCGACCGGGGGGAGGCTGCCCAGCCAGCCGCTTTCGAGGAGCGGCGTGACAAGGGCCGCCACGCCCAGTCCCAGGATGATCCAGGGGGCGGTGTGGTCGACGACTTCGCCGGTTCCGGTACGCAACGCGATGGCGAGCCGGGTCGCCAGTGACGGCGCGGGGCCCGACGACACGGTCTGCTCCTCGGCGCGAAGGGCCGACTTGATCCTGCCGCCCACCAACCAGCCCACCAGGAGCGCGACGAGCGCGGCCGTGGCCAGGCGCAGAATCGTGACCTGGGGACCCAGGAGCGGAATGGAAAGCAGCACGGCATCGAGGCCCAGCTCGGGGGTGGCCACCAGGAACGCCATCGCCGCGGCGGGAGGGGCTCCGCGCTGGATCAGACTGCGGTACAGCGGCACGACCCCGCAGGAACAGATCGGGAACGGCAGGCCGATCAGCATTCCCCGCCCCGCCTGGGAGACCGCCCCGCCCCGCTCCATCCAGCGGACTGACCGCTGTGGCAGAAACGCGCTCAGCAGCCCGGCGCAGAGGTAGGCGAGCAGAAGGGCCGGCGCGCTCTCTGCAGCGAGTACGAAGAGGCGCGACAGAAAGTCCGCGGGACCGTGCGGACGGACGTCAATGCCCGCCAGGAAAACGCCCGGAAGGAGCGCCAGCGCGATCACCGCGCCCCAGCCCTCGCTGCGGCGATCGCGGGCGGTCGTACGCGCACTGCTCTGATGGACGACGACATGCACCAGCGACCCACCGACCGCGGCCTGGTACAGGTGCAGCGCCCGGGAGTCGAGGATGGCCGTGTCCAGCAGGGCTCCGTCGGCGGTGGCGCCAAGGAGATACCCAGCCACGGTCGCGAGCATCAGAGCGGCCAGCGCCACGACGCCCGCCGGGCGGTTGATCTCCCTGGCCGTGAGCCACCACACCGCGACCCCCACCGGAAGGCGATGCAGGATGACGGCCACGGGAAGCGAAGCCGGGCTGCCCGCCGGCAGGGTGGCCAGTGCGGCCCCGTCGAGCGCTGAGTGGATGAGGAATCCGGAGAGGCCGGCGATCAGCGCCCATCGGTGGGCCGGCTGCCCGCCGCTCCGCGACGACCGTTCCGCGAGTACGGGCAATCCGAACCCAGCCAGGAGCACCACCAGGATGCCCCACTCCCCCTCCCCGACCGCGGACGGCACGAATTCCAGAAAGATCAGCCCCGGAACCGCCGCCATCACCAGGCCCTCGAGCAGGGGCGCCAATCCGCCGCGTCGCCCGGCTTCCGGGCCGCGGAACGGCCGCGCGCGCGCTCCCAGAAGGGGGCCGGCCGCGAGCGCGGCGAGAGCGGCGATCAGGTAGAGCATGTCAACGGCGCCGCGTCCACTATATTAGTCCCATCCTGCAAGCCCCACGTGACAGATTCTCTGGCAGACAGTGTCATGAATCTGTCACGGAATCCGTCAAGACCCGCAAGGGAGTCGCCCCGATGCCACGCCCGGCCTCAGAACCCATCGCAATCATCGGCATGGCGTGCCGCTTCCCCGGCGCGGACGACCTCGAGGCCTTCTGGCGGCTGCTCGAATCCGGGACCAACGCCGTGACCGAAGGCGTCCTGGGCTCCGGAGTCGGGCGAGCGGGACAGCTCTTCCCCGACGACGGGGTCAACCCGGCCTGCCGCTTCGCCGGCTTCCTCGACCGTCTGGACGAATTCGACGCTTCGTTCTTCCGAATCTCGCCGGTGGAGGCTCAGCGTCTGGACCCGCAGCAGCGCATGATGCTCGAGACGAGCTGGCAGGCGCTCGAGGATGCCGGGATCGACCCGGACAGGCTCAAGGGCAGCCGCACCGGAGTATACGCGGGGATCAGCAACTACGACTACCGGGCGCTGGTGCTCGAGGCTGCCGAGCCGACCGAGCCGGCCGCAAGCCTCTACTCGGTGACGGGCACGTCCTTCAACACGGCCATCGGGCGGGTAGCCTTCGCGCTGGGGCTGAGCGGTCCGGCGATGGCCCTCGACACAGCGTGTTCCTCGTCGCTGGTGGCCACTCACCAGGCGGTCTCGGGGCTGCAGCGAAGAGAGGCGGATCTGGCGCTGGCGGGCGGCGTGCACACGATCCTGTCGGCCCAGCTGTTCGAAATGCGCGCCAACGCCGGGATGCTGTCGCCCGACGGACGGTGCGCCACCTTCGACGCCGGGGCAAACGGCTACGTGCGGGGCGAAGGCTGCGGCATCCTGGTCCTGAAGCGGCTCAGCGAAGCCATGGCTGACGGCGACCGGATATGGGCCGTGATCCGCAGCACGGCGGTCAATCAGGATGGGGCGACACCGGGTCTGACGGTGCCGAGCCAGGAGGCGCAGGAGCGGTGCATCGAGGACGCGCTCCTGCGGGCCGGGCTCCAGCCCTCGGACGTGGACTACGTGGAGGCTCACGGCACGGGAACGGAGGTGGGAGACCCCATCGAGGCGCGCGCGACGGCTGCAGCCTACGGCAGGGGACGAACGGCCGACCGTCCCATCCTGATCGGATCGGTGAAGACGAACATCGGGCACCTGGAGGCGGCGGCGGGCGCGGCAGGGATGATCAAGGCCGTCCTGTCGATCGAACGGCGCGCGATCCCCAAACACCTGCACTTCCGGAATCCGAGCCCCCAGATAGACTGGGACGGAATTCCACTGCGGGTGACGGCTGACCGGATGGACTGGCCGCTCCGGTCCGGCCGGCCTCCGCGGGCGGGGGTGAGTGGCTTCGGCTGGTCCGGCACGAACGCCCACATCCTGTTGGAAGGGAATGAAGTAGCCGGTGACGCCGCAGGGTATGGGGATATGGACGGTCGGAAGTGGCCGGTCGGGGCCGCCTTGCCGGTCCCCGTCACGCCAGCGGAGGAGGGCGCGGATGCACGACGCTTGCCCGCACCGAAAGATGGAGAACTCTCCGCCCGGGCCACACGTGTCCTCCCCCTTTCCGGCAGGTCCGGCGACGCGCTCGGCGAGCTCGCGCAGCGGTATCTCGACTGGATCGACGAAAGAGCCGGGAGGGGTTCCGCAGGGAGCGGTGCAGACGCGCTTCTCGCGGACATGGCGTGGACGGCGGGTGTGGGGCGAAGTCATTTCGACCACCGGGCCGGGGTTGTGTTCCGGGACGCCGCGTCGTTGCGCGAGGGTTTGCGGCAGGTCGCCGATGCGGACGGGAGAGCTGCATCCGGCAAGGCGGCGACCGTGGCGTTCGCCTACGGTGGACAGGCCAGCCAGTGGCCGGGCATGGGCGCGGGGCTGTATGCGAGCGAGCCGGTGGTGCGCGCGGTGCTCGACCGGTGCGACGAAGTGCTCAGGCAGGGGCGTGACGCCTCGCTGCTCGACGTGATGTTCGGTCGTCCCGCCGCCGTGGGCGACCTGGACGATCCGCAGTGGAAGCAGCCGGCGATCTACGCGCTCGAATGCGCCCTGGCGGCGTTCTGGTCGAGCCTTGGCATCCGGCCGGACGTGGTGGTGGGACACAGCCTTGGCGAGATCGCGGCGGCCCACGCTGCGGGCGTGTTCGGCCTGGAGGATGGGCTGCGCCTTGCGGCGGTGCGGGGCGAACTGGTCGGCGCTTTGCCCGGCGAGGGCGCGATGGCGGCGGTGTTCGCACCAGCCGCTCGCGTCGCGGAGGCGCTGGACGCGCACAATGCGGCGTCTCGCGGGATCGGCCTCTGTATCGCGGCCGACAACGGCGCGCACCAGGTCATCAGCGGTCCGGCTGACGAGGTCGGTGCGATCCTCGAGCGTCTTGAGGTGGACGGGATCGGGGTCGCGCGGCTGCGGAAGAGTCCCGCCTACCACAGCGCCATGATCGAGCCGGCGCTGGACGATCTGGAGGAAGCCCTCGCGAAGCTCTCCTTTGCGCCACCATCACTCCCCTTCGTCAGCAATCTCACCGGAAGGGCGGTCGGCGCGGGCGAGGCGCTGGATGCGTCCTACTGGCGGCGGCAGATGCGCGCGCCGGTGGCGTTTCGGGCCTGCATCGCGACCCTGGCCGATTTGGGGGTGGACGCGGTCGTGGAGATCGGCCCGCACTCGGTGCTCGGCCCGATGACGTCGCTCGCATGGCCCGAGACGCCAGGCACGCCAGAACCGCCCGCAGTGCTGTCGAGCCTCAAGCGGCCCGGTCGCAAGGTTTCGGCGACGGAAGCCGAAGACGCCTTCCTGGCGGCGGTGGCGGGAGCGTACGAGGCGGGGCTGCCGATACGCTTCGACAGGCTGTTCGCCGGTGAGTCGCGGCGCAGGATCTCGCTGCCGGGGTATCCGTTCCGCCGCGACCGCCACTGGATCGACGCACCCAGGCGGAGGCGCTCGGCGGCCGACCACCCGCTCCTCGGCAGCCGCCACGAGTCCGCCAGCGGCGAGATCGCCTTCGATACCGAGCTGTACCCTTCCGACCCGGCGTGGCTCGGCGACCACCGAGTGTTCAACCGGGTGGTTGCGCCTGGCGCGCTCCATGGCACGATGGCAGCATCGGCTTGCGCCTCCGAGAGCGACGGCCCCGTAGTCGTCGAGGACTTCCAGATGCGCAGCGCGCTTGTCTTTCCGGCGGGCGGCGACGACGGAAATGGAGATCGAAGCGCGGAGGAAGGCAGGCGGCTGCAGCTGCTGCTGGACGGAGCCGACGAGGGCGGGTCGCGGCGCGTCCGGATCCTGAGCAGGGGTGCGGCCGAGAACGAGTGGACGCTGCACGCGGAAGGCCGGGTCGCGACCGGCGCCGGTGCGGATCTGCCTCCCGCTCCCGCGCCGCTGGACCCGGCACGGCTCAGGTCCGAGCTGGCGCCGGTGGATCTCCCGGCCTACTACCGCGCCAAGGCGGAGGTCGGGATCGATCTCGGCCCCTCGTTCCGCACCTTGTCGGCGCTCTCGGCCGGACCGGGCGAAGCCCTGGGCGAGGTATCCCTGCCGGACTCCGCCGACGCCGGCGGGCTTGCGTTCCACCCGCTCGTGCTGGATGGCTGCTTCCAGGTAATGGGTGCGGCCCGCGAGACGTTCGGATCCGACGAAGACGTCACCTATCTCCCCTTCGGGTGGGAGCGGTTGTCGGTGCCTGAACGGCTGCCCGAGCGGCTGCTCTGCCATGTCCGGATGAGGGAGACACCGGAGAGCGCGGGTGCCGAGCCTCCGGAGGTGCTGAGCGCGGACATCACCCTCCACGACCTGGATGGATCCCCGCTCGGCACGCTGAGCGGGTACACGGTGAAGCGGGCGACGCGGAGTGCGCTGCTCCCCGCGGCGGAGGGTGTGGAGGAATTGCTCTACGAGATCGTTTGGCGCGACCAGGCGCTGCCGCCGGGCATCGTGGCGGCGGACTTCCTCCCGAGTCCGTCGGCCGCGGCGTCCCGCGCCGAGCCGTTCTCACGGTACCTGGCCGTCGAGGGAGTCAGGGTCGAAGACGAGACCGGTCTGCAGGAGGAAATGGAGCGGGTGTCGTGGGGCTACGCGCTCTCGGCGCTGGAGGCACTGGGGTGGGACCGTGAAGCGGGCGCGGTGGCGGATCCGGAGGAGCTGCGCGAGCGGCTTGAGATTCTGCCCGAACACGTTCATCTGCTGCGCCGCATGCTGGAGATTCTCGCACGCTCGGGGGTGTTGCGGGCGAACGGGGCGGGCTTCGTGGTCGCGGTCGGTGCCGGCGATCCGCTGCCCGATGGAATGCCGCACGATTCCGAGGCGTTTGTCACGGATGTGACACGGCGGTTCCCGCACGCCACGAACGAGATCGGGCTGTTTCGGCGCTGTGCCGGTGCCTTACCCGAAGTGCTTCGCGGCGACGAGGACCCGCTCGCGCTGCTGTTCGGCGACGTGGAACCCAACGCCGTCGATCTCTACCGGCGGGCGCCGGCCTGGCGGGCGGCGAACGGGATGCTGGGCGAGGTGGTGCGCACCCTCGTCGGCGAGTCTCCGGCGGGCCGCCGGCTGCGCGTGCTGGAGGTGGGCGCCGGGATCGGCTCCGCGACCGAATACGTCCTTCCCGAGCTTCCGGCAGGACGGTTCGACTACACCTACACCGACATCTCCGCAGGCTTTTTCGCGGATGCCGAGGGGCGCTTCAGCACCCCGGACACCTCGATCGACTACCGGGTGCTGGACATCGAGAAGGACCCGGGGGACCAGGGCTTCGAGGCCCACGGCTACGATCTTGTAATCGCGGCCAATGTGCTGCACGCCACACGCCACCTGGACGAGACGCTCGCCCACTGCCGGGGACTCCTCGCCCCGTCCGGTCTGCTGGTGGCGCTCGAAAACCAGCGCGGCAGGGGCTGGATGGACCTGATATTCGGGCAGCTGGACGGATGGTGGCGCTTCGCCGACCGCTACCGCTCGAACCATGCCCTCGCCGGGCCCGAAGTCTGGCGGCAGGCGCTTGCTGACGCGGGGTTCGCGCAGTCCGAGGTTCTCGGCCTGGACAGGCAGGAAGTGGCCGGGTTGCCGGACCGAGGGGTGATTGTGGCGCAGGGTCCGGCGGAGATCGCCTTGCCGGAGGGTGTCTGGGTTCTGGCGGCTGACCGGGGCGGCGTGGCGGCGGCGCTGGCGGCGGAACTCGCTGCTCGGAACCAGCGGGTGGTGCTGGCGGGCGACGATTCGGAGGCCGCGAGCCTGGCAGCGGAAGGCGAGGTCGGAATCGTCGCGACACAGGTCGAGATGGGGCGGCGCGAGTCGTGGCGGTCGCTCTTCGAAAGCCTCCCCCCCGATGTGCCCCTGGCCGGCGTGGTGCACCTCGTCGCCCAGGACGGACGCGGGCCGGAGGCGGCAACCGCGGAGTTTGCGGCAGATGCGAAGCGGGCGGCCGGGAGCGCGCTCGCGCTTGTGCAGGGAATCGCGGACGCGGACATGGTGCCGGAGAAGGGCCTTTGGCTGGTCACCGTGGGGGCGCAGGTGCTGGAACGGGAAAGAACCGGCCAACTGGCCGGCGCCACCCTCTGGGGCTTCGGCAGAGTGGTGGCGCGGGAGGCGTCCCACCTGAATCCGCGAATGATCGACCTCGACCCCGAGTCGGCGAACGCGCCGGACACACTCGCGGACGAGTTGCTGTTCTCCGATTCGGAGAACCACGTCGCCTATCGCCGGGGACACCGGCAGGCGGCCCGGCTCGTCCGCTCGGGTGACGGCGTGCAGCGCCTTGCCCTGCCGGAGGAGGGGGACTGGGTGCTGGCGCCCGACGAGGGGGGGGCGATCGAGTCGCTGCGGGTGCAACCGCTGGCGCCGCGCGCTCTGGAGCCGAAGGAGGTGCGCGCCGCGGTGGAGGCCTGCGGACTCAACTTCCTGGACGTGTTCCGGGCCATGGGGCTGGTCGAGGACGAGGGGATGCTCGGCGAGGAATTCTGCGGCCGAATCGTCGAGGTCGGCTCGGACGTGACCGCCGTCGCCGTGGGCGACCGCGTGGCCGGATTCGCGTTCGGCACCTTCGGGCCGGAGGTGGTGACACGGGAGGAACTGGTCGCGGTCGCGCCGGCGGGCGTGTCGGCGACAGCGCTCGCAACGATCCCTTCGGTCTTCGTGACCTGCGTGCTGTCCTACGAACTTGCCGGGCTGAAGGCGGGGGACCGCGTGCTGGTTCACGCCGGCGCGGGCGGGGTCGGGCTCGCCGCCATTCAGTTGGCCCAGGCAGCGGGCGCGGAGGTCTTCGCCACGGCGAGCGCGCGAAAGAGGGACTATCTCCGCTCACTCGGCGTAAGGCATGTGTTTGACAGTCGGACGACCGCTTTCGGCGAGGAAATACTCGAAGCAACGGGCGCCGCCGGGGTCGACGTCGTGCTGAACAGCCTGACGGGCGAGGGCTTCATCGAGGCCAGCCTGGCCTGCCTCGCGCACGGCGGCCGGTTCGTGGAACTCGCCCGGCGGGACATCCTTACCGAGGACGAGATGGCGGCTCTGCGGCCGGATGTCGCCTACGCCATCCTCGACCTCTACACCCTCAAGGAACAGGATCCGGCGGGACCGGGCGCTGCCCTTAAGGAAGTGCTGGCGCGCACGGAAACCGGCGACCTCGCACCGCTGAGGCACACCACTTGGCCGATGGCCGAAACGAGCGCCGCCATGGGCTACATGCGCGCGGCCCGGCACATCGGCAAGATCGTGCTGACGACGCCTCCGATCGCGGGCGGCCGGCTCCGGCGGGACGGGACCTACCTGGTCACGGGCGGGCTGGGCGGAATCGGCCTCGCACTCGCCGAATGGCTTGCCGAACGCGGCGCGGGGACGGTCGTCCTGAACGGCCGCAGGGCACCGGACGCGGCGGCGGAGAAGGCCATCGAGGCGCTGCGCACGCGCGGATTCAGTGTCGATGTCGAGATCGCGGACGTTACGGACACGGCGGCGCTCGACGCCATGCTGGACCGGATGGACGGGTCCCTGCCACCGCTCGCCGGCGTGATCCACAGCGTCGGCGTGCTGTCGGACGCAGCCATCGGGAACCAGGACTGGGAGAGTTTCGAGACCGTGCTGTGGCCGAAGATGCTGGGGGCCTGGCATCTCCACCGCGCGACAATGCACCGGGATCTGGACCTGTTCGTCCTCTTCTCCAGCGTGGCCGGGGTCCTGGGCAATCCGGGCCAGGCGAACCATGCGGCGGCCAACGCCTTCCTCGATCAGCTCGCGGTCCACCGGCGGGCGCTGGGGCTGCCGGGACAGGCCATCGCCTGGGGGGCGTGGTCGGGCATCGGCGAAGCCGAGGAACAACGCGCACGGATCGCGGAGCGGCGAGAGGTTTCCGGAACGGGCTGGTTCAGTCCGGAGCAGGGCTTCATGGCTCTGGACCGGCTGCTGCGGGAGGACTCGTCGACCTCGGTCGTACTGGCCGTGGACTGGCCCGTCTTCGGCGAGACCCTCGGGAGCCGCCACCCCCTGTTCGCGGACCTGGTGTCGGCGGATCAGGATCCTGCGGACGGCTCGACGGAGTCCTCAGACGACATCCTCGCTACGCTTCGGGGCACGCCGCCCGCGGCGCGCGAGGAACTGCTCGTGTCATTCCTGCAGCGGGAAATCCAATCGGTGTTGCGGCTTCCGACGGCTCCGGCCCCCACGGTCGGTTTCTTCGACCTCGGGATGGACTCGCTGGTGGCGGTGGAGCTCCGCAACCGGTTGAACCGCGTGTTCGCCGGAGAGTACTCGGCACCCAACACCATCGTATTCGACTATCCGGACATTGCGTCGCTGGCCGGCCACCTGGCGACGGAGCTCGCCGCGGAAGCAGGCGCCCCCGCCACGGAGACGGAGCCCCTGCCGGAAGCGCGGCCCACGGTTCGCCAGGACGAGGATGGGATCGCGATCGTCGGCATGGCCTGCCGCTTCCCCGGCGCTCCGGACCTGGCGGCGTACTGGAGCCTGCTCGAAACCGGCAGGGACGCGGTGACGGACGGACGGCCCGGATCCGGTCCCTGGCACGGGGTCTCCGGGGATCCTGCCTCGGACGACCCGGTCTCCCGTCGCGGCGGGTTCGTCGAAGGGATCGATCGATTCGATGCGCGCTTCTTCGGAATGACGCCGATCGGTACGCGGATGATGGATCCGCAGCAACGGCTCCTGCTGGAGACGGCCTGGCAGGCACTCGAGGACGCCGGAATGGATCCCGAGGGTCTGCGTGGGAGCAACACCGGGGTCTATGCCGGAATCGCGGCGAGCGAATACCGCGACCTGATGATGGACGGCCTCGACGGCATCAACTACCTGGGAACCGCCGGCAGCATGGCGATCGGCGGAGTGGCTTTCAAGCTGGGGCTGATGGGACCGACGATGCCTGTCGTCCTCAACTGCGCGGCGTCGCTCGTCGCCGTCCACCACGCCGTGGGGGCATTGCGACAGGGTGAAGTGGACCTGGCGCTGGTCGGGGGCGTGAACGCGATCTTTTCGCCCGGGCTGACCCGCGAGATGGCCGAGCTGCGGATGCTGTCGCCGGAAGGCCGCTGCAAGACCTTCGATGCTTCGGCGGACGGGTTCGTGCGGAGCGAGGGCTGCGGGATGGTCGTCCTGAAGCGCCTGGGCGAGGCAGAAGCGGACGGCGACCGGATCTGGGGCGTGATCCGGGGGTCCGCGGTCAACCAGAACGGGGCAACCGCGGGGCCGACGGTGCCGAATGGCCGAGCACAGCAGCGCGTGATCGAAGAGGCGCTCGACCGTGGCGGTGTTGCGCCCGACCAGGTCGATTACCTGGAAGCACACGGAGCCGGCTCCGCGCTGGGCGACCCGATCGAGGTGCAGGCCGCGGCCGCAGTCTACGGCCGCGGGCGAGAGCCGGACCGTCCGCTGCTGGTCGGCTCCGTGAAGACCAACATCGGCCACGTGGAGTCCGCCGCCGGGGTTGCCGCCCTGATCAAGGTGATTCTCGCAATGAAGCGCGGCTTGATCCCCAAACAGCTGCATTTCCGGAACCCTACGCCTCATCTGGACTGGGAAGGGCTGCCGGTGCGGGTCACGGCGGAAGCGCTGGACTGGCCGCAGCGGCCCGGACAGCCGCCCCGCGCCGGCGTGAGCGCCTTCGGCATCTCTGGTACCAACGCGCATGTCGTAGTCGAGGGCTACGGTTCCCCGGCGGGCGCCTCCCTTGCAGTCGACGCCGCAGCGTCGGCGCGGGCGTTCGTTGCGGATGCCCCGGGATCGCCCCGGACCGTTGCCCTTCCGCTCCCGGAACCTCTGTCGGACCTGCAGCGCGCGGCGGGTGACTGTCAGCCCCGAACGACGCGCGTCCTTCCCCTGTCCGGCAAGTCGGAGGGTGTGCTGAGCGAGCTCGCGAGACGGCATCTCGGCTGGATCGACGGACAGGCCGGCATCCTTGCCGATCCGGGCGCGCGCGCGGATTCACTGCTCGCGGACATGGCCTGGACGGCAGGTGTGGGGCGCAGCCACTTCGTGCACCGAGCCGGGATCACATTCAGCGACGTCAGGTCGTTGCGAAATGGACTTCGAGCGCTGGCGAACGCGGACGGACCGCCCCGCGGCCCGACCGCTCCGGACCCCGGGACCGCCCCGAGGCTGGCCTTCGTCTACGCCGGCATGGGACGCGAGCAGGCGGGAATGTCCGCGGAGCTCTACGAGACCGAGCCCGTCGTGCGAGTCATTCTCGACCGATGCGACACGGTGCTGAAGGAGGCCCGCGGGAACGTCTCGCTCCTGGACGTGATGTTCGGCCCGGCCAGGTCCGGCCCACCCGACCCTGCCTGGGCGCAGCCCGCGATCTTCGCCCTCGAGTGCGCGCTCACGGCGCTGTGGTCCGGTGTCGGGGTACGGCCCGGCGTGGTTGCGGGGCAAGGCGTCGGGGAGCTGGCCGCAGCCTGGAGCGCGGGAGTGCTGAAACTCGAGGACGGACTTCGCCTGGCGGCCAGCCGGGGAATCGAAGCCGGGTTCGCCGAGATGACCGTCTCACCGCCATCGGTCAGGATGCTGAGCCAGTTGACCGGCCAGCTGATCCGGCCCGGCGAAGCACTCGACGGAGCATACTGGCTTGAGCAGGCACGCCAGCCCGAGAGCCCCCGGCAACCGCCCCGCGCCCTCGCGGAACTGGGCGTGGATCTGGTGTTGGAAATCGGGCCGGATACGGCCTCGGGTCCCGTACCGCTCCGCGACTGGCCGCAGGCGCCCGGGCAAGAATCCGGTCCATTCGCCGAGGCGGTGGCGAGCGCGTATGAGGCCGGACTTCCCGTCTCGTTCGCGGGACTGTTCGCGGGCGAAGAGCGGCGGCGAATCTCATTGCCCGGCTACCCGTTTCAACGAAGTCGCCATTGGTTCGAAGCGGGCTCGTGAGCGCAAGCCGCCCTGCTGGCGAGTCCCGCATTCGCTACCAGCCCGACGAGACACCGCCACCCGCGCTCGCTCTCGGCGTAGGCCTCCAGCTCGCGGTGCTGAACATCGCGGCGGTCATGCTGATCCCGATGGTGGTCATGCGGGCAGCCGGCGCTTCGGAATCGTACGCGTCCTGGGCCGTGCTCGCTTCGGTCACGATCTGCGGCCTGACCACCATGTTGCAGGCCGTTCGGGCGGGCCGGATCGGTGCCGGGCACGTCATGGTCATGGGCACCTCGGGAGCCTTCATTCCCGCCTGCATCAGCGCACTCACCCAGAGCGGCCCCGCGACGCTGGCCAGCCTTGTCGCCGTCTCCGCGCTGGTGCCTCTCGTGCTTGCCTGGCGGCTGTCCCTTTTCCAGCGCATCCTCACGCCCACCGTGTCGGGTACGGTGCTCATGCTCATCCCGGTCACGGTGATGCCGGCGGTCTCGGGAATGCTCGCCGACGCTCCCGGGGATACTTCCCCGGCAGGTGTGCTCTCCGGATTCTTCATCACGGTCGTGGTTATCGGCTGCATCGCCCTCCGGGCCACTGGAACACTGCGGCTTTGGGCACCGGTCATCGGGGTCGTCATCGGCTCCGCCATCGCCGGATTCTTCGGCCTCTACGATCTGGAGCGCGTCGCCGAGACTTCCTGGATCGGCGTTCCCCGGCCCCGGCCGCCGGGCCTCGACCTTGATTTCGGACCCGCCTTCTGGACGATACTTCCTTCATTCCTGCTCGTCGCGGTGGTCGCCTCCATCCGCACCATGAGCAGCGCGGTTGCCATTCAGCGCGTGTCCTGGCGCCGAACCCGGGCGGTGGACTTTCGCGCCGTCCAGGGCGCCGTGGCCGTGGATGGCGTGGGGAACCTGCTGGCCGGGCTCGCGGGAACGGTCCCGGGGAGCGCCACCACGCTGAGCGTGTCGCTTACCGAACTCACCGGGGTCGCGGCGCGCGCCGTCGGAATCGTCGCAGGCGGGGCGTTCATCGCCTTCGTGTTCCTGCCCAAGCTGCTCGCCGTGATTCTCGCGATCCCCGATCCCGTGTTTGCGGGCTATCTGGTGGTACTGCTGGCCATGCTCTTCGCGATCGGCCTGAAGGTCGTGCTGCAGGGCGGGCTGGGCTATCGCGAAGGCATGGTCGTAGGAATCGCCGTCCTGACCGGGATCGGCTTCCAGTTCGGACTGATCTTCCCGGAACAGGTTTCCGGATTCGCGGGTGGCCTGCTCGCCAACGCGATGAACGCCGGAGGTTTCGCCGCGATCCTCATGTCTCTCTTCCTGCGCCTGACCGAAGCGCGCCCCAGCCGTATCGAAACGGACTTCGACGTGTCGGAACTGCCGAGGATCCGGGATTTCCTGGACGAGTTCGTTTCACGCAGCGGATGGGACGCCGCGATGGCCGAACGCCTCGGTGCGGCCGCCGAGGAGGCCTTGCTTTCGCTCGCCCGGGAGGATCGGCCCGACGCGGAGCCCGGCAAGGCGGAGAAGCGCCGCCGGCTGCTGCTCGTCGCGCAGAAGGAAAAGACCGGCGCCGTGCTCGAATTCATCGTGGCGCCACGGGACGAGAACCTGCAGGACCGGATCGCCCTGGCCGGCGAGGACACGGACGAGGCCGCCATCGCACGCGAAGTCTCTCTGCGTCTCCTGGGCCACCTCGCATCGTCGGTGCGCCACCAGCAGTATCACGACACCGACATCGTGACCGTGCACGTTCAGGCTCCTGGCCAGCGGTAGGGGGATTATCCCCGCGCTGCCCCGGAGGAGGGCCTGCTAAACCAGTCTCCGTTCCTCCAGGAACCCGCGCATTGCCCCGACGCACTCCGCCGGCTTCTCCAACTGCAGGAAGTGCGTCGTCTCCGGTATGAAGTCGTAGTCGAGAGTCTCAATGTGACTGAGGTTGAAAGTCGGCAGATACGCGTAGGGCAGCGTGGGATCGGAGCCGATTACCTTCGTCGGGCATGGGAGACTCCCGAAATCCACCAGGAAAGCGTAGGTCCGCACATAGGCGATGATCTGCGCCTCGTATTCCCTGGGACACCGAAGCACATAGCCCTCTTCGGCGGACGATTCCCGCAGAATGGTCCTGGCCATGAGATCCGAAGCCCCGGGCACCGCCCGGACGAGCAGGGGCATGTAGCTCATGAGGTCGCTGAAGTCGCTCCGCCTTCGGAAACGATGCGTGCGCCGGCCGGCCATCCCGGCGGATTTCTCGGCCAGCGCGTCGTAGTCCGGGTCGTCCGGCCCAGGCTTGTAGAGCGGTGGATCAAACAGAATCCAGGCGGAAAGCCTGCCGGTTCGGCCGGTGGCCAGCATGCTGGACAGAAGGGTCGTCAATGCCGACAGCGAATGGAAAACCCCGATTGTCGGCCGATCCCCGTATCTCAGGGCTACGGCATCAATTACCTGCTCCTGATCCCTGACCAGGTTGGGCACGTTGTGTTCGCGCCGGTCGCCGACGGAGTTCCACCCATGGTTGCGGAGATCGTAGACGATCAGGTCGAAGTCGTTCGTGAGCAGGGACCAGAACGGATAGTACAGGTCTATTGCGAGCCCGTTGCCGTGTCCCAGCAGTACACGGGGCCCGTCGGGATTTCCGTGCCGGCGCACGATCGTAACGCTGCCGTCGTCGTGTCCGACCTCAACCGCGGACAACGGCTCGGGCACCTCCCACATCAGCTCCGTTCTCATCCCTCCGGATCAACCCCACCCGCCGACTCGGCGGCAGCCCGCCGATAGTTGAGACTGTTAGCCGGTCTTCGCGTCAACGTGAGCGATCAGATCCCGAAAGGTATTGATCGTTTCGCAGTCCTCGGGGGGAATCCTGATGCCGAACTCCCTCTCGACGAGCCTCATGAAGGCAACCGCGTCCAGGGACGAAACGCCAGCATCGGAAAACCCTCCATCGAGGTTAGGCTCGCGACCGAGTCCCAGGTTTTCATCGATCAGTCCTCTGAGACGGGTTTCGGTGGTGGTCATCGGGTTGCCTTCCTTGCAATGGGAGTCCGTGTGATCGTTAGCGCTAACATCTTCTCCTCATACCGGCTTCCTTGTCAAGGTGACCGCCGAACCAGGTCGGGAATCCGATCGCGATTCGGGGTGTCTCGCACCGGGCCGGACTACTAGTTTCGGTTGGCAGCCAGGCGCACGCCGATGACACCGATCCCGACCGAGGCCCAACATCCGATCCGATGCCAACAGCTCGAAATCAAGCCTCATTCGCGAATGAGGCCTCCCTGCAGGGTGTGGAGGCCCCCGGCGCCAACCCCTGCAGGAATCCGGCACTGAGCCGCCGGGGCGGAAGTCGCGCAGCGCGGCCTCGTGGTGCACTCATCGCCTCACTCGCGCTGCTCCCGGCCTGCGTCGAGGCCAACACGATCACACCGGTCGCGTTGCTTTCACTGACGGTCACGCCGCATACCGCCAACTTCGCGGCGATCGGGGACACGGTGCGGTTCACCGCGACGGTCCGCGACCAGCATGGCCAGCGGGTCGTCGGAGGGACGACGGAGTGGACTTCGAGCGACCTGGGGGTGGCAACGGTAGACGGTTCAGGGCTGGTCCGTGCGGAGGGCAACGGCACGGCCATGATCAGCGCAACGTCCGATAGCGCCACCGGCACGGCAATGGTCGCGGTGGCCCAGGCCGCAGCACTCGTGACGGTCACGCCCGGCAACGTGCAGTTCGCATCGCTTGGACGCAGCGTGCAGCTTACCGGGACCGTGCACGACGCCAACGGGCACTCCATCCAGGGCGTCGGCGTAACCTGGTCCTCCACCGATACCGCGGTGGCAAGCGTCAACGCCTCCGGCCTCGTCCGGCCGGTTGCCAACGGCCGCGCTGCCATCCACGCAACGTCGGGAGGATTGAACGGCCTCTCGACCGTGGTTGTCGAGCAGGTGGCCGCCGCCGTCAACCTTTCCAGCCCGAGTGACTCCATCCTGGTCACCGACTCGATTCGCCTGCGGGCAAGGGCCTTCGACGCGGACGAGTTCGCGATGCCCGATGCACTCTTCCGTTGGGAGTCGAGCGATCCGGCGGTCGCGCGAGTCAACGAGGAAGGCTACGTGACCGGCATCAGCCTGGGCCGGGCGGACATCACCGTTTACGAGGGAGACGAGAGCGCCTCGGTGCCGGTCCGTATCGTGCCCTACCCGGAAGACCTCGTGCTGAGGGTCCTGTACGACGCGACCAACGGCGACCTCTGGCAGGACAACACGAACTGGCTTTCCGAGGAACCCCTGTCCCTCTGGGCGGGGATCCACCTCAACAAGGAGGGGCGGGTGCGCCATCTCGTGCTGGCGAGCAACGGGTTGATCGGCAAGATTCCGCCGCAGATCCAGCACCTTGAGGACCTGGAGTCGCTCCACCTTGGAGAGAATGACCTGGAAGGGCCCATTCCGCCCGAGATCACCCGGCTCTCTCGCCTCCAGTCGCTCGATCTCAACTACACCGGCATAACGGGCAGGCTGCCCCCCGAAATCGGGGATCTTTCGGAACTCGTCGCACTCTCGCTCTTCGGCAACGAACTGACCGGCGAAATCCCCCCGGAAATCGGCAATCTCACGAAGCTGCAGTACCTGGACCTCTGCCACAACAAGCTCCGGGGGCCGATTCCCCCCGAGATCGGCAACCTGCGCGACATGCAGTACCTGATGATGTGCGGCATAGACTCGTCTCCCGAGGAAGGCAACCGCCTGAGCGGCGAGATCCCGCCGGAAATCGGCAATCTCACGAAGCTTCGGAGGCTCGATCTCGGCGCCAACCTGCTGGAGGGGCCGGTTCCTCCGGCGATCGGCAATCTCACGAGGCTCGACAGCCTCGAGCTCTACAGCAATCTGCTGACCAGCGTGCCCCCGGAAATCGGCAACCTCGAAAACGTCCAGGCCATCCTCATGTGGGGCAACCGCCTCACCAGCCCGATCCCCTCGACGATCGGCGACCTCCCGAGGCTCAGGAAGCTCAACTTCGGGATCGGCTTTACGAGCGGCAACAACCGCATCACCGGGTCGATTCCGCCGGAGATCGGCCACCTCGCGAATCTCGAGGAGCTGGACCTGGGCGGGAATCGTCTCACCGGTTCGATCCCGGCGTCAATCGGCAACCTGCGCCGGCTGAGAAAGATCGAGTTGGGAACCAACTATCTCAGCGGGCCGATTCCATCGTCGATCGGCAACCTCACCCGGCTGGAGCGGTTCGCTGCCTGTCCAGACAGCCTCGAGGGCTCCATTCCGCCCGAATTCGGAAAGCTGACCAGGCTCAGGGAGCTGCACCTCTGCCGGAACCGGTTCGCCGGCACCGTCCCGGAGGAACTCGGGGATCTCGCCAGCCTCCGGCAGCTGAACCTGTGGAGCAACCTGCTGACGGGGGAGCTGCCGGGCACCTTCGTGTCGCTGAAGGAGCTCCAGGAGATCAACTGGGTGAACAACGCCGGGTTGTGCGCGCCGCAGACGCCGGAGTTTCAGGCGTGGCTGGCCGGGCTGAGGAGGTGGTTCGGAGAATTCTGCATGGAGGGCTCGGCTGCGGGAGACGCCCATGGAGACCGCGCCACCGGGACTGTCGTCAGTGGGGACGGCACGGTGTGCTGGATGACGGTGGCAATCCGCGCGCGGGCGGGCCCCGGAGCCACGGGCGTGGGGGTGCCGCCGGGACCGGGCTACGGAAGAAGGGGTGGTTTGCTGGAGCGGCGCGCGGTGCCGTGCGCCTCTTGACGGTGCAAGTGCGCTAGTACCGCGGCCGCCTACGCAACTCCGCGGCTCGGGCGTGCGCCTCGAGTCCCTCCATGCGAGCCATCACGGCGGCGTCACCCGCCAGTCGTACGCGTGCCGGCCCGTCGTCGAGTCGCAGCCATGTGGGCCTCCGAAGGAATGAGAATACCGACAGTCCTCCGGTGAAGCGGGCGGTGCCACCGGTCGGCAGAGTGTGGTTTGGACCGGCGCCATAGTCCCCGAAGACTTCCGTGACGGATTGGTTGACAAATACTGTCCCGAATCGGTCCAGTTCTCTTTCCCAGGCCGCCGCGCGGCCCCCGTGGAGTTGCAGATGCTCAGGCGCAAGCTGCTGACAGCAGTCCAGTGCTTCCTGCTCAGGGGCGACCACGGCGAAGCCGTTGTGGAGCGCGGCGATTGCGGTTTCGGCGGTGGGAAGGTCCGCGAGCTGGGCTGCGAGTTCCTCCTCGACGCGGGCGACCAGACCGCTGGCCGTCGTGATGAGGACCGGCAGGGCTTCCGGATCGTGCTCGGCCTGCGCCAGAAGGTCGGCCGCGATGAGGACCGGATCGCCGTCCTCGTCCGCGAGGACCGCGAGTTCGGACGGCCCGGCCAGCAGGTCGATTCCGACCACGCCCGACACCAGGAGCTTCGCGGCGGTCACCCAGCGGTTCCCCGGGCCGACCACCACATCGCACGGGGGGACCGGCGAAACACCGTACGCCATGGCCGCCACGGCCTGCGCCCCCCCCGCCGCCAGCAGCCCCGCCACCCCCGCCACCGCCCCCGCCGCCATCACCTCCCGGGACGGGTTCGGCGAGGCCAGCCAGACCTCCCGCACCCCGGCGACCCTCGCCGTCACAGCCGTCATGAGTACCGA
Source organism: Gemmatimonadota bacterium (assembly GCA_022823225.1). Lineage (GTDB taxonomy): Bacteria > Gemmatimonadota > Gemmatimonadetes > Longimicrobiales > Gaopeijiaceae > Bin94. Next base: position 90,528 of record JAJDXM010000092.1, read on the forward strand.
CGAGGGCAGCGGAAACCGACCTCCCGGCGCGTAGCAGCCGGCCACCCGGACAGGTACGACCCGGTCGCCGGCCCTTCCCCCTTCCACCGCCACATCCACCGGGGCTGCCGCCTCCAGCTGGGCGCGGGCGAAGTGCTCGATCCGGCCGGCGGCGCGCTCGAGCACTTCCCGGTCCCCCCGTGGCAGCGAATCGAGCGCTGTCTGCATCTCACGGGGATCCCGGGTCAGCGCCCCGCCGGCCTCCAGCCCGTCCCAGCGCCGGGCGAGTTGGCGCAGCCGGGCTTCGCCGCCCCTTCGCACCGATTCGATGATCTCGAGCACGGGCGCGATCATCTCGGGCTGCACGGCGGGTTGGCGCATCCGGCCAACGTCGGTCGCGGCGATCCGCCGCAAGCGGACACGGCGGCCTCTCCTATTCACGCGCCGCCCCCTTCGGCGGCGACGCCTCCCGCCGGCTCACATTGAGGGCGCGGCGGTCCAGCTCGCGCTCGACATCGCCAAGGCTCACGCCGGCCCGCTCGAGCGCCACCATCAGAAAGTACATCAGGTCCGCGGCCTCTTCGACCACGCGGTCTCCACTGCCGGGCCGTGCGGCGCTCCCCGCCGAGTCGGCCGACCGCCCGGGTGGGGTCGGGCCATCGCTTCGTCCGGCGGCGCCTGCCGAATCACTCACCGCATCGCCCAGTTCGCCTGCCTCCTCCACGAGCTTCCCACGGAGCAGCGCCACATCCTCGAGGAGGCGGCTGGTCAGCGACCCGGGGGTCGGCGCGGCGCGGCGCAATCTCACGATGCGTTCCAGCGCGCTCAGCCCCCGCGCCGGACCGAAGCAGCCCCAGTCTCCGGTGTGGCAGAACCCGGATCCCCGCTGCGCAACCGTGAAGCGCAGCGCGTCCCGGTCGCAGTCGGGCTCGACGCGCAGGAGATCCTGGATGGCGCCCGAGGACTCGCCCTTTTTCCAGAGCCCGCGAGAGCGCGACTGGTAGACACCACGCCCCGTCTCGATCGCCGCGCGCACGCTCTCGGGGCTGGACCAGACCAGTCCCAGAACGCCGCCCCGGTCGTCGGCCACCACCGTCGGCCAAAGACCGTCGGGCCGTTCGCTCCTGAGCGGGGCCGCAAACGCTTCGGCGAGCCCCAGCGTGCCACGGTAAAGCGCCATGCCGACCTGCGCATCGGCGCCGGCAGCATCCAGCCAGGCGACCTCATCGGCAGTCGTGATTCCACCCGCCACCGTCAGGCGGGACGAGCCCGCCGCCTCCACAAGCGCCGCAATCCCGTCCTCGGGGAACCCCCCCTCCATCCCCTCCCCCTCGACGAACGTCACGAGGAAACCGCCCGCTAGCCCGCGAAGCTCTCGCATGCCGTCCTGGACGGTTCTTCCGGTGCGCTCGGTCCAGCCCTTAACGACCACTTCGCCCTTCCACATGTCCAGCGCCGCGACCACCCTCTCGGCCGGCAGCGACTCCAGCACCTCCGGAACGGCGGCCGTGCCCAGGACAACCTTTGCGGCGCCCCGATCAAGCCACTCGAGCGCCGCGTCGGGCGTGCGTATGCCGCCGCCCACCCGGCAACGCGCGATTCCGCAAAGTTCCTCGACGACCGCGGCGTTCGACCCGCGTCCAAGCGCGGCGTCCAGGTCGACCACCGCCACCTCCCCAACCCGGCCGAAGCGCTCGGCAAGCGGGCGTGGATCGCCGGCTTCCAGAGCCTTGCGGCGGCCCTGTATCAGCTGTACCGCCTGGCCGTCCATGAGGTCGATCGAAGGGACGATCATGGCCGGACCCCCACCCCGAGCGCCGCCAGCGCCTCCTTCACCCGGCCCACCGTCCACTCCCGCTGGTGGAAGATCGAGGCAGCCAGCACCGCATCCGCCCCGTGCCGCACGGCATCGGCCATGTGCCCGGGGTCGTCGGCCCCTCCCGATGCGACGATGGGCACCTCAACGGCCTCGCGCACGGCGCGGAGCAGCGGAAGCTCATAGCCGCTGCGCGTCCCGTCCCGGTCGATGCTGGTCAGGAGAATCTCCCCCGCACCAAGGTCGACCGCGTGGCGCGCCCACCTGGTCGCGTCCACGGCCACGGGCTCGGTCCCGGAGCGAACCACAACCTCATAGGCGTCGACGGCAAGGTCGTCCGCCGCCCCGTCCGGCCGTTCCTTCGCCCGGGCCGCCGCAACGCCCGTCCGGGCCGCGTCCCCTCCGACCCTCAACGCGTCGATCGACAGGACAACGCACTGGGTTCCGAAGCGCGCCGCCAGTTCGGAGAGCAGGTCCGGGCGCCGCAGCGCGGCGGTGTTGACCGCGACCTTGTCCGCACCGGCTTCCAGAAGCGCCTCCGCGTCTTCGACCCCGCGGATGCCGCCGCCCACCGCAAGGGGCACCGAGAGCCGCGCCCTGACGGAGCGCACCGTGTCCAGGCGCGTCCGCCGCGCTTCGGTGGTCGCGGTGACATCGAGCACGACAACCTCGTCCGCGCCCTGTTCCTCGTAGGCGCGGGCAAGGGTGGCGGGGTCGCCCTGGTCGGCGAGTCCCTTGAACTTCACGCCTTTGACGACGCGCCCGGCGCGCACATCCAGGCAGGGGATGATGCGCACCGGCAACATCGTCGCCACCGCCCGGTCCACGCTCGGGGTGCTCGCGGGTCGCATGGTTCAGGCCTCCAGCCAGCGGTTCAGGAGCAGTGCTCCGTAGGCACCGGACAACTCCGGGTGGAACTGGCAGCCGACCACCGCCCCGCACTCCACCGCTGCGAGGAACCGGCCCGCGTATTCGCACCACACGGGCTCCCACCCGGCGGGCCTCGCGGTGAGGCGGTAGGAGTTCGCGAAGTACGCGTAGCCGGGCGGCACGATGGTGCACCCCCGGGCCGGGATGACCCGGTTCCACCCCATCTGGGGGACGCGCCATTCCTGCTCACCGGTCTCGAAGCGTCCCGCAACCCCGTCCAGCACGCCGAGTCCCGGAGTGCCAGGAGCTTCCTCGCTACCCGTTGCCATCAGTTGCATGCCGAGACAGATCCCCAGAGTGGCTCGCCCCCGTTCGATCCGCTCGCGCAAGGGATCTTCCAATCCGTGCGAGGCGATGGCGCCCCGGGCGGCCGCAAATGCGCCCACGCCGGGGAGGACGAGACGGTCGGCGCGTGCAACGCGACCGGCATCGGCCGTGGTGCGCACCCGGCAGCCGATGCGTTCGAAGCCGGCCACCACCGAGGCGAGGTTGGCCGTGCTGGTCCGAACGACCGTGACTTCGGGCGCAGACCGGCTCAAAGGACGCCCTTTGTCGACGGCACCCGGCCGGAACCATCGCCGGCGAGCGCCGCCTTGAGGGCCAGAGCCGTCGCCTTGAAGGCCGCCTCGATTCGGTGGTGGTCGTTCGTCCCGCGGACCACGTCGACGTGCAGCGTGAGCCCCGCGCCCTGGGCGAAGGAGTGGAAGAAGTGGGGCACCATCTCGCACGACAACGCGCCGACGCGCTCGCGCCGGAGCCCCAGGTCGCCGGCGAAGAAGGCCCGGCCGGAGACATCGACAACCGCCCGGGCCAGCGCCTCGTCGAGCGGGGCGAAGGCGTGGCCGAAACGCGCGATCCCCATTATGTCCTCGCCCAACGCCAGCGCCACCGCCCGCCCGAGGGCGAGTCCCGTGTCCTCGACGGTGTGGTGGTCGTCGACCTCCGTGTCGCCGTCGCACGCGAGTTCCAGCGCCCACCCGGCGTGGAAGGCGAGCGCGTGCAGCATGTGGTCGAAGAACCCGACCCCGGTGCGCACCCGGACGGCGGTCGCGTCGAGCCCACGATCCTCGCGCATTCCCGGTGGGCGGTCCTCGGCGCCCGCCCGGGCCTCCGACTGCTCGCGCCCGTACAGCGCGAGCCGCACGGTCACCCGTGTTTCCCCGGTCTCGCGGGAAAACTCACTCACCGCTTCACGCATTGAACACTCCTCCAAAGTCGGCATTCGCCTCCACGACCCGAGCGGCCCCCGCACCCTCCAGCGCCCCCCACTCGGCGTCCCCCCCGCCCGGCGGCACCACCCCGAGCGGCACCACCCCGGCCGCGACGGCGGCGCGCACATCGTCGGGCGTGTCTCCCAGCAGCCAGCCGCTCTGCGCCTTGAGCAACCGCATTGCGATCGCGACCGAGGCCGGATCGGGCTTGAGCGGCCCGTCCTCGCGGCAGACAACCGCGCTGAACAACTCCCGCACGCCCTGTTCCCGCAGGAAGCGCTCGGCGTCGCGGCGCGGCCTGCCGGTGACTACGCCCAGGCGGGACGACCGGGCCAGCGCCGCGAGATGGGCCCGATCCGGGATCAGCGTCTCGTGGCGGCGAAGTCCCGGCGATCCCTCCGTCCCCTGGTACAGTTCCTCAAAGCGCCCGGTGACCTCCGCCAGCGGCGCCTCCACACCCCGGCGGGCAAGCAGCCTCCGGGTGACCTCCCAATCGTCGTTGGCGTCGCCCCCAGCCTTCACGGCGGCGATCTCTTCGCGCCCTGCTTCGACCCCGTAGGAGGCGCAGGTCCGCGCGATCGCCTCACGGTACGACCGCCGCACATCGGCGAGCACGCCATCCATGTCGAAGAGGATCGCCTCCGGGGTGGCCAGACATGCCAGCGCCCGCTCCACGCGGCCGAATTCCTCTGCGTCGCGCGGCACCGTGATGCGCACGTACTCCGGCAGATGGGCGAAGTGGCGCACCTTGATTCCCTGCGCCGCCAATCCACGCAGGATCCACCGCGCGTCCGGAAAGGAAGCCAGCACGAAGTTCGTCTGCGACGGTTCGGCGGCGCCCCCGGCATCCCGGATCGCGGCCGCCAGCCTGACGCGCCCGGCGCGCGCATCCCGCACGACGCGGCGCATCCTGCCGACACCGCCCTGCAGCTGGTCGAGCGCGATCTCGATCGATGGCCCGGTCAGCGCATACGGCCCGCCGAAGCCCCGCAGCACGTCGATCCGCTCCTTCGGCCCAAGGGCGAAGCCCACGCGCAGACCGGCAAGTCCCCACGCCTTCGAAAGGGTGCGGATCACGATCGTGCGCGGAAGCTCCAGGAGCGCGCCGGTCGGGTTTTCGTCCGCGAACTCGGCGTACGCCAGGTCGACCATGAGGGTCACGTGGGCTGGAAGCGCCTGGCCAAGACTCAGCAGGGACTCGGTCGTGAAGGCCCGGCCGGTGGGATTGTCGGGGGTGAGGACCGCAACCACGCCGGTCCGGTCGCTCACCGCCGCTACGATTTCGGCAACGGGCAGCGTGCCCCAGTCGTACTCGACGGGGACGATTTCCCCACCGGCCATGCGTGCGCAAGCCGGGACCATCTCGAAGGTGGGCGTCGGGTACACAAGGTCCTGTCCCGGCGCCAGGAAGGCGCGCATCACCCGGTCGATGGCGTCGTCGGCTCCCGTCGTGGCGAGGACGTTGCCGGGCGAGGTCCCGATGTAGGCCGCGTACGCCGCCTCCAACGGCGCCGGGTCGGCGTACTTGCGCAGAAGGCCGGGACCCAGGCGGTCCAGCACCCGCAGACTGCTCTTCGGCGGCGGCGGTCCCTCGTTCATGCTGAGGTCGATGACGTCTCTCATTCCCGGTCCACCCTCACTGCACGATCTGCTGCGGCTCGGAGACCACCAGGTCGGTGCCTCCCCGGGCCTTCACCTTCAGGAGCAGGGCGGGGAGTTCCGCGCGAGGAACCGCGGCCCTGACCGCGTAGGCGCGCTCCCCGTGGAGGCGCGACACGGTGGGCTCCCGCATGCAGGGCAGGATCGACACCACGGCATCGAAGTCGTCCTCGGCGACGTTGAGTTCCAGCATGACCCGCTGCCGCGCCTCGAGCACCGAAGTGAGCAGGAGGACCAGGTCGTCGATCGCGGCTCGCCGCGCGGAATCGCCGAGGGCCGCCGGGTTGGCGTACAGCCGCGTGGAGGAACTCATGAGGGTGTCCACGATCACGAGCCCGTTGCCCCGCAGCGTGGCCCCGGTCGCGGTATTGTCGATGATGAGGTCGGCGTCCTCGGGCGGGAAGACCTCGGTCGCCCCGTAGGACCGCACCACGGCGGCATCGAAGGGCTGTTCCCGCGTCCACCGTTCGGCCAGCCGCACGTACTCCGTCGCCAACACCAGACTCTGGCCCGCGGAAAGCGAACCGCCGTTGAGGAGCGCCTCGGGAGCAGCCGCGACCACTCGCACCGGGTCGAGTCCCGTGTCGAGCAGTTCCACGAGGTCGGCGCCGAGTTCGGCCACCCAGTCGGCGCCCGCAAAGCCCAGGTCGCGGGAACCCGCATCCAGCATCTTCACCACGTTCTGCGGTTTGAGCAGCTTCGCGCTGAATCCCGGCCACGACAGCTCGGGACGGTAGTTGCGGCCGCCCGTGCGCACATCGATGCCCGCATCGCCGAGCAGCGCGCGGACTCCGGCTTCCATCCGGCCCTTGGGCAACCCGATCCGAATTGCGCCGCTCTGCCGATGTGTCTCGTCCATGCTGTCGGATCCTTCCGTTCACCGTCCGGCGCACCCCGGCGGGCCGGCGCAAAAAAAGCGCCGGACCTCCGAGGAAGCCGGCGTCTCTGGTATCCGTTCCGTTCCCGTACGGCTACACCGTCGCGCGGCCCCCTTTCCGGTGACCGTGATGGCGATGCGTCGCTGTGCGGGTACGAATGGTCATAAGATCTTAATCGTCACACCCACGGGGCCGGGTGTCAAGCGGCATGGCGGCGTCCTTCGCGGCCCAAAGCCCCCACCCCCGCGCCCGGTGATCGTCGCCGACCCGCTATATTCTCAAGCATGAACCCGCCGAGCCGGAGACTTGAGCAGCAGATCGACTTCATCGTCGCCGTCGACCGGCTCAAGCAGGTCTTTCGGCAAACCCGGCTGATCGACGACCGCCGCCCGGAAAACGACGCCGAGCACTCCTGGCACCTGGCGCTGATGGCGGTGGTGCTCAAGGAGTACGCGTCGGACGAAGTGGACATGGCCAGAGTGCTGGCGATGCACCTGATCCACGATCTGGTGGAGATCGACGCCGGGGACACCTTCGCCTACGACGACGCGGGACAGGCGGACCGGGAGGAAAGGGAGCGGGCAGCGGCGGAGCGGATTTTCGGCCTCCTGCCGGCCGACCAGCGGGCTTCAATGATCGAGCTGTGGGAGGAGTTCGAGGCGCGGCAGACCCCCGAAGCCCGGTACGCCGCCGCGCTGGACCGGTTGCACCCGGTGCTCCTCAACTACCATACGGACGGGGCGGCCTGGCGCCGGCACGACATACGCCGGCATCGGGTGGTGGCCGTCAACCGGCACATGGAGGACGGGGCGCCGGAACTCTGGGAGTACGCCCGCGCCCTGATCGACAGCGCGGTGGCGGAGGGCAAGCTGAAGAGCTGATCCGCGTCTCGCGGCCGGATTTGTCCCCCGGGCGGCCGTGCATTACCGTGTTCGTCCAATCCATCACCCACGGATGTGCCAAACCGAGCCAACGCCGATGAAGAGCCCCCGCTCCCACTATCTCCCGCGCACCCGCGCCGGCCGCACCGCGACCATCGCCTTCCTGTGCGCCATGGTGCTTGCCCAGCCCCCGATCGTCCACGGCCTCATGAACCGGATCGAGCCCCTGATCCTGGGCATGCCCTTCCTCTTCGCGTACCTGCTGATCGCGTACCTGCTCGGCATCGGCGTGCTCGTCTGGGCGCAGCGGAAGGGGGTATAGCAGCCCGTGGACAGAATCCCCCCGGCATTCGAGCGGCGATGCATCCGCGCGGGGCCACTCCGCCCACCGGATCACTGACATGGAACCCTGGGTCGTTTCAACCTCGCTCATCTTCATCTACCTGATCGCCACGATCGTGATCGGGATTCTGGCCAACCGCAAGGGCACCTCCAGCATGGAGGACTTCTTCCTCTACGGGCGCCAGGCCGGCTTCATCGTCCTCTACCTGACCGTGGTCGCGACCTTCCACTCGGCGTTCGCCTTCCTCGGTTCCGGGGGCTACTTCTACACCCACGGAATCGGGTTCTGGATGGCCGGGACCTGGACGGTGCTGGTCGGGGCCATCACCTACACCCTGGGCACGCGGATCTGGGCGATCGGCAAGAAGTTCGGCTACATCACCCCCGCGGACATGATCGCCGACTTCTACGAGAGCGAGATCGTTCGCGTGATCGTGGCCCTCGTGTCGGTGGTCTTCACCCTGATCTACATCCAGGCGCAGGCACAGGGGCTGGGGTACATCCTCTCCGTCGCGACCGGAGACCGCATTTCCTTCGAGCTGGCCTCGCTGATCCTGCTCGTGGTCGCCGCGGCATATCTCATGGTGGGCGGCCTTCGCGCCGTCTACTGGACCGATGTGATCCAGGGAATCTGGATGTACGTCGCGGTGTGGGCCGGCAGCCTGCTGCTGACCTACAAGCTCTTCGGGGGTCCGGTCGAGCTGTGGCGCCGGCTCATGGCGGAGCGCCCGGACCTGCTGAGCCTGCCCGGCCCCGAGGGCTTCTTCACCCCCGGCATCTGGGTGGGGATGACGATCGCGCTCTCATTCGGGATCATCTTCCAGCCCCACATGATGATCCGCTACTTCACGGCGGCCTCCAGCCGCACCCTCAAGCTCCTCGGCGCCACCACGCCGATCTACCTCATGACGCTCTTCATTCCGGCGGCGTTCGTAGGGCTGGGCGGCGCGCTGATCCTGCCGGAACTGGAGTTGACCGACCGGGTCTTCCCCGAACTGCTGTTCCAGTACGCGCCTCCCTGGCTGACCGGCCTGATCCTGGCCGGCGCCACGGCCGCGGCGATGTCCACGCTGGATTCGATCCTCCACTCGAACATGACCGTGCTCACCCGGGACGTGTACCAGCGCTACATCGCCCGTGACCGCAGCCAGGGCCACTACCTGGCCTTCGGGCGCTGCGTGGTGGTTGTGCTGCTGGGGGTGGGCTTCTACCTCACAGTCTCCCAACTCGACATGCTGGTCACTCTGGTGGCGCTCTCCGGCGCCGGGGCGCTCCAGCTGATGCCGGCCATCCTGGGCGTCTGCTACCCGGGACGCCGGCTCAATACGAAAGTGGGCGTCATCGCCGGGATCCTCGCCGGCCTGCTCACGCTGTACCTGACCCGGGTCGAGTTCCCGCAGCCATTAGGCATCCACGAGGCGCTATGGTCGCTTGCCGTGAACTTCGCGGTCACGCTGATCGTGTCGCGCTTCACGCGGCCGCCTTCCGCAGCCACCGTCGAGCGAATCCACGGAGAGGTCGAGCGCTTCGTCTACGGCGACTGAAGACCTTTCTTGCCCGGAGGGTCCCCGTACGGCACCGATGACGGCGCGGCCCGCGCCGGTTCCGCGGCGTCAATCCGGGGGCGTTGTCCGTCACGAGGAACGCGACAATAGCATGATCTGCTCCGTTTTTCGCATCTTTTTCCACCGCAGCCCTTGCGCGATCGGCACACATTACCCACATTGGCCCCGCTTATCCGCAACCCGTCCACTCCAAAAAGGGAGAAGCACCGTGGACATCAAGAAACTCGCGATCGCCTCCGTCACCGCAGCTGTTGCGTTACTGGTGGTCGACTACCTTGTCGATATGGTGCCCTTTATTGGGGGGCACCACCCGCAAGGGCATCCCGATCACGACGCCTTCTCGGCCGGAGGCCTGCTCGGGTCGCTCTTCCACGGCATCGTGCTCGCGGTGGTGCTGGGATGGAGGGGCGTGTCCGACGCGATGGACGGAGCGAAAGCCGGAGCCACCTACGGGGCCCTGGTCAGCCTGGCCCTCAGCATGGAAACGATGAGCATGAACGGTGAACTGGTGGGTTCGTTGATCGGCAGCGCGGTCGTCCTGGGTATTGCGGGCGCAGCAGTCGCCGTTACGGCCGGTGGGTCCGACGGCTAGCTAGCCGATCCTCTTGAGCGCCGGGGGTCCACCCCGTGAAGGTGGGCTCCCTTTGGCCGCCCTCGGAGCCGGAACGCCGCTCGGGTGCGATGAGCCCCCGGGATGGCGGATGCGGAGGTCAGGTCCGCGACCGGATTCCGGGGGCGGTCGTGCGTGAGTGCCGGCGGATCAACGCGGATGCATCGCAGCTCGAATGCCGGGTGACCTATTCCGCGGCGCGCCAGGCGTCCAGGCGGCGGTCGATACCGTAGTCGACCGCGGCCCACGCCGACGCCTCGCCCGCGGGATCGAATCCGACGTCGATCCGACCCAGTCTCATGCCACCCCATCCGACCTGGTTGACCAGGGTGAAGCCGCTTCGCCCCTGCCCGAAGACCTCCGCCTCGTCCAGGAAGGTGTGCGTGTGGCCGCCCAGGATCAGGTCGATCTCCGGCACGGCCTCCGCCAGGGTGCGGTCGCTAGGACGGGCGGGGTCCCCGTATCGATACCCCAGGTGCGACAGGCAGATGATCAGCGAACACCCAAGGCCGCGCAGCTCGCTGCATGTGGCCCGCGCGGCCGCAATGGGATCGGTGTAGACCACGCCCTCGTGCAGACTCGCCAACACCAGCTTCTCGAAGGCGATGCCGAGGCCGAAGATCCCCACCCCGACCCCTTCGAAATCACGCAGGACATAGGGCTTCACATGGCCCGCCAGGGCGGAGGCGCTCACGTCATAGTTCGCCGAAACGAACTCGAAGCCGGCCTCCGGCAGCATCGCCACCAGTCCGTCCACGCCGTTGTCGAAGTCATGGTTGCCCAGCGTCGCGACATCGTACCCCATGGCCGTCATCGCGCGGAATTCGAGTTCGCCACCGAAGAAGTTGAAGTAGGGAGTCCCCTGGAAGATGTCGCCCGAGTCGAGGACCAGGACGTGTTCGTTGGCGTCGCGGATGCGCCGGATCAGCGTGGCGCGCCGGGCGGCCCCGCCCAGTCCCTGGAACCGGCCGCCGTCCATCGGGAACGGGTCCATGCGCGAGTGCGTGTCGTTCGTGTGCAGCACGACCAGGTTCACCGAGTCGCTTGCCAGCGGGCCGAGGGGCGGGTGGGGACGGCCGCCGGGTGGCGGGGCGCCACCATGTGTGGCCGGGCCGCCACCGCCCGGGAGCGGCGGGGCTCCACCATGTCCGGCCGCGCTGCGGCCGTGAGGCGCGGTGCCCAGGAGCGACCCGGGCGCGGTCAGTCCCGCCACGCCGGAGAGCCCCAGCGCGCGCACGAAATCCCGCCGTTTCATGGTTCTCTCCGTTCGCGTTGCGTGGGAGCCTGCTGGCCGGGCCGCAAAGGATCCGCCGCGTCGCGGATGCGGCCGTCCAGCTCAGGCGTGACCGTGCCGTGGGTGCGCAGGTATTGAACGAAAACGTCCCGTATGAGGATGCCCAGGTCCTCGCGGTCCTCCGGACGGGCCTCCCAGAGCACGCTCCAGGTTCCGCCGCCGTTCACGAGGTAGTCCACCGTGGCGAGCCGATAGGTGCCGCCCGGATCGATCGGTTCTCCGGCGACGCGCACCTCAATCGCGTCGTCACCGTCCAGTTCCATGGTCCACCCGGCGATCGGCTCGCCGTTCGCAGCGGCGATCTCGTCCGCGAGCCGCTCCATCTGGGTGCCCGAAAGCGAAAGGACGGTCACGAAGTTCTCGAAGGGAAGGAGTTCATAAGCATGCCGCATCCGGATCGGTCCCGCGGCGATCGGCACCCGCAGTCCGCCTTCGTTGATCAGGGAAACGTGAACCGGGCCCGCCGCCATTTCCCGCGCCACCTCGAGGAGCGCATCCGCCACCAGGTTGTCGAGCGTCCCTTCCGGGTCGTCCTTCGCAAAGCCCCCCTGCGCGTGTCCGAGCACCTCGGCCAGCTGGTCCTCGAGCTGCGCCCGGTACGGAGCGATCATCGCCTCGACGTCGGCGGCGGGCTCCAGGCTGTCTCCAACCTCGGTGAAGACAACCGGGGCCTCGCGGATCGCGAATGCAGCCGGCATCGGGTCGGGTGGCGCGGGCCTCTCTGCCGGCCCGTCCGAACACCCCGCGGACGACAGCGCCACCATCAGCAGTCCGACGGCATGGCGGCCGCAGGACCGGGCGCGGTTTGCCGCCGGGCGGCCGAGCCCCTGCACGAGGCGCCCTCGGGATCGGAGAGTTGCCGACATGATGGGGTTATATAGCCATGTCGAGCGGCCCGGGCCAGCCGGGAGGCCGCCATTGCCCGGCTCGAAGCCTCCTGATTAGTTTGGCTGGCCGCCTGCGAGAACCTTGCCGTCACTCGCCGCCCTCGATGCTCGCGGGGCTTTGTCCACGGACTGCTGAACCCGGTTTCCCATGGTGAACGTCGCATCGAATCCCACCGCATCGAACGACGGGCGAACCGCATCCGATCCCGGCGGCCTGTCTGTTGTAGACGTCACGTCGTTCTTTTCCGAGACGGCTTCCGGTGGCGTTCGCACCTATCTGACCGCAAAGGCACGCGCATTGAGCCGGCCCGGCGTCCGCCACACGATCGTGGTTCCGGGTGAGAGGACCGGTTTCGAGGAGTGGGAGGGCGGCACCTTGGCCCGGATCGGCAGCCCCGTGTTCCCGCTCGCCCCTGCCTACCGCCAACTCGTCGACTGGCGGGCGCTGCGCGACGTGTTCGAGACGGTGAATCCATCGGTGATCGAGGTGGGTGGCCCGTTCTCGGAGCCCATTCTGGTACGACTCGCGCTGGATGGACGGCGCGTTCCCGTCGTGGGATTCTATCACGCCGACCTGGTCCGTACCTTCGCCGAGCCCTTCGTCGATCACGCGGTGCTGAGCCCGCTGCGGGCGATCCTGCGCGTGGGGGCCCGGGGAATGATCCGGGCCGTCTACAACCGGTTCGACGCGACGGTTTGCGCGTCATCGAGCATGTTTCGGGAACTTCGGGCGCTGGGCGTGAAGAACGTGCATGAAGTGCCGCTGGGGGTGGACCTCGAGACTTTCCGGCCGCTGGATCGCGAGGATGGCGGTGCGCTTTCGGACCCCGGCGGCGCAGATCCCGTTTCGCCCCGGGACGACGCACCTCCCCTTCCGGCCCGCAACGGGGCGCCGGTCGCGGTGTACGTGGGACGGATCTGCCCCGAGAAGCGCCTCGACGTGCTGCTCGATGGCCACGCCCTGCTTCCCCGCGAGGAGCAGCCCAATCTGTTCCTGGTCGGCGACGGCAACATCCGCGACAGCATGGCCGCGAGGGCGCGCGACGGCGGCAGGGTCACCCTGCTCCCCTATGTATCGGACCGCGAGCAACTCGTGCGCGTCTACAACGCGGCCGACTACTACGTGGCGCCGGGTCCCGGCGAAACCTTCGGCCTGTCGATCGGTGAAGCGATGGCGTGCGGACTGCCCGTGCTCTGCGTCGGCCGCGGGGCCGGACCCGACCGGGTCGAGGGCTCGGGAGCCAGCGAACTGTACCGGCACGGGGACCCGGCGGATGTGGCGCGCAGCTTGCGGGCGATGAGGCGCCATCTCGGCCCCGAGGCCCGAAAGCGCGCCCGCGCCCACGCCGAACGGACGCTGGACTGGGCCGTCACCTTCGATCGGCTGCTGGCACTGTACGACCAGTTGGCAACGGCCGGCGGGACGTCTTGATCCGGCGCCTCTTCGTCGCACTCAGCCTGGCTGGGGTCGCGGTCGCGACCGTGCTGGTGCTCAGGATGAGCGGCGGACCGGAGGCGTTGTTCGTCCTTTCGCCGGGGAACCACCTGGCGGCGCTCGGCGCGATGTCGCTGGAAGTCGTCATGCGCGGGGCGCGCTTCGTGATCCTGGGTGCGGCGATGGGCGTATCGGTCCCCCTCCTGATTGCGACCATGGCCCAGCTCGCCGGCGACGGCGGCGGGGCGGTGACGCCGTCGAGGTCGGGCTCCGACCCGGCCAAGGCGCTGATCCTGGTCCGCCGTGGCGTGCGCGGCGGCCACATCGGCGCGCTGCTCGTCGGCGAAGTGGTGGCGGAAGCGATCCTGCTGCCGGTCTGCGCGCTGATCCTGATCCTGTCGCTGGAAAGCGTGTCCCTCCCCGCGATGGGCGCGACGCTCACCTGGTCCGTTGCGGCCCTGACCCTGGTCGGGGTGGCCGTCTGGCTCGCGCCGACCCGCGACTCGACCGCGCCCCGGCTGCTGCAGCGCTTCGGCGTGACCGGCCCGAGGTGGGAGCGCCTGGTCACGATCGCCGCCGATTTTCGCCAGGCCGCGGGGGCTCTGCGGCGCATGTCCCACGTCCACCTGGCGCTCCTCGCCGCGGCCACCGTGGGCCACATCGGCGCGCGTCTCCTCGTCCTTCCCGCACTGGCCGGTTCCGCTCTCGCATCCGAAAACCTGGCGGAACTGCTCGGCTGGCCGTTCTTTCTGCTGTATGGCGCGCCGCTGATCCCCGTTCCCGCGGGCGGCGGCGCCATTGAGGCCGGTTTCGTCTACTGGGTCGGAGAACACCTGCCAGCCGAAAAGCTCGGGGGCCTGCTCTTCTGGTGGCGCTTCTACACGTTCCACCTCTTCGCCCTGGCCGGCTGGCTCGTGATCACCATCCCGCTTCGCCGGAGGACGCTCAAATGAAGCACCTGATCATCGCGGCGGTCGTGCTCTGCACCCTTGCGCCCGGATGGGCCTGCACCGGAGAGCCCGGAAACGGCACCTCTGCCGACCCGCCCGCCCTCCCCATCGCCGCCGAGTCGCTGGTGGATCTTCGCCCCGCCGTCGGCGGAAGCCGCTCTCCGAAGTGGGCGCCCGACGGCTCCCGCATCACCTATGTGTCGCCGCGCGGCGGGATCGCGGCCCTCGACGTGGAGCGCGGCAGCGTGACGACCCTGGTCGAGAGCGTCCAGCTGAGCGGCGTGGGCTCGCTCGGGGCGCCGCAACCGACCTGGTCGCCGGATGGCCGCTGGATCGCCTACACCTCGGACAAGGGCGACGCGCCGGACATCTGGCTCTGGTCGGCCGAGGACGGGAGCGACCGCCGGCTCACCCGGCTGTCGGCTCGCGCCAACGGGCTGGCGTGGTCCCCGGACGGGCGCTGGATCGCGTTCTCGGGCGACCGATTCGGCAACATGGACATCTGGAAGGTGTCGGTGCCCGACGGCGAAGTGCACCGCCTGACCGGTGACGCGCTCTACGAGGGCTACCCAAGCTGGGCTCCGGACTCGGAGCGGCTCTACTATGTGCGCATGGACGACCGCTGGGTCGACCACGACGTGATCGAGATCCACCCGGACGGAACGAACCCGCGCGTGGCCGTCGAGGACCGGGGGTTCTTCGACTACCGGGCCGGCCGGGCCTTCGGATCCGCGCAGCCGTCCCCGGACGGGCGGACGCTGCTTTTCCGCTCCCAGCGCAGCGGCTGGCTGAACTTCTGGGTGGCGCCGGTGCACGGCGGAGAGCCCCGGCAGGTGGCCGCGTCCAATCACGACCAGAGCGACGCTCGCTGGTCGCCGGACGGGCGCTGGATCAGCTACACCGAAAACCGGGGCGGCGTGCATTCGCTGCGGGTCGTGCCGGCCGACGGCGGCGAGCCCAGGGTCCTTGTCGACCCCGGCACCGGCGCCGCGCTACGCCCGGAGTGGTCGCCGGAGGGGGACCGGATCAGCTACACCTTCGAAACTCCGACACGCCCGGCGGAGCTGTTCATCTTCGACATGGAGTCGGGCGACAGCCGGCTCGCACACACCGAAGCGGATTCCGCCGCCGCCGCGCGACTCCACATGCCCGAAAGGGTGCGTTACCCGAGCACCGGCGGGCTGACCATCGACGCGTACCTGCACCGCCCCGCGGACGCCGCTCCCGGGCAGCGCTTCCCCGGCGTCATCTGGATCCACGGCGGACCCACCTCGCAGTTCGACGACCAGTTCCGCAGACACCAGCAGGTCCACTTCTTCGCCCAGCGAGGCTACGTCGTCCTGATGCCGAACATCCGCGGAAGCTCCGGGTACGGGCTCGAATTCGAGGATCTCAACAACGGCTGCTGGGGCCACTGCGACCTGGAGGACGTGCTCGCGGGCGTCGACTACCTCAAGGGTCTCCCGGATGTCGACCCCTCGAAGATCGGAGTCACCGGCACGAGCTACGGCGGCATCATGACCATGGCGGCGGTGGCCTTTGCGCCCGGCGTCTTCCAGGCCGCCATATCGCTGTCCGGATACGGGGACATGACCGACATGTTCACCAAAGTGCACGAGCTTCAGCATATCAAGCTGCTGGAGTACGAACTCGGGCCATACCCCGAAAACCGGGACGTCTACCTGCGCAGTTCAGCGATCCTGATGGCCCACCAGGCCACCACGCCCACCTTCGTGATCCAGGGCGAGGGCGTCGCCGCCGACTGGCGCCTGCCCGAACCCGAGCCCCACGCGGCGCTGGACTTCGCCAGGAAGCTCGACCAGCACTACAAGATCGTGCGGTACAAGGCCTACCCCGGCGAGGGCTACTACGTGTATGGACGGGACAACACCATTCAAAAGCTCCACGACATGCTGGACTTCTTCGAGGAGTTCCTGACGGAGGAGATCGAGGACCGGGCGGAGGGTCGGATGATCGCGCCAGCGATTAGGTAGGATTTCTTAACTTAAGAAAACCTCATTATGGCGCGGTGAGACTCCTGGAACGCCCCGCTACCCGCCGGCACTCCGCATGATCGTGGTCACGTGAAGGTTCAGGCCGTGATTGACGCGGAGTCCGAAGACGCCCTCCGTCTCCAGGCCGTCGCGCGATCCGCTCCAGACTTCCTGGCCGTTGATCGAGAACCGCAGCCGGCCGCCCTCCGCTTCCAGGACCAGGACGTTCTTCGCAGTGTTGGCGTCCGCCGGCTTGGAGGCGAACGCGACGACCGCCGGATGGGCGGTCCAGTCCTGCACGACCGCAGTCTCGGTGCCGGAACGGGTCTTCACCAGGAACTCGCCGCCTTCGCGCACGAGGAAGTAGGTGTAGCGCTGGTTCGGCCCCTGCAGATCCGAACCGCCGACGAAGAAGCCGAACGCCTCGCGCCGGCGTCCGGGATCGAAGAGGAAGGTCTCGGATTCGATGCGGAATTCGCCGGTGGCGACGGAGTCGGGGTGGTAGGCGATCATCGCGGGTCCGGTGGTGACGTGCATCCCCGGTGGCATGACTCCGAACACAAGGTCGTCCATGCTGGAGCCCTCGCGGTCGAAGCGGACCTCCCAGCCTTCGGGGAAGGCGAGCTCTTCCTCCTGCGCCTGCAGCGCGGCGGCGCCGGCCAGTACCAGGATGGCCGCCACTGCTGCCGAGAGGATCTTTCCTGTGTGCATCTCGATTCTGCCTTTCGTTGGGTGGAGTCTGTATCTTCGGGTCGCCGGCGCGCATCCGCCAGTCCGGAAAAGCCGCGGCCGACGGACGACTGCGCGCGGCGACGCATCGGGAGCGGAGCCTGAAGAGCGGCCGTCCCCCCTCACCACGTCTCCATCCGTCCCTGCGACGTGAAGACGAGCACCCGTTCGCCGACCTCATCGCCCGTGAGGCGTTCCCAGCACTCGGCGTAGAGGTCGACCTGCGCGCGGTATCGCTCGACCCGTTGCGCGAATTCGGGGTCGCCGCCGCTGTCCGTCTTGTAGTCGGCGACCACCCACCGGTCTCCCTCGCGGAAGGCCAGGTCGATGACGCCCTCGATCACCTCGCCGCGACCGGGGCCGGGGCCCACGTTCACGGCAAAGGGCACCTCGCTGTGACGCTCGCGGGCCTCCGCGGCCCGCATCCAGATCGCCGAACTGCGCACGGACTCGACCAGGGCGATCAGCGCCCCCAGTTCGGTGGGTTCTCCCGAGGCGTCGACCGGGCGCTCGTACTCGACGAGCAGCTCGCGCGCGAGCCGGGTGAGCGCGTCGCCGGTCCTGCCCTCGCTGGCCGCCGCAAGCACTTCGTGCACCACGCTCCCCCACTCGAAGCCTCCAGCGCCGGGGCGAAGATCCGGTTGCGGCAGGGCATCGGTGCGAAGATCGGCGTGGGCCACGGCCGCCTCCGGGGCCAGGTCCCCCTTTGCGCGGGCCGTCACCGAATCCATACGGTAGGTGGGCTCGCGCGCCTTCGCCGTCGCCTCGGCAGCGGCCGCCAGCGGCTCCGCCAGATCCGTCGCGGGATCCAGCACATCCGGCGCGGGAGGGTCCTCGCGCGGCAGATCGACCAACCTTGCGATCCCCCCTCCCTCCCCCCCCTCCCCGCGCGCCGCCTCGGCGACCACCCACGACTCGACCGGCTCCCACACCGACACCTTCCCCCTTGGTCCGCCCGACCACCGCGCCACCCACAGCTCGTCCCTGGCCCTCGTCGCGGCCACATAGAGCAGTCGCACCTTCTCCGCGTCCTCGAAGGCGGCCTCGATCTCCCTGTCCTCTTCCCAGGTGAAAGGCTGCGCGATCACCTCGCTACTCCACCGCGACAGCTTCACCTCGATCGGCATGGTGCCTCGCGCCGCACCCTCGGCGTCCCGGGCCACGCGCTTCTTCGGCGCAAACCCGGGCCCGGGGAAGGGCGCCGCCAGGAACACGACCGGGGCCTCCAGTCCCTTGGCGCGGTGCAGGTTCATGACCCGGACGCAGTTCGGACGCTCGGGGACCAGCGGCGCCTCCGCGTCCTCCCACTCCAGCGCCGTCTCGAGGGCGTCCACGGCTCCGGCGATCGACGTGTCGCCCTCGAGCGCCCTGGCCCGCACGGCGTTGAGAAGGTACACGAGCGCCCCGGCGCGCAGCTGTCCCAGCGTCCCCGCGGCTGCCAGCGGGAAGAGCCCCGTCTCGGCCACCATGCGCTCGGCGGTCAGGTCGGCGGGCTCCCGGCGCGCCCGCCTCCACCAGCCGTGCAGCAGGTTCAGGGCCTCCGCCACCTCTCCGTCGCCCTCGGCGGGCCCGTTGATCCGGAAGCTGCCCCCGCCGTCCCGGTATTCCACGAGCTGGTCGAGGGTGATCCCGAAGAGCGGTCCGGAAAGCACTCCGAGCGCCCGAACCTCGTGGGCCGGGTCGGCGAGGCACCGGAACAGGAGCAGGAGCGCGCCGAGTTCGTCCTCGAAGCCCACGCCCGCGCCCGACACCTCCACCGGAAGGTTGCGGTCCTCCAGCGCACGCGCGTAGACCCCCAGGTACTTGCGGGTCCGGGTCAGTACCATGAAGTCGCCAGGGGCGCGATCGCCGGCGGCCACCCGCCGCGCGATGGCCGTCGCGATCCGCTCGGCGTCGTCCCACGCCGCCTCGTCGTGCTTCCCGCCGATCACATTGTAGGCCGCGAGCAGCCCGGGACCCGGGTCCCCCTCGCCCCTCACCCTGGGCTGGACCCGCAGCGGGGCGAAGGCCGCCTGGCGGTCCGTGTCGTTCCGCGCGAAGCGGTCCTCACGGTCGAAGACACCCTTGACCAGCGCCTCGACGGCACCGAGGGAACGGAAGTTGGCCGCAAGCAGCAGCACGTCGCCAAAGGCCTCGAAGCGCTTCTTCACGAAGTCGTAGAGCGAGATGTCCGCCCGCCTGAAGCGGTAGATGCTCTGCTTCGGGTCGCCGACGACGAAGAGCGCGCCCGGGCGGGGAACGACCTTGCGCCAGTCGGTTCCCTCCTCCGGATCGCTCGTCAGAAGCAGGAGGATCTCCGCCTGAAGCGGGTCGGTGTCCTGGAACTCGTCCACAAGGACGTGCCGGTACCGCTTGCCCATGTCCCGGCGGGCGCCCGACTCGTCGCGGAGCAGGTCCGCGGTGACGACCAGCAGGTCCTGGAAGCTGAGTTCCCCGCGCTCCTTGCGCTGCTGCGCGAAGGCGCGGGCGGCACGGTTGGCCACCCGCATCGCGACCGGATAGCGGTAGGCCCACCACGAGCGCAGCAGAACGTCCGCACGGCTGCCGGCCCCGGCGAAGTCCTCGAACGCCTGCCCCAGCGCCTTGGCGGCCGCCTTGCCCGGCGCATTGTCGGCCCACCTCTTCTGCGTGACCTTGCCCGACTTCAGGTGAACCCGGGCCAGCGCGTCGAAGAAGGCTGTGCGGTCGCTCCAGTCGAGGGCCCGCCTGTAGAGAAGCGTCCGCACCCGCTTGCCGAAGGCATCCCAGCCACCGGGCGGCTTCCGGTCGCCCATCATCGCCGCGGCCCGGTCGAGCAGCTCCTCGAAGCGGGCGCGCACCGACCGCAACTCCTCCTCGTCCGGCGGATCCCCGGGCCGGAATCCGAAGTCCACGTCCGGGTCCTCGACGAGTTCGTCAAAAAGGGGCTGCAGCAGGTCGGGTTCGATCCCCAGCCGGGCGAGTTCCTCGAGGTCCGGGTCGCCGTCCGAGCCGAGGCGCTCCAGAAAGTCCAGCCAGAAGGCCCGCTTCATCCGGGCCGCATCGGTCTCCCGCAGCTCGCGAAAACCGGGATCGAGACCGGCTTCGAGGGGCCGCTCGCGGAGCAGCTTCGCACAGAAGGCGTGGATCGTTCCCAGGAAGGCCCGGTCCAGGTCGCGGATCGCGTCCTCAAGCCGTTCGCGGCGGGGGTCGGCGGATGACGTTTGGGCGAGCGCCTCCTCGAGCCGGACCTGGAACCGCTGGCGCAACTCGGCGGCCGCCTTGCGGGTGAAGGTGACCGCCACGATCCGATCGGCCGTGCAGGTTCCCGTGTCGACAAGCGCGACCATCCGGTCCACCAGCGATCTCGTCTTCCCGGAGCCGGCCCCGGCCTCGACGAGGATGTTGCGGTCCAGTTCGCCGGCAATGCGGTCCCGTTCGGACTGGTCGGGCGGGCGGTGCGCAAAGTCGCTCATGCGAGCGGCTCCTCGTCTTCCCACTTGCGGGCGCGCCTCAGCGCCGACAACTCAGGCAGCGTGTCCAGGTTTCGCGCCGTCCAGTCCGCCAGGCGGCACGGCGGTTTGCCCCATTCGACGGGCCTCACCCCGCACAGTGCCTGGTAGTCGCAGAAGCGGCAGTCGTCGGTGTCGTCCGTCGCCGGAAACCACCCCGCGGCGGCGCCCTCGAGCATCATGGCGGCGAGCGCGCCGCCGTGCCGGAGATCGGACACCGCGTAGCGCCGAATCCGGTTTTCGCCGCGGCGGGTGGGGAAGTGGTACTCCATGCAGTCGACGGGACTGCCCTGCACCGCGGCCACAGCGGCCGTGTAGAGCGCGTGCTGGAGCCGACGCCCCCCGCGGTACACGCCCGCCTTTCCCCCGTGGCCATAGTCCTTGCCCGTCTTGTAGTCCACCACCCGGAGGTGCGACCCGTGGTCGTCTACGCGGTCGATGCGGCCGCGCGCGAGAACCGGGGCGCCTTCGCCCGCCGGGATCTCCACTCCGACGTCGTCCATCCCGAAATCCATTTCGAGCGCGGTCCAGTTGGGCGGCGCACGCCGGATCATCTCCACGAAGGAATGGACATCCTCGCGAAGGCCCGCCGTCTCGATTTGCCGCACCACCGGACTCGGCGAAGGTATCTGTCGCGTCTTCCTCGCCACTTCGTCGTCGGCGAGCTGCAACGCGAGCGCCAGGAAGGCGTCGTCGCCGGGCTCGATCCCCCTTTCGCCCGCCTGCCGCAGCGTCTGCTCGTAGACGTCGTGGAGGAGACTGCCCCGCTGCAGCGCGTCCAGCCAGCGGTGAGGGTCGAACTCGGGGTCGTCGGGGGGGGAAACCCGGAGAACGTTGGCGAAGAGGAAGCGGCGGGGACAGGCGCCCAGGGCCTCGAGGCGGCTCGCCGACAGGATGCGGGCCCGCAGATCATTGTAGGACAGGGGCGGATCCCGCTGTCCGATGATCCCGGTATGCACACTCGCCACGTCACCCTCCAGGGCGGCGGCCGCGCGGAGCCCCCGGCCCAGCCGCGGATGGGCAAGGCCCACGGCCTCGACGCCGTTGCGCAACCTGCCGTCGCTGGTGGCGAGCGCGCGCAGCCATACGTCGCCCGCGTCCAGATCCACCCGCACTTCCGGACGCGGGAGACGGGACTCGGTGACGCGGAGGTGGCGGTCGAGGTCCTTGAAGTTCAGCGCGGGGTCACCGGTCACGAGCCGGAGCGCCTGCAGCAGCTCGGGGGCGGGTGAAAGCGCCCGCGCCTCCGCCGGATCCCACCGGGCATAGCTCATCACCACGGTGCCCCTCAGGCGCGCCACGAGCTGCGCAAGATTGAAGCGCGCGTCGGCGGCGCGGTCCCGGGCCAGCGAGAGTTCGTCCTGGCCGAGGCGCACCCGTTCCCGGTCCAGCAGAAGCGGGTCCTCGATCGCCGAGCCGGGGAAGTGGGTCGAGTCCAGCCCCACGATGAAGGTGAAGGGGCGCCCCGCGGTGCTCCCGTGCCTGAGGTCGCTCAGGTAGAGGTGGCCGGCGGCCGAACTCCAGGGCGCCGTCCCTTCGGTTCTTGGAGCCGGGATCCGGATCGCCAGCAGCGACCTGACAATTGCCGCGGCCGACGGGAAGTCCGTGAGCCGGGTGAGGGTGGTCTCGATCCGGTCGAGGACCCGCAGCAGCCGATCGCGGGCGGTGTCGTCGGTGTCGGTCCCGTCGGTGACGCGAGCGAGCAGACTCCTCACGCCGGCGGCCACCTCGGCCGGCGACACCCTGGGCGCAACGCTTTTTGATGCGCGCACCTCGGGAGTCGCGTCAAGGACCGGCCCCAGCAGGGCCTTCAGTGCACGCAACTCCTTGTCAATGCGCTTCTTGCGCCGTTGGAACCGCTCGTCGTCCTGGTACCGTCCGGGCTCCATTACCGGGATGGCGCGCAACGCCGCCTCGATCCTGTCCAGATAGCGGTCCCGGCCCCAGCCGATGCGCCGGCGTCTCAGCGCGCGCGCCAGCCGCGGGCCGGCAATTCGGTCGTGCGGGGCGGGCGGGCTCACGTCTCCAGCCTCCACCAGGGCGCGAAACACCGACTCCTGGAACCCGCTCTCGATCCACCTGAACCAGGTGGACACGACCCTCCCGGGCCGGGTGCGCTCAACCGGCAGTCCGACCGCAAAGGTGACCGGGATGTCCATGGAATCCGCCAGCGCATGGAGCGCGGAACCGTACATTGCCGGATCGGCGGCGACGATCTCCACTTCATCCCATCCGGCCCCCTGGTCGATCACCCTTCGGAGCACGCCGCGCAGTTCGTCGTATATGGAACCGGCTGCGAAGAGCTCAATGCGCGGGAGGGTCGCATGCTCGTTCTCACGCCATCGATCCACCGCGTGCAGATAGCTGCCCCCGGACTCCGGCGGGGCGGTGTCCCACAGGACGCGCCGCGGCGAATCCAGGCCGACCACGGGATCGGTCCTGAGCACGGTCGCGCCGCGCAGTTCCAGGGCGCGCAGGAACCGTCCCGCGAGTCCTCGACCGTCGAGGCCAGGCACAAGGCAGACCGATGCCGCCGGAAGGCCGTGCGCCCCTTCGGACGCCGATTCGATGACTTGGATGGCCATCTCCAGCACCGCCGCCGTATCGGCCAGATTCCGGGCCTCCAGCAGCGCCTCGAGACGCCCAAGCACCGCGGTCAGGAGGATCTGGCGCCTGGAAACCCCGCCCCGCACCTCCCGCAGCGCACGTGCATGCACTCCGGCGAGCCGGAGGGCCGTCACCGAGTTTCGCACCGCATCGCGGAAACCGACTTTTTCGGCCAGCCCGGCAAACCGAGCCCACGCAGCCGAGGGTGGCCCCGTGACCACAATTTCGTCGAGCGCCTGCTCGAGAAGCGCCTGCTCGTCAAAGGGGTCGATCACCACCCGGCCCGATCGGGCCCGGTGGTCCGCCGCGCACATCACGGCCAGCGGGCGCACGGTCTGGACCTCGAACCCGGCCCAGGACTGCCCCTGCAGCGCCACCTGCCGCAGCAACTCCCTGCCCTCGCCTCGCGTGCGCGTCACCAGGATCTTGCGCCGGCGGCCGCTTTCCCGCGCGATGCGCGTCAGCTCCCGGACGAGGACGCACGCGTCCGCGGGCCGCCCCCCCTCCTCCCCTCCCCGCCCTCCGCTCCGCCGCGCTTCGAAGTCGAGCTGGAGCTGCTTCACCCTGGGCTCGCCCGGGCGGGCGCCTCGTCGAAGATCGCGCCCAACCGCTTCCCCGCCCTCTTCCGCCACCGGCCCCGGTGGTAGGCGTCGCTCACGAGCAGCGAAAACGTCACCGTGGCTTCGCCGAATACCATCCGTTCCCGCGCCGCGTCCACCTTCCCCCAGGTCGTGGCCTCTCGCAGAGTGGACCCCGAAAGGCCCCCGTCCCGCGCGTCGGCCACGGTCAGTTGGATGGCAAACCTGTGCATGGGGACCCGCACATCGATTCGGGCGTCGCCGGCCCCGGTGCCCATTCCGCCGGCAGCGCCCCAGCCGCCCCCGGCAAGCAGCCTCGCCGCGACCACCGCGTCCTGCGCGAAGTTCTTCGGGACCCCGCCACCCACCATCAGAAGCCCCGTTTCGGCGGCCGCCAGCTTGATCAGCGCAAGTTCGTGGAAGTCCTTCGCGCTGTCGAAAGCCATTTGCGGCAACCCGAGGCTGGCCGCCTTCATCCGGTGTGCGACCGCGCCGAACCCGGCCGACGAGTCGCTCAGCGCCGGCACGAATACCGGCACCTCCTTGCGATACGCGGACAGCACGAACGACCGCGCGTCGCCGTGGTACCGGTCGAGGTACGCACCCAGTTCCCGCACCACCTCGCGGCTCGACCAGGGCCGCGCCTCCATCCCGTCGAGGATGCCGGCCACCACCCGGTCGCAGTGCTGAAGCTCGCCCTCGTCGATCCAGGTGTCGTAGATGCGGTCGATCCCCAGCGCGCGGAGCTCCTCGTCGTCGACCTCGGGCGCCTCCGGTGTCCCTGGTGCCCTGTAGTGCCGGAATCCGAGCCCCTCGAAGAAGTCCTGGTCGACCACGACCGCCCCGGTCGAGACGATCGCGTCGACCATGTCGCACTCGACCAGCGTGATCAGCGCCTCCTTGAGCCCCGCCGAAACCAGCGACCCTGCAAGTGTCAGGATCACCGCGCACTCCGGCTCGTCGAGCATCTCGGCAAGAATGTCGGCGGCTTCGGCCAGGTTCCGCGCCTGAAAAGCCGCGTTCCGGTAGGAATCGACGACCGCCCGGCCGTCGAAGCACGTCACGTCGATGTGCTCCAACGGCCGGGCGAGCAGCGCCTTCCTGCGGTCCCCGCTCAAGGCACGGACGTTCTAGTTGAAGGGTGAAGCGTTGTTGGTTGCCAGCACCCTGTTCATGTCCACCCCGATCGTGACCATCGTGCTCAGAAGGGTCGCATCCGGCCCGTCGCCGTCGTAGAGCATGACGGGGGAATAGACGTCCATCGCGTACAGCGGCGCCTGCGGGAGGTATCCCGGAATCACCGGAACCGTGCCCGCGTCGCCTTCGTTGATGTTGGGGTTCTGGTCGATCTCCCGCAGCATCATCGGCAGCTTGATCCCCAAATCCGCCAGTCTCCGGCCCTCCAGGAAAAGGATCTCCTGGCGCGCCAGCCAGAGGGAATGCCACAGATCGCCCGCGTCCGCCGGGGCCGCGACGCTGTCGG
Organism: Gemmatimonadota bacterium; assembly: GCA_022823225.1. GTDB lineage: Bacteria > Gemmatimonadota > Gemmatimonadetes > Longimicrobiales > Gaopeijiaceae > Bin94. Next base: position 115,826 of record JAJDXM010000092.1, read on the forward strand.
CGTCGAGCGAGGTTCCGGAGATGTTCGGGATCGGGAGCCCGTCGCCCGGACGATCGAGGACCAGTCCCGCACGGTAGGGGCTCGATTCGTCCGCGCGAACGAGAATCTCGGAATCCCGTGGCCGCAGGCTCAGATCCGCGTTGCGGCGTTCGTCGATGTCGTCGAAGGATACCGTGCTGCGCGTGCCCGCCAGCCGGATGGCGTTGGCGAGCTGGTTCCTCGCCCCCGGCAGGTCACCCGCCGCCAGCGCGACCTCGGCCAGGATCAGGTGCATCTCCTCCGCCTTGGCAAGCGGAATCGCCGAACTTCGCTCCGTGTACTTGGGGTCGAGGAAGTCGAGCCGCGGGAGGGGCTGCATCTCCTGCAGGGCCCGCAGCACCAGGAAGAACACGGACGTATTGCTGATCGATGACGCGTCGTATTCGGGCGCGTAGAGGAACTCCGCGTCGGCGGACAGAACTGCGTTGGCGGCCGCGGCGGACGCCCCGGCATCGCCCTGAAGGCGATAGGCCCGCGCCAGCGCCGCATTCGCCTGCGGTCCGAAGCCCGTCGCCGCCTGCAGGTCGGCCACTGCCCTGGTGAAGGCGACATCGGCGCCCTGGGGGGTTCCGTCCGCCTCATGCGGCACGTACGAAAAGGCCTCGCCCATGGTCAGATAGGCCATGCCGCGGTAGTAGCGCGCCTCGGCGACCAGTTCCGGCGTCGCGGTATCGTCGCCCGGTGCGATCTCATCTATGACGAAATCCGCCAGCGCGCGGAGCTCCTGGACATTCCAGTACAGGCCGTTGGCGCTGGTCCCAGTCGAGTTCATGATGTCCGGCGTAACTTCCTGCGGGCTGTCCAGGGTCTGGATGATCCCCGTGCCGTGGATTGAGTAATTGTCGGTGACGACCTCCGCGACCACGTATGCGTTGATCAGCCGGGCGAACTGGGCCCGCAGCCCCGGCAGCAGCGCCGCCGTCGGATTGGTGGCCTGTGCGAGGTCTTCGTCGGTGGTTGTCGGGTTGTTCACTTCGGTGGGATCGATGGCGTCGCATCCGGACGCCGCCAGGCAGGCAAGGAGCACCGCCGCTGCCAGGCGCCGGCCCCTCCCGAAGATCAATGTGCAATAGTCTTTCATTTATCTGGTCTCCGCGTTCGGACTGCTAGAATACGATCTCGATACCGAGCCTGTAGGTCCGGTTGGGGGATAGGGTGGAGCTGGTTTCGCTGCCCAGCTGCAACCCGCCGCCGGTGAGCCCGTTGAGTTCTCCGTCGACAATCTCGTTCCGCGACCAGATCCACAGGTTGCGGCCGCTCGCAAAGAGCGAGGCGCGGCTGGCGTTCACGCTGCCGGCAAACTCCTCGGGCAGCGCATACCATACCGAGACCTCCCTTAGCTTGAAGAAGTCGCCGTCGTAGAGGAAAGCGCTCCGCGCGGCGTTCTGGCTGTACCTGCCCCGGGCGGCGCCGTTCTGGTCGTACCGGGTGGGGAAGGCGTACTCGCAACCCTCCGCGGCCCCCTCCTCCATGCCGCAGCGCACGCGCTCACGGCGGTAGATGCCGTTGAAGGTGGCCCACACCGAGCCCCAGTCGAACACCTGGTGGCCGCCGGCCCAGTCCGCCAGCGCGCTGATCGTCAGGTTGTTGCCGATCCCGATCGTCGTGTTGAAGCTCCCGCTCTTGTCGGGGACCGGGAATCCGCCGGTGAACTGGCGCTGCGACCCGTCGGGAAGCCCGTCGCCGTTGGTGTCCACGGGCATGGTGACCCACCAGGCGCCCACGGGCCCGCCGCGGCATACCTCTTCGCCGTCGCGCTCGACCATTCTCCAGCAGCCGGTCACGCGCTTCTGCGACCCATCGGCCGGGAAGTCGGCCACGCCACCCATGTCGGTGACTTCGTTGTGCGTGTAGCGGAACGTCCCGCCCAGGCTCCACGCCAGCTGCCTCGTGTTGACGATGTCGAGGTTGACGCCGAGTTCGACGCCCCGGTTCAGGATCTCGCCGACATTCTCCTGCTGGGTGCCCTGGCCAGTGACCGGCTGTCGCGGCACCTGGAAGAGCGCATCGGTCGTGCGGGCGTCATACACGGTGAAATCGATCCCGACCCGGTTGTCCCAGAGCGCGGCGTCGATGCCCGCTTCGATCGTGGATGTCTTCTCGGGCCGAAGATCGAGATTGCCGGGATTCGCGAACCTTGGCGCCGACTCCCCGCGAAACGAGATGGCCGAGAATGTCCTGTCCTTGAGGAAGGCGCCGGGGAACCTCCCGGTCTGCCCGAAGGCGCCGCGAAGCTTCAGTTCGTCGACGAAGGGCAGACTCAGGTCGTCCGATAGGATGTAGGATGCGGTGGCCTTCGGATACAGCTCGGTATCGATGTTGTCGCCGAAGCTCGAGCCGGCGTCGATCCGGAATCCGCCCCCCAGGTACAGCTTGTTCCACAGGCTCAGCTGTTCGTCCACGTAGAGGCCGCCGTTGAACACCTCGACGTTCCCTTCGAAGGCGGTGATGTCCGCTGCCGCGTCGAAGTCGAAGCTCCCGGGCAGGGCGAAGGTGCGTCCCTGCCCGTTGATGATGCTCTCGTCCTCGCGGAAGCCCTGCACCCCGACCGTGAGGGAGGAGCCTATGCTCCCTTCGGCGTTCTCCCAGGCGTAGGTCGCGCCCGCGTCCAGCGAGACCGAGTTGAAGGAGCGGTCCCGGCGGTTGAGCTGGCCGGTGGATTCGCCCGGCGTGAATCCGATCGGCTGGTAGATCCGCTGCTGGTTGGTCCGGTTGTCGCTCCCCACCGTGAGCCTGGCGGTCAGGTCGTCGCGGATGTTCCAGCGGGCAGCGGCGGAAAAGATGAACCGGTTGACCCACTCGTCGATGTCCGGCATCAGGAAGATGTCGTACGCCTCCTGGAGGGTGGCGGCTCCGGAGAAGAAGAGCGCGTCCCCGACCTCGAAGGTGGTGATCGGATCCGCGATCGAGGATCCGTTGTAGAGCCGCTCGAAGTTGTGACGGACATAGCCCCCCGAGAAGTCCAGCCGGAAGTCATCGCTGAGAGACGCCTGGAGGCCGCCCCGAATGTTGTAGTTCGTGCTCGCGTCCTTGGGCTGCGTTCCTGTTCGGTCCTCAAGGCGGCCGCTGACGCTGTAGGTCACGTCGGCGGTCCCCCCGCTGACACCGAGGTAGTAGCTCTGCGTCTGTCCGTTCTTGAAGTACTGGTCTTCCAGGAAGGTGCCGGTGACTTCGCCGGACTCGACCCGGCCGGGGAAGATGGTGCGCGTGTCGAAGATGTACTTGAGCTCGGGCATCTCGATGCCCTGCTCCATGCGCGCGGTGACGCGCGGGGCCCCCGGTGTGCCCTTCTTCGTGAAGATCTGGATCACCCCGGTGGCCGCGTCCGATCCGTAGAGCGTGGACGCCGCCCCACCCTTCGTGATCTCGATCCGCTCGATGTCGCTGGTGAGGAGGTCGGCGAGCGCCGATGACTGCTCGCCGCCGGTCCCCGCGGCGGTGGACTGATCGTTGTCCACACGCACGCCGTCGACATAGATGACCGGGGTCTGGGCGCCGAACACCGAGGACACGCCCCGGAAGTTGATCAGCGATCCGGTGCCGGGCTGCGCCGAGGTGGCGTTCACGGTCGCGCCGGCGACCCGTCCCTGCAGGAGCTGGTCGACGGACTGGACCGGCGCCAGCGCGATGTCGTCCGCGGACAGCACCTCGACGGAGGTGCCGAGCGCGCGGCGTTCGGTCTCGGCCCCGACCCCCGTAACCACGATCTCGTTCAGCGCGATCGCCGTCGATGACATCTCGATCTCGATGGCGACCGTCTGACCGGCCCCGATGGTGACCGTCTCCACGGTCTCGTTGTAGCCGATCAGGATGGCGCGCACGGCGTGCTCGCCCGCCGGCACGTTCGGGAGCACGAAGCGCCCCGAAGCATTGCTCAGCTGCCCGATGCCGGTTCCCTCAACAAGCACCTGGGCGTTGGCCAGCGGGCGTCCGGACGATGCGTCGAGCACCTGTCCCTGAATAACACCCGTCTGCTGGGCCTGGGCCGGGGCCCACGCCCCGCCCGTCGTCGCCACAATCGCGGCGACGACCGCAATTACTCGTCTACACTGCATATTACACCTGTACTGTTTGGGTGCGTAGCATGCGGCCAGCCCCTCCTGGCGAGCCGCGGTCCAGCCGTGGACTTCCTGGAGCGTGCGCCGGTTTCACACCGGCCGCTACACATCCAGGTTTCGGACGTACCTGGCGTTCTTCTCGATGAACTGCCGCCTGGGCTCCACGTCCTCGCCCATGAGTTCGTTGAAGATCCGGTTGGCCTCGGTGGCGCTTTCCACGGTGACCTTGAGAATCGTCCGGGCGTCCGGATCCATCGTGGTCTTCCAGAGCTGGTCCGGATTCATCTCGCCCAGTCCCTTGTAGCGCTGCACCGAGACCCCTTTTCCGTCCTTGCCGTTCGAGAGCTTGTGGATCTCGACGTCGCGCTCCTCGTCGCTGTAGGCGTAGCGCTCGGTCTTCCCCTTCTGGACCCGGTAGAGCGGAGGCTGCGCGATGTACACGTAGCCCGCCTTGATCAGCTCCTCCATCTGGCGATAGAAGAAGGTCAGGAGCAGGGTGCGAATGTGAGCTCCGTCCACGTCGGCGTCCGTCATGATGATGATCTTGTGGTAGCGGGCCTTCTCGATGTCGAAGTCGTCCCTGATCCCGGCACCGATCGCGGTCACCATGGCCCGGATCTCGTCGTTGGAGAGGATTTTGTCGATCCGGGCCTTCTCGACGTTGAGGATCTTCCCCTTCAGGGGGAGAATCGCCTGGAAGGAACGGTCGCGGCCCTGTTTCGCGGAGCCCCCGGCGCTGTCTCCCTCGACCAGGTATATCTCGGAGAGCGCCGGGTCGGCGATTGAGCAGTCCGCCAGCTTGCCCGGCAGCACCCCACCCTCCAGACCGCTCTTCTTGCGGGCCAGATCGCGTGCCTTGCGCGCGGCGACCCTTGCGCGGGCCGCCTGCAGCGATTTCTCGATCACCGCCTTCGCCGACCGGGGGTTCTCCTCCAGGAAGGCGGAGAGGTACTCGTTCACGGCGGCCTCGACCGCGCCCCGCACCTCGGAATTGCCCAGCTTCGTCTTCGTCTGCCCCTCGAACTGGGGCTCCATGACCTTCACGCTCAGCACACAGGTCAGCCCCTCGCGGACATCGTCGCCCGAGAGGTTTTCGTCCTTCTTGAAGATCCGGTTGCGGCGCGCGTAGTCGTTGATCGTGCGCGTCAGCGCCGCCTTGAAGCCGGTGAGATGCGTGCCGCCTTCGTGCGTGTTGATGTTGTTCACGAAGGTGTGCGTGTTCTCCGAGAAGCCGTCGTCGTACTGCATGGCCAGCTCGATCTGCGCCTCGGGACGCTCGGTCTCGAAGTAGATCACGTTCTCGTGCACCGGAGAGCGCGACCCCCTCAGGTAGGTCACGAACTCGGCAAGTCCGCCCTCGAAGCGGTAGACCTCGGCGACTTCCTCGTCGGTGCGCTCGTCGCGCAGCACGATCTCCAGCCCCTTGTTCAGGAAGGCCAGCTCGCGGAGCCGCGCGGAAAGGCGGTCAAAGCTGTAATCCAGTTCCGTGAACACCTCCGGGTCGGGCTTGAAGGTGACCAGCGTCCCCTGTCCGCCCGCGGGGCCCCGGTCCGTCAACTCCGTCGTCCTGATCCCCCTCTCGTAGCGCTGGTGATAGCACCGTCCACCCCGCCTGACCTCCACCTCCAGCCACTCCGACAGGGCGTTGACCACGCTCACGCCCACGCCGTGCAGTCCGCCCGACACCTTGTAGGAGCTCTTGTCGAACTTTCCGCCCGCGTGAAGGGTGGTCATTGCCAGCTCGACCCCGGGGACTCCCTCGGTGGGGTGCATGTCCACGGGGATCCCGCGTCCGTCGTCGTCCACGCTGACGATATCGCCGGGGTGGATCAGCACACGGATCGAGGTGCAGTGTCCCGCCATCGCCTCGTCGATGCTGTTGTCCACGACCTCGTAGACGAGGTGGTGAAGCCCGCGGGCGGAGGTCGACCCGATATACATGCCGGGCCTCTTTCTTACGGCTTCCAGCCCCTTCAGGACCTGTATCTGCCTGGAAGTGTAGTCGCTTCCCCTTTTTTCCGGCGCCATGTTCATTCCTCTCAAGTCATCCTTTTGCCGTTGGCAGCCGCTGACGGCCAGCGCCGCGTTTCCGCGCTCCCGTGCGTACCGCACTCCCCCCGTCCTGCGCCAGCCGAAACCGGATCCTGCCGATTGCGGGCCCGTCCCGGACCGCGTTGACCCGGTCGAGGATCAGGCGGCGCATCATCGACAGCTCCGAGAGCCAGGCGCTCGACGCCACTTCGACGACCAGCGTCTCGCCGCGGACCTCCACGGGTCGCGTGACGCGGCTCACCTTCGGGCCGACTGCCCCGGCCCATTCCTCGATCGCACCGAGCCGCGCAAGCGACTCGCCCAGGCTCGTGCCGTCCAGATAGCCGGCGAGCACCTCGCCGACCTGTTCGGGCCGTCCGGACGAGCGCCTGGCCTTCCTCGAAACGGTCACGCCGCGATCACCCCGTCGCGGATGTGCCAGAGCCCCAGAGAGCGTCCCGGCAGCCGCACATCCGCTTCCTTCGGGACGGTGAGGATGACCTGACCGGTTCCCTCTTCCGCCAGGAGCCCAGCCAGGCGCCCGGAGCGCCCGGAATCGAGCTCGGCGAAGGCATCGTCGATGAGCAGAATGGGCTCGGCGCCCCGCTGTTTGCGGATTGTCGCAGCTTCCGTGAGCCGGAGCGCGAGCGCCGCGGTGCGACGCTGCCCCCCCGAGCCGTAGGCGCGGGCGGGGAGGGTCCTCTCTCCCGTGTCGATGGTCACCAGCAACTCGTCCCGGTGAGGGCCCGCGCTCGTGACGCCGAGGCGCGAGTCCCTTTGCCAACGCTCGTCCAGGCGCGCAATGAAGACTTCACGCAGGGCGTCCTCGTCCGGCGCCGGCTCATCGGGCCCCGCCGAACCCGCGACATCGGCGCGCGTGCCCTCGGGACCGGAGGGGCGCAGGTTCGGCCGGTAGGAGATCGCCGCCGAGTCGCCTCCGGAGACGGTCTCGTAGTACCGCGCAAAGTGGCCGCCCCACTCGGATACCCACTCCTGCCGCATGCGCGTGAGGCGTGCTCCCTGCTTCACCAGCCCCCGCTCCCACGGGCGGACGCGGTCCCGAAGCCCGAGGCCGCCTCCGTCGGTCCTGAGCGCGGCGTTCCGCTGTGCCAGCGTCCTGCGGTACTCCTGCAGGGCCTCCAGGTACCCGCTGCGGTTCAGCGACAGCGCGATGTCCAGAAAACGGCGGCGCACGGACGGCCCGCCGGCAACCAGTTCAGTGTCGGTCGTGGAGAACACGACAGCCCCCAGCCTGCCCAGGGCAGCCGAGATTCTGATGGTGTCGCTGCCGTCCACCGTCACCTTCTTGCTCCTTGTCCTCCGGTCGAAGCCCGCCGCCACTGTCGCCGGCTCTTCACCATCCACACTCCCCCGGACGTAAAAGACATCTTCCGAAAAGGCCGTCAGCTCGCCGTCACCCGCACCACGGAAGGAACGGAAGCTCTCCAGATAGTAGATCGCTTCGAGAAGGTTCGTCTTCCCTTGCGCGTTGTCGCCGACAACCGCGACACCCTCGGGAGGGAATGTCAACTCCTGGACCCCGAGGTTGCGGAAGTGGCGCAGCTCCAGTCTCCTCAAGACCACGAACGGCAGTGGAACCGGGGTATTCCATGCATCCCCGAATATAACAGGAATCGCAACGGAATTCTCTGCCTGGAACCGGTTTTTTCGAGGCGGCGGAGCACGGTCCGCATCGCGCCTCCCGGCGGCGGCCGCGCGCGCCGGCTACTCCCCTTCGAAAACCGCTTTTCGCTTCTCCAGAAACGCGGCCATGCCCTCGCGCATGTCCCGGGTCGAGGCGAGGAGCCCGAAAAGGGTCGACTCCAGCTCCAGGGCATGGTCCATCGTGCTTTCGACTGCCCCGTAAATCGACTTCAGGCCCAGTTCCACGGCAACCGGAGCATTCCGGGCAATCCGCGATGCGAGAGCCGTGGTTCGGGCCATCAGCTCATCGTGCGGGACCACCAGATTGGCGAGGCCGATCTCGGCCGCGCGCTCCGCGTTGACCATGTCTCCAGTGAGGACCATCTCGATCGCGCGACCGAGGCCGATCAGGCGGGCGAGTCGCACCGTGCCCCCGTAACCGGGAATGATCCCGAGCCCCACCTCCGGCAACCCGAACCGGGCGCGATCGCTGACCACGCGAAGATGGCACGCGATCGCCAGTTCGCAGCCGCCCCCCAGCGCGTAGCCGCCCACCGCGGCGATCACCGGCTTGGGGAAGCGCTCGATGCGCCGCAACACCTCCTGCCCTTCGCGACTGACCTCCACCCCCGTGCGCGGTCCCATCTCCGCGAGCACCCCGATATCGGCCCCGGCCACGAAGGCCTTGTCTCCGGCACCGGTCAGGATCACGGCGCGCACCGCGCGGTCCTCACGCAGCGCGCCAAACGCCACGTCCACCTCTGCGACCACCTGCGGGTTGAGAGCGTTCAGCTTCGCCTGCCGGTCGATCGTGACGGTGGCGATCGAATCGGCGATCTCGGTCCGGACGTACTCGTTCTTGCTCATGGCATTCGTCGGGTGAGGGTGTCTGGGGGCGGCAGCCCCGGATGTGATGGGCGGTCGCCATTCGGGAAGATGGAAGCTAGTGTTCCGTGCCGGAAGTTGGCGAGCCAACGCGACCAGCGTGGCGCGCGCTGGCGGCTGACGACGACGGCGGTGCCGCTTCGGCCTGCCGACCTGGAGAAGTGGGCGCCGGCCAGCACGTTTTGGGACGGATTTCGGCGTGGGCGTGGCAATCCCGCGCCGCGTGCCTTACCTTGCTTGCTGCTTTCGGACGACTACCCCGGATGGAGAAACCATGGCGCGTTCGCTGAACAAGGTGACATTGATCGGGAACACGGGAGGTGATCCCGATGTGCGTACTACCGCTTCGGGCAGCCGGGTCGCCAAGCTTTCCCTGGCTACCAGCCGGCAGTTCACGGACCGGTCCGGGCAACAGCAGGAGCGCACCCAGTGGCACCGGCTGACCGTCTTCGGTCGCCTGGTCGACGTGGTGGAGCAGTGGGTCAAGAAGGGAGACCGGCTGTACATTGAGGGCCGCCTCGAGTACTCGCAGACACAGGACGAGCAAGGTGGCACCAGATACTGGACCGACATCATCGTCAATGAAATGATCATGCTGGGATCGGGAGGCCCCGGCCGGGGAGCACCCGAACCCGCCGGTCACTCCGGCGGCTACCGCGCACCGGCCCCGCAAACCCCCATCAGCGAACCCGAGGACGACCTGCCCTTCTAGCAGGCCCCGCCGCGACCGAAGAGCGAGGAAGGCATCTTGGCCAACGACGCAATCGAGATGGAAGGCACCGTAACCGAGGTCCTCCCCAACGCGAATTTCAGGGTGAAGCTGGAGAACGGCCATGAAATCCTGGCATACCTCTCCGGCAAGATGCGGAAATTCTACATCCGGGTGCTCGCGGGAGACCGGGTCAAGGTCGAGATGTCACCGTACGACCTGACCCGCGGGAGGGTAACCTACCGGTACAAGTAGCCGCGCGGGCCGGGAGGCACGAGACACGTCGCCGACCGGTCGTCCCCCAGCCGCGGGAGGCTACTCGGAGGGAGTCGGTCTCCGTTCCTCCGATTCCCAGAGCCCCAGGAGATCCGGATCGTAGCGGGAAGGATCCTCCCGGTACGAGCGGGCCCACTCTTCGTACTCGGGCAGGTTCAACTGCTCCCGGATCTTCCGTGTGGCAAAACGGATCGCGTCGTTGTAGGAGGCGGGCGCCGTCTGATCGGCCGCACGGGCTTCGGCCTCGGCAAGAGCATACATTTCGGCGGGCGTCAGCGAGAGTATCGCGTCGGCCACCTTCGCGGAGCAGTAGTCTCTGTATTTGGCTCTAAGGACGGGATCGCCGTCTTGATCGACCATTCTCCTCCTCCGCCACAAGTCAGCCCGAAGCCACCTGTGTCCAATGCCCACCGGGGCGGAAACAGATGGCCTACGCTACATGGGACGGTAACAGAGTAAGGTTGTCACTTTGGCGACGGGGGGTCAAGTACGGCTGTGGCGGGTCGTGGCGGCTGGCGGCCATCGACAATCCCCGCTGGGCACCGGGAGCGGTCTGGCCGGACGGGTTGCCGGCCGAACCCGCCGAGAACCCGCCGCCCGAAAGCCGCGGGGCTGTCCACGGGACGCTACGTCTGGGCAAACGTGGGCGAGGAGTCCGCGGACGGATCCATCAGACTGCGTTCACGGGCGTCGGCGTCTCTCAGCCGGCGGTAGATGGTGCGTCGCGTGAGCCCGTACTGAATGACGCGACCGAGAAAATCCGGGTCGGTCCGCTGCACCTCCTCGGCTTCTGCAGCTATATCGTTGGGGAGACGCACATTCAGTTGGACGGATCGCGTGTTCCACATCCCAGATTCCATTCCGCGCTCTAATATTGGCAAAGGATTTCTCTTCGAATTATCGACTGCCGAGAGCGCCGCCCCGTCCGCTCCCCGGCCCTGCGGGACGGATCGGCTCTTCAGCCGGCAACGGCCTTTACGTTAGGGTGGCCCCGGGCGGTTCGCAAGTTGAGTCGTCCTGCGCCCGTATCTTGCTAAGTCGTTGATTCACAACATCTTAGCAAATCAGCGAAAACCGGTAATCCACCTGTTTCCCAACGGAACGGAAGCGCTGGCGTTACGTAATCGATACTCGCCTAAGTGGCAAGCTGATAAGCAGTTGGGAGGACACGCGCGGACGGGCGACACCGGCAGCTCACGACACATTTTTCCCAAAAAACGCAGACTCCGTCCAGACTCCCGACGGGACCCGCGTTTCGGGCGAATCAGGGCAACACGGACCTCAGAAACGCCCCCAACGTGGTGCGGTCGAACTCCCTGAACCTCCGTTGCACCTCCCTCGCGGTCTCCTCGAGGAAGATGTTGGCCGTGTGATACCGCCGCTTCAGCCCCAACTCGCGGAAACGGAGGAATCCGCGCCACACCGCACCGTCGCGGAAGACGTGCAGCGACACCGTCCAGGTTCGGCCGCCGTAGTCGAAGCGGCGGTCATCCAGCCGGCCCGGGGCACCGATACTCGCTGCGTGCGGACCGTCCGTGGAATCCTCGATGTGGCAGAGAGGGTACTGCTCGCGGTCCTTCAGCCATGCCTCGAAGGGTGGGAGGGGCAACAGGTGCTCGGCGAATCGGACCAGCGAGGCCATGGGATCCTGCGCGTCGTGGAGGCCCCGCTCCCTGGCCCACTCGCGTGCCTTGGCGTACAGATCCCGAACGGCTTCGCGCGGCATGATATGGAGGAGCCGCGTCGCCTGTCTCCGACGGTAGCCATGATACCGGAAATAGAGCACCTCCGGCGTCTCCGCCGGATGATCCTTCGGCGCCCTCCAACCGTGGGTCCTCGCCTGTTCGGCCATTTTCTTCCAGGCTGCTCCTAGTGCACCGATGTCGCCATGTCGTCGAATCCCGCAGCAACCGCACCGAATCCGGCTTCCCGGAACTCCAGCCGCTCGAGCGTGGCGCGTTCACCGAAGGTCGACACCAATCCGTTCACCATCCCGAACCTCTCTGGTTCGTAGCGAGCAACAAGGCTGCCGAGACCCCGCCGCATTGCCCGCAGACTTTCCAGCACCTCGTCGAAGTTGACGGGAACGCCAAGCCGCACCTGCCTTGTCCCGTAGCGTTGACGCACACCCTGCCGCAACCGCTCCACCGGAAGTCCCCCGAACGCGCTCCGGAGCGATCGATCCAACCCTTCGGCCGAGCCGATCCCGTGGGTCCTGAAAACCAGCGAATTCGCCTCGTAGTCGAGGTGGACCCGGGTAGTGGCATCGGGTCCGGTCACAATCCGCACCAACGTGCTCTCGTGGAGGTCCAGATCCCTGCAGAGGTCGCGGAATCCGATCCGGAGCAGAATCGGGCGCGTGAGCGGACTGAAACCCCTCCGGTTCAGGACCCGCAGCGCCAGATCGAAGCAGTACCGGCGCAACTGGACGGGGCGCGACGGCGTCCTCTCGGCGGTTTCGCTCAGGAGCCGCAGATGCGCCAGAGTGGGTTCATGCACCCAGTCCAGGATCACCAGTTCGGACGTCAGGTTCAGGTACTTGACCTCCCCGGACCCCAGATCGACGACGCGTGACGAGGATGCGAACCGCCCCGACAGCACCAGCGCGAGGCCGATGTCCTGGATCCGGCCTCCCGGATGGTGCAGCTCGTGAACGTCACGGTACTGAACCACCGCCCTGGTCAGGGGAAGGTCGCAGATGCCCGGCACGTCGGCCAGCGCATCGGGGCGGCTCTCTGTGCTCTCTGTGACGGTGATGCCGTGCATTGTCAGGCCCGGGAAGAGGGGGGTTCTTCCAGCTACCGGCTTCAGGGGGGTTCATATCATAAGCATTTGTTTACCGGCGTGGCAAGCGGACGCCCCGGACTCCGCCGCTCCGCAAGCCCGCTGGCGAGCCCCGCCGAGTTGCTGCATCCCCGCCTCGGGCCTATCATTATCGTTCGCTTCGGGAACTTCGTGCCGGGGTCGCGCCGCCGTCCCGGCGGTATCGCCCAGCTGGCCGGAGTTCCTCATCATGGACAACGGCAGTACGTCAAGCGGGGTGATCCGGTTGGAAGTCTTCGTCAAGGAAAACGAGAGCCTGGAGCGGGCTCTTCGCAGATTCAAGCGAAAGGTACAGCGCTCCGGCCTCTATTCGGAGTTGCGCAAGCGCCGGTTCTACGAGAATCCGAGCGCTCAGAGGAAGCGGAAGAGGGAAGCGGCGATACGGCGCGAGCGTCGGCGTCAGCGACGCGTCCGCCGGTAACGGCGCCATCCGCGCGTCGGCCCCTGGCGCGCCCGCCAACGCGCCGGACGGGCAGGTCTCACACCCGTAGGGCGATCGGCCCTTCGGGCGTCCAGTCGTAGAACCCGGCACCCGTCTTTCGTCCATACCGCCCCATCGCGACGAGGCGCCGGAGAAGAGGCGGCGGCGCGTAGCGCTCTTCCCGGTACTCGCCGTACATGATCTCGGCGACCTGGCAGAGCGTGTCCAGCCCGACGAAGTCCCCGAGCGTGAACGGACCCATGGGATAGCCGCAGCCGAGCGTCATCGCCTTGTCGATGTCCTCGACCGTGGCGACGCCGCGCTCCAGCTGGCGGATCGCGTCGAGCATGTAGGGCACCAGAAGCAGGTTGACGACGAACCCGGAGTTGTCCCGGGCCGAGATGGGGGCCTTGCCCAGCTGCCTGGCAAAGGCGTGGGCCGCGTCGAAGGTCTCCCGGGTCGTTGCAATGGTCCGCACCACCTCGACCAGCTTCATGACCGGAACCGGATTGAAGAAGTGAAGGCCGACGAAGCGATCCGGCCGCGAAGTGGCCGCCGCCATGTCGGTCACCGTCAGCGAACTCGTGTTCGAAGCGAAGATCGTCCGTTCAGGGCATCGCCCGTCGAGGTATCCGAACAGTTGGTTCTTGGCGTCCAGCGACTCTATGATCGCCTCGATCACGAGGTCCCGGTCGGCGAAGTCCTCCAGCGAAGTGGTGAAGGTCATGCACGCCAGCGCATCGGCGCGGCCTTCCGCATCGAGCTTTCCCTTCCCGACGGCCCTGTCCAGAGACTTCTCCACCCTGTTCCGGCCGGCCGCCAGCGCGTCTCCGTCGACTTCGCGCACGACGACATCAAAGCCGGCCCTGGCCGCGACTTCGGCGATACCGCTTCCCATCAGGCCGCACCCGGCGACTCCCACCTTCCTGATCTCCAATTCCGAACTCCTCTGTCCAAAGGTGAAGCGGGACCGCGCCTCGCCGCGGCCCGCAAAGCGTCCTGCCGGTCCGGCGGTCGCCTGGGGCTTTCAGCGTTCCCTCCCCATCATCTCCCGGGCGACTCCGTGGAAGTGGCGGCGAACCCACCGTCTCCACGCGGGCGGGGGCGGTTCCAGTCCGCCCGCGCTCTCGAGTCCGTCCAGTATGCCTTCGACCTCCAGGTGAATCTCGCGCAGTCGCCGCTGGAATCCCCGCCCGACCAGAACCGCCACCCCGAAGGCGGCCGCGCCGCCGGCGACCAGCCCCGCGACGACGGCGGCGGCTACCGAAGACAATGGGGCAATCAGGGTTATTGCCAGCGACCCGGCCACGAATCCAACCATTCCCCCACCCACCAGTGCCCATCCCCGGTAGTTGCCGGCGATGCCGGGGTCGACCAGGATGTCCACCTGAGTGGATCCGTCTCCTGTCTCTTCGAAACGCGCCTCCACCAGCCGCGCGGCCGCCACGTAGTGCTGCCGCGAAGTCGAACTCGCGGCGCGCGCAACTCGCGACGCCCAGTCGATCGCCGGACGATACTGGAGCAGGTTGTCGCGGCGGCGCATCCGCTGCAGCAGCTGGCTCCCGACCATGAAGTCGTCGAGTTCCCGGTGCACGTGCGCCCGGGGGCGCCCGACCGCGCGGCTTCCACGCACTTCGCCCGGCGCGATCAGTTCCCGAATCCCGCTCCGGTCCCTCAGGGCACGCGGGCTCCCCGCGCGCAACTCCGCCAGCGCCCTGCGCACATGGCGTTCGGCCAGGCCGGCTTCACGACCGATGCGAACCAGCTCGGTGTCCGAGAACTCTCCCTCCGACCCGCCCGGCTCCTCCGCCGCGAGCTCCGACGCACGGCGCATCACCTGGTCGAAGTCCCTTCGCGAGATCGATCGTCCGTCGCTCATCGGCGCCGTCCCTCGCCCTTCACCGCCTCAGTACGCCTCGACCACCACCGCACCCCCCTGCCCGCCCCCGATGCACGCCGCGCCGAGCCCGTAGCGGCCGCCACGCCGCCGCAGTTCGTGCACCAGGTGCAGCGTGATTCTTGCCCCGGAGGCCGCGAGAGGGTGCGTGATGGCGATCGCGCCGCCGTTCACGTTCGTGCGTTCGGGATCGAGTCCCAGCTCCTTCTCGACCGACTTGTACTGTGCCGCGAAAGCCTCGTTGATCTCGACCACATCCATATCCTCCAGCGAGAGGCCCGCCCGCTCGAGCGCCGCGCGTGCCGCCGGAGCGGGCCCCAGTCCCATGATCCTGGGATCCACCCCCGCGAACCCCCACGCCACCAGCCGCCCGATCGGGGCTGCCCCGCTGGCGTCCGCCCACCGGCGATCCGCGATCACCACAGATGCCGCGCCGTCTCCGATGCCGCTCGCATTCCCCGCGGTCACGAGCCCATCCTTCTTGAAATACGGACGCAGACGCGCAAGTCCTTCCATCGTGGTGTCAGGCCGGATGTGCTCATCGACCTCGAAGGCGCGCTCGCCCTTGCGGGTGCGGACGGTCACCGGCACCACTTCCGCCTCATAGCGGCCCCCGTCCCACGCGGCCTTCGCCCGCTTCTGGCTGCCGAGCGCGACCAGATCCGCCTCTTCGCGGGTCACGTGGTACTGTTCCGCAAGGCCTTCGGCCGTCTGCGCCATCGTAAGCCCGCAGTGCGAGTCCAGGAGCGCCTCCCACAGAGAGTCCTCGAACCCCTTGCCGGCCGGCCCCAGCCTGAGGTCGCCCCAGCGGGCGCCACGCACCACGTGCGGCGCCTGGCTCATTGACTCGGTGCCGCCACAGAGCGCCACCTCCGTACCTCCAAGCAGGATTTCCTGCGCACCCGAGACGATCGCCTGGAAGCCGGAGCCGCAGAGCCGGTTCACCGTCAGCGCGCCCGCTTCCAGGGGCACCCCCGCGCGCAGTCCCACATGGCGCGCCAGATAGATCGCGTCCGCGGAGGTCTGGAGCGCATTGCCATAGAAGACGTGCCCCACCTCAGCGGGATCGACCCGGGCCGCATCCAGCGCGGCCCCGGCCGACAACACGCCCAGATCCGTCGCCGTGAATCCCTTCAGCGATCCGCCGAAGGTGCCGAAGGGAGTCCGCTTCCCGGAGAGGAAGACGACCTCCGTGTCAAAGCCCTGCGTACCCATGAAACCTCCCTGTTATCTCGATGGAGCTCCCGTCACGGACGGGCCAGTAAGCTACCCCAATGCGGCCCAAGGTAGAATCGGGCCGCGCTCACCGGCGGGCAGCGAGCCAGGCCACCATCCATTCGCCCACCCCACGCGTGGTCGCGCTCCCGCCCAGGTCGGGGGTCGTAACTCCTTCGCGGATCGACGTCGTGATGCAGCCGTCGATGTCCGCGGCGGCATCGTGCATGCCCAGATGGGTGAAGGCGAGACCGACGCACCCCACTGCTCCGAGAGGGTTCGCGATCCCCCGGCCCGCGATATCGGGGGCCGACCCGTGCACCGGCTCGAAGAGCGCCCACTTCCCCGGGTTGATGTTGCCCGACGGCGCCAGGCCGAGTCCGCCTGTCACCTGCGCCGCCAGATCGCTGAGGATGTCGCCGAAGAGATTGGAGGTGACCACCACCTGGTAGCACTCGGGACGGCGGACCAGATCCATGGCCATCGCGTCGACGTACATGGCATCCTGCGCGATCTGCGGGAAGCCCCCTCCCACTTCGGCGAAAACGCGCCGCCAGAGCGCCCCCTCATGAACCAGCGCATTCGCCTTGTCGACCAGAGTGACCCGCTCCCGGCCCGTGGCCGCCGCATGTTCGAAGGCCGCCCGCACGATGCGCTCGACGCCGCGGTAGGTGTTGAGACTCTCCTGGATGGCGACTTCCTCGGTGGTGCCGGACTTGAAGTTGCCGCCCAGGCCCACGTACAGCCCCTCCGTATTCTCCCTGAAGAACACGATGTCGGTGTCCGGATGGGGGTCCCGGAGCGGGGAAAGGGCCGGGACGAGGAGCCTGCAGGGCCGGAAGTTGACGTAGAGGTCCGCGTGGAAGCGAAGGCCGAGCAGGATGTCGCGGATGTGGGCGTGGTCGGGGACGCGAGCGTCGCCGAGCGCGCCGAGGAGGGCCGCGTCGTAGTCGCGGATCAGGCGGTCCCGTTCCTCGTCGGTGATTGCGATGCCGTCGCGCAGATACCTGTCCGCACCGAGATCCCACCAGTCCAGCGTGAGGTCGATGGCGTGTCTCTCGGCGGCAGCGGAGAGGACCGCCGCAGCGACCGCGACGACTTCGGGACCGATACCGTCTCCGCCGATGGCGGCGAGCTTCACGCCGCGGCGTGACGGCTGTCCTACGGGACCCTCCCGAACATGATGCTGCAGTGCGGGCAGAAGAAGTCCTTCCCGCGCCGAACCAGCCTGGGGCCGAGTTCACCGCGCGGGCACATCGGATCCAGGCCCTCGTCGGCCTGCATCCTCACCTTTCGCCGCTCCCTCCAGGTACTGATCCTGAGCGGCAGTTCGAAACGGAGCGCCGACGTCTTGCATTCGAAGAGAATCGTGCTGGTTCCGTCCTCCTCGGGACGCACGGCGAGCTCCATGAGGAACCCGCCCATGGGCGAGGGGACCTGGCGGTGGCTGCAGTGCAGCCGCTCCATTTTCTTGATCTGATCGAGTTCTTCAACGCCGAAACCGACACGTTCGGGCTTGTCCTGCACCTTCGAGGAAGCACTCACCTTGGCATCTCGCTTCTTCGCCGCGCCGAGCGACGGTCAGGGTCTCTGGTAGAGGTAGGCGGACTGCTCGCGGCGGGCTTCGCCGTCCACGCTGACCGCGAACCGCGCTCCGGACCAGATCGCCGCCCCGCCGTACTCTCCGTTCTTGTTCACCGCGTAATAGTTGACGTTGAAGCTCGGAAGCCCGTCCGCATTCTGCAGGCGGGGCTCGGCCGTGAAGGCCACGATGCGCCGAAGCGCCTCCAGGCAGGCATCGGTGGGGGACATGCCGGCGCGCATCATCTCGACCACGGTGTGCGAGCCGCAGGTCTTGATCACGGCTTCGCCGCGCCCCGTCGATCCCGCGGCACCGACATCGTTGTCCACGTAGAGCCCCGCCCCCACGATGGGAGAGTCGCCGACCCGTCCGGGCACCTTCCAGGACAGACCCGATGTCGTGGTCACCCCGGAAAGGTCGCCGTCACTGTTGACGATGTTGCAGTTGATCGTGCCCTGAGGGCGCACGCCATCGTGCGAATCGAGGATCCCGAGGCCGTAGGTGTCCTCGTCCTCGAAGGGGGGCTCCGCGTCCGCGTGCCCCGTCTCCTCGGGAGTGAGGTAGTCGTCGGTGTTGCTCATCCTGGCGCGCCACTGGATCCAGCGCTGCCGGGAAGCCTCCGTCAGCAGATCCTCGATGTCGTAGCCCATCGACACGGCGAAGCGCTGCGCCCCCTTGCCCACGAGCAGCACGTGGTCGGTGTAGCGCATCACGTCCACGGCCACGCTGGACGGCGTCTTGATGCCCTCCAGGCAGGCGACCGCCCCGGCGCCACGGCTCGGGCCGTGCATCACGGAAGAGTCGAGCTGGACCACTCCGTCCAGGTTCGGCAGGCCGCCGAATCCAACGGACCGATCGTTCGGGTCGCGCTCGACGATGTTCACTCCCCGTACCACCGCGTCAAGCGTGTCGCCCCCCTCGCTGACCACCTGCATCGCCGTGGACACGGCCTCCAGCCCGTTGCCGCTTGCGATCGCCACCGGCGTCACCGCGCTGCGACGGATGGCGGGCGCCCCGAGCAGCGGCTGGGCGGAACCCATCCCGACCGCGGCACCCACGCCGACCCCGGCGGAAGTCTTCAGAAAATCGCGACGTGTTGTCATGAACGGCTCTCCATGTAGCTGATGTGGATCGGAACGGGTCGCAGGCCCGCGCGGATCGCTCCGCCGCCTGCGAGCCCCCGATGGTTGTGCCTTCTGCCAGCCGGGTGCCTTGCCGCGCTCCGTGCGACGCGGCGTCAATTCACCGGCTGTTCAGGCCTCCCGCGGCTCCCCGAGCAGAGCTTCACCTGTGCCGGTGAGGGTGTCCGCTTCAGGCGTCACAGCGTCTTCGACGGGGGTTTCGGCGGTTGACCTGGATCTCTTCAGTCGCGAAATCACGGGTTGGCAGAACTGCATTCCCACCTTTTTCAGCCTGGCGAGATCGGTCACGCCGAGGTCCGGATACCGCTCGGCAAGGTACTCGACGGTCTCGGTCATCCATACATCCTGGTCGGCGGCGTCCGCGTTCAGCACGCCGCAACGGTGGATGTGACTGAACAGTTCGTCTCTGGCCCGCTCAATGGGTTCTTGCTTCGCCACTACTCCTCCTTAACAATTGTGCGCTCGCTCCGATCCCACCCCGCGGCACCGGCAACCGGACACGGGGTCGGCGAAGCCATGTAAACTAAGCGCCGAGTCCACAATGGCAAGAAACCCCATGGATATTCCTTCTCCGACGACCGCGGCACGCCGATGAGAATACTCGCCTCGTCGCTCTGCGACCACGCATCCGCAGCCGCGGACGGCAAGCTCGACATGCACGGGGTCTTCCACGACCTGTACGCCCCGGGCTTCCCCGCCCGCCAGGACAGCATGACCCTCGTGCTCGTCCTGGAATGGGGTCGCGGCGACAACGGGCGCTACAGTTTCCGGGTTGACGTGACGGGGCCCGGCGGGCGCCCCACGCTGACTGTCGAGGGGCGGTCGGAGGTGTCTCCCAGGCCTGCGGACAGGCCCCCGCCAAGGACACGGGTGATCCTGCCACTGGAGGATGTGGTGTTTCCGTCGCCGGGACGCTACGAATTCCGCATCACGGCCAAGGGCCGGACACTGCGCGGACCGGTACTCTACCTTACGGAGGCCACCCAGCCGCCTTGAGCAGGAGGAGTGCCATCCCCGCGACGGCGCCCAGCAGCGCCTCGTACTCCCGGTTGCGAAGGTAGCGCGCCGGCGAGAAGCCGGTGTCGGCAGCTCCGTGGTCCCCGGCCGGTCGAAAGGGGGTCAGCCGGGGCAGCAGCACCGGCACCGATTCGCGGTAGCGGGCGTAGCTCTCGCCGAAGCGCGCGGCGAGTTCGCCGGATTCGCGCGCCATCGTGCTCCCGTAGATCCACGCGAACCAGGCGATGAACCCCAGGCCGAGCCAGAGGCGTCCCCCGGCGACCACCGCCCCGACGCCGATCAGGAACGTCCCCAGGTACAGAGGGTTGCGGGTGAAGGCGTAGGGGCCGGAAACCGCGAGCTCCCGGTCCTTCTGCAGGACCCCCGCGGCCCACCCGCGGACCAGGAGACCGACGAGTACCACGGCGGCACCGAGCCCGAGCGTCAGGTAGTCCGGTCTGGCCAGCCAGAAGAACGCAATCGCGAGGATCCAGGCGCTGCCGATGCGAACGCCCCGGTGGCTGGGCTTCAAGGCCCCTTGCCCGCCGGCCCCGACGGCACGCCTTCCGTGAACGCGGCAAGCTCCATCGTCACCGGCACGATCCAGTACTTCACTCTCATGTACACGACCAGGCGCCGCTCGTCGTCGGAAAAGTGGATTTCCGCCCTGACGCCCTGCTCGAACAGGTCGCTCCCGGGGATGACAGGATTCACCACGATGGTGTTGAATTCGCCGGCCCCGGTCTGCACCCGATCCTTGCGGAGGACCTCCAGAATAACCGGGTTGCCGTCGTCCTTGAAGTAGCGGTTGTAGGTGTAGCTCGCTCCCACCTCAAGTGGAAGCGTCCGCGCGAAGAAGACAAACGACAGATCGTCCAGCGGGAGGATGGACGGGAGCGCCCAGGTCGTGTCAACGTCGATTCGCCGGACCAGTCGTTCCTCCGGGAAGAACTCCAGTTCGCGAACCTTGCGGCCGTGATCGTTGATCTTGTGGAACCGGCGCGAGAACAGCCCCTGGGTGTCGAGCCAGCTGTAGTATTCCTCATCGAACTTGACCGCGCCCAGGACCGTCGCTCCACGGAGGTGGAACTCGAGTGGCAAGGTCGGGAATCCGTGGATCGAATCGATGGGCCCGACACGCATCACCGCGTCTCCCTTCCCCAGGACGCTTGCCCTGACCCGGAATACCATCTCCTCCCCCGGATGGAAGGGGATCTTTCCGATTCGGGGGCCGAGGGCGGTGAGGGAGTCGCGGATCAGGGCGCCCTGCTGGGCGGAAAGGACTTGCGGCCGGACCGGCGCGAGACCGACCAGCAACGTCATGGCCAGCGCCGGCAACACAGCCAGGAGCAGCCGGGCGGGGGAATCACGCCGCATGGGGCCGCTCCGGTTCCAGAGGGGACACCTTCCTCACGCGGAGAATCTCCCGCACGGTGGCCAGTACGCGCACTCGACTGCGCCGCCAGCGAACATCGTAGCGTGGCGCCGCCGGAACATGCGCGACCCGGCGCGCGAACGGCGCCAACACCTTCATCAGTTCGGCGTTGGCGGCCCATCCATCGGTCGTCACCAGGCGGTTGTCGCCCGCGATCCTCAAGGCCTTCCTGACGACCACGGCCCGGTAGGCGCGGAACCCCTGGAAGGGGTTGTCGCCGAGCGCCCGGGTTTGCGCGCGCCCCAGCGCGATCCGGCCGAGCGCGCGCGCCAGACGCACCGCCCGGGGCGGCGGCGGTCCGGGAGTTTCCGGGTTGGCCATGCCCACGACGATGTCGGCTCCCCCCTCGAAGGTCCTGAGCAGGGGGCGAAGGTGATCGGGGTGTTCGGTGAAGTCGCCCTGCATGGTCACGATCGCATCTCTCTTGGGGTACCGCGCACGTCCGGCGGCGCTGCGCAGCAGCTTCTCGACCGCGGCGCCGTAGCCAACCGGCTTCCGCAGCGAAAGCACGCTGAGCGGCATCACTCGCTCGTACTTCCTCAGCAGCGCCAGGGTTCCGTCGCGGGACGCGCCGTCGAGCACGATCACCTCGTAGTCGCGCTCCATCTCCGCCATTACGTCACGGATCTTCCACAGCAGCACGCCAATGGTGCGGTCCTCGTCCCGGCAGGGGATGCAGATATAGACCATTTTGGCAGCCCGTAGACAAATCCCCCGTGGCATTCGCGTTCGTGGACAAACTCCGCGTCCAAGATAACGCAAGTCAGACGCCTGCCGCCCGCCGCTCCGTTGCCCCATCCCCCGGCGGCGGCGTCTTCCATCGCTTGTGGAGCCAGAAGTACTGGTCCGGGTAGCGCCGAACGTATTCCTCGATGCGCGTGGTGTAGGCCTGCGTGATCGCGGCGACGCGAGCGGCGCGACCCGTGGCGGCGGTTCCCTCGAGCGCCTCGAGATGGACGTGATAGCGGGGCTTCCAACCCGGAAGACGTACCGCGAAGAGGGTAACGATGAGCGCGTCGGACCGAAGTGCAAGTACGGCGGGCCCGCGCGCGGTCGACGCCGGCCGCCCGAAGAAGTCCACGAAGACTCCGGCTCGGCGCGCGTCCTGGTCTCCGAGGATCCCGGCGAGGCGGCCCGCCTTAAGTGCCGCGAGCACGCCGCGCCGACCCTCGTTGCGCGGGATGATTCCGAATCCGAGCCGTTCCCGCGACCGCGTGAGGTGGCGGTCGAAGAGCTCGTTGCGCTGGCGCGCGACCACCACGTCGAGGGGGAACCCCCGCGCGACCAGCGCGGATCCGCCGATCTCCCAGTTTCCGAGGTGTGCACTCAGAATGATCACGCCGCGGCCCTGGCGCACCGCGCTCTCCACGACCCCCAATCCCGTCACGCGGGTCCGCTCCCGCACCTGGGCCCGCCCCATCCCGGCCAGGCGGAACAACGCCACCGCCTCCGCGCCCAGATGGGCATAGCAACGCCGCCCGATGTCGCGCCGCCAGCGCTCGCCGGCTTCCGGGAAGGCCGTTTGCAGATGTTCGCGGACCACCTCCCAGCGGGGTCGTCCCACGCGCGCCACCACCCAGCCGAGCGCCGCCCCCGCCCGGTCGGCAAGCACCTCGGGCACGATCGCACAGAAACCCGCCACGGCCCGCAGGAACACGTATTCGATCCGGTGCCGCAGGGCCCGCCCTCGCGACCCGCCCAGCCGCCTTTTCGTCACCGGAACTGGAGTTCCCGAAGGCGGCGATAGAGCCCCTCTTCGCGCATCAGGGACTCGTGGCTTCCCTGCTGCACGACCCGGCCGTCGTCGACCACCACGATCAGGTCCGCGCGCCGGATCGTCGACAGCCGGTGCGCGATGACGAAGACGGTCCGCCCGGTGAGCAGCCGCTCGATGGCCTCCTGCACCATGCGCTCGGATTCGGTGTCGAGCGCGCTGGTCGCCTCATCCAGCACGAGGATCGGAGGATCCCGCAGAATGGCCCGGGCGATCGCGATCCGCTGGCGCTGGCCCCCGGAGAGCGTGGCGCCGCGTTCCCCCACAACCGTTTCGTAGCCGTCCGGAAGCCGCTGAACGAAGTCGTGCGCGAGCGCGGCGCGGGCGGCCTCCTCGACCCTTTCCATGGGGACGTCCTTCATCCCATAGGCGATATTGGCGCGCACGGTGTCGTGAAAGAGCACCGTGTCCTGGGCGACCACTCCCAGCCCCGCGCGCAGACTGGCCAGCTTCAGGTCGCGAATGTCGGTCCCGTCGATCTCGATCGAACCGGCCGAGCGCTCATGGAAGCGGCCCAAAAGGTCCACGATGCTTGTCTTGCCCGCTCCGCTGGGTCCGACGAGGGCCACCATCGAACCTGCCGGAACCCGGAAGCTCACACCGCGCAGCACCGGCTCTCCTTCCCGGTATTCGAGGCGCACGTCCCGGTAGCGGACTGCGTCGCGCACGCCGGTGAAGTCCCGGGCGCCTTCCCGGTCCGGACTCTCGGCCGGAGCGTCGAGGAACTCGAAGACGCGCTCGCCACCGACAAGCCCGGGCTGAATCAGCGTGGGGAGCTTGCTCAGGTACTTTACCGGCGCGTAGAGCCGGGTGCTCAGAACGATGAACGCGATGAAGTCTCCTCCGGACAGGATCCCGTCCACCACGACCATGCTGGCTCCGTACCAGAGGAGTATTCCGGTGCCCAGGGCGACGAAGAGCTCCGTGACCGGCACCGCCAGCGCACGCAGACGCACCGTCCGCAGGAAAGTCTCGAAGTAGCTGCCCGTGAGCTCGCGGAAACGTTCGCGCTCGTGAGGCTCGCTGGTGGCCGTCTTGACCAGGCGGATCCCGGCCACGGTCTCCTGAATGTGTGCCCCCACCTCACCGGCCATGTCCAGGACGGCACGGTCGCCCTTTCGGAGCCTTCGCACCAGCGGCCCCCAGATCACCATCGTCAGCGGAATCACCACGAAGGCGGCCACAGTAAGCCGGAACGAAATCTCGACCATCCAGTAGAGCACGATCCCGAACTGGAGCAACGCGGAGATCGACTTGATGACCTCCGAGGTGACCAGCGTGCGCATCTGCTCGACATCGTGGGTCAGCCGGGACACGATCTGTCCGGTCCGCATCCGTCCGAAGAAGCCGAGATCCAGCTTCAGCAGGTGCCCGTACACTTCGTTGCGGAGGTCGCGCGTCACGCCCTGCTCGACCCGCGCCGCCAGGCAGGCTCGCCCGAACTCGATGGCGTTCTTCAGCGCGACCGTGGCTACAATGAAGACGATCACCCCGGCCACCACCGCCTGCGCCTCGCCCTCCAGGTCCACGAAGCGTCCGACCGTGGCCTCCAACACCCGGTCGATCCGGTCCGGTTCCTCGCCGGCGCCTTCCCCGAAGACCGTCTCCAGGAACGGAATCAACACGACGATCGAGAAGGCGTCCAGGAGTGCTACGAGCGCGGTCGCGACGGCCGCCAGAACGAGGATCCCGCGATGCGGCCGGAGGTATGAGAGAATCCGCCGCCAGAGGCGCGCAGTCACCGGAGCCTTGGCCTCAGGACAGCGACGGGTACGATCATCTCCTCGGGAGAGATGCCGCCGTGCAGAAACGAGTTGCGGTATCGCCGCTGGTATTCCCGGAGCTTCGTGGGGTATACGAAGAAGTAATCGTCCAGGGCCACAAGGTGTGTGGTCCCCAGAGGCCCGGGGGGGACGCGCAGGTCCGCTGCCCGCGTGGTGGAGAAGGCGGACCCCCGATCCTGCGCCCGCAGGTTGTTGCCGGATTTGTATCGCAGGTTCGCGCTGGCTCCTCGCCGGGCATAGACGGTGGCGGGCCGGCGGCAGTGGATGGACCCATGGTCGGTGGTCAGGACGACCCGGAACCCCTGGGCCGCGGCCTCCTTGAGCACCGCGAAGGCGGTGGAGCGTTCGAACCAGGACCGGGTGAGCTGCCTCAGAGCCGCTTCGTCCTTCGCCACTTCCATCAGAATCGGAGATTCCGAGCGCCCGTGCGTCATGAGGTCCACGAAATTGAAGACCAGGGCGATCACGGCGCCGCGGATTCGCGCCGCGGAGCGGATGCGGGCGCGCACCTGGTCGGATTTGCGGTCCGTAAAGATCTTCTCATAGTGAACAATGACCTCCCGTCCGGTCAGGCGCCGGAGCTGATCCCGGAGCAGGTCGTCCTCGAAGGCGTTCATGGACCCCTCGTCCCCCGACGCGTCCCACAGGTCCGGATACTCCCTGGCGATCTCGTCGGGGAAGCGTCCCGCGAAGATGGCGTTGCGCGCATAGGGGGTGGCCGTAGGCAGGATGGAATAGTGGTAGCCCTCGTCGACATCGAAGAAATCACTCAGCAGAGGCGCGATCGCCCGCCACTGGTCGAGGCGCATGCAGTCCAGCACGACGAAGAAAACCGGCTCCTTGCCGAGCAGGGGCAGGAGGCGGCGTTCCACGATATCCACCGACATCTCGGGCGGGTTTTCCTCGCCCCACACCCAGCTCGGGTACTTCCTGGTGACCCAGCGGCCAAAGTCGTGACGGAGGTCGTCGTGGAGCGCCTCGACCGTGCCCAGCAGACCCGTCTCGCCCGCCCCTTCCAGCCTCAGGTGCCACTCCACCAGTTCCTGGTAGATGCGTGCGAAATCGGCGTGGCCGGCCGCCTGCTCGCGCATCCGCGTGAGCGCCGGCCAGCGCTTGGCGAAATCCTGGGCGGCGCGCTGCTGTTGAATCGACGATCCCTCGAGAATGCGCGTCACCACGGACAGCACCTGGCGCGGGCTGGTCGGCTTGACCAGGTAGTCCTCGACCTGGCGGCCGATCGCCTCGGTCATGGTGCGGTCCTCCTCCGACTTGGTAACCATCACCACCCGCGCATGGGGATCGTCGCGCCGAATCATCTCGAGGACTTCCAGGCCGCGCCGCCCGGGCATCTGCTCGTCGAGGAGAATCAGGTCGTAGGCGTATCCGCGCAGCAGCGCCAGGGCGTCGTCTCCGTTGGAGACCGCGTCGACCTGATAGCCGCGCTGCTGCAGGAAGAGGAGGTGGGGGCGCAGGAGGTCGATTTCGTCATCCACCCACAGAACCCTCTTGGCCGCTCGTCGCACGGGGAATTCAGCGTGGGCACCGCGGCGAGCCGCCGCTCAATGACCGACCGTGATCTTGTACTTGGCCCAGGCCGCGATCGGAAGGCCACCCTTCGTCCCGGGCCTGAAGCGCCACTCGGCGGCTTCCCGAATCAGCCGGCTGTTGTACCGGCGGTCCCGGGTCGGCGGATCCAGCCGGGTCGAGTCGGCGACCACCTCTCCATGTTCAGTGACGAAGACCCAGACGTCGGTCGACTTGCCACGCAGGCTTCGCGGTGCGTCAGGCGGAAGGATGAAACCTCTCGGAAGGGGGGGCACGAGGACGTTGAGCCCTTCATCTGCAGTACCACCGTCTCCGGCACCCTCTCCGGTCTCGGTGCCTGCATTGGCCGCGCCCGGCCGTTCTCCGACGAACGCCGGCTCCGAGAATGCCTCTTCAAAGGAGACCTCAATCGGATCGGTTGCGATATCCACAGGCCTGGGGCGCACAGGCCGCTCGATGGGCCGGGACGGCGGAGTCACGACGTTCATGGCCTGAACCCCGCCCGCGGCCGCACGGTTATCGCCCGCCTTGGGTCCTGCCGCGGCATACGGGGACAGCGGTATCGGCCGGCCTCCACCCAGAAACAGCACCAGAAGGTGAACCAGAATGGATGTACCCAACGCGTACCGCCAGATACGGTTCTCCTTGCGCCGGCGCGTCCGTACATCCTGATCATGCATAGCGCGCGCCACCTTCTGATCCGGTTTTCTCTTCGCTCGATCCATACAAGCTAATACCCCGGGGAGCACCACGCTGTTTCCCGAATCCCCGGATACCTTGCCGATGCACCGCTCCGCTGGCAAGATTTCCGGCCCTGCCGACGGTCTTCCGCGCACGACATCAGGTGCTCGCTCACAGGAGGGTTTCGTGAATCTGGGAATTCAAGACAGGGTGGCCCTGGTCACCGGCGCATCCACGGGACTGGGACGCGCGATCGCCGAGCGACTCGCTCGCGAGGGGGCGCATGCGGTCGTCAACGCCCGCTCCGAGGACACTCTGGCAGAGACGGCCAGGCGAATCGCGCAGGACACGGACCGGAGGATCGTTCCCGTGTCCGGTGACGTCTCGAGCCCCGATTTCTGCAGGGCGATCGTGGAGCGGGCGGTGGCCGAATTCGGCCGGCTGGACATCCTGGTCGCGAACGCCGGCGGACCCCCGCCCGGCGGCGTCGATGACTTCGAGCCGGCGGCCTACCGGGATGCACTGGAAGTGAATCTGATGTCGACCGTGCAACTCACGCTGGCCGCGCTTCCCTCCATGCGCGCCAACCGGTGGGGGCGGATCGTTGCGCTCACCTCCGTGTCGGTCAAGCAGCCGATCAGGGGGCTGCTGCTATCGAACACGGCCCGTCCCGGCGTGGTCGGGTTCATCAAGACGATCTCCCAGGACCTGGCCGCGGACGGCATTCTCTGCAACGTGGTTGCGCCGGGCTACATTCACACCGCGCGGGTCGAATCGCTGCTGGCCGCCCAGGCCGAGGCACGCGGCACCTCCCGGGAGACCGTGCTGGAGGGGATAACGGCCAATATCCCCGCAGGGCGGATCGGGCGGCCGGAGGAGTTCGCGAGCGCGGTCGCCTTCCTCGCCTCCGAAGCGGCTTCCTACATCACCGGCCACACGCTGCAGGTCGACGGCGGACTGGTCCAGGGACTCCTGTGACGCTTGAGGACCGCCTGCGTTCCGGGCGTCCCCGCGGGGTGCGCGCCTACCTTGAACTGACCAAGCCCGGCATCACCCTGTTCGTGGCGGTCACCGCAGCCGCCGGATACCTCGTTGCCGCCCTTCCGGCAGCCATCCCCGGCCGCGCCCTCCACCTCGCGCTGGGAATCGTTCTGAGCACGTCGGGCGCCCTCGCGCTCAACCAATACCTTGAGCGCGGCCCCGACAGCCTCATGATCCGTACGCAGCCCCGTCCCGTACCTTCGGGACGGATCCCGGCCCCCCGCGCCGCACTCTTCGGCGGCCTCCTCCTCGCGGCGGGGATCGGGCATCTCTGGTACTGGGTCGGGTGGCTGCCGGCGCTCATCACGATGGCATCGGCCGTGCTGTACGACGCCGTCTACACCCCCCTCAAGCTTCGCTCCCCCCTTGCCACCCCCGTCGGCGCCGTCCCGGGAGCGCTCCCCGCGCTGATCGGCTGGACGGCCCACACCGGTGGTATCGACGCGCGCGGGATGACCCTGTTCGGGATCCTGTTCCTGTGGCAGCTGATCCACGTGCTGGCGCTGGGATGGAACCTGCGCGAGGACTACAAGCGCGCCGGGTTCCAGCTGATTCCGCCGGGTTCCGCATCCCTGATCTCGGGGATGATGGTCGGCTACGCAGTGGCCCTGCTTGCGCTCAGCGCCGCGCCGGTCCTGTTCGGGATGGCCGGCAACGTCTACCTCGCGGGCGCGCTTGCCCTGGGGACTGGAATGGTTGCGGTCTGTATCGCCTTTCTGGTCAACCCCACGCGGCAGCGCTGCCAGCGCGTCTTCGTGGGTTCCCTCCTCTACCACCCGCTGCTTCTCGGCCTGATGGTCGCCGGGGCCTTGTGACGACCCGGCCGGCCCCTGGAATTGAAAGAGACTCACAGCTTCGCCAGGACTGCCATGCACCTCCAGAATGATCCGATCCGCGAGCGCTGCGTCCCGGCAGGCCGGGCCGCCACGACCCATCGAACCCGTGTGGCGCGCGCCGTCTCGAGGACGGCCGTACTTGCATTCGCCACGCTGGCCCCCGGCGCCCCCCTTGGGGGCCAGGAGGACCCCCGCCCCCGCGCCCGCGACATCGGGATCGAGGTGGGCATCTTCACGCCCGGGGCCGACAACGCGATCACCGACGTCGCCGGGGTCCTGGTCGGCCACACCACCATCGTCTCGGGGGACGACATCCGCACCGGCGTGACCGCGATCCGCCCTCACGGCGGCAACCTCTACCGGGACCGCGTCCCGGCCGCGATCCATGTCGGCAACGGCTTCGGCAAGCTCCTCGGCGTCACGCAGGTGCGGGAACTCGGAGAACTCGAAACCCCCATCCTGCTGACCTGTACGCTGTGCGTCTGGAAGGCCGCCGACGCGATGGTCGAATGGGCCCTCGGCATGGACGGAATGGACGGTGTGCGCTCGATCAACCCGGTTGTGGGGGAAACCAACGACGGTGGGCTCAACGACATCCGCAGCCGTCCGGTTGCGCCGGCGCACGTCCGGGAAGCGCTCGAAGGCGCCACGTCCGGGGCGGTGGAGGAAGGGGCGGTCGGAGCCGGAACCGGCACCTCCGCGTTTGGCTGGAAGGGCGGAATCGGGACCAGCTCCCGGGTGTTGCCGGCGTCGCTGGGCGGCTACACCGTGGGTGTGCTCGTGCAATCCAACTTCGGCGGCATCCTGCAGATCGCCGGTGCGCCGGTCGGGCGGGAACTTGGGCGTTACTCCTTCCGCGGCCAGGTGGAATCGGGAAGGGGAGGCGACGGCGCGCACGGCAACGATTCCCGCTCCCCGGCCCCGCACGAGGAGCGCGAGGGCGAATCGCAGGGCTCCATCATGATCGTCGTCGCTACGGACGCACCGCTTTCGGAGCGCAATCTCGAACGTGTGGCCAGGCGCGCGATCATGGGGCTCTCCCGCACCGGTTCGTATGCCAGCAACGGATCGGGCGACTACGTGATCGGCTTTTCGACGGCTCCCGAGGTGCGCAGGCAGCCGGACGGCCCCGTGAGGTCGGTCCGGGATCTCGCAAACAACAACATTTCCGCGATCTTCCAGGCCACCGTCGAGGCCACCGAGGAGGCGATCTACAACTCGATGCTCAAGGCAGTCACCGTGAGCAGCCGCTGGGGCACCCGCGAAGCCCTGCCGATCGACGCCACGCTGGATGTCCTGAGACGGCACGGAGTGGTTCGCTAGCCCGTGCTGCGGGGGGTTGTCCACGGGCTGTTCAGCCACCCCGCGACAATACCCGCCCGGCGCGGGCGCCCGTGAACTCGCCGTCCAGAATCGCGGCTGTGCCGTTGACGAACAGGTGGACCACGCCGGTCGACAGCTGGTGCGGCTCGGTGAAGGTCGCCTGGTCGCGAAAGTCTCCCGAAAAGACAACCAGGTCGGCGATCCTGCCCTCTGCGATGGTGCCCCGGTCCACCATCTCCATCACCTCGGCGGGAAGTCCGGTCATGGAGCGGATCGCCGCCTCCAGGGTCATGACCCCATCCTCGAACACGTATTTCGCCAACTTGCGCGCGAATGCACCGTAGGAGCGCGGATGCGGGACGCCGACGCCAAAGGTAGGCAGATCCCCGTCCGACGACGTCATCGTCCAATCGCGGACCATCAGATTCAGGACATCTTCCTCGCTCATGTTGA
Organism: Gemmatimonadota bacterium; assembly: GCA_022823225.1. Lineage (GTDB taxonomy): Bacteria > Gemmatimonadota > Gemmatimonadetes > Longimicrobiales > Gaopeijiaceae > Bin94. The sequence goes on from JAJDXM010000092.1 coordinate 146,416, forward strand.
AGGAGACGATCGAGGGGCCGCCCTGGAGGACAAGCTCGAGCGACAGGTCCACCGGATCGGCGCCGCGTTCGGCCGCCAGGTCGGACAGCAATCTACCCTCGATCGAAGGGTCCGGAACGAAGCGGCGAAACTGGATCCTTTCTGCTCCGCCGCGCCGTGCCAGGTTCTCGACCATGGCCTCACGGATCCGCGCCCGGGTTTGCGGGTCCGCGGCCCGCTGGGCGAAGGCCTGTCCTCCCCCCGCCTGCGCCCATCGCGGTACCAGCGCGGCTGAAAGACCGGTCGCCGAGGCCATGTAGGGGTACTGGTCCGCAAACACCGGCAACCCCTCCGCGCGAGCCGCCTCGATCCGTTCCACGATCTCGGCCGAGGCGCCCCACACCGGCGGGCCCAGCGCCTTGATGTGGGTCACCACCGCGGTGATCCCGGCCTCCCGACTCACGTCGATCACCTCTTCGACCGCCGCCACCACACCGATCGTGTAGTCGGACTCATCGCGGATATGGCTCGTATACAGTCCCCCGTATTCCGCAACCACGCGTCCGAGTTCGATCAGCTCCGAGTTGTCGGAGTAGCTGCCCGGCGCGTAGAAGGTGCCGGAAGAGAGTCCCCACGCGCCGGCCTCCATCCCGGCACGGACCAGCGCACGCATCGCCCCGAGCTCGCCCGCGTCCGGGGCCCGGTCCTCCGACCCGATGACGCGCCCGCGAATCGACCCGTGCGGCACGAGCTGCGCGACGTTGACCCCCGGACCGTTGGCTTCCAGCGCGGCCCGCTGTTCGGCCAGGTCGACCGGGCCACCGCCGTCAGGATTCACCACCACGGTCGTGAGACCCTGGGCCAGAAGCGGCTCGGCGTCACTGCGTTCCGGCATCGCGAGCGCGGGCCCGGCATGCGAATGGACGTCGATGAAGCCGGGGCTGACATGAAGGCCGCTGACGTCGAGGGTGGTGTTCGCCATGGCGCCGCTGAGGTCGCCGACCGCTTCTATGCGGTCCGCCCTGATGCCGATGTCGACCTGGCGGGCGGGGGCGCCGGTGCCGTCCAGCACCTGACCGCCCAGCAGAATGGTGTCGTAGACGGGTACGTCGCAGGCGGCTACCGCGAAGGCAGCTGCCAGGGCGGCGATGCCGGCGGTTGGCCGATCGACAGGCCTGCGCGGCCTGCGTCCGTTAGCTGACGAAGCTGGAAGGCAGCGCGTCACAGGTTCCTCCTTGCTGGCATTGGGTGTCCCGGGTGGCAAGCGGAGACTATCCACCGACTGCGAGGGCGGCAACCCGCGCCGAATCACGTGACTTCATCGGCAACGAGTCAGCGTTTCATCATCTAACCATCATCGTCTCATCATCGGCCAGGATGCGGGGTACACGACATTTGGCGGCAAGCCGGTTTGGGCCCGGGTCCAATACCCCTGGTTGCATGTAATTGACACACACGCACCGGCGTTCTATCGTTGAAGCGCCGATCTTCCAATATCCCGCCACTAATGGAACTGATCAGCCGATTCTTCAAGATTCCGCGAGAGAGCTTCATACTCATGGGCCCTCGTGGGACGGGCAAGTCGACATGGCTGCGCGACAGCCTGCCCGACGCGATTCAACTTGATGTCGAGACGCCGTCCCTGCGCCACACACTGGCTGCCCGACCCCAGCGACTCCGTGAACTGTTGGCCGAACCGCCGGCTCCCCGGACGGTGGTGATCGACGAGATCCAGCATGTGCCCAAGCTCCTCCGGACGGTGCGGCAAACCCTCGCCAGGCCGTCACCCCCGCATTTCGTTCTGGCGGCCTCGGGTTCGCGCGTTTTTTCGCGAGGCACCGATGGCCACTCCGATTTGCGGTTGCCACGGCACAGCTTCCACCCCCTGATGGCCGCCGAACTCCGGAACTTCGATCTGGACCGCGCCCTGAGGCACGGAATGCTCCCGGAGGCGGTCACGGCTTCCAACCCGCAGCGCGTGATCGAGGAATACACCCACGTCTACATCGCGGACGTGATGGCGCGTGGGCTGACGCGGCACATCGGGCGCTTCCGTCGCTTCCTCCAGGCCCTGAGTACTGCGCACGGCAAGCCGCTGAACATCGCTTCGGTGGCCCGAGGGTGTGCGGTGGAGCGCAAGATCGTCGCCGGGTACATTGCCATTCTCGAGGACCTCATGCTGGCATTCCGCGTGCCCGTGTACGCCAAGCGCACCATCGCGAGTGGTGCGGGCGTGTCCGATACGAGGCGCATCACCGTCTCCCGCGACAAGCTCTTCCTCTTCGACGCGGGTTTTTTCCGTGCGCTACTCCCGGAAGACTCAACCGGCCGTCAGGCCGAGCATGATCTTCAGGCGCTTGCGGGGCTCGTGGCCCAGCACATTCTCGCCTGGTCGGCCTACTCGCGCTTCGACGCGAAGTTGTGCTACTGGAGGACGCGGGCCGGCACCGAAGTCGACCTTGTCGTGCACGGGGCGACCGGCATCCAGGCCTTTCGGATCCAGAATGGTGAAGACGTGGGCCCGCGCGACCTCAAGGCGCTGCACGCCTTGCGCAAGGACCACCCGGACGTGGAGGCCGCCATCCTGTACCGCGGTTCCGAAACGAACCGGATCGACGGTGTCCACTGCCTTCCCGTCGAGGACTTTCTCCGGCGCATGCGCCCCGATCGGGGGCTGTTGGAGCTGGTGTGAATCCCTGGTGTCCCGTCCCGGAAGCTCGCACGCCAACGAGAGTGCCGAGGCGCCGGGCTGGCAAGCCGGCTAGCCGCCCGGCACGATCGCCGCGCCCTCCCAGTCGGGATCGGCGGCGCCCACGATCTCGCCTGTCGCGAGATCAACCCATATCCCGTGGATCCGGCCGAACGCGCCCTCCCGTTCCTGCTCCTGCACCGTGATTCCCCACGATTCCACCATTGCCACTTCTTCGTCGGCCCATCCGATCACCGGCGATGTTTCCATTGCGATGCCCCCCGCGATCGGGTGTACGCGCGCGGCGGCGAGCGCGTCCGGTAGAGTCATCCCCTGGTCCACAACGCGAAGGACGGCCTGGACGACAGCCGAGATGATCCTGGCTCCTCCGGCGGCCCCGAGGACCAGCACGGGCTGGCCGTCGCTCAGCACCATCAGAGGAGAGATGCTGGACCTTGCGCGCTCCCCGGGCTCCATGTGGCCCAGGTAGCCACCCAGGGTGGCCGCGTAGAGGAACCCCAGGCCGGGCGTCGCAACCCTGGAGCCCAGGCTGGGACCGATCGTCTGCGTGAGCGCGACGAACATTCCGTTGCCATCGGCGGTCGAGAGGTGGGTCGTGTGGCCCGGCGTACCCTGAAGCGCCGGCCATGACGGCTCGCCCGGCACCGCGGCGGGCGGCGACGCAGACATCCTGTCGCGCGTTAGCACCGTCGCCGCTCCCGCCATGTGGCGAATCGCTCCGGGTACGTCGATTCCGGCCGCGATGTCGGCGGCCCACTCCTTGTCGGTCATGAAGGACAGGTCGTCGAGGCCGTTCTGACGCGCCAACATCCTTTCCTCGAATGCGCGGGCGATCGCGGTTCCGATCAGCGCGGCCCAGGTCTCGTCCTCCACGGCGGACATGTCGAAGCGCTCCAGGATGTGGAGTATGCCTATGCTGACCGCACCCGAGGCGGGGATGTCGGTGCCGACCAGTTCGAATCCGCGGTAGCTCCCCCGCACAACGGGGGCATCCAGCGCCTCGTAAGCCGCCAGCGACGCCCGCGTCACCGCACCGCCGTGCGCCTCCATGTCGTCCGCGATGCGTGCGGCGATCTGGCCCCGGTAGAAGGCATCTTCGCCGCCGGTCGCGATCGCGCGCAGGGTGGTGGCCAGGTCCGGCTGCACAAAGATCGCACCGGCGGCGCGAGGCTCCCCGCCGGCGCTCAGGAAATGGGCGTGCGAGCCCTCGAACTCGGCCAGTTGCGCGGCCCCGGCGGCGTGGCGCGCGGCCTCGCCGGGCAGCAGTCGGAACCCCTGCTCCGCCAACTCGATGGCTGGCGCCATGACCTCCTCCAGGGACATCGTGCCGTGTTCGCGAAGCAGCCTGGCGAGCCCCGCCACCGCGCCCGGAACGCCCACCGTCGGGTATCCGTACGACGCCTGTGGCGCTGTCTCGGGATCGTAGGTTGCGGGTGCCTGCGTGGTCGCGTCGATCCCGGCGACCGAGCCGTCCGGGAGCCGGATCAGGATCTGTGTACGGCCTCCAATGCTGTTCATCGACGGCTCGACCACCGAAACGGCAAATGCCGCCGCGACGGCCGCATCGGCCGCGTTTCCCCCCGCGTCCAGCATGCGCGCGCCTGCTTCCGCCGCCCGCGGCTGCGCAGCCACGACCACCCCATTCGGCGACGATGCCACCTGCGCGGGCTGCCGGGGGACATCTCCCGTCCCGGAATCCGAACCCGGGCCGCAGCCGCACACCACGGCCAACGGCGCCATCCACCACATCCGAAATGTTCCGATCCGTCTCATCATCGCCTCCACCTTGTGAAGTATCGCGCCACGAGCGTGGACCCGGCCGGTATGTTGCGGCCGCGCACGCTGAACCGAACTCCGAGTTCCGCCTCCCCGGGACCGATCTTGCGGAGCAGCGACGGCTGCAGCTGCGACAGGTCTCGTTGGAAACTCGGAACCCACACGCCCTCGGTCACTCCCGACCCCCCGTCCCATCCGTCCACGGAGAACCTGAACCCCCACCGTCCCATCATCGCGCCGGCCTGCACGAAGTAGAACAACTCGTCTCCGTGATGTTTCAGCGACTCCGTGTTCTCCTCGCGCCATCGGTATCCGATCCACCCCGAAACGTAGCCCGAACGCGGCCAGAAGGAGTGGCCCACCTCCGCCATCAGCTCCCAGTCGCGCTGGCCGTCGCCCAGAGGGATGAAGTCGGCAACGACATCGAAGTCGCCCACCGGCAACTTGACGCCCCCGCGGATCGCCAGGGGGAAGGACGACCCGAACCAGGCGAGCGGGGCCCCGCGGAGCCAGAGGCGCGCGTCGCCGGGCCCGGTGGCCAGACGATCCGTGACGCCATCGTCGTAGCGCAGCCTCTGCCAGGACAGCTGCGCCCAGGCGTCCAGCCCCGGGAGCAGTCCCACCGCGCCGGTCAGGAACGAGGCCGTGGAGATCGCGCGGCCGTCGGCGAAGAAGTCCTGCAGCTCGCCGCTGCTGTCGTAGCGCTGGCGCGTGTCCTGATGGTACACGGCCAACGTGATCCACCCATCCCCCGGACGCTCCACCCACTGGGCCTGCGCCGTGGCCACCGACAACGCGCCCGCGACAAGCGCCGACGCTGCCGCCCGCCGCGGGCGGCTATTCAATCACCAGCTCCGTTTCGGGATGATAGGCTGCCCAGGCCTGCCAGAAGGCGACGTACGCCTCAGGAATCGGTTCCAGGCGCGCGCCCATGAGCTCGCCGACCCGGGCATGGCCCGTAACCGCCCACACCGAACCCGTTTCCCTGTCCACGAACCGCCCATCCCGGATCTCGAAGGTGAGCTGCCGGCCATCGGTTTCCGGTCGCGCCGGGACCGCAGCGCGGACCGCCGCGTCCCAGAACACGACGGCCGGCCGGCCCCGGTATTCGAACTCGACGACCGATCGCTCGCCCAGAGCCTCCAGCGCACCGAACGGAACCGCGAGGGGCGGCCGGTCCCCGGCGGCCGGAAGACCGACGACCCGTTCCTTCGGAAGGCGGCGCAAATCCTGCCGCGGAATCGGGAATCCGAGGTAGCTGGCGTTGTCCGGCGCCTCATAGGAGGCACCGTAGGGGTTGAAGCTGTATCCCGCGGCAACGATCGAGTCCACGCCGATGACCATCGACCCGGGGAAGTGCTCCCGCCATCCGCCCCACGTCATCTCGATCACCGGCCGGGTCGCCAGCGACTGTCCCGCACGCGGTCCGCACCCGGCCTCTCCGGCCATCTGCGGCCACAGCGACGCGACGTCGGTCCTGTCATACATGATCAGGTTGGCCTGGTAGAGGAGTCCGGAGACCCCGAACTCGAGGCCGCCGACCCCGCCTCTGTCGAAGACCAGAGCGGAGCCGGTCAGGGGACAGTAGGTCACCGCAACCTGCTCCGCGCCGCGGTTCAGGTTCACGATCTCGTGCCGGTACATGATGTTGTGGGGAATGGCCAGCCACTCCCCGCCCACCTCGGCCCCGATGACCCTGTCGTCGTCGGTGAGGTAGCGGATCATCGCCTCTCGATCGAGCGCCACGAACTCCGGATCGGTCATTGCGGGAATCCCGTCGCGCCCTACTCCGCCATCGGCCAGATAGGCGGGATCGAGCAGGCCACAGGCAAGCGACGGTGCGTCGGGCTCACCGAATACCGTGCTGGAGCAGGCCGCCGCGGCAAACAGCAGCGCCGACGACGAGATCGGCTTCCACTCATATTTCTTTCGAGACAATTCCACCGCCTTCCTCAAACCTCGAAACCCATGGGCCGGAACGAAGACGACCTCAGGCGCATCCTGCGCCGGATCGATGGACGGGGCTATCCCGCCTACAGGGACCTCAAGGGTACCTGGATCCTGCCTCGATTCAAACTGATCGTTCGGCGGGTTCAGGGCGATCCCTTCGCAGCCCCGAGCCGTATCTCGGTCATCCTGGAGCCGTCTCGCGCGGGGTTCGCCCCCGAGTCCGTCGCGACCGCTTCCCGGCGAACGGGCCTTTCCTGTCTGCTCGCCCGCTCCTTCGCGGCCGAGGCGCGCAAGATCCGTCCCGGCCGTTCGGCCCGCGGGGGCAGCGGCCGAAGCGGTGAGATCTTCATGACCGGACCGGGCCAGGTCGTTCTCCCCAACACCGCCGTGATCGTCGCGTCCGACGGTGCCGTCGAGGCCCGCTTCACCGTTGGGCTTCCCGCAGCGGGCCGGCGCGTGCTGGGCCGGCAGGCGGAAAAGCTGCTCCTGGAGACGGTGCCCGCGCTCGTCGACGCCACCCTGGTGAGCGCGGCGCACGCTCCCGGCGATGTCCGGCGCTCGGTGGAGGTGAATGAAGACGCCGACCACCTGCGCTCCCAGCTGGCCGACCGCGGACTGGTGGCGTTCATCGGCAACGGCGCACTGCTCCCGCGCCGGAGCGGCGTCGATGACCGCCCCCTTGACGAGCGCCGCGCGACGCCCTTCGCCTCGCCTCCGAGCCTGGAGGTCACCCTTGCGCGGCTGAACGCGCCACCTCTTGCCGGAATGGGAGTCCCAAAGGGGGTCACCCTTCTGGTCGGCGGGGGCTATCATGGCAAGTCCACCGTACTCGATGCGGTGGCGCGGGGCGTGTACAACCACCGTCCCGGCGACGGGCGGGAGTGCGTGGTGACCGACCCGGGCGCGGCCAAGATCCAGGCCGAGGACGGGCGCTCCGTCGCGGGGGTGGACATCTCCCCCTTTATCGGCGCGCTTCCCGGAGGGCAGGACACGGCGCGCTTCTCCTCACCCAACGCCTCCGGCTCGACCAGCCAGGCCGCCGCGATCGTCGAGGCCCTGGAAGCCGGGACGCGGCTGATCCTCATCGACGAGGACACCGCCGCTACGAACTTCATGATCCGCGACCGACGCATGCAGGCGCTGGTCCGGGGCGACGACGAACCCATCACGCCGTTCATCGACCGGGTCGGGAGTCTCTGCGCCGACGCCGGGGTCAGCACGCTCCTGGTGATCGGCGGCTCGGGCGACTATCTGGATGTGGCCGACCGCGTCGTGGCCATGGTTCGGTACCGTCCCCACGACCTCACAGACGAGGCGCGCGCCGTAGCGGCCGCACACCCGACGGGGCGGATCAGCGAAGCCGGACCGGTTCGCTGGCCCTCCCGCCACCGCTGCCCGGACCCTCGCTCGGTGCGGCCGGGACGCGGGCGGCGCCTGCGCCACATCAAGGTGTTCGACCGCTCCACAGTGGCCTTCGGCGACGACCGCATCGAGCTGGCCGGCGTGGCGCAGATCGTGTCGCGCGCCCAGACCAGGGCGGTGGCGCTGGCAGTGGCGCACGCGCGCCGGTTCATGGGCGACGGGGTGGCCATGGAGGACGTGCTGGCCGCCCTTGCCGCCGAATTGCAACAGCGCGGACTGGACCTGCTCGACACCGGAATGCCGGGCAATCTGGCCCTGCCGCGCATGCACGAGGTCGGGGCCGCCCTGTCCCGGCTGAGGTCGCTGCATGTGTCAGCGGCCGATTCGCGCCGACGGAGCGTGGACTAGCGGCCCAAACCGGTCGACCGTCCGCCGACTACGCCGCGGTCAGGTGCCCCCCCTCCCTCAGCAGTTCCCTGAGCTTCTCCTCGCGTTCGGGGAGGGTTGTCCGGGCGATCTTTCTCGCCAACCCGATCCGCTCCTCCTCCGAGATCCTGTCCAGCACGGATATGGGCGTGCCATAGCGCAGCAGGATGCGCTTGGCGTCAACGGCTACCGAATCTTCCACCTTGCCTCCTTGACCATGATCGACCGCATTATGTTCCCTACCATGAAGGACACCGGACTCTCGCGCTCTGCTGAAGACTACCTCAAGGCGGTCTACTCGCTGAACGAGCGGGGCGAACCCGCGGGGACCAGCGAACTTGCCCGCGCCCTGGACGTGCAGCCGGGGTCGGTGAGCGGAATGATCCGCCGCCTCGCCGAGGACGGCCTCCTCGAACACGAGCCCTACCACGGCGTTCGCCTGACCCCCGAGGGAAGCCGCGAGGCGCTCAAGGTCCTGCGGCGCCACCGGATCATCGAGTCATTCCTGGTGCGTCGGCTCGGGTACGACTGGGAGGACGTGCACGCCGAGGCCGAGCGTCTGGAGCATGCCGCATCCGACCGCCTCATCGAACGCATGGCCGAGGCGATGGATCACCCCACCACCGATCCGCACGGCGCCCCGATCCCCACCCGGCATGGCAAGATCGCGGCGACTCCCTGGCCGCGGCTCGACGAGGTGGCGGCGGGAACGCGGGTCACCGTACGCGCGGTCTCGGACGAAGATCCCGAGTGGCTCCGCTATTTCAAGTCTGTGAGTGTCGTCCCGGGGGCCCGGGCGTTGGTGCAGCGCAGCGGGGCGGACGGCGGCCCGGTCACCTTGATGGTGGACGGCGCTTCGGAGCCGCTGTCGATGCGCCCGGCGGTGGCCCGCCGCGTGGCCGTTACGGAGGCGTAGCGGCCCCGGGCCCGCAGAGCGGCGGCGCCCCTTCGCTCCCCGGCTGAGCGATGACATTCACCACCCGCTGGGTCGCCGTTCCGAAGAATCCCGTCCCGTCCCCGAATACCGAGGGGATGCGGATGATCCCCGAGGGGTTGAAGTTGCCGCCCCGGGCCCAGTTCACCCAGTTCCGGTCGGTGGCGGCGAACGCGACCTCCGCCCAGCTGCCGCCCGGGAGCCCGTCGTCGAGAACGCGGAGCAGGTCCGTGATGGATTCCTCTTCGGAGTCGAAGTCGAAGAGCCCGTATTCGCCCGGAAAGAGGATGTCGGTGTCCTTCTCGCCGATCGCGAACCCCGAGAGGTAGAGTGAATCGGGCCCTGGGGGGAGGTTCGGCCCGAGCGCCTGCTCCAGACCGAGGATCCAGGTATCGGACAGATACGACCAGGTCCCCGCCGCCTCTGTCCAATTGAACCGGTAGTTCGTGTCGGGCTCCACGCGGCACCGGCCGTTCTCCTGCGCCAGCCCCACGAAGTCGAAGGCGTCGGGGATCCGGCTCACTCCGGAGAGTCGGCCGCCGTCGGCGAGGATCACCTCGAGCTCCACGACCTCCCGGGGGGTGAAGGGGGACGGGGAGACGTTCGCCAGGTAGCATGACCCGACACTGCTCTCCGACGAAAACCGGTCGCGGGCGAGGCACACGCCGCCGCTGTCCGCCTCCGCGAGACGCACGACCGTGCCCGATGCGCCGGACACGCGGACCGCGGCCCCCTCCACCTCGTCCGGACGCCCGGCGCTCAGCGTGCGGTGCAGGTATGCGTACAGGAAGAGCTCGGTCGTCCCATCGTCTTCGAGGCTAACGGTCAGCTGCGACTCCACGATGACCACGTCTTCAGATTCGGTGAGCGTCACCTCGGTGAGCGCACAACCCCCGAGCAGCGCGGCGGATGCAGCGGTCGCCGCGAGCGTGCACGCATGGAGCCTGCGGACCATCAGAACGAGACCTCGAAGCCAATCGTGGGCAGGAAGGGGATCATGGACACGCCCGTTCGCTTCGGTGGCGAGGCGCCGTAGTCGAAGAAGTAGAAGAGCACGTTCTTCTGGTTGTATACGTTGATGATGCTCAGGTACGGCGTCATCGTGCCCCAGCTCCTCGTCATGGTCTTGCGAAACGAAAGGTCGAGCCGGTGCCTCGGCGGATAGCGCGCGCCGTTGCGCGGCCCGAGCACCACCGCGTTCCCGTCGTCGCTGTCCAGGGCGCGTGTTACGAACTGCGTGCGATAGACGTTGTACAGGCCGAGCGGCCTGGTGTACGGAAGACCGGTCCCGAAGTTGGCCCTGACGCCCGCCTCCAGCCCCCACCAGCCGAGTGGGCGCCGCACTGCGAGGTCGACCTCGAAACGGCGGTCGAACACGGGAGGGTACGTGATCCACGGCTGCGGCTCGATTCCGACGCGGGTGTCCGGGAACGACCGAACGGTCTTCAGCAGGGAAACCGAGATCCAGCCCGTAGTGGTGCCCCGGTCCCGCTTGATGTAGAGGTCCGCTCCGTAGGCGTTTCCGTCACCCGCCACCAGCGCATCGGTGTCGTCGTTTGGATCCTCGGCTGCGTTCAGCGACGCCACCCCGTCGAAGGTACGGTAGTAGGCCTCCACCGAGGCGAACCAGCCGTCGTCATCTCCGAAGAAGCTCTCGGCCCCGACCTGCATCTGGTCGGATACGACGCGAGGAGCCTCCGCACCCGCCAGAACCCATGTGTCGAGCCCGAAGGGGAACTCTTCGTCACGCGTGGAGTGGATGAACTGACTGTAGCGGCCCGCGGCCAGACGCACCGCCGAACTCCGGTCCCGCAGGAAGCGCCTCACCGCGAAGCGGGGCGACAGCGTCGCTTCCGTCTTGCCGGCATTCGGCCGCCAGTAGTCGGCGCGCACCCCACCCTCCACAAGCCAGTTGGGACTGGGGTCCCAGTGTATCTGGCTGTATCCGGCGATCTCGACGCCACTCCCCTGCTGATCCAGAAAGGTCGAGCCGCCCCCCAGCAGCCCGTTGTCGTAGGCGACCCGGTTGACCGCCACGCCCGACTTCCAGCGCGTCGCCCACGAGGGACGGTGCTCGATGTCGGCGCCGAGGGTGGCCTGCTCGATCCCGGTCTGGAACTCGGTGTCGATCTCCGGAAACTCGAGATCGGACCCGAAGCGGGAGAATGACGCGCGGACCGCCATGGAAGCGCCGCCGTCCATGGACTGGGTCCACGATCCACCGATCGCGTCGTTCCCCCACCACCATCGGATTGGAACGGGTGTGTCGGCGATTCCCGAAAGGTCCACGATGTCCCGCCCGCTGTAGCCGACGAACCGGAGCCGGCTGCCGCCTTCCGTCCAGGCTTCGAAAACGCCCTGCAGGTCCGACAGGTGATATGGGAAGTCGGCCACCGGCTTTATGAGCAGGTCGAGATAGGAACGGCGCACTGAAGCGCGGGCGCGTGTCGCCGTGAATCCCAGCTTTTCCGCCGCGGCTCCCGGAAGCGCCCCCTTGACCGCGACGCGGGTCGCCAGAAGGCTGACCCCCGCGTCCACCCCGAAATCCCCGTCGCCGGGATCGCTCGCTATGGTGAGCACCGACGAAACGCGCCCGCCGTATTCGGCCTGGAAGCCCCCCGACTGCAGTTCCACCCGATCGACCATATCCGCGTTGAACACCGAAAAGATGTTGCCCAGGTGAAACGGACTGAAGATCGGGACCTGGTCGAGAAGGATGAGGTTCTGGTCCGCCGAGCCGCCCCGCACGTTGAAGGACGCGGAAAAGTCGGACACACTGGTCACGCCCGGCAGCACCTCGATGGCCCTGAGCGGATCCGATTCGGCGATCACCGGGATCGACTTGAGGGCCGCAGACCCGATCTCCTGCACCGTGATCCCGGCCGACTCCTCGAAGCGGGTCCTGGCACGGCTGCGTTCGGCTTCCACGGTCACGCCCCGCAGGGCGACGGGCCGTCTTTCCAGGGTGACCTCGAAGAGGGCCGCCCCCGCCTCGACATCGACCTGCTCGCGGTAATCCCTGAAGCCGATCCGGGTCACCGAAAGCACGTAGGCGCCCGGCGTCAGGTCGCGGAACGCGAAAAAGCCGAGTTCGCTGGTCAGGGTGTATTCCGCCCGGGTCGAATCGGAGGAGGGGTGGATCTCCGCCAGGGCACTGGCGATCGGCCGGCCGTCGTCGCCCCGGACCCGGCCGGTCAGATGCGTCTGCGCCTCGGCAGCCGGCGCGGCGGAAAGAAGGGGAATCAGGAGCAGGGCGAGCGCGCCCAGCCGGTGCGCTGACAGGATTTGCCGTTCCATGGACCTCCGCCGGGGCAGGAAGGGGTTCGCGGGCTGGTACCGCCTTGACGATGGCCCCGGCCCCCACCCGACTTCCTGCAAATGCGTCAATGCGTCTATCCTCATAATGTAAGGTAAAAACACCTCAGGCGGTTCCCGGGCCGTCCGGGCGCACAGATTGTATGGAACACATGACACAATGTAAACTCGACTTTACACACGCAAAGTGAGTTCGACCCCTTTGGGCCCAGCGCTCGACCAGCCGGGCAAGGTCGCCCTGCGTCGGCTGGCCCCAATCGGGCGAACGCCCCTGGCTGTGGTCCCGACGCCTCTGCTCCCGGCGCCGGCGCTGGCGGCCCGCCTGCGGCCCGATCTGCGGATCTCGATCAAGGCGGATGCGTGGACGGGGTTCGGCCTCGGTGGAAACAAGGTGCGGAAGCTCGAGTACGAACTCGACCCCGCCCGCCTGCGCAGCGCAACCGAGCTTGTTACCGCCGGGGGGCCGCACTCGAATCATTGCCGCGTGACCGCGGCGGCGGCCGCGCACCTGGGCCTTCGCTGCACCCTGGTCATCAACGGCGAGCCGGAGGATCCCCGGCGCGGCAACGCGGGTCTGCACCGGCTCCTCGGGGCGCGCATCGTCACGGTCGCCGACCGGGAGGCGCGCGCGCTGGCCATGGCCGAGGAATCCGCCCGGATCGAGGCGGAGGGCGGCCGCGCCCTCGCCGTGCCGCTGGGTGCCTCGACCCCCCGGGGCGCCCTCGGGTACGTGCACGCCACGGTGGAGATGCGCACGCAGTTGGGGGGCGATCGCCGTCCGGTCTGGATCTTCACCGCCGCCTCGTCGGGGGGCACCATCGCCGGCCTGATCCTCGGCTGCGCCATCCTGGGCTGGCAGGTGCGGCTCGTGGGCGTGAGTCCCGACGAGCCCGCCGCGACCGTCCGCGCCGCCGCGACCGAAGTCGCGCTCGCGGCGGCCGGCCGGCTGGCGCCGCAGGATGGCGATGGTCCGGGCCTTGTGGACGCGGTCGGGCGGATAGCCGCCGCGACACACTTCACCGATGATTTCGTGGGCGAGGGCTACGGGATCCCCACCCGCGCGGCCAACGACGCCATCGCGCTGTTCGGTTCGCGGGCGGGCGTGATCCTCGACCCGGTCTACACCGCGAAGGCGGCCGCCGCGATGACCGCCTGGATACGCGAAGGGATCGTCCCGCGCGGGGCGCACGTCATCTTCCTGCACACCGGGGGGCATCCCGCGCTTTTCCGGTAGCCGAAAGCCGGATCCGGCCGGATTCAGTTGATGGGAAAACCCACCAGCCGGATGACCCTCACCACGGGCACATCGAGCTCGCCGGTCTCGACATAGGCCATCAGCCCGTCGGGTCCGAAGGCGTCCGGGACTTGGATTCCGTCGGCGGGCAGAGTCCCCATGTAGCTGCCTTCGGAGGTCAGGAGATCGATGGGGCCGGGCCCGCCAGCCCCGGGACCGGTCCGGGCGATCCAGATCACGTCGTTCCGGTCCACGGCCAGGTTCGCAATCACCGGAATCACGTCGGTGAAGACCATGTCCTCGACCTGCGCTGCCTGGTTTGCCATCAACGCCTCCACCATCCCGGGCTCCAGCATGCCCGCGGGTCCGGAGAACTCCACGGTCGCGTCCCCGGAAAACGCTTCGGTGCGCCGCTCCTTCTCCGCGGCCATGACCGCCGCGGTCACCGGTTCGGGATCGACCTGGCGTTCAAGCACCGCCGACACCGTCCCGTCCATGCCGATCAGCTTCACCCTGTACCCGGTCGAGTCCGCGACCGCCAGGCGGCCGTCGGAAAGCGCGCCCAGGTGCAGCCCCGGCTCGAAGGCCCGCATCCGGCCCAGGGAAAAGCTCATCTGCCGCTGTCCCTCTTCGTTCTCCGATACGACCTCCTCGTCTTCGGGCGTCGGCGGCAGGTTCCACGCGCGGTAGAGCACCTGTCTGGCGGAACCGTCCAGCGCGAACAGATCGATGTCGCGAAGGTGGTCGTCCTCGGCTTCCTCCCCCGGCCCGGTCGCCCGCATGCCGCCCCGCGACACGAAGTGCACGTCGGAGACCGGCAGCATCATTTCGCCGGGAAGGCCATCAAACGGACTGAGCGTAACGACCTCCGCAAACTCGCCTTCGCTGTCGAACACGTGAAGGCCGGCCATGAAATCGTGGACGACGATCCGGCCATCGCCCATGATCCCGAAGCCCCACGGGTTGCTGAACTCACCCGGCCCCTCGCCCTCGCGGCCGATTGTGCGAACGAGGTTGCCCTCCTGGTCCACCACGACGATCCGCTTGGCGTCGCGGTCGAGGATGTGGAGATTGCCCGCGTCGTCGAAGGCCACACCGGCGACCGTGCCAAGCGTCTCCCAGTCCTCGCCCGAATAGGCGCCGATGGTGTAGAGGTCCTCGGTCGTCGGCGTCAGCGGGTCGTCCGCGTCGCCCAGACCCGATGACGTGTCGCCGCACGCCGGCAACAGGGAACACATGGTCAGCAGCGGAAGTGCACGCACTCGATTCATTGGATGTCCCTTCTTCCCGTTTTCGCTGGCCCTGTGGACAATACGCCCGGACACCCGCAAGGGTTTCGCCTGGGGATCCGGCTGCCTACCTTGCGCTTCAAACCGGCCCGCCGCACGGGGCCGGACCGTTCAAACCGGAGGCACCGATGTCCCGACTGCGCGCGACGCTCACACTGTTGCTTACCCCGATTCTGCTCCCGGCGGTCCTGGCCGCCCAGAATGAGCCCGACGGCACCCTCAAGCTGGTCACCTACCTGGACTGGGAGACGGTGTCGAACCCGCAGATTTCGCCGGACGGCACCGAGATCATCTTCACCAAGGGCTGGGTGGACAAGATCAACGACCGGCGCAGTTCGTCGATCTACATCATGAACGCCGACGGCAGCCGCATGCGCGTGCTGGTTGAGGACGGATCGTCGCCGAAGTGGTCGCCGAGCGGGGACCGGATCCTCTACACGGCGGGCACCGAGTCCGAAGGGACCGAGATCTTCGTGCGCTGGATGGACGACGAGGGCGCGGCAAGCCAGATCACCCACCTGGAAAACAGCCCCGGGAACGTCGAGTGGTCACCCGACGGGACGCAGATTGCGTTCACCATGTCGGTCGACTCCGACCACCCCTGGCCGATCAGCCTGCCCGGGCGGCCGGACGGGGCGAATTGGACAGAGGGGCCGAAGGTGGTGGACCGGCTGGTCTACCGGAGGGACCGCCGCGGCTACATCGACGGGGGCTATTCCCACCTCTTCGTCGTTCCCGCGGACGGCGGCACCGCGCGCCAGCTCACCGACGGCGACTGGAACCACAACGGCGTCGCATGGACGCCCGACGGCGCCGAAATCCTCTTCACCTCTCTGCGCGTCGAGGACGCCGAGCACGAGTGGCGACAGTCGGACATCTACTCGGTCGAAGTCTCCAGCGGCGACATCACCCGGCTGACCGACCGCTCCGGCCCCGACGGATCCCCGCTCCCCTCCCCGGACGGCCGGCTGATCGCGTTCACCGGCAACGACCTCACCACCGACACTTACATCACGCCGAAGCTCTACGTAATGAACCGGGACGGCTCGAACGTCCGCATGATCAGCGACGGCTTCGACCGCCGCGGCTCCGGGATGATCTGGGCCGACGACGGCAGCGGCTTCTACATGACGGTGCGCACCGAGGGGACCAGCAACCTGTACTTTGCGTCGGTGCGCGGCGGCGTGCGGCCGGTCACCGAGGGCAACCACATGCTGAGCGTCTCGACGATCGGGTCGGGGATGGCGGTGGGGACGCTGTCGGACTACCACCGCCCTGGCGACCTGGTCTCGTTCCCTCTGACCGACCCGGGCCGGATCACCCAGCTGACAGAGGTGAACGCCGACGTGCTGCACGGCGTCGCGCTCGGCGAGGTCGAGGAGGTCTGGTACAAGTCGGTCGAGGACTACGACATCCAGGGGTGG
The DNA here is from genome assembly GCA_022823225.1 of Gemmatimonadota bacterium. GTDB lineage: Bacteria > Gemmatimonadota > Gemmatimonadetes > Longimicrobiales > Gaopeijiaceae > Bin94. Next base: position 162,815 of record JAJDXM010000092.1, read on the forward strand.
ATCATCAAGCCGCCCGACTTCGACCCGTCGAAGAAGTACCCGCTGATCCTGGCCATCCACGGCGGGCCGCACGGCATGTACCACGTCGGCTTCAACTTCGGCTGGCAGAACCACGCCGCGAACGGCTACGTCGTGCTGTACACGAATCCGCGCGGCTCATCCGGCTACGGCAGCGCCTTCGGCAACGCGATCAAGAACGCGTACCCGGGCAAGGACTTCGACGACCTCATGGCCGGCGTCGACCTGGTGGTCGAGCGCGGCTACATCGACGAGCAGAACATGTTCGTGTACGGGTGCTCGGGGGGCGGCGTGCTGACTTCGTGGGTCGTGGGACACACGGACCGGTTCGCGGCTGCCTCGGCCAACTGCCCGGTGACGAACTGGCTCTCCTTCGTCGGCACGACCGACGGCGCCAGCTGGTACCGCAACTTCGAGCACTTCCCCTGGGACGACCCGTCCGAGCACCTGCGCCGCTCCCCGCTCATGTACGTCGGCAACGTCACCACCCCCACCATGCTCATGACCGGCGAGGGCGACCTGCGCACCCCGATGCCCCAGACCGAGGAGTACTACCAGGCGCTGCGCGTGCTGAAGGTCCCGACCGCGATGATCCGCTTCAGGAACGAGTGGCACGGCACGAGTTCAATGCCGTCGAACTTCCTGCGGACGCAGATCTACCTGAGGGAGTGGTTCGAGAAGCATCGGAGAGGGGGGCCGGTTACGTAGGGAGGGCCTGAAGCTCAGCCGCCCGGCAGCGTCCGCCCGACTCGCCAGATGTCCGAGATGGCCGCCAAGACCTCTCGGCCGATCAGGTCCATCCTGCGGACCAGCTCGATGCGCCCAAGCGCCTGCCGGTATCTGTGAGCGGGAAGCAGTTCCGTGAAGAGGCCGCAGGCGTCGGCCAGACAGATGATTACGACATCACGGGGTGTGGGAACCACCTCTTCGAAGAGCACCTCCAGGATGCGCAGCCTCACCTCGACCTCGACCGTGCCGTCCACCACCGGATAGCGTCGCGCCCTCAACACCCACAGGAACCGGTCTTCCCGGCGCTCCAGGATTCCGCGCGCGACCAGCCTCTCAATGGCAGCAGTCCGTGTCTCCCAGGCGCGTTCGGCGGCACGCTCCACCCAATACCGCGAGTCGCGGGTCTCCCCGGCGTTGGCTATGTCGGCCAGCACGGGGTCAAGGATGTCGTCCCCGAGCGGGGTCGCGTCCACCAGGATCAGCCTGTCCAGGTCGGTGTCGATCCGGTCTTCCATCGCGAGATCCATCAGCACCCCGCCGGCGAGCGCATAGCGCAGCGACAAGTCGGGCACTCGCAGGAACTTCTCCCCCTCGTTGTCGAGGAGCAGAAGCATGATCTCTTCGGCGAATCTCAGCATTGCGGGGCCTCTTGGGGTGAGTTGGGTTGCGGCGGCGACGTGGACCCTATCCAGGCGGCAGGATGTCCGCAAGATCGAGCGGCGCCTTCCTTCAGGCTGCGCGTCGCTTGGCGGCCGTGCCGCGGCAATGATGCACTCGTCATGTAATGAAAACATTACCACTTGTCATGTTTACTTTACTTTCAGCGTTCCCCGGGCGTCGTGCTCGCGGGACTTACGGTCCGAGCACGCCGATCGGGATGACGCCCACGCCGTCCGGGCGCTGGTAGCCATACCCCGTGGCGGTGATGACCCCGAGCGCCGCCGGCGCCCCGCAACGGGCTGTGTCGATCCGATCGGCGAAGGTCAGCAGCGTTCGCGCGGCGTCTTCAACCCTTCCCGTTCCCAACTTGATCTCGAACGCCGCCCATCGCCCGGGTCCGGCGTCAACGACGGCGTCGACCTCCAGACCGGTGTTGTCGCGGTAATGATGGACCCTGGCGCGAGTCGCCTGGGAGTAGACCCGCAAGTCCCTCACGACCATGGACTCGAACACGAAGCCGAACCAGGGGACATCCTCCAGGAGGTGCTCGGGCGCCGCGCCCAGTGCCGCGGTGGCAAGCGATGGATCCACGAAGTGCCGCTTGCGCGAGATCCTGAGCCGCGAACGGGATCGAAGGTGGGGCGCCCAGGCCGGCTGCTGCTCGACGACCATGAGCTGCTCGAGCGCCGCCAGGTAGGATCTCGCGGTCTGCTCGGTGAATGACCCGTCGGAGCCCTGGGTGTCGCGCGCCATCGTGGCCGCCGAGACGACGGTCGCCGTGTTTCGAGCCAGGGATTGAAGGAACCGGTGGACCTTCTCGGGATCGCGGCCAACCCCGCCGACCCGTGTCATGTCGATCCGGCAGATCTCCGCAAGGTAGTCCTCGTTGGCGAGCACGGCCGCTTCCATTGAACGGCGGCGAAGATGCCCGGGCCACCCTCCCACGCAGACCAGTTCCGCCACCTCCGCCAGAGACAACTCGCTCGCGATGCCCGGTACGGGCCGGCCGTTCATCAGGCGCTTCAGCGACACCCCTCCGGAGGAGTGCCCCAGCTCGAAGAGCGACATCGGACGGAGTCGAAGCCGGCTCATCCGCCCGGCCCCGGTGTGCCGGGTCACGTCGTCGGCCGGAAGCGCCGAGCCGGTAAGGATGAAGTGCCCCAGGCCCGGGCGGTCATCGACGGCCCGGCGGACGTAATTCCAGATCGCCGGTTCGGCCTGCCACTCGTCGATCAGGCGCGGAGACGAGCCGGTCAGCAACAGCGTCGGATCCGCCGACATCGTCTCCGTGACGCGCGGATCCGCATCCATCAGAACTTCGCTCGCCGCCGCTTGCCGCGCGGTCGTGGTCTTTCCGGATACCCTTGGCCCTTCGATAACGACGGCACCCGAAGCAGCGAGCCGCGAGGCCAACTCCTTATCGGCGATTCGGGGCCGGTACGCCGGCTGACTTCTTCTCCCAGGATCCATGACATGCAATATGCCATGTCATCATCGGAATTGCAAGGATATTGATAATTGATTGGCAACGCCTGTGGCAATGGTAATGCAACGGACGTGAACGCGGAAACGCAGGATTTGCACCGGATGGAATTCGTCGCCCCTATGCAGCGTCGACTTATGCGGACCCCTAGAACCGCGGCCGGATCCGGTTGTTCACCACGTTGTTGTAGATCGAGCCGAACTGGTAGCTGAAGCCGACCTCGGTGCCGTAGTCGAAGTCGGTCGGGCGGCGCTGGAGCCGCAGCAGGGCTTCCTCGTCGGTGGCGCCGCGCGCGGAGAGGAAGATCTGGTCGTTCACCCAGGACGCGTTGCCCGAGATGTTGACCGTGAAGCCACGCACGATACGGATCGAGGCGCCGCCCCAGATGGAGAACCGTCGCAGATCGGTGTTGTGCAGGTAGAGCGAGCCGCTGGCGCCCGCGCCGACGCTGCCCCAGGGCTGCCTCTGGTCGAGCCGCAGCTCCATCGACTCCACCCAGCGAGTCTCCTGGGTAACGTCGTAGATGGTGCGCTCCGAGTACTCGTTGTGGATCCTCGCCATGCTGTACCGGAAGGTGAATGAGCGGCGAGTGGCTTCTTCATAGGGGAAGACGCTGAACTCGAGCGTCGGGGTCACCGCAAAGCGCCGGTTCAGGTTGTAGGTGAGGAAGCGCCCGGCCGAGCCCATAAGGCCCACCGACCAGTGCTCGGCCAGGGAATAGACCAGCCGGGTATCCACGTTCCAGCGTGTGCGGTTGTCCCGGAACTCTCTGTCGGAAAGTTCGATCCGCAGCCGGTTGTGGGCCATTCCCCCGGAGATGCTGAACTTCCAGACCGGCGCGGTGCGCCAGGCCGTGAATCGGCCCTCTATTTCGGTGTTGGAACGAGACGACTCCCCGTCGATGCCGGCGCCGCCGTTGAGGCGGAACACCCAGAGATTCCAGGGGTCGTCCACCTCGTCCGCCGACACCATCCCCGCGACCTGCTCGGGCTGCCCGGCCGCGAGCGGGACGACCGATGCAAGTCCCCGGTACCCGGACCGGTTCGCGAACACGGCCAATCCCAGCGCCAGTGTGTTGGAGACGGCGTCCAGCACCTCCCGGTCGGTGTCGGTCGGGAGCGACTGATAGGTCTGCTGGTCGCTGTACGGGGACTCGTCGTCGGTCCCGATGAAATCCATGAGATATTCCCTGCCCCCGGCCCCCGTACCCTGGCTGGTCATGATGACGTGAACATCGGCGACATTCCTGTCGTTGACCCAGTTCACCCAGGCGATCTCGGTGCGGTAGTACTGGCGGTTGCAGCGCGGCCCGTTGCAGTCGAAGAAGACATTGGGGCGGGACTGCTGGGCACCGAGCGGCTCGGGGGACCAGCCGGCCAGCGCGACGGTGGCCGCGGCAACCGCGATTGCGCCCCGGACACCTGCCAGGCGGATCACCCTGGACCCGCCTTCCCGTAGATCCCCACCCTCAGCGGCGGATCCACCCACCAGTGGAAGTGGAAGCGATTCTCGCCGTCCACGATGACCCCTTCGCGCCGCTCGCGCGTCTTCGGCCAGTCGCTGCGGCCGTTCTTCACGACCAGCAGCTGTCCGGGCCCGAGCCGGGCAGCCCAATCCCGGAGACTGCTCTCCAGATTGGCCAGCAGTGTCCGCTCCGCGTCGCGCTGCACGTCGGCGTTGGTGTCCGCGGCCAACTCGCCCGCCGTCAGCTCCTCATAGTCCTGCTCCAGCTGGTCGGCGCCAATGGAGAAGGCGCGGTCGCGCTGAAAACCGATTTCGGTCATCGCGGTGGGATTGAAGTTGGGCCGGACGCTGTGGTACCACTTCCCGTATCGCCTGACGATCATTCCCCCGATTCCTCCGTGGCGTGACTCAGCAGTGCGGCCAGCTCCTCCGGATCGAGGCGCTCCCCGGCCTTGCTCCCAGTCCCCCGGCCCGACCGCGTACGCTTGCGCGAGCCGTCCTGCCGGTCGGTTGGCGAGCCACCCGCGAAGTCGAAGTCGGGGTGGTGGATCTTCTCCAGCTTGCGTTCCAGCTCGTACTCCAGAGTGCGGAAGGCGCCCAGGTCGGCGGAGGTGACGAAGGTGACGGCCTCGCCGGTCGCGCCTGCCCGGGCGGTGCGGCCCACGCGGTGGACGTAGTCGCCGGGGTCGAGCGGCACGTCATAGTTGACCACATGCGAGATCCCCTCGATGTCGAGGCCGCGCTGCGCGATGTCGGTGGCGACCAGCACCCGGACCTCGCCCTCGGTGAAGCGGTCGATCGCGCGGGTGCGGTGGCGCATGTGCCGATCCCCGTGGATCACGTCGCAGGAGATGCGGGCGCGGTCGAGCCGGGTCTTGAGGACGTCCGCGCCGACCTTGGTGCGGGTGAAGACGAGCACCTGGTCCCAGCCGGGCTGGTCCAGCAGGTGGACGAGAAGGTCGGGCTTGCGGTCAGGGCGCACCGAGTAGGCGATCTCGGATATGCCATGCGCGGTTGTGCCGGAGGGAGAAGCCTCGACCCACGCCGGGTCGCGGGTCATGCGGAGCGCCAGGGCGTGGACCGCGTTGGGCATCGTCGCCGAAAAGAGCAGCGTCTGGGGGCGCTTGCCGAGGCCTCTCACCACCGCCTCGATCTGTGGACGGAAGCCCATGTCGAGCATCCGGTCGGCTTCGTCGAGAATGAGCCGGCGGACGCCCTTCAGGCGGGCACTGCCCCGGTTCTGGAGGTCGATCAGGCGTCCGGGGGTCGCCACGATGACCTCGTCGCCCCGTTTCAGGGCGTCCAACTGGGGTCCGTAGGCCACGCCGCCGCAGATCACCGTGGACCGGAAGCTCGATCCCCGGGCAAGGGCCACCGTGTCCTCGGACACCTGCTGGGCGAGCTCCCTGGTCGGACAGAGAACCAGCACCTGAAGTCCCCCGCCGGCTTTCAGAGAATCGAGCACCGGAAGCATGAACGCTCCGGTCTTCCCCGTCCCTGTCCGGGCAATCCCCACCACGTCCCGTCCGGCCATAACCAATGGGATGGCCTGTTGCTGAATGGGGGTCGGCGTGGTCCAACCCAATGCCTGCACAGCGGCCAGCCTGAGTTCGGACAGGCCGAAGGCGGCGAAGTCTGTAGGTTGCGTCAAACCGTGTCCAGCTTCTCTGCGAATGCTTTCCGGGCGAGCGGCCACTGCTCTTCCTTCGCCCTGCTTCGGCCCTCGACCCGGCGCCGCTGGCCCGGTCTCGAATGTAACCGTGTCGGATGACGGGGGACACGGGCCGTGCCATCTTTGTTCATGTCCTCCCATACCGTCTCGGTGCTGTTCGTCTGCCTCGGGAACATCTGCCGCTCCCCCCTCGCCGAGGGGGTCTTCATGGCTGCCGCGGAGTCCCGCGGTCTTGGTTCCCGATTCAATGCCGACTCGGCGGGGACCGCGGCCTACCATTCCGGCGAGCCCCCCGATCCCCGCACCACCGCCGTCGCGGCGCACCATGGGGTTCATCTCACCAGCGTGGCACGGCAGGTGACGAGACGCGACTTCGAGCGGTTCGACCTCGTCGTCGCCATGGATCGAAGCAATCGGCGCTCGCTGGAGCGGTTGCGGGGCCACCGCCCCGGACCCGGGTCCGATGCGGCGCGGATCGTGATGATGCGCGACTTCGACCCCGACCTGGGCAGTCCGGACGTCCCCGACCCGTACTACGGCGGGGCGGAGGGATTCGAGCGCGTGTACCGGATCCTCGAGCGGTGCTGCGGGGGGCTGCTCGACGACCTCGCCGACTAGTGTCCCGTCCCGGAAGTTCGCGTGCTACCGAGAGTGCCGAGGCGCCGGGCTGGCAAGGCGCGACGAAGGTGCTACGCGGAGATTATCCACGGACTGCTACCGCCGCACCGCCACCATCAGCCCGTCACCCACCGGCAGAATCGTCGCGTCGAATCGCGGCTCGGAGGCCACGATCTCGCTGAAGCGGTTGAGCAGGGCGGCGATGCGGTCATCGCCGGGTTCGAGGACCCGGCCCTTCCAGAACGCGTTGTCGGCCACGAGCAGTCCGCCGCGCCGCAGGAGCCGCGCGGCCTCCTCCATGTACTGCGCGTAGCGCTCCTTGTCCGCGTCCAGGAAGACCATGTCGACGGATGCGTCCCGTCCCATCCGGGCCAGGGCCTCCGCGGCGTCCCCGACCCGAACCTCGACCCGGTCCGCCACGCCTGCTTCCTCCAGCGACCGTCGCGCAACCTCCGCGTGGCCGGGATTGATCTCGAGGGTGACGAGCCGGCCGCCGGGCGGGAGCGCGCGCGCGATCCAGATCGCGGAATAGCCCGCGAGCGTGCCGACCTCGACGACCCGCGTCGCACGGACGGCCCTCACGAGGATCTGCAGCGCGCGCGCGGTGGCGGGGGGGAGCTGGATCCGCGGCAGCCCCGCTGCGTCGGCGCGTGCCCGCACGCTGCGCAGCACATCGTCTTCTCCCGCGAAGAGGCGCTGGACGTAGAGGTCGAGCGCGTCATGGTCGAGTGCGGAGGGGTCGGGTGCCCCGGAAGGAACGCGCGCCTCCTCAGTCACCGGCCAGCACCGTCGCCATCCGGCGCACCCCTTCCTCGATCTCCTCGTCCGACGAAGCGGTGCTCATGCGCGCGTAGCGCGGGTCGCCGAACGCCTCTCCCGGCACGATGGCCACGCCGGTCTCCTCCAGGATTCGTGCGCAGACATCGTTGGCGCAGGTGAGATTGCCGTCGAAGATCCCGTCCACACGAAAGTACAGGTAGAAGGCCCCTTCCGGGCGGACATACGCGCACGCGGGGATCAGTTCGTCGAAGAGGCGCGTGACCAGGTCGCGGCGGCGGCGGAAAGCTTCGAACATATGCGCCCTGGAACGTGTTGCGGCGCCCCCCTGCGCGAGCCCCTCCAGGGCGGCCACCTGCGACGGCGTGGCGGCGTTCAGCGAAACGTGGCTCTGGAAGGCGGACATCCTGGCGGCGAGCTCGGCGGTCGTGTAGGAGAAGCCGACCCGCCAGCCCGTCATTGCATACGCCTTGGACATCCCGTTGGTCACGACCAGGTGGCCGACCGAGGCGGGATCGAGGTCGAGCGCCCCGGGCGCCTTCGCCCCGCCCCCTCCGAAATGGATCTCCTGGTAGATCTCGTCGGAGATCAGCGTGACGCCGCGGTCCCTGGCCCACTCGGCCAGGGTGCCCAGCTGCCCCTTCGTGTAGACGGCACCGGTCGGGTTGGAAGGGGTGGAGATGATCAGGCCCCGGGTACGCGCCGTCGCCGCCCCTTCGAGATCGTCCGGGGTGAGACGGAAGTCGCGGTCTTCGCTGCCCGCCACCGGCACCGGCTCCGCCCGCGCCAGCGTCACCATCTCCGGGTACGAAGTCCAGTAGGGCGCCCCGATCAGCACCTCGTCGCCGGGTCCGAAGAGACAGAAGCAAGCGTTGAAAAGCGACTGCTTTGCGCCTGCGGACACGACGACCCTGGCGGCCTCCGCCGGGTGGTCCGTCCCGTCGGTCATGTAGCGCGCCGCGGCCGCCCTCAACTCCGGGAGTCCCGCGGCGGGCGTATAGCGGGTGCGGCCGCCTCGGATCCCCTCGATCGCAGCCGACGAGATCCATTCGGGGGTGTCGAAATCGGGCTCGCCGGCGCTGAGGTTGATGATATCCCTCCCGGCCGCCGCAAGCTTCTTTGCGAGGGTGCTCACCGCGACGGTGGCCGATGGCGTAAGTCTGGCAATGTTCTCGGACAAGGTCATCTTGGAACCTGGTGGTTTTCTGTTGGAGGTGGTCACAGGAGCCTCGGACGATTCGCCGGGGCGACCGCACCTGAGCCGAGCCGACAATAAGACCGGTAACCGTTATGTTCGCAACCCCGCCCGTCGCTCCCACGGAGCCCGACGGCCCACGGCCAAGTCCAATGGAGCAGCGAGGTGAGCCCCAAGCCGCCGGCCCTCTACTTCGACCTCGTCGATCCCCTCTCGTTGCTGGTCAGCGCCGTCATGGACCAGTCGGGAGTCGCCGAAGCGGTGAGCTGGCGCGGCCTGGAGCTTCGCCCACCCCCGGCGGCGCTGATCGATCCGGAAACGGCCGAATGGAGGGCGCGGCGCGAATTCGCGGCCCGGCAGGCGGAGCGACTGACACGGCCGGCCGGTCCGCTCGCTCGCGCTTCCGCCGCGACCGCCGGGGCTGCGAACTTCACCGCCATGGGTTCGCCGGCCGTCGTTCCCTGGACCCGCAAGGCCCATGAATTGTGCGAATTCGCCCGTGAGAGGGATTGCCTCCACGCCGTTCGCCGCGCACTCTTCCGCGCCCACTTCATCGACCGGATCGACATCGGGCGGATAGATTTGCTTGTGGAGGTCGCGCGGCGAGCCGGGCTGGACGCGTCCGAAACCCGGGCGGTGCTGGATGTCGACCGCTACACCGTGGCCGTTCTCGGCAATCGGAGCAAAGCGCTCACGCAAGGGGTCGCGGTGGTGCCGGCACTGGTCCTGAACGAAGGACGGCTGGAAGGACCGGCGGTCCTGGGCCAGATTGAGCGGGCGGTCGAGTTGCTGACGCGGACCGCGCGAGCGAACAGAGAACAGGAGTAGTCAGGGACAGATGGCAGGGTATCAGCGAAAAACGGCTCTGGGACCCCGGGAAATCCTGGAAAAGGCCGCGGAGCATCTTCCCGAATTCATCGGTCTGCAGTGCTCGCGGAAGTCGTCGCACGGGGCGACCTACACAGGTCAGGAGGGCACGGTCACCATTCAGGCGCATCGCCACGGCCCCTTCACCGACGTCACGGCCCAGACCGACCGGCTGAGGACATCGCGCATGGACTACGAGATTCAGCGCTTCCTCAACATGCTGCCCTACGAGCACGGCGACGCCGGCGGCCCGGGATCGGGAGAGCGCGGCTGAGGTGCGACCGGACCCTGGCAGCCCGTGGACAAGTCCCCTGCGGTCCCGATCATGAACTCCTTCGACGATCTTCCGCTCGGCCCGGAGGCCGTGGCGTCGCTGGCGGCCGAGGGGATCGAGGTTCCCACGCCCTTCCAGGCCGCCGCCATACCGGTGATCGCTCGCGGAAACGACCTGCTCGGAAGGGCGGGACCCGGAAGCGGCACCCTGGTCGCGTATGGCGCGCCCCTCCTCGACCGCCTCGAGTGCGGCGCCGGATCACCCGTTTGCCTTGTGATCTGCACCGGCGCCCGGCAGGCCACGGACCTTGCCCGCTCCTTCGCGCGGCTGTGTGAGGCCTCCGGCGCCCGCGCGGCTGCGCTCGCTCCGTCCTGGAACCTGCCGGAGCGCGCCGACTTCCTCTTCGTGCCCGCCGACCGGTTCGGCGCCCTATACGATGGTACGGTAGCTGTCGCGACTGTCGGCGCGGTCGTCCTTCACGACGGCGACGGGGTGCTGCGCGGCGTGCGGACCGACCGGATGGAGACCTTCCTGCGGGGGTTGCCGCGCGAGTGCCAGCGAATCTTCTGCGGCCTCCCCTTCGGACCGGATCTTCGATCGCTCGCGCGGCGCTTCACCCGCCACGCCGTGACGATTCCGCCCGGCGCCGGCGCGGCGCGGCGGGATGGGGGCTCGACCGGAAAGGCAAGGGCACCCCGGACGGCGACGGACAGCCGCTCCGGCCCGCAGCGCGGCCTCCACTTTGTGGTCGTGGAGGGAGACCGCGCGGAGGCGGTGCTGGAGCTGGCCGCCTCGCTCCTGGAGGATCCCGGCACGGTGCGCCACGTGCTCCTGCACACCGCATCCGCGGATCAGGCAGCCGACCTGGGAGACTTTCTCGCCATGCACGGCTACCACTCCGGCCCCCCTGGCGACGAGACCGTGCCAGTGTGGCTGTCTTCCGGCGAGGACGAAGCGGCGGCCGCTGTGCTCGACGCGATGGACGGCGCGGAAAGCGTGGCGACGGTGTCGTGCTCGGTGCCGGGAGGCGCGCCCTCGGCACGGCGTCGCCACCTCGGCGCGGGACCCGCGTGGGCGCTCATTGCCGTGCGCGAACTCGGTCACCTGCGTGAGGTGGCGGCGGGAGCGGGACTGCGTCTCAAACGCGTTCGCCCCGTTCGCCCGCAGCGTGTGTCGGCAAGACTGGACGAGTTGGCCGACCGGTTGCACGCAGTGCTCAGCGGGCCGGAGACCGCACCGTACTACCTGCTCGTCGAATCGCTCCTGGACCGCTTCACGGCGGCGGAGGTGGCCGCGGCGTCCCTGCTGCTCCTCGATCGCGAAGCGGCCGCGAAGAAGACGCCCCCGAAGGAGGGCGTACCCGAACCGTGGTCGCGCCTGTTCGTGTCGGCTGGCCAGCACGACGAGATCGGGCCGCGCGAACTCCTGGGCGCCATCACCAGCGAATCGGGGATCGCAGGGAACCGCGTCGGGCGCATCGATGTCCGTGAGCGCCACTCACTGGTCGAAGTGCGCGAAAGCGCGGCCAGCAAGGTGATCGCGGCTCTCAATGGAACCACGCTGGGAGGCCGCGCCCTGCGCGTGGACTACGACCGGCCCCGCGACCGGCGGCGCGGCAAGGGGGGGCCGAAGGGGCCACCGAGGAAACCGGGACGACGTCCCTCGTAGACGGCGAAGCGCCGGAACGGCTGTCAGGCCACCACTTCTTCCCGGCGTCTCCGGAACATCCAGTAGACAAAGAAGGCCAGGGCGACGAAGAACCCGATCTTGAGCGCCGTTGCCACGAAGCCGAGCATCATTCCGAAGAGCGGGGCCGCCGCGATCAGCAGGACCTTGAGCAGGAGATAGCCCACCGTCCCGACCGCTGCGACCGCGCCGAAAGCCTTTGCGTAGTGCATTCAATTCCCTCCTGGGAGAAGTGGACCGGCCAACAGCGGTCCAACCGTCATGTCGGTTCTGACACTACCGCCTGAAGCGGTAGGATAGTTTCATGAACATCCCTTCCGACTCGGGCCGCAGGTTGCGGAAACGGAAGGCTTCGGGGTCGTCCATGAGCCGGGTGTACCCCAGGAAGAAGACGGTACCGGGAGTCGGCTCGTAGCTCAGAAGCGCCTCGGCCGAGATGTCGTTCGACCCCGATCCGCCCAGGCCGAAGCATGATTCGCCGGTGCAGTAGGAGACCTGCCGGCCGCCCTCGGGGGTCTTCAGGAGGCCACGTTCCTGGCTGCCGTACTCCACGATCGTGCGCACGAACAGCGCGCGGCTGAACTGGTACTGAATCCTCGCCCTGGGGATCGTCGCCTCCGAATAGAGCGACCCGTCGCGCTGACGGTAGAGGCGCGAGAAGCGGACCCCGAGTTCCGCGCTGAGCTGCGTCGTGGGAAAGAGCGTCAGCCCCGCGTCGCCGGACCACGAGTCGGCCACGTCCACCGGAGTGTCCGTGATGAAGTCGAAGAGCGGCGTCTCCGACCAGGTGCCCCGAAGATTCACGCGGGCCCAGTTCAGGGGATTCACCCACATGAAGGCGGTTCCCGACTGAAGTCCCTGGAAGATCGTCTGGTCCGGATAGAACGGCTGGCGGCCACCTTCGGAATCGGTGTAGAAGAGACCCTGGTAGTCCTCCGCCGGGAAATCGTAGAAGGAGCGCGCGTAGTTCCCGAAGATCGTGATGTTTCCGCGAAATGACATGCTCCCGCCCAGGCGCACCCTGCGCTCCTCGGCCCACCGGCGCTCCCAGAAGTCCTCGTGATCCCAGAAACCCTCGGCCTCGATGCTCGGACCCCAGCGCTCGAGCAGATCTCCGGGCCGTCCCCGGAAGTTGTAGCTGATCCGGCCCTGGGCCTGAGAAGCGCCGGTGCGGCGAATGAAGCCGCTGCCGGCCACGAAGTCGTCGCTCACGTCCTGGACGCTGGCGCTGTATTGCAGGCTGCGGCCGGTGCGCCCGAAGTTGGCCGAGAAGAGAGTGCCTCCGTCCGCGCCGGGCTCCCCCGCCGCCGTGGTGCTGCGCGCGGCGAGCAGGGTCAGCGTGTGCCGCTGGTCCAGCTGGAAGCGGCCGTCCACGCCCGCGACGCGGTTGTAGCGGTCTCCATGGTAGGTGCGGTCCGTGTAGACCATCCCGACGTTCGAGTTCCCGATGTCACGCCGCAGGCGCACGATGTTGACGAGCGGGCGAACGTGTCCCTCCCCGCCGTCCGGATCCGCGACCCGATCCACCGCGCCCAGGTACCCGGCGTTCATGGCACCGACCTTCCCCTGCACCTTGGCGCCCCACACCGGACTGACGATCGACCGCGTGTACACCAGCTGCTGGGGAAGCTGGAAGATCTCGGTTCCCTCCAGGAAGAACGGGCGCTTCTCCCGCAGGAAGATCGCAAAGCGTTCGTTCACGACGATCTGGCCTTCATCGGCCTCGACCTGCGAGAAGTCCGGGTTGTAGGTGCCGTCCAGGGTGAGGTTCGAGGTGATTCCGTAGGTAATGTTGAACCCGAAGTCGCGATGCAGCTTTCCACGCTCCAGCCCGCCCGCCTCGTCGCTATGGAAGGAGGTCTGCCGGTACGTCTGCACCGGGTTGAACTCCATGAGCCGCCCCGGTTCCAGGCCGCTCAGCCCGGTCAGCTTGCCGGACTGCTCGAGCCGGTTGGCCACGTCGGCCGAGACCGGCGCCCACGACTCGTTGTAGCCGTTGCGCGCGATGCGGCGCTCGACCTGCAGCCCCCAGTCCTGCACCTCGGCCGGGCTGAACTTGATGCTCTTGAGCGGCACCTTGACTTCGATCGAATAGCCCCAGTCATGCACCTGCCCGCTCGACTCCCACACGAAGTCGGGATTCCAGTCGATGGGGGGGCCCATCCTGCCCCGGCGCCCGCCCCCGCCGCCCACATTCCAGAGACCGTCCTGCTGCACGCCGAGGGGGTTCACCATGATCACGTACGCCCGGCGCTGGTCGTCGAAGGTGTCCAGGATGAAGCGCACATAGTCGTCGGAGAAGGCGAACGAGTCGCGGTCGCCCAAAGTGCCGCGGATGCCCCCCTCCTCGTCGTCGTAGGCCTCGACGGCGAAATAGATGGCGTCGCTGGTGACCAGGATTCGAGCTTCGGTTCGCTGCGTGGCGGGCACGCCCTCGACCGGGTCGAACTGCGTGAAGCCGGTGAGCAGCGGCGCGGATTCCCACACGGGCTCGCCCAGATCGCCGTCGATGGCGATGTTCGGCTCGGCCACCGCCGGGCTGGGCACCTCCAACTGGCCCGCGCTGCCGACGTATTCCGTGGCCGTGGCGGCCGCTTCGCCTCCGTTCGCGACCCCACCCGCCCGCACGGAGTCCTGTTGCGCGCCCAGTGCCGTCGCCGCGGTGACGGCTGCCGCAAGTATCGTCATCTATTCGTCACTCTCATCGTTGAAACGCTTGTGATGGGCCTGCTCGAAACGAGAAGGACACAGTTAAAGTAGACACCCGGCGCACCGGCATCGTTGACCGCCGTCCCGGGAATCGCCACGATGGCCCGAAACGACCGCTCATGACTTCGTACACGACCTCCGAACGGCGCGCACTGCTGGACCTGGTCTCGGGAGGGGCCATTGACCCGCCCTGCCCCCGCTGCGGCGCGCCCTGCACGGTCATCCGGACCCGCCCCCGTGCCGACGTCGCATACGTGCGCGACCGGGTCGTGGTGCGGTGCACCCGGTGCCTGTGCAGCTGCGCCGCCGACGCGGACGGGCCTCCAGGGTAGCTCCCGTCGGATTCCGGCCGAATGCAACCGCCGCTGCTTGCCCCCGCGGCGAGTGGCATTCAGCTTGATGGGGTTCAACCCACCGGGCACCCCGCAAGCGGGTGCGCGGAGCGACCAAGGAGACGACCATTCAGCCGATGGACCGGATTCCCACGTGACGGCGCGCCGAATGCGGTGCTCGCCGCTGTTACTGTCGCTGGGACTGGCGGCGGTTCTTGCGACGCAGACGGCGCCTCTCCAGGCCCAGGACCGGGACGTGCGGGAATCTCCGCCGCCGGGCCCCTCCGTTCTCAAGCTCACGACGAGCACCCGCGCCCTGGCGCTGGGCGGCGCCTTCCTCATGGGCGGCGGCCGTCACGGCGTCTTCCACCACCCCTCGCTGATCTCCGGACAGGGGTTCGATGTCACCCTGGGCGGCTCCCGTGCCGGACCTGCCGACGGCGACCGGGACCGCGCGCCCGACGATCTCGATGACGACGACGAACCCGGTCACAAACGGGACGCGCTGTACGGCGCATTGAGCACGGGCGCGGCGTGGATGGGGGGCACGGTCGCCGTCGGGATTGCGGTCTTCAACTACGGGTCCGACCGGGATGGGGACGCACCACGGGAGTGGGATCTCGACCGCGACCGGAGGGTCGCCGCCTCGCGGGTCTGGCCCGCGGGGACCGAGTTCGTGGGGGCGGTGGGGTACAGGCGCGCGTTCTTCGGCTTCGATTTCGGCGCCGCCGCCAAGGTGGTCGGGCAGTCGGTCGCGGGCACCGCGGCCCGCACGGGTGCGGTGGACGCCGGCATGTCGAGGGGGATCGGGCGCCTCACCGCCGCGCTCACAGTGCAGAATCTGGGCCCGGACCTGGATCTTGCGGGCCGCAAGGTGCCGCTCCCGGCCCGCGTCACGATGGGCGCGGGGACGCGGAGCCGCGCGCCGGTGGGGCCGCTGGACATCGGTGCCGCGGCGCAGGTGTCCTACGAGCGCGACGGCGCGATCGTGCCGGGCGGCGGGGTGGAGGTGGCCTACTGGCCGATCCAGCGCCGGATCTTCATCGTGCGAATCGGGGCGGTCCGGGTGGTGGAGGGGGACGGCCTGCCGCTGACCTTCGGGGCGGGCTTCGAGGGGGACCGGATCAGGCTTGACTACGCGTACAGCGAACACGATCCGGCCGCGGGATCGCACCGGTTCGGAATCTCGATAGGGTAAGGGCGCGTCACGAGCCCCCGTTGGCCCTCCACCACCTCGCGTACGGCCCCTCTTCGCCCCCAGCGGGTTCCGAGTGCACTCCCTGGTCGATTCATCCTGTCACCTCTTTTGTGTCTGCGGCACCCTCGCCGACAGAAACCCCGGATGCAACTGCGCGAGCCCCACGTCGTCCACCACCACCGTCCCCTTCTCCGCCTGGTCGAACACGAGCGAGACGGCGCGCAGCGTCCTCGGTTCGAAGGCCGCGTTCTCCGCCGCAAAGTCCGAGAGCGGAATGGAGAAGTGTTGCAGAATCAGTTCCCACGGATCCGCAAAGCGTTGCCTCTCCAGGTCCTGGCGGCGCAGGACGCGGATGGTGAGGGGTCGGCGAAGAGGCCCGTAGTCCGTAAGGCTGACGCGGGCGGTGTCTCCGTCCGCGTCGACGGCCGCGATGGTCAGCGCCAGAGGGGGTTTCTCCTCCTCCTCGCCGCGCTGGCCCTCGCGGCCTTCCTCTTCGGACTCCTCGGCGGCGCGTTCCTCGTCGCCCCCATCCCCCTCCCCTTCTCCCTCCTCGCCTTCCTCTTCCGGGGGCCTTCTCGGGCCCGGTTCCCGATCCAGGCCGCCCACATGCAGCTCGAGGGTGGTTTGGGCGCCCGCGGACCACGACTCGGCCAGCCCGTCGGGCAGCGTCACGGTGAACACCGGCGGCGGCGCGGGCTCGTCCGAGCCCCGGTAGCTGTTGTTCCAGCCCAGCCAGAGCGCCTGGTTCAGCTGTGACGACGAGGTGCTGGTGCGGTTCGCGGAGCGCAGGTCGAGCTGGCCCTCGCGCCAGGTGCTGAAGTCGGCGCCGTGGAGGGTCACGCCCGGCGCCGACCCGGTGGTCACGTCGATGTCCTCCTCGAAGTCGGCGAGCGGGCGGAAAGACGAGTCCATGAAGCGCGTGATGTACATCGTCGGGGGCAGCCAGCCCCCCGCGACGCGGTGGTCGCGGAAGATCGGGCGGTAGCGGTCGTCGCCCTTCAGCGTGATGTCGAGGAAGGACGAGACGAAGACGCGGCCGAACTCGCGCTGGTCCTCGGGCGGAAGCAGGCCCCTGAGCTCCAGGATGCGGGGACTGCGCGGACCGTTGTCGTGCGCGCCCCAGACCGTGTTCCACTGCCCGTGGTTGGCGCGGTAGACGTAGACGGCGGACTTGAAGAAGTCGGGGGGATCGGCGGTGGCGGTCGGCTGGGCCGAGCCGTTGCCGGCAGCGACCGCGTGGGCCCGCGCGCCCGTGTCGCCGAACCGCACCCGGTTGAACTGGCGCAGCCCGTGGAAGCTGGTCACGTCGCCGTCGTGCGAGCCGTGGAAGACGAGGTAGTTGACATCGTGGACGGGCGCGCGCTGGTCGGCCGGCAGGTACTGGCCGTCGACCGGCGCGATCGCGATCACCGCCTTGATACGGAAGCCGAAGTCGAACTCGAACGATGCGTCGTCCGGGTAGCGGGTCAGGCGGTTGAAGGCGGCCGCGAGCGCCACCGCTTCGCCGCCGCGCGAGTGGCCGATGAGCGCGATGTTGCCCATGTCGACCCGGCCGTGGAAGGGATTCTCCGGGTCGTCGGCGAAGCGCCGCCACGCCTGCAGGTGCTTCAGGAGCATCCATCCGCGCCCGTCGTTCTCGCCGCGGATGCCGCCGTTGATGAAGTTCATGTCCACCGACGCGAGGATGTACCCGCGGCTGGCGAGCAGCTCCCCGAGCCAGTCGTAGCCGGGGTCCGAGAAGTCGCGCATGTTGTGGTTGCCGTGCACGACCAGGACGAGGGGGTGGGGGCCGGGGTCGTCGGGGTACCAGACGCGCGCGTTGACGGGGAAGCTGTCGGGCGAGAACCCCCAGTAGCGGTTCCGGGACCTGGCCGAGCTGCCGAGGCTCACCAGCTTGGACGCATCCACGCTCTCGGTCACGATCGCCACCGAATCGCGGTACTCGGCGCGGTTCTTGTCCGTGCCGGAGCCGTAGTAGAGGGTGAGGACGTCGTGGGGGCCGGGGAGGGCGGGGCTGGGCGCGTCGAGGTGGTGGCCGGACAGGATCGTGGGCGCGTCCGAGGGCGTGAGTTCAAGGGAGCCGGCGCAGGCGGTGGAGAACAGGGCGGCGGCGAGCGCGGCGGGCAGGCCCACTACCGCGGCACGGGGCCAACCCCCGGCGGATGCGGGGGCGGCGGGCTGGCCGCTACTTCGGATCCGTCGTCGAACTCGCATGAGGGAATGTTACGGGGAGGACAGCCGCCGGGCCACTGGGGACCCCATCCGCCACCCGGTCAGATGACCTCCCCGGCGTGCAGCTCCAGCAGAAAGTCCTGGTAGGGGATCAGGTCGGTTCCATCGATCCGGCGCCGGTCGCGCTCCGCCGTGACTATTATCGCCCGGCGCGGCCGAAACTCCTCCCGGAACGCCCTCATCGGCCGCAGGTCGCCCCGCCGGACCCGGCCCTTCACCTCCACCGCCACCTCTCCGCGGTTCAGGACGAAGTCCACCTCCAGTCCCGTCTTGGTCCGCCAGAACTGGATGGGAAAGTCCTTTTCCCGATAGCCCCGGAAGGCGACGATCTCCTGAAGAATGAAGTGTTCGAACGCCCGGCCGAATTCCGCCCCGGCGGCTTGCGCGACCCGCCGCCCGCACACCCGTCCCGCGACGCCCACATCGAAGAGGTAGAACTTCGGTGCCGCCGAAATGCTCTGCCGCCCCGCCCGTCGGTGAAACGGCCGAATCAGGTAGCCGAGCAGCGTGTCCTCAAGTATCTCGAAGTAGGTCCGGACGGTCTTCGCAGCCACGCCACAGTCCCGGGCAATGCTGGCGTAGTTGAGCAGTTCGCCGTGCGAGAATCGCAGCGCCTCGAAGAACCGCATGAAGGCGTCGGTGTTGCGGGTCAGGGCCTCGCCGATGACTTCCTGGGCGAGGAAGTCGCGGAGATAGGCGGCGAGAGAGCGCCCGGCGTGCCGCCTCCCGTAAATGCCCGGCAGCAGACCGTCGTTCAACGCCGTGAGGAGATGGAAGCCCGGGATCTCCGCATACGTCAACGGGAACATCTCGAAGCGCCAGGCCCGGCCCCCAAGGAGGTTGACTCCGGCGCGCCTGATCTTGCGCGCACTTGATCCGCACAGGATGAAGGACAGGCCCCGCGACTCGATGAGCCGATGCACCTCATCGAGCAGCCCCGGCACCTTCTGGACTTCGTCGATGACCACGGGCGCTTTCCGGGCGTCCGGCATCGAAGCGAGCTGCTCGCCGAGCCGTGAAGGACGGGCGCTGAGCGGAAACCGGACGTCGAAGTCGAGCAGGTCCAGGTGCACGCTGTCCGGGAAGCGCGCCTGCAGCCAGGTCGACTTGCCGGTCTGACGCGCGCCCCACAGGAACGCGGATTGTCCAGGGGGCAGGTCGATGTCGAGGATTCGTATGTAACCCATAGTGATCGCAATTCTGATTGGTGATACTAATCAGAAATGTAATGTGAGAATCAGAATCAGCAACGACCGGACTGGTCGCCGCCAAGGGCCCACGGTAGGCTGGCGATCCACCCGGCCACACCATACCGTACAATCAAACACACCGTAAACCAGCAACAGGAGCAGCTGGATGAACCGGTGGAGTGCGGTGATTGTGTCGGGAATCCTTTTGACCGGATGCGGTCCGGACGTCGCCGACCCCCCCAGGCCCGACGTGCCGGGCAACAGGCCGGACACCCTGACCACGGCGTGCCCACCCGGGTCCGAGGTATGGATGGGCATCCCCGTCTGCGCCGAGGGGAGCCGCGCCGGCTACAATCGCGACGACTTCGGGAGCGCCTCCCGGTACCAGCGGTGGGAGGACGAGATCATCGCCGGGATGCCGAAGTCGGGCGGACAGGTTTACACGCCGTACACATGCACGCTGTACGACATCAGGGACGACGGCACCGCGGCCACTGACATCGACCACGTCGTGGCCCTCTCGGAGGCCTACGACTCGCGACTCGACAGAGAGCGGTTCCAGGAGTTCGGGGAGGACTCCCTGAACCTCACGATCGCGGTCCCCGCGGTGAACCAGAACCAGAAGTCGGACAAGGACGCCGCGGACTGGAGCCCGACGTACAACAGGGGGTGGTTCGCGGCCAAGGTCGTGGCCGTCAAGCAGAAGTACGGGATTTCGATCAATCCGGCCGAGCGGGACTCGCTGGCCGCAATGCTCGCCGCCGACTCGAGCCGCACGGTGGTGTGCGGCCAATCCGGCTGACAGGGGCCGACTTGCGCCGGCTGGCGCCCGCTAGCCGTTCGGCTCTACGATGGGACGCCATGAAACGCGTTGCACCCAGACTCCGGACCGGCACGAGCGGCTTCTCCTACAAGGAGTGGAAGGGAAGCTTCTACCCCGAGAAGCTGCCCGCCACGAAGATGCTGGAGTACTACTCGCGGCGCCTGAGCAGCGTGGAGATCAACAACACCTTCTACCGCATGCCGAGGGCCGAGATGCTGGAGAAGTGGGCCTCGCAGGTGCCCCGCGACTTCTCCTTCGTCCTGAAGGCAAACCGGCGAATCACGCACATGAAGCGGCTGAAGGACGCCGACGATCCACTGGACTACCAGGTGCGGACGGCCGTCGGCGCGCTCGGCGACCGGCTCGGCCCGATTCTCTTCCAGCTGCCCCCGTACCTGCGCAAGGGGGTGGAGCGTCTGCGCGACTTTCTCGCGATCCTGCCGGACGGCCTCCGCGCCGCCTTCGAGTTCCGCCACGAGAGCTGGTTCGTGGACGAGGTCTACCAGGCGCTGGCCGACCGCGGCGCGGCCCTGGTCACCGCCGACACCGGCGAAGGCGACGCCCCGGTCGTGGAGACCGCTTCGTTCGGGTACGCGAGGCTGCGGCGGCCCGGGTACGACGAGGAGGCGCTGCGCGAGTGGGCCGAAGCGCTGAACCGCCCCGCCTGGAGCGACGTCTTCGTCTTCTTCAAGCACGAGGACGAGGGCGCGGGCCCGCGGATGGCGGGAGCGTTTCGAGACGTGTGGCAGGTCGGGGGCAGTTAGTCCGCTTCCGGCGACCTGAGCGCCTCCCAGAACCCTCGGGGGCTCACGACGGACACCGGCGCCCGACCTGCAATCGCCAGGAGGTCCCGGTCGCCCGTGACAAGGAAGCGTACCCTGCCCGCCACGGCCTCCTCCAGAATCGCGACGTCGTCCGGATCGCAAAGCTCGATCCCGAGCGGGGCAGCTGCGTCAATCACATCCCCCTCACGACGCAGAAACTCCTCGGCCTCTTCGATCGTGCCGGGAGGGACGCCGAACTTGTCATCGAGCACGCGGCGCAACTCGCGGAGCACGGTCCCGCTCACCACCAGGACGTGCTCCGCGATGACGATCCTGAGCAGGTCGGCGCAGATCCCCCGGGTCGCGAACGCACTGACCAGGACGTTCGTGTCAAGAAATACCCTCAAGAGATGTCGCGGAAGACGTCTTCATCCGTCAGATAGCCACGGGCCTCCGCGAACGGGGTGATCCGACTACGAAGCTCCGCCAGTTGGTCCATTGCCAATCGACGCTCCAGGGCCTCGCGGACGATGGCGCTCCTGCTCCGGCCGCTCTTCCTGGCAGCACGATCCAGGCGGCGATCGAGCTTCCGGCCGATCCTGATGGTAAGGGTTGAAGTCTTCATGTCATACAATGTAGTACACCATCGGGTGCGGCGACAGACCGGGGCGTGACCGGCCCCGGCCGACTTCAGCGTTGCGGCGGCTCGGACAAGCCGGTGGCCCCGGGCTCAAGGACCCAGGATGCAATGTGGGCAACACGCCGGAGTCTCAACGCACTCCGCAGGGCCCTCCCGCCTCGCGGACGCTGTCGGCCGCCCCCTCCAGAGAGAACGTGTAGCTCACCGTCCCCACCTCCTTCCAGTCCAATTCGATCTCCACGGCGCCGGCACCCGTCGGACCGCTCCGGAGCAGGCGCCTGAGAAACTCCGCGCTGGAACTCCGGCGGGCTGCCCGGTCGGCCGCATCCATCTGGTCGAACACGATCGCATTGCGGACGACGTGCGCTTGCAGCGTGACCACTTGCCCGTTCCAGATGGTGCGCACCTCCAGGGGAATCGGCCCCCCCTTCCCTTCCTGCACGCCCTCCATCATGACCGGCCGCGGCTCAGCCTCAAACTGAATGGAGACCGCTTGAAAGCGAAAGGAGACCCCCCCGCTGTCGCTAAGGCACATGTAGCGGATGGAGCTGCTGAAATCGTCATCCGCGTCCGCGAGCAATTCCGGGGCGCTTGCCACGGGGGACCAGGCATTGCCCGTCGTGGTCCCGGTCTGGTCGGAGGCGATGTCGACCCGCCACGCGCTGCGGGACGCCTGTACGGTGCTCGCCGACCCTTCGGCAGCGCTCACCCGCGCATCGCCCGCATTGGCCGATCCGGCCTGCCGGTCGGCCCAGGCCCAGGCGGCGGTCAGGAAGACCATCGCGGCCAGCGCCACGACGACTCGTGTGTTTGATCCTCGGTCCATCTTGCTGCTCCTGTCTTCTTGAGAGTCTCAACCCACCCCGCAGGGCCTGCCCGCCTCGCGGATCGCGTCGGCCGCCCCTTCCAGAGAGAAAGTGTAGCTCACGCGCCCGATGTCCTCCCAGTCCAACTCGATCTCTACAGCGTCGTCCGCCGTCGAACCGCTGGCCAGCAGGCGCCTGAGAAACTCGGCGTGCGAACTCTCGCCCGTATCCCTCTCGGTCCCGTCCTCCTGTTCGAGATAGATGAACCAGCCGCGAGGCACGGCATATGCGTTCATCCCAACCGTTTCGTCGCCCCAGTGCGTGGACACCTCCAGACGCTGGGAGGCCCCACCAAGCTGTAGCTCCTCCCCGCCCGCAAGACGGGGCGGCGCCCCGAACGTCACCCGGAGTGGCACGTCCACATTACCGATCTCCCTTTCCTGCGCGTCGAGGCACCTGTACAGGATCCTGCTGCGAAGATCGGCGTCCGAGGGGCCGAGCGCCGCGGGCTCCTCAGCCCACGGAGACCTGGCAACGCGCGTGGTGTCCCTGAGGTCCCCTTCGTCAATGTCGAGTTCCACGGTCCATCCGGAGGTATCCGTCTCGGCAACAGCGGAGGCGTCGGACTGCATCGTTGGCCCAGTCTCGTCCGGTGCCGCTGTCAGCTCGATCCCCGCGGTCGTCTGCGGGACTTCGACAGGGTCAGCCGCACCTGTCCGCGGCGCATCCCCATCGGGCGCGCCCGAGCCCCCGCCCCGCATCCCGATCCGCTTGAGATTGACCAGCGGAGCCCCCTCGGGAGTAAACTCCACATCCGCGACCAGCCCGTCCTCCACGAAGTCCAGAAAGAAGGGGTCCTGCTCCTGCGACGCAAGCAGGGTGCACGTTTCGACATCGATCACATCGACCCGGGTCCGGAACCAGTTGAGGATATCCATGCCGGCAGGCATCAGGCCTCCAGAGGGATCCTCCTCCGACCTCTCCACCCAGTCCGCGCGGCGGTCCAGCCGGGATACCCACACCCTGCCGGAGGCGTCGACGTGCAGATCCACCAGCTGGTTCGGGAGCGGGTTATCGGGCGTGACCCCACCGGGTTCGAACCTGGTGGTCCCGAGATCGGGTCCGGCAAGGCTTCCCAGGAGCCGGCCGTCGCGGGACCACGCCTCGATCCGGTACTTCCTCTGGTGCGCGACCATGATCGAGCCGTCGGGCGCGGTGGCGGCGTACCTCTCATCGACGGGATTGAAGCCCAGGGGGTCGTCCCCCGGTCCGTACTCTGCGCCGAACGAGAGGAGCACGTCCCGTCCATCGACAATGTGCAGCGGCTGGCCCGGGTTGGCTGGGTCGCGGCTCCACATCTGCATGACGTACAGATCGCCGTCGTCGAGGGCCATCATGTCGTTGATCTGCTGACCGGTGATCGGCTTTTCGTCCACGAGCTCGAAGGCCGGCGAGATGATCGACACCCGGAGATTGTGCGGATCCCAGACATGCACGTTGCCGGCGGCGTCGGCATGGAAGGGATAGGCTCGCTCGAACTCCATCGGCCCCTCGCCCTGGCTGCCCACCGACCGGATGAATGTCCCGTCGGGACCGTACACGTTCATGTAGTCGCGCTGGCCGAGCCAGAAGTTGCCGGCACCGTCCCGGACGACCTGGTCTTCGCCCCCGCGCCCCGAGATGAAGCCCGGTCCGTCGACCGATCCGATCCGGAACACCTGTTCGAATTCCAGACAGTCGTCGCAGGCGTCGGCGGTGTTGAGGACGCACCCTTCGGCGAAGGAGGCGGCGGGCTGCGAGTCGTCGGGGGCGCAGGCGATACCCGCAGCGGCAACGAAGGGAAGCCAGAGTGTCGAGCGCGGCGGAGCGTGGCGGAAAGCGGCGACTGGCAGGGCCATTTCAAATCCTCCCGGTAAGGCGGATCGTCACGATTTGGCGATGGATCCCGCCACCCCGTCCGCCCCACGCTGCTCCCGTGACGATGTCGCGTCTACGACCGAACTACGACCGCGCCTGCGCCGGAGTTTCGGCCTGCCGCGGCACCCCGCGAAGCGGCCAAGGCCAAGGCCGCGTCAGGCTACCGCGGTATCAGCACACCGCCCGCCAGCACGAACTGCCTCCCGCCGGCCCGCGCTTCCACAAAGGGCGTGTACTCGTGCTCGGGGAACTTCAGCCCGCCGACCAGATTGAGCCCCAGGGTCGTCCGCGAGCGGGTTCTTGCGATGTTTTCCGACTCGGAACTGCGCCCGATCACCGCGCCGACCCCGAGATAGGACTTCAGCTTGCGAACCGGGATGTCCCGGACGACGCTGCCCGCAATCTCCCAGTAATCGAGGTCCCGCGCAGGATCGCGTCCGGAGTCGGGGAAGAAGTAGTCGAAGGAGTAGACCGCACGCAGCTTCGGGTGAATTGAGGTGAGGGGCGTGAGCACGCGCGGACCGAGCCCGAGCTGCGAGTCGTTGCCGAAGCTGAGCTGCGCGCCGACGTCGAAGTCCTGGGCGGCGAGAGGGGTGGTGACAGGGGTGAGGGCGGTGAGGGCGAGGGCGGCGAGGGCGAGGACGGGCGCCCGGGCGCGGGTGGGGATGAGGGGTCGGGCGGGTCTGGGCGTTTGGCTTGCTCTTCTGCGCATTGGAGAACCTCTGAGACGGGCCGGGAGGGATGGAACCTGTAGTTCAGACGAGTGGGCAGGGCTCCAGGTTGCAGGGGGTGCTCGCCGACCGTTCGTCAACGGTGACGACATCGCGGCATGCTCAGGCCCCGGAACCCGGCCGGAGTGGAGCTGGAGGCAGCGCGGATCGCGCTCCGGCAAATGCGAAAGCACGTCGCCAGCGGGGAGACCACCCGGTCAGCCCTTCACCTCCCACCTCACCCGGCGGAGATTGCTGTCCACGCCCGCCACCACCTCACGCGGCACGTCCCCGCGCGCCCTGGCGGCATCCCACACGTCGCCAAAGCGCGCCGCCGTCTCGCGGGCCGTGCTCACCACGGGCTGCCGCGCGAGCCGCGCCCCCGAGGCCAGCCGCGCCATCAGTTCGTCCGAGAGATCGGCGATCGCCCCCGCGCCCTTCATCCAGTCCAGCGCCATGCGGCTGTCGTTGGCGTACACGAACGTCGGCACCAGGTCGTAGGCGGGCGCCAGGCGCGGCGTGCGGTCGTCAGGGTAGACCACCGACCAGTTCTTCAGGTGCGCATCGCCGTTGCCGATCAGCGCGCAGAAGACGAGGCGGCGGACGAACTCGGTCACTGCTTCGTCGCCGATTTCGCGACCGATGATTTCTGCGATCCTGCAGTATGTCGTACCCTCGTACTTCCCATCTGGCTGGACCCGCAGGATCTGGGCGAAGTCCTCCGTGTGCACGCGCGTCCCGTCGTCGAGCCGGTCGAACCGCCTCACCGCCAGCGCGTGTCCCTCGCCCTCGCCCATGCCGAGCGGGAGGCCGGCGATCGACTCCACCGGGACCAGCCGCGTTTCCGCCACCTCGATCCCGGCCGACGCGGCGAGCCGCATCGTCCAGTGCTCCAGCTCGGGCAGTCCGGGGAAGCGCAGCGACGGCAACTTGACGATCCACGTCCCGCCGACCCCGTGCCGCGGGACGGAAAACCTCCCTGCGGACATCACCGCCGGCACCTTGAGCTGGGTCCCGGCGAGCGAGTAGCGGAGAGGGGCCGCCGGCCTCGGCACCGCCGGAGGTGCCCTGAACAGGGGACGGACGACCGCGTCGGGGGTCCCGCGATAGCCGGCCAACCCTCCGGCCGACTCGCGCCGGCTCGCCGCCTGCAGCCCCCGGCCGGACGCCGAACCCGTCCAGTCCCCACCGACCGGCGTGATCGTGACCGCGCCCGGCAGATCTTCGCCGAAGGTGGCGAGGAGCAGGAATTCCGTGCGCGGGTCGATGGCAGCCGAGCGCGCCAGGTATTCCCGCAGCGATCCCTCGGGGAGCAGATTGGAAAAGAACGGGGGCGCGATGTCGGTGCGCAGCCCGCCGAACGGGGCCTTGAAGGAGAGGCTGAGCGTGCACCGCTCGGGGTCGCCCAGGTGGGCCGGGTCGAAGCCGAAGACGATGCGCTCGCGCCCCAGCCTCGTCAACGTGCCGACGGAGTGGCCGTGCAGGCGAACGTCGAGAATGTCGAGATCAGCCATCGCCGGCGCCTCCATCGCCGTCCCCGGCGCCCGGTTCGGCCCCCAGGGCCAGCGCTGCCGGAACCGCATCGCGGGGCACCAGCATCACCTCGACGCCGATCCCGCGGGCGAGCTCAACCAGACTGGACAGCCTCGGGTTAACCAGTCCGGCTTCGAACCGGGATATCTGGGCCTGGGTGAGCCCGGCCCGCTGGCCCAGTTCGCGCTGGCTCACGCCCGCTGCCCTGCGCGTGGCCCGCACGGCGCGCGCGATTTCGAGGACGGTTGGGTGCGTCATGGACTTGCCCTGGTCAGGGTGATCGAAGACGTGGTCATATACAATAGTATAATTCACGGAGAACGAAATACACAATACTATATTTTCGATTGCGAAAAATGCATTATACTATATGGACAATCGGCCTCGGACGGAACACGGGCAACAGATCCGCTCGAACGGTGTACCGCATGGGACGATCTCCCCTCGCGCGGGGCCGGGCACCGCCGCCCGAGAGCGCACGCCGGACGCGTGCCTGACTGCGCTTGCCCC
This sequence comes from Gemmatimonadota bacterium, assembly GCA_022823225.1. Taxonomy (GTDB): domain Bacteria; phylum Gemmatimonadota; class Gemmatimonadetes; order Longimicrobiales; family Gaopeijiaceae; genus Bin94. The sequence goes on from JAJDXM010000092.1 coordinate 189,622, forward strand.
GCCTTGACACGCCGCGATCACGCGACCGATCATCACAGGGGCGCGGCTGGACGGTCCGGCCCGCGCCCCAAGGCCGCAAGGAGGCCCCGACATGATTATCAGGATCAGGAAGAAGAGCGATATCCCGTCCTCGGAGATCACGCCCGAGGATGTCTACATCAACCGCAGGAAGTTCCTCGGCGCGACCGCGGGAATCGGCGCGGCCGCCTTCATGGCCCGCGGCGCGGCCGCAGCGGAGGCACGGGTGCCGGGCAGCCGTCCGGGCATTGCCGGCCCCGCCGCCGGCCGCCAGGACCTGGAGCCCAGCTCCTGGGAGGACATCACCAGCTACAACAACTTCTACGAGTTCGGGCTGGACAAGAAGGACCCGGCCAGAAACGCCCACACCCTGGTCACCCGGCCCTGGACGATCGAGGTCGACGGACTCTGTGCGAAGCCCGGCGAGTACCAGCTCGAGGACTTCGTCAAGCCGTCCACGATGGAGGACCGCGTGTACCGCTTCCGGTGCGTGGAGGCGTGGTCGATGGTCGTCCCGTGGCGGGGCTTCCCGCTGGCCGACGCGATCGCGCGCGCCGAGCCCGATCCGAGCGCGAAGTACGTCGCCTTCGAGACCCTGTGGGATCCGGAGCAGATGCCGGAGCGGCGCTGGAAGCCGCGGATCGGGTGGCCCTACCGCGAGGGCCTGCGCCTCGACGAGGCGATGCACCCGCTTACGCTCATGGTGACCGGTCTCTACGGAAAGACCCTCCCCAACCAGAACGGTGCCCCGCTGCGGCTGATCGTGCCCTGGAAGTACGGCTTCAAGAGCATCAAGTCGATCGTGCGCATGACCTTCACCGAGGATGAGCCCCCGACCACGTGGGCCACCCAGAGCCCCGGCGAGTACGGGTTCTACTCCAACGTGAACCCGAACGTCGACCACCCGCGCTGGAGCCAGGCGACAGAGCGCGTGATCGACACCAGCCGGCTGTTCACGAGGCGCATCGACACGCTGTTCCTGAACGGCTACGCGGACGAGGTGGCGCACCTCTACGCGGGCATGGACCTCAAGAAGTTCTTCTGATCGTGGGCAATGCGGCGGTCCGGAGGCCTCGCGCGTCCTGGATCGCGGATCCCAAACGGCAGATCCTGCTGCTGAAGATCGCCGTCTGGGTCATCGGCCTCGGGCCTGTCGTCTGGCTGACCGCGGGCATCTTTCAGGGGTTCCTGGGGGCGAACCCGGTCGAGAAGATCATCCACGTCGAGGGCCGCTGGACGCTCGTATTCCTGATCGCGACGCTGGCGGTCACCCCGGTGCGGCGGCTTTCGGGCTGGAACAGGATCATCCAGCTGCGTCGGCTGCTGGGCCTCTTCGCCTTCTTTCACGCCTGCGTGCACTTCCTCTCCTACGCCGGGCTGGACTACTTCTTCGCGCTCGGGCTGATCCTGGACGACGTGCTGGAGCGCCGCTACATCACCGCCGGGTTCACCGCGCTCGTTCTGATGGTGCCGCTGGCGGTCACGTCCACCCGGGGATGGATCCGCAGACTGGGCAAGCGCTGGCAGCGGCTGCACCGGTTGGCTTACGTTGCAGGGGGGTTGGGTGTCCTCCATTACTACTGGAAGGTCAGAGCCGACACCTTCTGGCCGCTGGTTGCGGCGGTCACGCTGGCCGGGCTCTTCGCGATCCGGCTGGCCTACAGAGGGAAACGGAAGAAGAAAGGGGGGTAGACGCCGGTGGGAGGCATTCGAACGGTTCGCGGACGGCTGGCGGGACAGCGGCGATTGGCGTGGCGCCGATCACGACGGTCCTGGCTGGTGCTGGCGGCCGTCAGCGGCGTCCTGGGAATCGCGGTGAATGTGCACCTGTCCGGGAGCGCCGGGGAAGAGGCGGGTCTTGCGGGGCCCTCCGGCGGGGCGGATGGATCCGCCGCTTTCGGGACTGCCGCTCCGCCCGGCGTCCTGCGATTCGGCCCCGGCGGCGGTGAAGCGTCTCCTGGCACACCGGGCGTGTTCCCGGAGCCCGGCGTCCTCCGCCTGGATCCCGGCCGCGAAGCGCTCGCAATGCAATACCCGCGCGAGTGGCACGAATTCTACTTCACCCGCGCGGCCTACAGCTCCTGGCGGGGCGGCCGGGGCGGGCGGGGCCAGTCGTGGGCGATCGACTATCCGAAGTCGGACCGCCAGTTCCTCACCGTGCTCAAGCGGCTCACCAATCTGGACGCCTACGACGACGAGAACGCGATCCTTCTCACCGACGACAACATCCGCCACTTCCCGTTCCTGTACGCTCTCGAGGTCGGCTATATGAACATGTCGCCGCCCGAGGTCGAGGGCCTGCGCAACTACCTGCTGGCGGGCGGATTCCTGGTGATCGACGACTTCTGGGGGACGCAGGAGTGGGCGAATTTCGAATACCAGATGGGGCTCGTCTTCCCGGGCCGTCCGATCAAGGACCTGGAGCTCGACCACCCCGTCTTCAACACCTTCTACGAGATCGACGAGATCCTCCAGGTTCCCGCCTACGGCCGGTTCTGGGGAGGCGCGACCTGGGAACGCGACGGCTACGTGCCCTACGTGAAGGGCATTGAGGACGACGACGGCCGCCTGATGGTCATCATCAACTGGAACACGGATCTCGGGGACGCGTGGGAGTGGGCGGAGCAACCCGATTACCCTCTGCAGTACTCAACCTTTGCATTCCAGATGGGCGTCAACATGATCGTGTACGCAATGAGTCATTAACAGTATGGGCATCCACTACCGTGAGCGGGCGGGCCGGCGGGCGGGCGCCGCAACGGCGTCGGGGCGGAAATGACCGGCCTCTTCGAATTCCTCTTCAAGTACCGGCCGGTGCTCTTTCAGGAGGGCGAACTGACCTTCCTGTCCACCTGGCCGCTGACGCTGGTCGCCCTTGCGGCCGTCGTGCTCGGGGTGCCGGCCGTGCTCAGCTACGTCATGGCGCGGGGCCGCAGCAGCCGCACCGACCGGTGGGTGCTCGGGACGCTCCGCGCGGCGCTCCTCCTCGTGCTGTTCCTGATGGTCATGCAGCCGGCACTGGTCCTGACCTCCATCGTGCCGCAGCGCAACTTCCTCGCCGTGCTCGTCGACGACTCCCGCAGCATGACCATCGACGACCGGGACGGCACCTCGCGCGCGGACAAGGCGCTCGAACTGCTCGATCCCGAGGGCGACCTGATCACCGCGCTGGACGAGGGCTTCGCGATCCGCTACTTCCGCTTCTCGGCGGCCGCCTCACGCGCTGGCGGGGTGGGTGAGCTCGGCTTCGATGGCAGCCGCACCCGGCTCGGCAGCGCGCTCACACAGGCGCGCGACGGGCTGCAGGGGGTGCCGCTCTCGGCGATCGTGGTCGTTTCGGACGGAGGCGACAACACCGAGGAGACCATCGGGGAGGCGCTGCTTCCGCTCCGCGCGGCATCGGTGCCGGTCTTCACGGTGGGGCTCGGTGACGAAGCGATGGACGCGGATGTGCAGGTGAGCCGCGCCGACGTTCCCGCGACCTCCCTCGCCGGCAACTCCATGATCATCAACGTGGTGGTCGATGCGCGCGGCTATCGTGGGCGGATCGCGCAGATCGTCGTCGAGGACATGGGCCGGATCGTCACGACCGAGGAGATCACCCTTCCCGACGACGGCCAGCCGCTGGTGGCCCCGGTTGCGATGACCCTGGAGAACCCCGGCGCGCGGGAGCTCACGATTCGCGTTGCGGCGCAGCCGGACGAACGGGTCCTCGAGAACAACGCCCTGCGCGCCGTCGTTCAGGTCCGCGACCGCACCGAGAAGATCCTCTACTTCGAGGGCGAGCCGCGGCACGAGGTCGCCTTCATGCTGCGCGCGGTGAAGGACGACGAGAACCTCCAGGTCGTGCTGCTGCAGCGCACCGCCGAAAACAAGTTCTTCCGGCGCAACCTTGACGACGCGCTCGAGCTCCTCGCCGGGTTCCCGACCACCCGGGACGAGCTGTACCGGTACCGCGCCCTCATCCTCGGGTCCGTCGAGGCCAGCTTCTTCACGCACGATCAGCTCGAAATGATCGCGGACTTCGTGAGCGAGCGCGGCGGCACCCTGCTCATGCTGGGCGGACGACGCGCCCTTGCCGACGGCGGCTACAAGGGGACGCCGCTCGAAGACGTCCTCCCGGTGGTGATCCCCGAGCCCACCGCGGCCACCCCCACCGAGCGGCTCGTCTTCGTCAAGGTGGCTCCCACTCCGGCCGGCGTGAACCATCCGGTGACGAGGATCGACGGCTCAGCCGAGAACTCCGCCGAGCGCTGGGATACACTCCCCGCCGTATCGACCACCAACCTGATCACGGAGCTCAAGCCCGGCGCAACCGAGCTTCTCCGGGGATCGGTCGTCGCGGGCGCCGGCGACCCCGCCGACCGCGTGGTTCTCGCCTTTCAGAGGTACGGCAAGGGCCGCGCGCTGGTGCTGGGCGTGCAGGACACCTGGCTCTGGCAGATGGACGCCACGGTCCCCATTGAGGATCAGAGCCACGAGACCTTCTGGCAACAACTCCTGCGGTGGGTCGTGACCGAGACCCCGGACCCCGTCGAGGCGGCGCCGGACCGGGCTTCGGTGGAAGCGGGCGAGCCGGTCACGCTGGAGGCCACAGTCCTCGACGCCGGGTTCGTGGAAGTGAACGGCGCCGCGGTCAACGCACAGGTCACCACACCCATTGGCGATGTGCACGAGGTTCCCATGGAGTGGTCGGTCTCGGAGGACGGAAAGTACACGGCGTCGTTCACACCGGAGATGGATGGGATCTACGAGGTCTCGGTCGAAGCCGGGCGCGACACGACCAGCCTGGGAACCGCCGCAACGAGCCTGCGCGTGGCCCCCGGGATCGAGGAGTTCCGCGATCCCTACCAGCGCCGGAGTCTTCTTGAGCGGGTCGCGGACGAAACCGGCGGCCGGTACTACACGCCCGAAAGCGCCGACGAGCTCCCCGAGGACCTGCGCTTCACCGGCGGCGGGGTCACCGTCACCGAGGAGCGCGACCTCTGGGACATGCCGATCCTCTTCCTGTTCCTGGCCGGCGTGCTCGGCGCGGAATGGGCGTACCGCCGCAAGCGGGGGATGGCGTGAGCCGGTGGGCGGCGGCGCTGGCGGCCGCCACGCTCCTCCCCGCGTCGGTGCAGGCGCAGAACACGCATATCGTCATGATTTCGGGGCTCGGCGGCGACCCCGAATTCACCGAGGCGTTTCACGGGTGGCTGAGCCGGTTCGCCGACGCCGCCACCGAGAAGTACGGGGTGCCCGACGAGCGGATCATCTACCTGTCCGAGTCCACCGAGCTGGACCCGACCCGGATCCGGGCCCGCTCGAGCGCCGAAAACGTGCGCGCGGCCTTCGGCGATCTGGCCGACGCGATGGCGCCCGCCGACGAGCTGGTCGTACTCCTGGTGGGGCACGGAAGCTTCCGCGACGGGATCGCGCGGTTCAACGTACCGGGTCCGGATCTCACGCCATCGGACATGAACGCGCTCCTTGCGCCGCTCGGCGACCGCCGCATCACCTTCGTGAACACCACGAGCGCCTCCGGGCCCTTCATCCAGGAGCTTTCCGGGCCGAACCGCACGATCATCACCGCGACCGGGAGCGGATGGGAGCGCAACGTCACGCGCTTCGGCCTGTACTTCGTGGACGCCTTCGCCGACGACGGCGCCGATGTCGACAAGGACGAGCGCGTCTCCATGCTGGAGGCCTACGGCTACGCGCTCCGCGAGGTCGTGCGCGAATACGAGAGCGACCGGCGTCTGCTGACCGAACACGCCATGCTGGACGACGACGGCGACGCCGTCGGAACCCGCGAGCCCGACGCGCTGGAAGGCGATGGCTCGCTTGCGAACCGCGTGTTTCTCGTGTCCATGGACGGCGCCGCCGGCGACCGCGCCGTGACCCCCGAGCTGAGGGCACTTTTCGAAGAGAAGGCGGCGATCGAGGAGAGGATCTCGGACCTGCGGGCCATCAAGGCGCAGCTCCCGCTGGAACGCTACGAGAACGAGCTGGAGGACCTGCTGGTGGAGCTGGCGCTCAAGAACCGCGAAATCCGCGCCGCGGGGGGGAGCGGCTGAGGATGCGCCGGGGCAGTGTGGGCATGGCGCTTCCACGGGGCGTGGCGCCTCCGCGGTTGCGCCGCGGGTCGGCCGTGGCGGTCTTCGCGGTCCTGGTGGCCGCGTGGGCGCACGCGGAAGCCGCGGCGGCTCAGGAGGCGCCGCCGGAAGCCGCCGGGTTCGCGGCGCTGCGGGCCGGGCGGTACGACGAAGCCGTGCGCGCCCTGCGCGGCGAGGCCCGCGCCGGGAACGCCGCCGCGCTGTCCGGGTGGGTGACCGCGCTGCGCGAGACCGGGGACTACGAGGGCGCGATCGAGGCCGCCGAGAGCGGGGTGGAGGCGGGGACGCGGGGCGCGCGGGCGCTGCTGGGCGCGAGTCTCATGGATGTGGGCCGCGTGGCGGAGGCGGCGGCCGTGCTGGTGGAGGGGTCGGGGGAGGGGGGGGAGGCGGGGGCGCTCGCCCGCGTCGAACTCGGGATCCTGCGGTACAGGTACGGCGACCGCGACGAGGCGCACCGGCTCTTTGACGGCTTCATCGACTACTACAACCGGGGAGTGCCCCTTTCGGCCACCGAGCTCACGGCGGTGGGACGGGCGATGCTGTACCTGTCGCGGTGGAACTACGAGTACGCCCACGACGCCGTGCTGGCGCTGGACGAGGCCGTCGCCGCCGGACTGCGCGACCACGCGGGCCAATTGGCGATCGGAGAACTCTTCCTGGAGCGCTACGACGCGAGGGGGGCGGCGGCGGCCTTCGGACTCGTGCTGGAACAGAACCCGGCCCACGCGGCGGCGAACTATGGCCTGGCCCGCGTCGCCCGGCTGGAGGGGGGCGGGGATCCCGAGGCGCGCCTCGAAGCGGCCCTTGCCTCCAACCCGAACCTGACGGGGGCGCGAAACCTCCTGTCCCGTCTGCGCCTCCTGCAGGGTGACCGCGCGGGCGCTCTGGAGCAGGTCGAGAACGCGCTCGACGTCAACCCGGGCGACCTCGAAGCGCTGGGCACGCGCGCCGCCATCGCGCACCTGTCCGGCGACGAGGACGGCTACCGCGAGGTCATGCAAAGGGTCCGCAGCCTCACGCCCACGCCCGCCCCGTCGCTGGTGGTCGTCTCGGAGCTTGCCGCCGACCACCGGAAATACGCCGACGCGCTCTCCTTTGCCCAGGAGGCAGCCGAGGCGGACCCGCGCAGCTGGACCGCGCACGGTCTCGCCGGACTCAATCAGGTCCGTCTGGGACAGGTCGAGGAGGGACGGATCAACCTGGTCGGCGCGTTCGCCGGCGATCCCTTCAACCTCTGGTTCAAGAACACGCTGGACCTGCTGGACACCTTCGGGGAATACCGGACGGTCGAGACGCCGAACTTCACGCTGGTGCTCCACGAGTCGGAGGCGGATCTCCTGGCCCCCTACATGGTCCCGTTGGTGGAACAAGCCTGGGCGGAGATGTCGGCGCGGTACGGCACGGCCCTCGAAGACCCGATCCGGGTCGAGGTCTATCCCCGCCACGCCGATTTCTCGGTGCGCACCGTCGGGCTGGTCGGGATCGGGGCGCTGGGTGTGAGTTTCGGCCCTGCCCTGGCGATCGATTCGCCGGCCGCCCGCGACCGGGGCGACTTCAACTGGGCCTCCACGCTCTGGCACGAGATCGCGCACTCCTTCCACCTCGCGGTTTCGGACAACGAGGTGCCCCGGTGGTTCTCCGAAGGGCTGGCGGTGCACGAGCAGCGCAAGGCGAACCCGCATTGGGGGCACCAGGCCAGCGTCGGCTTCGTGCGGGCGCTCGCCACCGGGGACATGCGGCCGGTCAGCGAGCTGGACAAGGGGTTTTCCAGCCCGCGACACCCCGGCGAGGTGGTGCAGAGCTACTACCAGGCGTCGCTGGTCTTCGAGCTGATCGAGGCGCGCCACGGCTTTCCGGCGATCGTCGAGATGCTGCGGGCCTATCGCGACGGCGCAACCAACGCGCAGGCGTTCGAGAGGGCGCTGGGCGTGCGGCTGGAGGACTTCGACGGCGATTTCGAGGACTTTCTGAAGGACCGCTTCGCGTCGGCGCTCTCCTCGGTCGACGGTGAGATGCCCGATATGGGAGCGCTCCCGGCGATCCCCGAACTGCAGGCCGCCGCCGCGCTCAACCCGCGCAGCTTCGTCGCCAGGATGGCCGCCGGACAGGCTCTCTTCGCCGAGGGCAGACTGACGGAAGCGGCGGCGCACCTCGAAGCTGCGCTCGACCTCTTCCCGCAGTACGGCGGTGGCAACGGCGCCCACTGGTTCCTGGGCCGCATCCGCGAGCAGCAGGGCGACACCGCGGCCGCGATCGGCCACTACCGCGGCCAGCTGCGCCTCAACGAGAGCCACTACGACGGGCGCATCGCGCTGGGCACGCTCCTGGAGGCCACGGGCGACACGGCGGGAGCGGCGGAGGCGCTGCGCGATCTCGCGCACGTCCACCCCTACGCGATCGGGGATCATGAGCGCCTGGCCACGCTGATGGAGGCGGCCGGCGACCTGGAGGGCGCGGCCACCGCTCGGCGCGCCGTCATCGCGCTGCGCCCGGTCGACCGCGCCGCCGCACACTACCAGCTGGCGCGGGTCCTGCACCTGAAGGGGGACCCTGCCGAGGCACGCAGGGCGGTGCTCGCCGCGCTGGAGATCGCGCCAAACTACGAAGAGGCCCTGGAGTTGCTGCTGGAGCTGAGACGCGGGGGGCCGGGGCGGTGAGGTGGTCGGGGGTCATTCTGGCAGCGATGGCCGTTCCTGTGCTTTCGGGTCCGGCGGCGCCCGGCGCCGGCACCGACTCCCCGACGGCACCCACCGCCTCCGGACCCGCGCCTGAATCCCGCGCGGCCACGGGCAACTCCGCCCTCCTTCCCCAGGACTTCGGCAATCTGCCCTACAACGGCGCCTACACGTTCGTGCGGGTGCGGTTCAATTCGTTCAGGGGCGGACTCGGGGGCGGATTCGGGCGCGGGGGCGGTCCCGGGTGGGCGCACGACTATCCCTACGCCGACGAGAACTTCATCAAGATCCTGAACGAGATCTCCCTGCTGGGGCCGAACATGCAGGGAACCAACATCATCGACGCGGACGACCCCGAACTGCACCGCCACCCGATCGCCTACGTGTCCGAGCCCGGCGAGTGGGTCCCCACCGCGGAGGAGGTCGAGAACCTCGCGGACTACCTCCTCAAGGGCGGCTTCCTGATCCTGGACGACTTCCGCAGCGCCCGGGAATGGAACCGGGTGGCGACGATCTTCCAGGCGATCCTTCCCGGGCACCAGTTCGTGGAACTGGAGGTCGACGAGCCGATCTTCAATTCCTTCTTCGAGATCGAGAGCCTGGACCTGCCCCCGCCGACCTTCCGGCAGTACACGCCCGTGTTCCTGGGGCTTCACGAGGACAACGATCCCAACGGCCGGCTGATGGTGATCGCCAACTTCAACAACGACATCGGCGACTACTGGGAGTACTCCGACCGGGGATTCCTGCCGATCGATCTTTCTAACGAAGCCTACAAGTTCGGTGTCAATTACGTGATCTATGCACTCAACCGATAGCGGGCCGGCCGGCCGCGGCAACCCTCCGCGCGGCCGGGCCGACCAACAGTCATCCACGCCTACAACCGACAGTCTCCCGAGGTGATCCCCTTGCCGACAGAAACCCGGAACCCCGCAGCAGTCGAACCCATGGCCGACGTGGCCCTCGCCCAGCGTATCCAGGAGGGCCGTGAGAAGATCCTCTCGGAGGTCCGCAAGATCATCGTGGGGCAGGAAGAGGCGGTCGAACACACACTCCTGACCCTGCTGGTCGGCGGCAACAGCCTCCTGGTCGGCGTGCCGGGGCTGGCCAAGACCCTGCTCATCCACTCGATCGCGCAGGTGCTCGACCTCAACTTCTCGCGCATCCAGTTCACGCCGGACCTGATGCCTTCGGACATCACCGGCACGGACATCATCCAGCAGCGCGAGGACGGCACCCGCGGTCTGGAGTTCGCGCCCGGGCCCATCTTCGCCAACGTGGTGCTCGCCGACGAGATCAACCGCACGCCGCCCAAGACCCAGGCCGCGCTCCTCGAGGCCATGCAGGAGCACCGGGTCACCGTGCAGGCGAACACCTACGAGCTGGATCCCCCCTTCTACGTCTTCGCCACGCAGAACCCGATCGAGCTGGAGGGGACCTACCCGCTCCCGGAGGCGCAGCTCGACCGCTTCATGTTCCACATCCGCATGGAGCACCTGGAGGAGGACGAGGAGATGCAGGTCGTGCGGGAGACGACCGACGAGGTCGAGCCGGAGCTGAGCCCGGTGGTGTCGCAGGAGGACATGATCGCGTTCCAGGACCTGGTGCGGCGCGTGCCGGTCGCCGAGCCGGTCATGCGCTACGCCGTCAACCTGGTGCGCGCCAGCCGGCCCAGCCCGAACGGTAGCCACGATTTCGTGAAGAAGTGGATCAGCTACGGGGCAAGCGTGCGGGCCGCGCAGTACCTGATCCTGGGGGGGAAGGCGCGCGCGCTCACCCAGGGGCGCCTGACGGTGAGTTTCGATGACATCCGGGCGCTTGCGCTCCCCGTGATGCGGCACCGGATCATCACCAACTTCCACGCCGAGTCCGAGGGTCGCACCACCGACGAGCTGATCGACATGCTGCTGAAGGCCGTGCCGATGCCCCGGTCGGGGATGTAGGGCGGCGATGGGCATTGTGACGGGCGGCACGGGTTCGCCCGGCCGGGTCATCTGACTGCCGTGGCCAACCAAACGGCCTCGGCGCGGGCGACGTTCCTGGACCCCAGGGTCCTGGCGCGCATCGACAACCTGCTGCTCCTGGCCCGGACCGTGGTGGACGGGTTCCTGCAGGGGATCCACCGCTCTCCGTACCTGGGGGTGAGCCTCGATTTCGCCGAGCACCGCGAATACATGCCCGGCGACGACATCCGCAGGATCGACTGGCGGCTCTACGCGCGGACGGACCGGTTCTTCATCAAGCAGTTCGAGGCGGAGACCAACGCGGATGTGGGCTTTCTGCTCGACATGTCGGCGTCCATGGGCTACGCGTCGGACGAGATTTCAAAGCTGGACTACGCCCGCTTCCTGACCGCGAGCCTCGCCTATTTCTCGGCGGGACAGAAGGATCGGGTGGGGCTCTACGCTTTCGATTCCGACGTGGTGGAGCATGTGCGTCCCTCGGCGGCACACCTTGAGAAGGTGCTGCACGCGGTGGCCCGGGTGAGGGCCGAGAAGGAGGGTGAATGGGACCGGCCTTTGGCGCGGGTCGCGAACACATTCCGGCGCCGGGGCATCATGGTGGTCGTCTCCGACTTCTACCACGACGCCGAGGAGATCGCTGCCGCGCTGGGGCTGTTCCGGGCGCAGGGGCACGATGTGGCCGCCTTCCACCTCCTCGACCCGGCCGAGATCGATTTTCCGTTCACGCAGGCGTCGAACTTCCAGGACCTGGAGACGCGCGAACTCCTCCCGGTGACGCCGGAGAAGTACGCGGACGCCTACCAGAAGCAGGTGCGCGACCACATCGACGCCCTGGGCCGCCACTTCGGCAGGCACGGGGTCGACTACGTGCTGATAAACACCGGCGAGCCCCTGGACGAGGCACTCTACGCCTACCTCGCATTCCGCCAGAAGACGACCAGAGGCTCCGCTTCACGCCTGGGGGCGGAGAGGTAGGCGCCGGTGGGATTCCTGACGCCCCTCTTCCTGATCGGACTCGCCGGTCTGGCGGTGCCGATCCTCATTCATCTGACGCGGCAGGAGCGCGGCAAGCCGATCCGGTTCCCCTCCCTGATGTTCCTGCAGAGGATCCCCTTCCAGGAGACCTCGAAGCGGCGGATTCGGCACTGGCTTCTGCTGATCATGCGGCTGGCCGCGCTGACGCTGCTGATCGCGGCCTTCGCGAGGCCCTTCGTGCGGGGGGGAATGCTGGCGTCGGTGGGCGGACCCGGGCCCGAAGAGGTGGTCGTCCTACTCGACAACTCGTACTCGATGGAGATGGGAGACCACTGGGAGCGGGCCGTGACGCACGCCAGGTCGGTGGTCGGTTCGCTGCGTCCCCGTGATCGCGCTTCGCTGATCGTGTTTTCGGAGACGCCGCGGCTCGTGCACCGCTCGATCCCGGACCCCGCACGCATTCTGGCGACGCTCGACACGCTCGGCACGACCTCGCTGGCCACCCGCCTCGCGCCAGCCGTCAAGCTGGCCGCGACCACGCTGGCGGCCTCCACCTTGCCGCGCCGCCGCGTCGTGTTCGTAAGCGACTTTCAGCGGACCGCGTGGAGCCCCGACCCGGACGCGACGCTGCCGGAGGGCACGGTCGTCGAGAACGTCGTCATCGAGGGGGCGGAGTCGGAGAATCTTGCGCTCACGGACCTCGAGCTTGGGCGCGAGAGTGCGGGGCGAAGGGACCGGGTTACCGTGAGGGCGCGGCTCGTGAACACGGGGGCCGCGGCGTCGGACGCGGAGGTGACGCTTGCGGTGGACGAAACCGATGTCGAGACGGTGGCGGTGCGCGTGGACGGCGGGGGGGCGGCGGCGGTGGAATTCGCGCCGTTTACCGTGACCGCGCCCTTCACGCGGGGCGAGATGCGGCTGGCCGGCACGGCCGCGACAGGGCTCGAGCAGGACAATACGCTCAACTTCGTGGCGTCTCCCGGCGGCGACCTGGATGTAGCCGTGGCCGATGCCCTGGGGCCGGGGGACTCCAATCTCTACCTGCGCGGCGCCCTCGGAATCGCTGAGGGCGCGGGTTTCGCGGCCACCGTGACCCGGGGCTTGCCCGGGGAAGATGCACTCGACGGCACCGAAGTGGTGATCCTGAACGGCGGGCCCTTTCCCGGCGGCACACAGGGCGACCGGCTGCGGGCGTTCGTGGAGGATGGCGGGGGGTTGCTGATCGCCCTCGGCGAACGCTCGAGCGTGCCTTCGGTTCATCAGGAGTTCCTGCCTGCCACCGTGGGACCCGTGTCGGGGACCGGCGGCGAGCGCCGCCTTGGCTTCCTCGACTACGACCATGCCATCTTCGAGGCATTCCGCGGTCCGCGCTCGGGGGACTTTTCCCAGGCGGTCTTCTACCGCACCCGAACCCTGACTCCGACCGACGGCCAGGTGCTCGCAAGGTTCGACGACGGTTCGGCTGCGCTCGTGGAGGGCCGGCGCGGAACGGGGCGCGTGCTCGTCTGGGCCTCCGGGCTGGACCGCTTCTGGAACAATCTCGCTCTGCAGCCCGTCTATCTCCCCTTCGTGCACCGGGTCACGCGGTATCTGAGCCGGCGCGGCGAAGTGATGCCCTGGCACCTGGCCGGCTCGACGGTCAACCTCGGCAGCCTGGCCGAGACGGCGGGATCGTGGGAGATCCCGGACGGGGCGGTGGCCATGGAACCCGGCGGAGGATCGGTCCCGCTGGATCCGGCCAGACCGCTCCTGGAGCTGGACCAGCGGGGAATCTGGGAGATCAGGCCACCCGGGCAGCGGGTGGATCATCCTCCTGCGCTCGCCGTGAACGTCGACGTGTCCGAATCGGATCTGTCGAAGATGGATGTCGAGGCGTTTTTGGCGTCGGTGGGAAGCACCGTCTCCGGAGCGGAGGCCGATGGCGGCCAGGCGGTGGGGGTGGAGGGAGGTGTGGATGTCCGCGAGGAGGACTTCGAGAAGAGCCAATCCTTCTGGCGCTACCTGCTTGCCGCGGCCTTCCTGCTAATGGTCTCGGAAACCCTGCTGTCCAACGGTTTGTCCCGGCACCGGGTCAAAGAAGAGGTGGCTGTGCCGCTGGCGGATTCCGGGCGCACCGTGAATGTTACCGGGGGGAAGGTCCCCGGCGCGTGACAGATCGTGTGACTGACAGGGGGGGCAACATGTCGATATGGCGCAACGCGAGAACCCGGGCAGAGCTGTTGCGGATCGTCAGCCGGGTCCGGCGGCGCTGGCGACTGAAGCTCCTGCTGCGAGGGCTTGCCCTGACGGTGGCCGGAGCCCTGCTGACCTTCCTCGTATCCGCGGGCAGCCTGGAGGCGCTGCGCTTCCAGCCGGAGGTCATCGTCGCGATGCGGGTCGTGCTCTGGGGCGTGATCGCGTTCTGCCTGGTCCGGTGGGTGGTCTGGCCGCTGCTTCGCCCGGTATCCGACGAGCAGGTCGCGCTCTACCTCGAAGAGCATGAACCCTCGCTCAAGTCGCAACTGCTGGCGGCGGTCGAGTCGGCCGGTGACGACGGGATGGAGGAGTCGCCGCTGCTGGTCGAGCTGGTGAGGCGCGCGGTGCACCAGTGCCGCCGGATCAACTACGGGAAGCGCATCGAGGAGACGTCCATGCGACGCTCGGTCGGGGTGCTCGGCGGGCTGGCCCTCGTGTCCCTGCTGCTGCTCCTGCTGGGCCCCGGTTTCCTGCGCCACGGCATGAACGCGCTCTTCTTCCCCGTCCGCACGGCGGAGTCCGCCAACCCCTACAGCGTGTCGGTCCAGCCCGGCGACACGGTCATTTCCAGGAACTCGGACCTCCTGGTCAAGGCCATCGCGCACGGCTTCGCCACCGACGACGTGGTTCTCTACTCCCGTGCCGAAGGCGAGACCGGCTACACGGCGCTTTCCATGATCGACGACGGCACCGGCGGCTACGAGGGATTGCTCCTCAACGTCGCCGAGGAAACCACCTACCATGTCGAGGCGAACGGTGTTCGGTCCGGCACCTTCACCCTCGCTGTCGTGGACCTTCCCGCCGTGGACCGGCTGGAGATGGTCTATCACTTCCCGCGCTACACCGGCATGGCTCCACGCCGCTTTGAATTCGGCGGCGATGTGGCGGCGCTGGCCGGAACGCGCGTCGAGTTGACGGTCACACCCACGCTCGAGGTCCCCGGCGCCCGGCTGGTGATGGACTCCGGCGACACAATCTCGATGCAGGCCGGGGAGGACGGCACCTTCCAGGGTTCCTTCACCGTGCGTGAGCCCGGCTTCTACGGCATCAAGTTCCCTGCCCGGGACGGTGTCTGGGTAGCCGGCGCCCCGGACTACCGGATCGACGTGCTGCACGACCGGGGGCCGTCCATCTCCTTCCGCAAACCCGGACGCGACATCCAGGTGAGTTCGATCGAGGAGGTGTTCGTCGAGGCCCAGGCTGAAGATGACCTGGGGGTCGCCGAAATCCTGCTGGTCTTCAATGTCAACGGGGGTCCGTCCGACACGCTGAGAATCCACTCCTCGGGGGCGCCCCTGACCGAGGTGACGGCCGGGCACACCTTCTTCCTGGAGGAATACGAGCTCAACACCGGGGATCTTGTCGCCTACCACGGAGTGGCACGCGACAACGCGCCCACGCCGGGTGAAGCCCTGAGCGACATCTATTTCCTGCAGATCCGTCCCTTCGGCCGCGACTACAGGGAAGCCGAGGGCGGTGGCGGAGGTGGTGGCGGGGGTGGGGGTGGCGGCGGCGACATGGAGCAGGATCTGTCGAATCTGCAGAAGCAGATCATCGCCGCCAGCTTCAACATCCTGCGCGACCGGGACAGCTACACTCCCGAGAACTGGGAAGAAAACGTCGTCAGCATCGCGCTGAACCAGGAGCGGCTCCGGGAGCAGGTGGAGACGCTCCGGCAGCGGATCGTAAACCGCGGAATCGTCGGTGCGGACGAAACCTTCCAGGTTATCGCAGAGGCCCTGCCGATCGCCGTGGAGTCGATGAACGAGGCGGTAGATTCGCTCCGCGCACTGAGTCCGGGCGGCGCGATCTCCCCCGAACAGCGGGCATTGGTGCAGCTGCAGAAGGCCGAGGAGACCTATGAGCGCTTTGTATCGATGGAGCGCCAACAGCAGCAGGGCGGCGGTGGCGGCGGCCAGCAGGGACCCAATGCGGAGGACCTCGCCGACCTCTTCGAACTCGAGACCGACGCCCTGCGCAACCAATACGAGACCGTTCAGCGCAGCCAGCAGGAGACCTCCGACCAGGCCGTGGACGAAGCGCTGGAGAAGCTGCGAGAGCTCGCCCGCCGCCAGGAGCAGGAACTGGAGCGGCAGCGACGCCGCGCGGCGGCCCAGCAGGGCCAGCAGGGCGGCGGGAGCGATGCCGCCAGGGGGTTGGCCGAAGAAGCCGAGGAGGAGGCGCGGCGGCTCGAGCAGCTTTCGCGCGAGACCGGCAATCGGCAACTGGAAGACATCTCGCGGCAGCTGCAGCAGGCTGCCGACGATATGCGCCGGTCAGCCGCAAACGGCGGAACCGCCGGGGTCGCCGACTCCCAGTCCGCCCTCGACCGGCTTCGCCGGGCCCGCGACGAGCTGGAGGGAGTGCAGGACGACCGTCTCCAGCGAGATCTGTCGGAAGCCCGCCAGCGCGCGGACGAGTTGGCTGGCCAGCAGGCGGAGGTGCAGCGGCAGATGAGCGAGATGGACTCGGAGAACCGCCCCACCGCCGAGCAGGTGTGGGATGTCATCGAGCAGAAGGAGGCCATGGCCGAGGACGCCGGCGAACTGCTCTCCCAGCTGGACCAGCTCGCACGAAACGCCAGACGCGACGGCCTGCCGGGAGCCGACGAACTGGAGGCGGCAGCCTCCACCATTCGCGACACCCAATTGAGGGAACGCCTGCAGTATTCCCGGGGGTTCGTGGGTCGCCCCGACTACGAGAACAACGCGAAGGCCTTCGAGGACCAGACCGCCCAGGGAATACGGTCGTTGCAGAACAGGCTCCAGGAAGCGGAAGAGGCCGTTCAGAGCGGCGCCCAGCAGGATTCGCGCGTCGAGGCGGTCGAGAGGGCCCAGGATCTGCTCCGCAGCTTCGAGTCAACGCAGCGCCGCCTCCAGGAGGGGGCCCAGAACCGGGGGCAGGAGGGGCAGCAGCAGGGGCAAGAGCAGGGTCAGCAGCAAGGTCAGGGGCAGGGCCAGCAACAGGGGCAAGAGGGGCAACAGCAGGGCCAGCAGCAGGGTCAGCAGCAGGGTGGCCAGCAGCAGGGTGGTCAGCAGCAGGGTGGCCAGCAGCAAGGTGGTCAGCAGCAGGGTGGCCAGCAGCAGGGAAGCCAGCAGCAGGGCGCCGATCAACGTGGAGGAGCCCAGGGTGGTGGCGACTACCGTGGTGGCGACTATCGGGCGGGCGACCGTTTGGGGTGGGGTGGACCCCGCAACTTCGACCCGGACGACATCCGACAGATGCGCCGGGAGGTCCGGGAGCGGATCGACGAGGTTCAGGATCTGGCCGCGCTGATCGAGCGTCTCGGTGCCGACCCCCGGGACCTGCAGACCATGCTCGACGCCATGCGCGCGCTGGACCGCAACGCCACCTACGACGACCCCGAAGAGGTCCTCCGGCTGCAGAGCCAGCTGGTGGAGGGCATGAAGCAGTTTGAATTCCAGCTGCGGCGCGATTTCGCCATCGACGAGGAGAACGAGATCCTCCTCTACAGGGCCGGCGAAGTCCCGGACGAATACAAGGCGCTCGTGGCGGAGTACTTCAGAGCGCTGTCACGCGGCACGGGGAACGACGGGAGGTGACGGCGGACAACGCCGAGAAGACCGAACCGCCCACTGCGGAGCCGTCCGGCACCCGCAACATCGAGTTGTCGGTCGAGGTCGCGGCGGAGCCGGACGCCGTATGGCGCGCGATTACCGACGGTGGGGCGCTCGCAAACTGGTTTTCGCCGTCTGCCTCCGCCAGGCCGGGGGTTGGCGGACATCAGACGTTCTCGTGGGGTGGCAACGCGGAGTGGACCAGCTGGATCACGAGCTGGCAGCCGCCACACCACCTGCACCTGGTCGACCGGAACCCGGCCGAGGGTCCAGGCCCGGACCCATCCGATGGCGCGTCCCCGGAGGCCGGAGCCATGGCGCTCGACTACCGCCTGACCGATCTCGGCGGGACCACGCGGCTCGACCTCGTGAACTCGGGGCTCTCCGCCGATCCGTCCTGGGACGACGCGTTCCACATGATGCAGAACGGCTGGCGCTTCTTCCTCTGGAACCTCAAGCACTGCGTGGAACGCCACCCGGGCGTGCGGCGCGCCATGATGAGCGCCCGTCCGTGGGTCGCGGGCACCCGTGAAGAGGTCTGGGACAGGATCTTCGGAGCGGACGGGCTCGGCGTGGTGCGCGCGGGGCCGGGTGAGCCATTCAGCCTCCGCCTTGACGGTGGCGCGGCGCTCGATGGCTCGGCGGTACTCTCGGACCGGCCCTGGGCCTTCGCGGGCAGGGTAGCGTCGCTCGACGACGGCGTTCTACATGTAGAGATGGAGGGTGAAGGGGACCGATGGAAGCTGGGAGTCTGGCTTTCCGCCTACGGAATGGACGAAGAGAGATGCAAGGAGCTCGGAGAGGCCCTGAACATGACCGTCGCCAGGATCTTTCCGCAGGGGGATTGAGGGACCTCGGCTCGAACCTGGTGTGGCCTGACCAGGTGACAGCCGGGTCGTTCTGCTGGCAGCGTGAGGCTCCGCCCGGGTGATGAGCCACCGCTCGGTCACCCCTGGTCTCGACGGCCTTGTCGGCGGTGCCGACGTGGCGCTCGGGCTCAGCGATGCGCGCCTGGGACTGATCGCGCACCCCGCCTCGGTGACCTCAACCCTGACTCACGCCGCCGACGCCGTCCGCGTCGCGGGCTACGACCTCCGCGCCCTCTTCGGCCCCCAGCACGGAGCCCGCGGCGAGAAGCAGGACAACATGATCGAATCGGACCCCTATACCGACCCGCACACCGGCCTCCCCGTTCACTCACTCTATGGAGAGGTACGCAAGCCCACCCCGGAAATGCTGGACGGCCTGGACGCGCTCCTCTTCGACCTCCAGGACGTGGGTGTCCGCGTCTATACCTTCGTGTGGACGATGGCGCTTGCGATGGAGGCATGTGCCGAGGCTGGTGTGCGGTTCGTTGTATTGGACCGCCCCAACCCCATAGGCGGCCTACAACGCGAAGGGCCGCTGACGAGGAAGGGCTACGAGTCCTTCGTGGGACTCCACCCCGTTCCCCTCCGGCACGGCCTCACCTGCGGCGAAATGGCGTGCTGGCTGAAGGAAGAGCGCGGCATCGCCTGCGACCTCGCGGTCATCCGGTGCGACGGTTGGCGCCGCTCCATGTTCTGGCGAGATACCGGTCTTCCATGGGTGTTGCCCAGCCCGAACCTGCCCTCGCCCAAGTCCTGCCTGGTCTATCCCGGCATGGTGCTGCTCGAGGGCACGAACCTTTCGGAAGGCCGCGGCACCACCCTGCCCTTCGAGCTCTTCGGCGCTCCCTGGCTGGATCCCGCACGACTGGTGGCCCGCCTCGCCGACGCGCGTCTCGCCGGCGTCATCTTCCGCCCGTGCCACTTCGAGCCGACCTTTCAGAAACACGCGGGCACCCTGTGCGGCGGCGCGCAGCTGCACGTCACCGACCCGCGCGCCTTTGAGCCGGTCCGCACCGCCATCGAGATCCTCGTCGCAGCCAACGCCCTCGCCCCGAGCGACTTTGCCTGGCGCGAGCCACCCTATGAGTACGAGGAGACGCTGCCCCCGATCGACATCCTGTGGGGGAACCCGGGGCTGCGGGAGGGCGTGGAGGCGGGACTGGACGCGAATGACATCCTGCTTGGCCTCGGTGCCGGATTGGACGACTTTGCCGCATCCGCGGAGCCGTACCTGCTCTACTGAACCGGCCGGCCGGCGCACAGGCGCGCGTTCCCCGTTTTTCCATTTCCTGGAGCACGGCGTATCCGAGTGACCCGTCCCGGAAATTTCTCGGCTATTCGAGCACCGATGCATCCGCGCTGGACCGCTGCGCTCGCCGAACCTAACTGTCATGTCTACATTACCAAATGTCATGTTTTATTTACATTTGGGTCCTTGAGGCTCCGCTATGCGTTGCTCCTCGGGCAAATAGCTCTGCTATTCGCCCTTCGTCGCGCCTTGCCAGCCCGGCGCCTCGGCACTCTCG